>NZ_JBLGCI010000001.1:0-396258 GCF_047617075.1 Brevundimonas sp.
GGTCTATCGCCACTTCTTCGCCTGGCTTGGCGATGATGCGCCGGAGGTGACCGGCGTCAACGACCTGCGCGCAGTCCATATCGATGGCTTTGCGTCCGCGCTCGAACGGCGTGGGATGGGCGCGATCCACCGGCACATAACGGTCGGCAAGGTCATCAACACGCTGCGCGCGATCGAGGCAGACCGGCCCGATCGGATCGCGCCCGACCTGCATGAGCGGCTGCGCTACACGCTGGCCACTTCGGCGGGCCGCTCGACCCCGCGCGATGCCTATAGCCCCTTCGTCGCCCGCGCGCTGCGCGACGCCGCGAGGGCCGATATCGAAGCGATGCTTCGCCGCCTCGGCGCCGACGACCGCACTGATGAGGGCGACCCTGTCGTCGCCAGGGCGCGCGCCGATGTCGAAGCGATCATCGCGCGGCAGGGCTTTATCGTCGCAGACCAGCCCGCGCTGAAGCGCCTCTATTTCATGCGCATGCGGCGCGGATTGCCGATCAGCACGCTCATCGACGACCTGCATGGCCGCCATCATCTGCTCGCGCGCGATCTGCCGGCGCTGCTCGTGCTGCTCACGCTCGATACCGGCCTCGAGCCGGAGTGCCTGAAGACGCTGACCGTGGATTGTCTCACCAACCCGCATGCCGGCACGGTGGAGCTACGCTATCTGAAGCGCCGCGCCCGCGGTGCCGAGCACAAGAGCATGCGGGTCCGCGATGGTGGTAGCGGCACACCCGGCGGCCTCATGCGTCGCCTGATCGACGTCACCGCCGTCGCACGCGAGCATCTGACCGACGATTGCCTCTGGCTCTATCACAACGTTGGCGGCCTTCGCGCCGGCATCGTCGATCCCAAGTTCCAACTCGCCGCCTGGGCTCGTCGCCATGGTATCGCCGGCGATGATGGGAAGCCGCTCCATCTGCTGCTTTCCCGGCTGCGCAAGACCCACAAGGCGCTATGGTACACCAAGACCGAGGGGCATATGGCCCGCTTCGCGGTCGGTCACACCCGCGAGGTCGCGGCGCGCCACTATGCCGATCTGCCGTCGCTCCGGCCGTTGCACGAGGCGGCCGTCGCCGATGCCTTCCGCGCAGCGGTCGCTGCGGCGATGCCGACCGTGCTTCCACCCACCGCCGAGCAGGCGCTGCGCGAAGCGCCCGAACAGGTCGCGTCGCTGATGTCGGCTGATACGGTGGGTCCGGTGCTCGACGGCGAACAGGATGTCTGGCTCGCCGCCTGCGCGGGCTTCCATAGCAGTCCTTTCGCCGAGCCCGGTTCGCCCTGCGCGCAGCCCTTCTGGGGCTGCCTCGATTGTCCCAACGCCGTCATCACCGCGCGCAAGCTCCCCGCGATCCTCGCCTTTCTCGCGTTCGTCGAAGAGCAGCGATGCAGCCTGCCGGCGAGCGACTGGGCCGCCAAGTTCGGCCGCGTCCACACCCGGATCACGGTCCAGGTCCTGCCGGTCTTCTCCGATGCCGTTATCGCCGAAGCGCGCCGGCAGATGGGGAGCGAACGGCTCTATCTGCCGCCGGAGGCACGCGCATGACCACGCCCCGTCCATGCCCTCGTGCCCGCGTTCGACGATCGCCCTGTGCTGGCGAGCGCGCCGCTCAAGGCGGGCCATGCCCGCGAGGAGCTGTCGCACGTCGGCGACCCGACCTGGGATCTCGGTCCCGCCGTCTTCCGCGAGAACGCTCGGCGCTGCCACGTCACCGTGCATTTCGACGTGCTCGAACATGCCGATGTGCAGGCGGCAATGCGCGCCTATCTCTACGCCCGCCTCAACGTCGGTCTTCCCGGCTACCACCCGAAGCTGCCGCCCGCCAGCATCCGACAGGCATTCAACCGGGCTCGCCGGTTCTTCGCCTTCGCGCGCGAGCGGCTTGGGCGGCTCGACCTGGGCCGCATCGATCAGGCGCTGATCGACGCTTATGCGCGCCACCTGCGGGATGATTCAGCGCGGCGCCCCGTCATCGTCGGCCAGCTCTTGCAGGTGGTCACCGATCTCTACCATCTCCGGGATCACCTGCCTGGAGGCGGTCTCGGGTTCGAGCCGTGGGCCGGGCAAGCGGCTGCGCGCGTCGCCGGATATCGGCATGTGCGCGAGAACCGCACCCCACGCATGCCGGAGGAGATTGTCACGCCGCTGCTCGCCTGGTCGCTGCGCTATGTCACGACCTTCGCGACCGATATTCTGGCGGCTCGGGTCGCGCTCGATCGGCTCGAGGCAGTCCGCGCTCGGCTGCTCGCCGCCGAACGCGGACTGCCTGATGCAGAGCGCCGCCTGCGGCAGCGCGCGCGCCTCGAGCGCTATCTCGCGCGCCGAGCCCGGCAAGGACGCGGCGTGCCCATCTGGACGACGGCACACAACGGCGCCACGCGCATCGATCCCCTCACCGGGGATGCAACCCCGCCGATCAACGCCCATCTCCTCCATTTGCATGCCGGCATCGATGCCGTCGCCGAGCCGGCCATGCATCTCATGCTCACTACCGGCGCACCGGATGTCATTCGCGAAGCGGTTGCATCGCTTGGTACCGAGGTCGGCGGCATGGACACGCCGATCTCGATCGCTCCCGAGAGCGGTCGGCCATGGCGTGCCCGCTTCGACGTGAAGACCCTAGCGATCGAGGAGCGGATGCTGCAGGCCGCCGCCTATATCGTATGCGCCTATCTGACCGGCATGCGCGACTGCGAGGTCCAGGCGATGCGGCGCGGCTGCCTCTCGATCGCGCGCAGCGAAGACGGCCTGATCGAGCGGCAACGCGTCCGATCGACCCTCTACAAGCGCCGATCGAGCGCCGGTGAGTCGGCGAGCTGGGTGACGATCGAACCGGTGGCCGAGGCGATCACGGTGCTCGAACGGCTGTCGGAACACGCGGCACGGAAGACTGGAAGCGACACGCTCTGGCCGGTGCTTCGTCCCCGCGCTGTCACCAAGACGCATCTGTCGAGCGAGGTGGTCCGCCAGCTCAACGCCTTCCGCGACCACCTCAACACCGTCTTCGGCAGCCCCGATGCGCCGGTCATCCCACCCGGCCCCGATGGCAAGCCGTGGCGCATCACGACGCGGCAGTTCCGGCGCACCATCGCGTGGCACATCGCCAACCGTCCGTTCGGCACCATCGCCGGCATGATCCAGTACAAGCATGCCTCGGTCGCCGCTTTCGAGGGCTATGCCGGGACCAGTGGATCGGGGTTTCGCGCAGAGGTCGAGGCGCAGCGCCGGCTCGGTCAGATTGACGATCTGCTGGACTATTTCGACCGGCGGCAGGGCGGCGCATCACTCGGCGGACCGGCGGGACCACGCATCGCGCGGACCCTCGACGATGCCGCCGTTAAGCTCGGGCCACTGCCCGCCATGATCGCCGATCGGGCCCGCCTGCGCGTCATGCTCGCCAGCGTCGCGCGCACCTTCCACGTCGGTCTGCTCGCGGATTGCTTCTTCGATCCCGCGACCGCGCTCTGCCTCAAGCGCGTGACGACCCCCGATCCCAGGCAGCCGCTCACCGCTCTGTGCGAGCCGACCCGCTGCCCCAACGCCTGTATCACCGCCCGCCACAGGCCGGCGTGGGAGCGCGCGGCCGATGATGCCAGGGCGCATTTACGCGAACGGCGCATGTCCGATCTCCAGCGCCGCGCGCTTGAGGGCGAGCTTGGCCGCCTGACCGCGGTGATTGCCGGGATCGACCCTCCCGCGCCGTAGACCACCCCGGCTGTTGGCGGAGTCCTGCGCCGGTCGGCGCACCCGCGCAACGGCTTCGCCGTCCTCCGCTTCGCTGCGGCCCTGACGGGTGCGCGAGCCCCCTGTGCCCGGCGCGAACGGGCCTCCGCCGCCGGGGATGGTCCCCGGCGCGAGAACGGAGAACAGATCATGTCAGCCTCACCACGCTCAGACGTCTATGCGCGCGTCACCGACGCGATCGTCGCCGCGATCGAAGCCGGCACCGGCACCTGGCGCATGCCGTGGCATCATTCTGGCGCCGACGTCACCCGCCCGACCAACGTCGCCAGCGGCAAGCCCTATCGCGGCATAAATACGGTCTCGCTCTGGGCGGCCGCCTATGGCAGCGGCTATGCGAGCGGGGTCTGGGGCACCTATCGCCAGTGGCAGGCGCTCGGCGCGCAGGTCCGCAAGGGCGAGCACGCCAGCCTCGGCGTCCTCTGGAAGGAGTTTCGCGCGAAGGGCGATGACGCCGGCGACGATGACGACCACCGACGGCTTTTCGCCAAGGCATTCAGCCTGTTCAACGCCGATCAGGTCGATGGCTATGCGCCCGAACCGGGGCCGGTCCTGCCCGAGAGCGAACGCCTCGCCGCCGCCGAAGCCTTCATCGCCGCGCTCGGCATCGATACCGTCTACGGCTCGGCCAGTGCCTATTATCACATCGCCGAAGACCGCATCCACTTGCCGGATTTCAGCGCCTTCCACGACGCCCACGGCTTCTATGCCACCCACATTCACGAAGCGGCTCATGCCAGTGGCGCAGTCCATCGGCTCGACCGGGATTTCAGCGCCAAGTGGACCAGGCACGCGCTCGCGATGGAGGAAGCAACCGCCGAGCTGACCGCATCGTTCCTGCTTGCCGATCTCGGGATCGCGCACGAACCGCGACCCGATCATGCGGCCTACATCGCCTCCTGGCTGCAACTGCTCAAGGACGAGCCTCGGGCGATCTTCACCGCGGCGAGCAAGGCGCAGGCGGCAGCCGACTGGATGCACGCCCGACAGCCGTAATGCTCACGCGACCCGCACTTCGGCGCCAAGTGTGTCGAGCAGCGGACAGCCCGGATCCCGACCGGCATCGCAGGCGCGCACCGAGTCGGCCAGAACCCGTTCCATCCGCTTGAGGTCCGCGATCCGCGCGCGTACGTCCTTCAGGTGCGACGCCGCGAGCTCGCGCACCTCGGCGCAGGAGGCCTGACCGCCAACCGCGAGTCCGAGCAAGGCGCGTACCTCGTCCAGGGTAAAGCCCAGCTCCCTCGCGCGGCGCACGAAGCCCAGGCGAGCCACGTCCTCCCGGCCATAGCTGCGGTAGCGGCCCCGCCGCGGCGGAGCGGGCAGCAGCCCGATCCGCTCGTAATAGCGGATCGTCTCGATGTTGCATCCGGTGCGGCGTGAGAGTTCGCCGATCTGGATCGCGCCGGTTGCGGCCATCCCCAAAATACCTCTTGAGTCTGTAGTCGCTACAGATGTTAGGACAGCTCAATGCCCGCCACAAGGAGTCGCCCGTGACCCAGACGCCAAGCCCGCCTAAGGGGATCGGCACCGCCACGCTCACGCTGGCGGGGATCGCTGCGGCGTTCGGCGTCGCCGCCTGCTGTGCGCTGCCGATCCTCTTCGCATCCGCCGGGATCGGCGCAGCTTGGCTCGGCGGCGTGGCCATTGTCGCCGCGCCGTATCGCACGCCGCTTCTCCTCATTGGCGCATTGTGCCTGCTTGCCGGCGCGGCGCTGCTGTTGCGCCAGCAAGTTACGGCGGCGCGCTGTGGGCCGGGCGGCATATGCACGCCGCGCTGGATGCGTGTTCTCACGCTCATCGGATTGCTGCTCGGTGCGGCCCTGCTCTGGGCAGGCTATCGCTATGTCTGATGCCACCCCCGAGCTGCGCTCGACGCTGACCTGTCCCCACTGCGGTCATCGGGCGACGGAGACCATGCCGACCAATGCCTGCCAGTATTTCTACGACTGCCGGGGTTGCGGCGCGGTCCTCAAGCCCAAGCCGGGCGATTGCTGCGTCTATTGCTCCTACGGCGACGTGCCCTGTCCGCCGATCCAGGAGAGCGGCGGTAAGGCGTGCTGCGGCTGAGGAGGGCGGGCGATGGCGCGCGCATCATCCGCTGAAGCCGCCTTTGGATCGACGGTTACATTTCCCGGCGGTGCCGTTGTCCCGGACTGGAGCGCAGTCACAACACCCAGCGCCCGCGCAGCCCTGACGGCACTGTTCGCGGCGTTCATCGGTTCGAAGTGGCGCGGGATGGACGGCGTCGAGGAGCGGGTCCGGCGCGCCGTGCTTCAAGCCTATGCTGCCGATGGTCGCTCGCCGGTGCCGGCACAGATCGCCGCCGCATCGGGACTCCCCTCCGGCGAGGTCGGCTCGGCCCTGCAGCGGCTCGCCGGGCGCGATCTCGTGGTCCTCGACGGCGCGGGCCGGGTGACCGGCGCCTATCCGTTCACCGACGGCCCCAGCGAACATCAAGTCGAAGTCAGCGGAGTGACCATGAGCGCCATGTGCGCCATCGACGCGTTGGGGATCGGCGCCATGCTGGAGCGGGACTGCATGATCCGCTCGGCCTGCCGCCAGTGCCGGCGCACGCTCGCCATCCATACCCCCAGCCGCGGCCGCGAGCTGGAAGAGGTTGAGCCGGGCGCGATCGTCGTCTGGTCCGGCCGTCGCTATGCCAGTGGCTGCGCGGCATCGTCGCTCTGCACCTTGCAGGCCTTCTTCTGCGATGACGATCATCTGGCGGCCTGGTGCGCGAGCGGTCCGGTCGGAGCCGATGACGGCATTCGTCTGTGCCTGGCCGAAGCGCTCGAGGTTGGGCGCGCGATTTTTGCGCCGATGCGGATGGAGATGCGACCATGGCTTCCTACGACCTGATCGTCATCGGCAGTGGCACGGCAGCGCAGGTCGCGGTCGGCCGGGTCCGTGCCGCTGGATGGTCCGTCGCCGTCATCGATCACCGTCCGTTCGGCGGCACCTGTGCGCTGCGTGGCTGCGATCCCAAGAGGATGCTGGTCAGCGGCGAGGAAGCGATCTACGCGGCAAGGCGCATGGCCAGACATGGCGTCGACGGCACGCTGGCGATCGACTGGCCCGACCTGATGGCGTTCAAGCGGACCTTCACCGATCCGATCCCCGCCAAGCAGGCGCACCGCTACGCCGAGCTCGGTGTCGACGCATTACACGGTGTTGCTCGCTTTGCCGGCCCAGACACGATCGTGGTGGAAGGCCGGACATTGCGGGCCCGCCATATCCTGATCGCCAGCGGCGCGCGTCCAGTCCCGCTCGGCATTCCGGGCGAAGATCTGGTGAGCACAAGCGATGCGTTCCTGGAGCTTCAGGCCCTGCCGCGCCGGATCGTGCTGATCGGCGGCGGCTATGTCGCTGCGGAGTTCTCGCATCTGGCGGCCCGAGCGGGCGCAGAGGTCACCATCCTACAGCGGGCCGAGCGGCTCCTGCCGCACTTCGATCCCGACCTGGTGGGCTGGCTGACGCCCCGGTTCGAGGCGCTCGGCATCCGCGTCGAGACCGGTGCCACCGTTACCCGGGTCGAGCGCAGCGGGAGCGGTCTGCTGGTCCACGCCGAGCGCCAGGGCGAGCCTGATCTCAGCGTCGCCGCCGATCTCGTCGTTCATGCCGCCGGGCGCGGTCCTGACCTCAAGGCGCTCGACCTGTCCGCCGGCGAGGTGGCCGTGCAGGACGGGCGCCTGCAGCTCGACGCGCATCTGCGGAGCATTTCCAACCCGCGGGTCTATGCCGCCGGCGACGCTGCCGGAGTCGGGCCGCGGCTGACGCCGGTGTCCAGCCACGATGCCAAGGTAGTTGCCGCCAACCTCCTGGATGGCCCGACGCACCAGCCGGACTATCGCGGCGTGCCGAGCGTGGCCTTCACTCTGCCGCCGATCGCCGCCGTCGGACTGTCAGAGGAGGCGGCGCGCCGCGGCGGCGTCGCGCTCCGGGTCAACGCAGCCTCGACGCCAGACTGGTTCACCGCCCGCCGCCTCGCCGAGCCGGTCTACGGCCATAAGCTGCTGATCGACGAGGACACGGACCTCATCCTCGGCGCGCATCTCGTGGGGCCGAACGCCGACGAGGTAATCAACGTTTTCGGTCTGGCAATCCGCCACGGCCTCACCGCGGCCGATCTTCGCTCCACCATGTTCGCCTATCCGACCGGCGCCTCCGACGTCGGCTACATGCTGACTTAACGCACGAGCGCCACTGCCATGGCGGCCGATCCCTCGCGCGATCGGCCGCTTCGCGATGCATGTCGATGCGGGCTGTCGCCCGCCATTAAGCGGACGCCGCTTGCGCGGCGGCTCCGATTTTTTGGCCTCTCCCTCGATGCGGGAGTGGTCGGCGCTCCCTGCTAGGCCCGCCGCGGCGCGCTGCAAGCCTCGGCTTCGCCGGGCTGCTCCATTTCATTTCGCCCCTGCGGGTGCAGCCCGCCGCTTCAGCAGGCCTCTCCGGTCGCTCTCGCCGCCCACCCCCGCCTCGGGGGAGGCCATGGGGCTTTTGGGCAGTGCTGGAGGCAACCGATGGTTTTCACCTTCCAACCGCCATTTTGGGCTGGACTGTCAGGATATGTGGCGGAATTGGGCGCAGCATTCCTGTGCGCCGACCTCGAACTCCATCTGGAACCGCGTGACGATCACGCCGCCTATGTCGAGTCCTGGCTCCGGGTGCTGCGCGACGACAAGCGTTTCGTCTTCAGCGCGGCCGCCCACGCCCAACGCGCGGTGACCTTCCTGCACGAACTTCAATCCGGCTGAGACCGTCAATCGTATCGACGCCGCGTGGCGGCGGCGTCGATCTACGAGGTTGGATCGTTCGTCACGTCGCTGAATCTACCCGCAGAAGGCGTATCACCGCCAGCCGTTCATCCGACATCTCCGTGAAGAAGCTGTGTGGTTGACCGGGATAGACGGTGAAGATGGTCGCGTCCGCGGCGTCGTGGGGCGACAGAAAATACACGCAGTCGAACCTGAGGGGTGTGTTCTCCAACCGCCGCCGCACAAGTGCCTGGAACGCTGAGAGCACGATCTGGATGAAAGCATGGCGGGGTCCATCCATCGCCCGTCGTCCGGCTGGGGCGCCCTTCAGGGCGGTGGGCGAGCGGTCGCGAAGCGGACGCCGAGGGGAGGACGGGGCAGCCCCGCAGGCCTACGGGGCGAGGGAGGTGACTGTCTAGGGCAGGATAGGCTTTGCGCCGGCAATGTCTGACAAAGCCCTCGACCGATGGACCGCCTCACCCTTCGCCTCTCGCCCGATCTGGCCCGTCGTTTCGACGCCGCCGCAGCCGGTCACGGGGGCCGGTCGCGCTTCCTGCGCAGCCTCATGGAGGGCGTCGCGCAGGCACATCTTCCCGTGCCCGAGAACCCTCCGACGGGCGGCAAGTCGAGCAAGCTGACCCTCCGCCTCAGCGAGCTGGATGTGGCCCTGCTCGAGACCGAGGCGGCAAGCGCGGGCCTGTCCCGCACCCAATGGTCTGTCGCCCTGATCCGCGGACGCCTTCACAACCGGCCCCAGTTCACCCGGCCGGAGGCCCTGGCGTTCATCGAGGTCCAGCGCGAACTCCGGCGGATCGGCGTCAACGTCAACCAAATCGCCCGCGCCCTGAACACGGCGGTGATGGAAGGGACGGTGCTCGACCTGGAGACGGCCCAGCTGGCGGCCTTCAGCGACGAAGTCCGGGCGCACATCGCGGGTCTGCATGATGCCTTCAACGGGAACTTGGCCTACTGGTCCGCGGAGCTATGACCGACTTCCGGACACCCTTCGGCTTCGAGGAGGTCCTTCGGCCGCCCATCGACATTCGACGCGCGCGGATCACTCCGACCGTGCTTCGCGGACCAACCGCCGCGGCAGGGTCGGGAACGCGCGCGCAACTGGCGCGGGTCGTGCGCCGGGCGCCGGAGGTGATGGTCAAGATCACGGGTCGGACGCGCGATGGAGGCCATCTTCTGCGCCACCTCGACTACATCTCGCGCAACGGCAAGCTCGTTCTGGAGGGGCCGGACGGCGAGCGGCTGGAGGGTCGATCTGCGGTTAAGTCACTGGCGGAAGACTGGACGGCCGAACTTTCGGTCGACCCAAGGCATCGACGGAATTCGCCGGTGTCGCTGTCGATCGTGCTCAGTATGCCGGCGGGGACCGACTCGTTTCGGGTCCACGACGCCGCGCGCGCCTTCGCCGACCAAACCTTCGGCGACCGCCATCCCTATGTGTTCGCGCTCCACACAGACGACCGTCACCCTCATGTGCATATGACTGTGCGGGCGCTCGGGCGGGATGGAGAACGGCTGAACCCGCGCAAGGCCGATCTGCAGGTTTGGCGGGACAGGTTCGCAGCCGCGATGCGGGCGAGGGGCGTCGAAGCCGAGGCGACCCCGCGTCGCGCGCGAGGCGTAGTCAAGAAGGCCGAGCGCATCCCCGTACGCAAGCTGCGGGAACGGTTCGTCGCGGGGACGGGTGAGATCCCTGCGGTGCTGGCCAGCGCCTATCGCGACGCCGCCAGACCGGACGGTCGTGACGCCGGCTGGCTCGGACCGATCCGGGACCGGCAGCTGACCATAAGGCGAGCGTTCGTCGCGGAGGCGCTGAGGCTCGCCCGGTCCGGTCAGGTGGAAGACCAGGCGATGGGCCGCAGGATCGAGCAGTTCGTGCCCGACATGCCGCCCGTCCTAACTCGAGGACAACAGATCGAGCGTCAACTCGATCAGGCGTGGCTTGGGAAGGATTTCACCCATCCTCCGGCGGCGCCGCCACCCGACCGATCGGCGCGCCGTCGCCGCTGATTGGCGGCAGCCGAAAGCGTCAGGACGAAGCCCTGTGTTTCGGTGAGCCGTTTGTCGTCATTTTCATTGCAGAATCACGAGCGCTTTTGAGGCGGAAAAATCAGTAAGGAACAGCGAAGCGCGACATGCCTGCCGCCGTGCTTAATCGTCTTCGGGTTGAGCGTGACCGACAGGTCCACGCCGAGCGGTTCTTCCTGGGCCGTTCGATTAACCGCTGCGACGAGCCGCGCTAGACCCCCTTGGGGTCCGTCAGCTCCAATACAAGGGCCAGCAACATCGGATCGTCCGGCGCTGAATAGACCTGAGTCGGAATCCGGCTCTGGGTCAGTCTCATGGCGATTTCTACTCAGCTCCCCCACGGAGCGCCGCCTTCCTTTCAGATAGAGCGCGAAATAATTAATTCGTCGAGGAAGTCGAACGAGCGGAGTGAGGGAACTAGTCGCTCGCCACGTAATCAATTTAGGAAGCGGAGGACTGTCGATGGTTGGTGCGCAGCGTCTTGCTTCGCTCGATGTGATGCGCGGTTTCGCCGTCGTAGGCATGATTATCGTGAATTGGGCGGCTACGGTCGCAAACCATCATGTCAGCGTCGTGCCTTGGCCCCTTCTCCATGCAGAATGGACGGGTTTAACCCCTGCTGATCTCGTATTCCCAGCGTTCGTTGTACTGATGGGGGTCTCGCTGGGGCTCAATTATGACGCCTCTGTAAAGCAACCGTTTCGACGAGTCCTGGTCCGATCAAGCCGCCTCTTTGCCGTAGGCCTTGTGCTTTCCAATCTCTATTGGTTGAGGGATCCGGACCCAGACACATTCCGTATACTCGGCGTTTTACAACGGCTCGCCCTTGTTTATTTGGCGACCGCCCTTCTCATTCGCCATACTTCCAGCCGTTTCCAGATAGTCATGATTGCAACTCTTCTTGTCGGGTACTGGGCGGCTCTCCTCGCGCCGCTACCCTCCGGTGTCCCTAGAGATATAACGGTGCCGGGCGCAAACTTCGTCTCGTGGTTTGATCGCGTGACGCTCAGCGGCCACATCTACGTACCGGGCCCTTCGGGTTACGATCCGGAAGGGGTTCTCAGTACGTTTCCTGCGGTGGCCCTGTGTATGATCGGTGTGATGGCGGGTCTATGGTTGTGCAAGCGCACTCCGTCCGCTGGTATATCCTTTCGCTTAGCGATTAGCGGTGCTCTGTTTTTGGCGGTGGGCGTTGTCTGGTCAGGGGCGCTCCCGATCGTAAAGAACCTCTGGACTAGCAGCTATGCGATGGTCAGTGCTGGCCTCACTCTTTTGATACTGGCATCTGCATACTGGTTAGTCGACGTCCTTGGCCGACGGCCCATCGGCACCGAATTCTTCCGGTCGTTCGGGCTCAATGCGATCGCGGCTTACGTTCTGCATGCGCTGATTTTGACGGCGCTTTCCGCTGGACGCTTATATGTAGGCCGGGCTTTCGACGGGTTAGTAGGAGGGGCGACCCTAGCGTCGTTATTTTCACTCGCTGTCGTGCTAGGCGTCACTTGGTTTATAGTAGCTTGGCTGCGACAGCGTCAGGTATTTTTGCGGATATGAGTGCCGCTAGATTGCTTGCGGCCAATTCTGTCGGGCCGAATTCAAGGAGTTCGTCTTTCTGCTGATGAATTGGCGGCCTTGACCTACAGAAAGGCGGCGTGTCCGTAGCTATCCTAGCCTAGCTGCCTGACGTTGCGGG
Organism: Brevundimonas sp.; assembly: GCF_047617075.1. Lineage (GTDB taxonomy): Bacteria > Pseudomonadota > Alphaproteobacteria > Caulobacterales > Caulobacteraceae > Brevundimonas. The sequence continues at coordinate 12,230 of NZ_JBLGCI010000001.1, forward strand.
CCGAATAAGCTTGATGACAAAGTCCCTGCGAGGAGTGGTGACAAGTGGGGGCATTCGTGGACTTGAACCACGGACCTGCGGCTTAAGAGGCCGCAGGTCTGCGCGTCAGCGTCTGAGCTATTAGATCAGGAGTCGCCGACGGCTCCGACAAGGCGGTCGGGCCGACACCATCATTTGGGCTGAAAGAACCAGCAGCAGGATAGATGCTGATTAGTCGGGCGCAACTCCTTCAGACCTATGGCTCTCGAACCTGCGTCGTATCCAAGTTCGACCGGGTTTCTCTACGAGCAAATGCAAGGCGGCTGCGATCAGCGCCGTGGCGACAAACAACCCCGTCAGTTCGACCGGTGTGATCCGGAAAGCGCTGTCGATGCCTCGGAGTTCGGCAACGACACCCTTGAATGCGACGATGACGGGCATATGCACGAGATAGAGGGCGAAGGACGCCTCGCCGGCGAAGACTAGGGCCGGGGCGGCAAGGGGGCCTTCGCAGTCCGCGCGGGCGAGCAGCGACCATGTCAGGATCACGGGGGCCGCGAGGGCGACGATGATGCGGTCGTCCAGCGACAGCTGCATCGCACCGAGCAGGAGCACTGTGGTGAACAGGGCGGCGGCGGCGGCGACGGGCCGGCTCCAGCGCCAGCGATGGCCCAGCGCATAAAGCGCCATGCCGATCAAGAATTCCGGGACGATCCGCAGGATGCCGAGCGAATCCTCGGCCCGGGGCAGGACCTTGCCGAACGCCTGGACATACAGGGCGTCGATCGCAATGAAAGCCACCGCTCCGATCCCGAGCAACGCCCAGGGGCGCGCTCGGAACCGCAGGGCCAGCCATGCAAAGGCGGGGAACAGCAGATAGGCAAACCATTCCGCCGAAAGCGACCAACTGGGTCCGCTCCAGTTGATGACGGCGTCCGTCGGGAACCAGGACTGGACGAGGAACAGGGTCTGGAAGAAGGCGAGCGGAGGGTAGCTGTCGGCGTCGAACTGCACCCCGGCCGCCATGGCGCCCAACACCATGATCAGCACCCCTGTCAGTACGGTCAGATGCAGGGGGTAGAGCCGCGCCAGCCGGGCCACGATGAAGCGCCTGTAATTGAAGGTCCCGGCAGCGAAGGCCGGCCCGTAGACGTGGGTCAGGATGAAGCCCGACAGCATGAAGAAAGCGTCCACCGCCAGGCGGCTTCGCTCAATAATCGGACTGAAGCCCAAGGCTGGGTCCCACTGGAGCTGATAGTGGAATAGCACCACCCCCACCGCCAAGAAGGCCCGCAAACTGGTCAGGGCCCTCAGTTCGGCGGGGTAGCCGTCGCGGGTCGGCGGTACAGACGTCATGAGCGATGGCCCCCAAGGCGGGCGGGGATAAAACGTCCGCCTAATCGGGTTACGCATCGGATGCAGACAGCCCTCATACCGGACCCCGGCGTCGGAGGATATCTCAGCACGTCGCCGAACCGCTCCGACGGGACCTGTCGCGTTAGCGGGCGCGAGCGAGAAGGTAGATCAGTTCGGTGGCTTTGGCTTTGCGGTCGGCGAGATCGTCGCCGGTCATCGCCCCCATGACGCAGTGGTCGAGGTGGTCCTTCAAGACCTCGCTCTCGACGCGCAGGAGGGCGGCCCGCACCGCCTGGAGCTGGGTCAGGACCTCGACGCAGTACCGATCTTCTTCGACCATCCGACCGATGCCGCGCACCTGTCCTTCGATTCGGTTCAAGCGGTTTAACACCTTGGGCTTAGCTTCGGTCTGCATCCAATTCCTCGATCGAGTGGTTGGACCGTATCCCAGGTCGGCGCCTTGCGATATACCCCCGTAGGGTATATTTGAAGCGCGGCCTTCCAAGGAGCCCGCAATGTCCATGCCCTCCCATTCGCCGCCAGCCGGTCACAGCTGCTGCTCGACCAAATCGGCGGACAGGGACTCAAAGACGGTCGATCCGGTCTGCGGCATGACCGTCGATCCGGCGACCACGGCGCATCGAACCGCCCACGAGAGACAAGATCACTTCTTCTGTTCGGCGGGCTGCCGGACCAAATTCATCGCCGATCCGGACCGGTATCTCAGCGAGGCCCCGGGACCGGCGTCCGTCACCCCCGACGCGATCTACACCTGTCCCATGCATCCGGAAGTGCGCCAGGAAGGCCCTGGCTCCTGCCCGATCTGCGGCATGGCGCTGGAGCCGGAGACAGTCTCCGCCGAGGCGCCGGTCAATCACGAACTGATCGACTTCACCCGCCGCCTCTGGGTCGGCGCGGTGTTGACCCTGCCGGTCTTCGCGCTCGAAATGGGCGGCCATCTGACGGGACTGGCCATGCGGATTCCGGGCCAGACCTCCAACTGGATTCAGTTCGCCCTGGCGACGCCCGTTGTGCTGTGGGCCGGCTGGCCCTTTTTCCAGCGTGGTTGGGCTTCGATCCGCAACCGCAGCCTCAATATGTTCACCCTGATCGCCATCGGCGTCGGAGCGGCGTGGATCTACAGCGTGGTCGCGGTGATGGCGCCAAGTCTGTTCCCGGACGCTATCCGGCGGATGGACGGAAGCGCGCCGGTCTATTTCGAGGCTGCGGCCATCATCACAGTGCTGGTTCTAGTGGGCCAGATCTTGGAACTGCGTGCGCGCGAACAGACATCCGGCGCCATCCGGGCGCTGCTGGATCTGGCACCCAAGACCGCGCGGCGGGTTCGTGACGACGGCGGCGACGAAGACGTCACGCTCGACTTGGTCGTCGTGGGAGATCGGCTGCGCGTCCGTCCCGGCGAGAAGGTGGCGGTCGACGGCGAAATCCTGGACGGTCGCGTGACCATCGACGAGTCCCTGGTCACGGGCGAATCCATGCCGGTGACCAAGACCGTCGGCGACAAGGTCGTTGCCGGGTCGCTCAACAAGACCGGCTCCTTCGTCATGCGGGCGGATAAGGTTGGCGCCGACACCCTGTTGGCCCAGATCGTCCAGATGGTCGCCCAGGCGCAACGAAGCCGAGCGCCTATCCAACGTCTGGCTGACAAGGTTTCGGGCTGGTTCGTGCCGGCGGTGATCGTTATCGCGGTTCTCGCCGCAATCGTCTGGGGCCTGGTCGGTCCCGAACCGCGACTGTCATACGCGCTGGTCGCTGCGGTGTCGGTCCTGATCATCGCCTGTCCGTGTGCGCTGGGTCTGGCCACACCCATCTCAATCATGGTCGGGGTAGGACGCGGCGCCCACGCGGGGGTTCTGATCAAGAGCGCCGAGGCGTTGGAGCGCTTTGAGAAGGTGGACACCCTGGTGCTCGACAAGACCGGCACCCTGACCGAGGGACGCCCGTCGGTGACGACTATCCGCCCAGCCGCCGGTTTCGACGAGGTTGAGCTTCTAAGGCTCTCCGCCAGTTTGGAACGCAGCAGTGAACATCCGCTGGCCGATGCGGTCGTACGCGCAGCGACCGACCGAAATCTGGTGCTGTCGGAGGCGTCGGAGTTCGACAGCCCGGTCGGGCGCGGCGTCACCGGGGTGGTCGACGGTCGCCGGGTGGTGCTCGGTAACGGCCGCTACCTCAAGGAGATCGGCGTCGACGTCGCAACGCTTGAGGCCGAGGCTGAGGCGCTTCGCCAGGACGGCGCCACCGCCATCTTCGTGGCCGTGGACGGAGCTGCGGCCGGCGTCCTGGGCATCGCCGATCCAGTCAAGGCGACGACCGCCGGGGCTATCCGCGACCTGAAGGCGGCGGGCCTGCGTCTGGTGATGATGACCGGCGACAACCGAACCACGGCAGAGGCGGTGGCGCGCCAGCTAGGCATCGACGACGTCCAGGCCGAGGTCCTGCCGCAGGACAAGGCGGCAGTCGTCGAGCGGCTGCGCGCCGAGGGCCGGATCGTCGCCATGGCCGGGGACGGGGTCAACGACGCTCCAGCGCTGGCCGCCGCAGATGTCGGTGTGGCGATGGGCGCAGGTTCGGACGTGGCGATCGAAAGCGCCGGCGTCACCCTGCTAGGCGGCGACCTTCAGGGCATTGTCCGAGCCAGGAAGCTGTCGAAGGCGGTGATGAGCAACATCCGCCAGAATCTGGTCTTCGCTTTCGGCTACAACGCCCTTGGCATCCCGGTCGCGGCGGGGCTGTTGTACCCGATCTTCGGCCTTCTGCTGTCACCGGCCCTGGCGGCGTTGGCGATGGCCTTATCCTCGGTCAGCGTCATCGCCAATGCGCTTCGGCTTCGTGCGGTCCGGCTTTGAAGGGGGCGGCGTCGGGATGCGATCAGGGAACATGATGAATGGCGCTTGGGTCAATACGCATCCCGGCGGAAGACCCTTCGCCTGATCTGGCGACGCTCCGGTATATTTAATCAAGGCGGAACCGTGGCGGCTGGCCCGGATTAGGTTGTCATCCATGTCCGGCGTGTTGCCGGGGCAGGTCAAGTCCGCCCCGCCGCAGCGGATGCCGGACGCCCCTCATTGTTTGGCCGCCCCGCGAATCGCCGGCGACCGCATCGAAGCCGGAGATTCCATTGATCAACCCAACCATCACGCGCTTGACCCTCCTTGCAGCCGGCTCTTCAGCTCTCGTTCTTGCAGCCTGCAGTCCTGCGGCAGAGGCGCCGTCGGCGCCGGAGGCGGACGCCTCCTCGGAACCCATGGCGATGGCGCAGACGCCGTTCTCCGCCGCCGAGACCGAAATGCACGAGGCCATGAGGGCGGCGACAGGAGCCAACGCCGGCGAGTCATGGGCCCGCAAGATGATCCCCCATCATCAGGGCGCCCTCGACATGTCCCAGATCGTGCTGCGGGATACCCGGGATGCCGACATTCGCCGGATGGCGCAGAAGACCATCGACATGCAGACCGGGGACATCGCCGAGCTCCGGCGTTGGCTTGAGACGAACGTGGGGGCCGCAGACGGTGCGGCGGCGCCGGACGGAGGCGGTGAGCCGCCGTTCGCGCCGGCCGAAGCGAAAATGATAGACGCCATGATGGCCGCGACCGGAGCGAACACGGACCAGATGTGGGCCAGCAAGATGATCGCTCACCACCAGGGCGCTCTCGACATGTCCCAGGTGGTGCTGCGCGAGAGCCAGGACGCCGGCATCCGGCGCATGGCGCAGAAGACGATCGAGATGCAGACGGCCGACATCGGCGAGTTACGCGCGTGGTTGGAAGCCCATCCCGGGAATGCCGGCTGACGCAGCGTTGCTGATGCGGGGGCGGGTTTTGATCAGAAAAGGGTTGCAGCCGTGGAAAACATGAAAGCCATGAAGGGGAGCTATCGGTCGTTTGCGATCGAACTCGTCCTTGATTTCATCATCATGTACCTTGTGATGTATACGATGATCGCGTCCCTCGATCATTTCTACCTTAACCTCAATAACGTCTACATGACCCTGATGATGGTCTCGCCGATGGCGATTCTTATGCTGGTCTTCATGAGGTCAATGTATCCCTCTAAACGAACCAATCTGCTGATCGGCGCCGCCGCCGCTTTGGTCTTCGCGGTCAGCTTCTGGGGGATGCGGACCCAGGCGGCGGTGGGCGATGCGGAATTCCTGCGTTCGATGATCCCGCACCACTCCGGCGCCATCCTGATGTGCCAGCAGGCGTCGCTGACGGATCCGGAAGTGCTCAGTCTGTGCGAAGAGATCGTCAGCTCCCAGGAACGAGAAATCGCCCAGATGAAGGCTCTTCTGGCGCGGCGGTAATTCGGCGGGCGGTCCAAGAAGGCGCTGGCGCGGTCGGCTCTCTGCGGCAGCGTGTCGCGAGGGACGGCCGCGCCGCTTGCGTAAATCCCTATAGATCGTCGCCGTTCGGAGGTGCGATCATGACTTTCAGGAGTATCCCATGAAGCTGGATCGTCGACTGCTGCTGCGCGGCGCCGTCGCCGGAGGCAGTCTTGCGGCCTTGCAGGGCATGATGCCTGCCTGGGCACAGACCGGCACGCCGGGACTGAGGTCCGACCTGCCGACCCTGACGGGACCGAACATCGACCTCACCGTCGGCCAGACCCCATTCACCGTGGGCGGCAGAACCGGTCTCGCGACGACGATCAATGGGATGCTTCCGGCGCCCCTGCTTCGGATGCGCGAGGGCCAGAACGTGCGACTGTCTGTGACCAACACCTTGGACGAGGACACCTCGATCCACTGGCACGGCCTGTTGCTGCCGTTCCAGATGGACGGGGTTCCAGGCATCAGCTTCCCAGGCATCAGACCGCGCGAGACGTTTGTCTACGAGTTCCCGATCCGTCAGTCCGGGACCTTCTGGTACCACAGCCATTCGGGGCTCCAGGAAGCGCTCGGCCACTACGGCCCGATCGTCATCGATCCAGCGGCCGCGGACCCGATCGGCTATGACCGAGAGCATGTTCTGGTCCTGTCGGACTGGAGCTTCATGAACCCCCACGACATCCTGACCAAGCTTAAGCAGAGCCCGGGATATTTCAATCGGCAGCGGACGACCTTGGCCGGGCTCATCTCCGGCGAGGACCGGATGAGCCTGGAGGAACGCCGGATGTGGGGCGAGATGCGCATGGATCCGCGCGACATCCTCGACGTCAACGGCACGACCTACACTTATCTGATCAACGGCCACGGGCCGCAGGAGAACTGGACCGGCCTGTTCGGGCCGGGCGAGCGGGTGCGCCTGCGCATCATCAACGCCTCGGCCATGTCGATCTTCAACGTCCGCATCCCCGGCCTGCCGATGACGGTGGTCCAGGCCGACGGCGAGAACGTCCGGCCGGTCGAAACCGACGAATTCCAGATCTCGGTCGCCGAGACCTATGACGTGATCGTTCGGCCGACCGAGGACCGCGCCTACACCATCGTCTCCGAGGCCATCGACCGTTCCGGCATGGGTCGGGCGACCCTGGCGCCGCGCCTGGGCATGAGCGCCGAGGTGCCGCCGCTGCGCGAGGTCCCCAACCTGACCATGCGCGACATGGGCATGGGCGACATGGGCGGCATGGGCGGGATGGATCACGGGTCCATGGGAGCCCAACCAGGCGCGGCCATGGCCGGGATGGACCACGGGGCCATGACCGGCGCGTCCGGCGGAGCCATGGCGGGCATGGATCACAGCGCCATGGCTCCCCAATCCGCCGGGACGATGAGCGGGATGGACCATGGGTCCATGGCCGGGATGAACATGCGCGATCCTGAGAACGCGCCGCCCGACATGGCGGTCGGGGTGGGCGTTGACGCCATCGCCATGGCCCCGGCGAACCGGTTGGGCGAGCGCCCGACCGGGCTACAGGACGTTCCCCACCGCGTCCTCGTCTACACCGACCTGGTGTCGCTCCAGCCCAATAAGGACCAGCGTCCCCCGTCACGGACGATGGAAATCCATCTGACCGGCAACATGGAGCGATTCATGTGGGGCTTCGACGGGCGCAAATTTAGCGAGATCGTTGAACCCATCCGCTTCGAGCGAGATGAGCGTGTGCGGGTGACCCTGGTCAACGACACAATGATGGCCCACCCGATCCACCTGCACGGCCATTTCTTCGAACTCGTGACGGGCGGACCAGCCGGCCACCAGCCCCTCAAGCATACGGTCAATGTCGCGCCGGGCGGCAAGGTCACCTTCGATCTGACGGCCGACGCCCCCGGCGACTGGGCTTTCCACTGCCACATGTTGATGCACATGCACGCGGGGATGTTCAACGTCGTCACCGTGCGCCCCATGGATGGAGTCGCCTCGTGATCCGGACCTCAGTCGCCCTTCTGCCGCTCATCCTCGCATCCGCGTCTCCCGCCCTGGCTCAGTCCCATGCTGGGCACTCGGTCGCCGCCCAGCCCGCGCAATCCGCGCCGCTTCCGCCAGGCTGTGTTCGACGCGGCGCCCCGACCGGCGACGCCGCGCGGGTCAGCGCGACCGGGGCTCCCATTTGTCCTGTGGGAGCCGTTCCCGAACGCGTTCAGCCCGCCGCAGATCCTCACGCCGGCCATGACATGTCCGCGATGCCGTCGGGATCGATGCCCGCGACAGGACAGGTCGATCCGCACGCAGGCCACGACATGTCCGCGATGGGCCAAGCCCAGCCGGCGCAGGCGGATCCCCATGCCGGCCATGACATGTCCACGATGCCGGCGGGATCGATGATGCCCGCGGCCGGACAGGGCGATCCGCACGCAGGCCACGACATGTCCGCGATGGGCCAGCCTGAGCCGAGGCAACCGGATCCCCATGCCGGCCATGACATGTCCACGATGCCAGCGGAATCGATGCCCGCGACAGGACAGGTCGATCCGCACGCAGGCCACGACATGTCCGCGATGGGCCAAGCCCAGCCGGCGCAGGCGGATCCCCATGCCGGCCATGACATGTCCACGATGCCATCGGAACCGAGGCCCGCGACTGGCCAGGCCGATCCGCACGCAGGCCACGACATGTCGGCGATGGGCCAGCCCCAGCCGGGACAAGCGGATCCCCATGCCGGCCACGACATGTTAGGGATGGCAATTCCCCCCGACGTGCCGACGAGCGCCGACACCCCGGGGCGCCCCCCGGAGATGCCGGTCCCGTTGGCCGCGACCTCTGGTCCCACGCATGCCGCCGATCTGTTGTTCGATCCGGCTGAGATGGCGGCGTCGAGGGAGCAGCTTCGGATCGAGAACGGCGAGGTGCGCGCCAGTTCCGTCATCATCGACCAATTGGAAGCGAGCTCCTCGGATGGCGAGGAGGCATACGGCTTCGATGTTCAGGGTTGGACGGGCGGAGACATCAATCGCTTCTGGTGGAAATCGGAAGGGGAGGGTGAGTTCGATGGCGGGTTGGAGGAGGCCGAGCTTCAGGCCTTGTACAGCCGCGCCATCAGACCTTTCTTCGATTTCCAAACCGGAGTGCGCCAGACTTATCGCCCCGACGGAGGCGACCGGACTGATCTGGTCGTCGGTATCCAGGGGCTGGCACCCTATTGGTTCGAAGTCGATGCAGCCGCCTTCCTGTCCACCAAGGGCGAGCTGACGGCGAGGGCGGAGGCCGAATACGATCAGCGAATCACCAATCGCTGGATCGTGCAGCCGCGCGCTGAAGTGGTGTTGTCAGCCGAGGACATTCCCGAGCTTCGAGTCGGGTCCGGCCTGTCGTCGCTCCAGGTGGGGGCTCGGTTGCGGTATGAGTTCCGCAAGGAGTTCGCCCCTTATGTCGGCTTGGAATGGACGAAGAGCTTCGGCAATACGGCGGACTTCCTCGAAGCCGATGGGCGAAGTTCTGAAGACACGCGGTTCGTCGTCGGTATCCGGACGTGGTTTTAGCGGGGTTGAGGGCGGCAAACCTCATCCGACCTGAAGCTATCGCAGGCCCTTCCGGACCGCTCGCAAGATCAGCCCGGCGCCCGCCCGCAGGGCGGCGTCGTCGGTCGTGGTCATCGATATGGATGATACGCTGATCTCGGCTTACCGCAGGCCGGATTAGGCGTAGCGGAGCGTTTGCTTGGCGTTGCAAGCCGAGCTTGGAGACTTGGCGCCAGACATCGCGGCACAGGCCCTGAACCAAGCCGGCGAAGCGTTCTGGCGTGACCCGAACAGTCACCGCCGGGGCCGCGCCGCCCGCCGCATCGCCGCCGCCGCCTTCAAAGGCGCTTGACCGGGAGGGATATCCCGCACCGCTGACGGAGGTGGCCGAGCGCCTCGCTCACGCCTTCAGCCAGCAGCGAGACCAAGACATACGGCTCGAGGTCGGGGCGGAGGCGCTGCTGGTTGAGTTGCGGAACGCGGGACATCGTTTCGCGCTTCTCACCAACGGCTCCGGTCCGTTGCAGCTCGCCAAGATCAAGCGGTTCGGTCCCGAATCCTATTTCGATCACATCTGGATCGAGGGCGAAGTCGGTATCGGAAAGACCTGCCCCGCCGCGTTCAGACGGGCGTTTTGCCCCCTGGCGGGTGAGCCCCGCAAAGTCTGCGTGATCGGCGGCAACCCCGAAAGGGACATCGTCCGTCCAAGGCTCTGGGCTGTTTTACTATCCTATACGATCCGGAGGCGGGCCAAGGGTAAGGGGCCGTTCCGGCGACGCCGATATCGTGGTCCGGACCTTGGCGGGCCTGGGCGAACGGCTGGTCCCGGCCCCCAGAGCCAGCGTGGATGAAGACCGCCACACGCGCGATCTCACCGCCGCTTGCAATCGACCGATGATCAGAGGTCAGGAGGCCGATGATCCGATTGGTCAAAAAGGAACGCCGCGCGGCGTTCCTTCACATCTGTTTGGGCCCTCAGGAGGCGAGAGGCCGCCGCCTCAGTGAACCATGAAACGAACGACGCCATTCATCTCGTGGCCGTCGGGGCCATTCGCTGCCCAGGCGGCGGTGTAGGAGCCGGGCGCCATGGTGGGAAGCGGCGCCCTGACCATGGTCGCAGGCGCAGCATCCGCCGACACGGCCACATCGACCGCCTGCCCCGAAGGCCCGCCGGTCAGGCGAAGCGACGTCAGGACCATGGCGTGCGGGAAGGTCGCCGAGAAAGCGGTCGGGGCGGCGGACAGCATGGCGTTGTCCGCCGGGGTCGTCACGACGCCGTTGGCCGGTGCCTGCATTGCAGCGTGCTCCTGCGCCGACATGCCCGCGTGCGGCTGGCTCTGGGCGTGGGCGAGGGAGACGGGAGCCAGCGCCGCCAAGATAGCGAAGCCGGCGAGAATTGAACGGTTCATGGGAAAAACTCCTGATACTTACGCGGAACTATTGGTTGGGCGGCATGGTCATGTCGTCCATCTTCGACATGTCATGGCCGGCCATCGGATCGGCGGGCGGCGGCGTCGGAACGGGCGCTGGCGCTGGCCGGGCCGGTCGGGGCGCCGGGGCACGCGGGGTCGCGGGCGCCGACTCGGCGGTCTGCGGCTGCGGGGTCGGCTCGGGCGTGACGACCGGCGCGGCGTCCATCGGGGTCGTCGCCGAGGCGTCCGGCGCAGTCTGGGCGTCGACAGGCTGAGGCTCGGCGGCTTGCTGGCAGGCGCCCAGGGTGACCGCCGCAGCGGCGGTGAGGATCAAGGTTCTCATGTAACGGCTCCTCAGAAAGGGGTGACGGTCGGGTCGCCTTTGGCGACGCCTAGGTCAAAAGGAATTCGGCCTTGTTGGGCCACCCGCGGGAGCGGGCGACGTCTTATACTTGATTACGCGGGCGCGCGCCGCAGCCCTCGCCGACCATGTCGATCGACTGGCGCTCGGTCCGGCGCGAGCATATGGCCGGACGCCGATGACGGTCCCGGGGACAGCGGACCGGTCACTCCAGAATGGTCCGGACGGCGCTCGTGTCCCCCAAGGCGTCGGAAAGTTTGCGGCGGGCGCGCGCCACGCGGGTCTCGACGGCCTTGATGGAGATCCCGAGCATTCCAGCCGTTTCCGCCTGACTGCGGCCCTCGATCGCCGTGAGCAGAAGCGGAGCCTTGAGGTGAGGGGGTAAACGGCTCATCGCCTCGTTCAGCCGGGCGAGCCGCTCGCCGGCCTCCATCCTCTCGTCCGCCGACTCGGCCACGTCCGGCACGGCCATGGCTTCCGGCGAAGACAGATCGACGCCGCCCCGGATGAGCCGCCGGACGGCGCGACGGCGGCTCCAGTCCCTGCATTTGTTGAGCGCGATGGTCCGGATCCAGGCCTCGAAGGGCCGCATCGGATCGTAGCGGTGGATGTTGATCCAAGCCGCCGCATAGGTCTCCTGTAACAGATCCCATGCCTCCTGCTCGTCGCCGACATAGCGCCGGACGAAGCGGAACAGCGCCGTCTTGGTCTGCCGCATCAACTCGCTGAAGGCCGCCCGGTCGCCGCCGGCGGCGCGGGCTGACAGGTCCGTTGGACTCTCCACCCGGACCGCTAGTTTTCGTCGGGCGCGAGAGCCGCGACGATGCGGTCGTCGAAGACCTCGGCCTGGGCCGGCGTCAGCACCGATCGCATCTCGAACACGTGGGCGATCGTCTCCTTCTGGAGGGCGCCCATCGCGACGTGAAAATGGTCCACTGCGGCTTGGACCTGGGGCCCGTCGCCATCGCTCTGTTCAATGGCGCGCGCCAATTCTCGGTTCGCCGCGCGGACGTCGGCTTCGAGCGCAGGCCGGCGGGCCGCGAACCGGGCTTCGACCGCCTCGATGCGGGTCAATTGGTCGGATGAGAGCGTGAGGCCATTGTGCACGATGTCGTGCAGCGACGGCGGTTCGCGCCGGCTCAGCACCCAGCTGGCGCTGATCCAGGTGCCCGCGCCGCCTGCGACTGCGGCCAGCACGGCCGTCAGGACGATCGCCCGCCAGCCGCGCATCATCGGCCGGTTTCCAGGCGCACCAGGAGCGACAGGCCCGCATCAACCGTGAAGATGGCCATTTCGCCGGGCGGTCGTGGCGCGGCGACAGCGCCGACGCCGCCTGCGGTAAGGCCGGTCGCCAGGGCCATGGCCACAGCCCCGAACCGAAGCTGCGCGACGAGGCGCTCCCCCCTTAAAACATCGACTCGGCGCCAGATGATGGGCTCCAGTCCGTCGAGCGACCTATCGACGGGCATCGCCGCCCACCGCACCAGAAGATCATCCAAATTACGCATCATCGAACATTCTCCTTGCGCCCCTAATCCCTATTACGCCGAAACGCGCCAAATCCCTCGAGCGAGGGGACGGGCTTTGCGGCGCGTAGATAGCAGAAGGGACAGGATTGGAGAGGGCCATGGCGCTGCGTAGATTTCTGTCGGGTCTCGCCCTGGTGCTGGCGCTGTCGGTCAGCGCGCCGGCAATCGCGCACGAGGACCATGACAAGCAGGCTGCGGCCCGCGTCCAGGCCGCTGCCCCGGCCGGCGCCGTGCCGGAGGGGGGGATGATGGCCATGCCGGACATGGCCCAAGACATGGACCACGGCGCCATGATGGCAGACGAGAGTCCCAGGCCCATGCCCCAGCGTTTGTATCGCTGGTTCGGCGCCATGCATCCGGCGGCGGTGCATTTCCCTATCGCACTGTTCCTCGTCGCCGCCCTTCTCGAGATCGCTGCTCTGACGTTGCGTCGGCCGGTCCTGACCCAGGGCACCCGCGTCATCATCGCTCTGGCGGCGATCTCCTCGATCGTCGCGGTGGCGCTGGGGTGGTTCGCCATGGGGCTTCCCGGCAAGGACGACGCGACCCACGCCTATCACCGGTGGCTCGGCACCTCGATCGCCCTTCTGGGCCTGCTCTGCTGGTGGGCGAAGGAACACTGGGTCCGCCGACCGGGGCGCGGGCGTGAGATGATCTACATCGGCCTATTGACGCTCACCGCCGCCGCCGTGATGGTCAACGGCCTGCTGGGCGGGATGCTGACTCACGGCATGAGACATCTGATGTTCTGACGGTCCCCAAGGACGCTCGCCGTCCAGCCACATTGTTTTCGATCCACTTCGGCCGGACCAGGACGCTTTCGCGGCCGCGGCTAACCAGGAGCTTGATCCATGTCGTTTCGTTCAGCACTCGCCGGATCGGCGCTCGCCGCCATCCTCGCTACCTCTGCCCAGGCCCAGGCGCCCCACTCTCACGCCCCCGGCTCGACACACACTCCAGGCTCGGCACACGCCCCCGGTCATGCGCAAACCGCTGACGAGGCGCAGGTCCGAACCGTCGTCACCGCCTACAAGGACGCCATTATTCGGATGGACGTGTCACAGACCACGGCTCTGTTCTGGGAGGACTCGGCGATTTTCGAGAACGGCGGCGTCGAGGGGACGTTCGCCTATTATCTCGAGCACCATCTCGGACCCGAGTTCACCGATCTGGCGGGTTTCGAGTTTCGTAACCACGAGATGACTGTGGAGATCGACGGCGATACCGCATTCGTGAGCGAGACCTACACCTATCACATCACCTTCAAGGACACGGCGCGCGAACCGATCGAGCGCCGCGGCGTCGCCACAAGCGTCCTGCGCAAGCGGGGCGACGAGTGGAGGTTCGACATCTATCACTCTTCGGCTCGGCCCTTGCGTCGGGCGACTTGACGCCCAACCGGGTTACCCCGCCTCTCAATCACCAGAGTAACGAGCCAATGATAATGTCGCTTTCGCGCCGCTCTCTTCTGATCATTGGAGTCAGCGCCTCGGCAGCCGCAGCCTGCTCGCAAACCTTGCATCCTTCATCTGACCTCGCCGTCTACAAATCGCCCACCTGCGGCTGCTGCGGCGCGTGGGTTGAGCACATGACAGCGGCGGGCTTTCAGGCGCAAATCACCGAGGTGAGCGACCCTGGCACAGTTCGCGGCGCCGAAGGCGTTCCCGCGTCTGTAGCCTCCTGTCATACGGCCGTGATCGGGGGATATGTCCTGGAGGGCCATGTACCAGCCGAGGACGTGCGCCGGCTGCTTGCGGAGCGTCCCGACGCCCTGGGTCTGGCGGTGCCGGCGATGCCGCTGGGGTCTCCCGGCATGGAGACGCCCGACGGCCAGCGGGAGCCTTATGAAACCCTGCTGATCCTCAAGGGCGGCGGCACGCGCGTCTTCGCGCGTCACGGCTAGGCGGAGGCGCGGGCATGAAGGTTCTCAGGCTCTCCACCCAACTGCATAAATGGATCGCGCTCGTCGTCGGTCTTCAAGTGCTGTTCTGGGTCGGCGGCGGTCTGGTGATGACGGCCATCCCGATCGAGACGGTGCGCGGCGAGCATCGCGCGGCTGAACTCAACCCGGTGCCGCTGGAGCTCGGCGCCCTTCCGGCCCTCGGCGAGATCGCCCGCCGCGCGGGCGTCGCGCCGGTCCAGGCGGAGTTGCGCACAACGCCGCGGGGCCCGGCGTGGACCCTGACACCGGCGGCGGGCGAGCCGGTCATCGTGTCGGCTGCGACAGGTCGGCCGTTCGGACCGATGTCGACCGCCCAGGCCACGGGCTTCGCCAGGCGCGCTTACAGGGGCGAGGCGGGGGTGTCGGAAGCCGTGTTCCTGAACACCGCGCCCCAGGAGACCGGACAAACCGGGCCGTTGTGGCGGGTGGACTTCGCCGACCGCGAAAAGACCAGTTTCTACCTGTCGCCGGCGACCGGCGAGGTGGTGACACGCCGGTCGGGCGTCTGGCGGATCTTCGACTTCTTCTGGCGTCTCCATGTCATGGACTGGAACGATGGCGAGGATTTCAATCACCCCTTGATCATCATCACCACGGCGTTGACGCTGAGCATCGTCGTGTCAGGGTTCATCCTGTTGTGGATAAGGATTTCGCGGGACCTGAAGACGGCGCGCGCGTCCAGGGGATCCAAACGCTGAGTCTGTGCCTGTCTCGACGGCCTGGACCAATCAGTCGGGTGATTTGCGGCGGCCATGGAAGGGCCAGTCGATCACGCCAGAGCACCAGAGTGCCCACCAGACGATGATCGGCTGAAGCGCTAGCCGAGGGCCATGATACCACCAACCTGGGAAGGCGCTGGCCTCAGCGGCCGAGTCCATGGCGTGCTTGATGTTGGCCGGGAAGACGCAGATCGCATACGCGGCCAAGGCCAGTCCGGCCGCGCGACGCAGGCGCGGGACGTACAGGGCGCTCGCGCCCAGTATCTCCAGCAGGCCCGTGACGCGGATCACCGTTTGCGGCCAGACCACCCAGTCGGGTGTGATCGCCAGGAACGGTTCTGGCGCTGTCAGCTGGAGGATGCCTGCCATCACAAACGCGGCGGCCAGAAGGGCCTTGGCGATGGTTTTTGCCAGGGAACCGATATGTCGCCTCACAATACCGGGTGCAAAAGGACACGCCAGGACCCCGGGTCCGATGGACCGGCGGCGCACGACGGCTTCGAGAAACGTTTCTGGGTCTTCGTGCGGTTTCGAGGCTTCTTTGCACCCATTTCAGAACCTGACGGCTACATCGTCATGTCCATTGCAGAGACAGGCGCTAAGGTGCCCATAACCGCAACGAGCACGAGAAGCGCTAGGGCCAGCAGAGTTTCCATGATCAGGCTGCGCTTCAGACGTCCCACCGCGACCCGAAGATCCTCGGGATCATCGAGGACGCGGGCGAGATCCGGGGTTAGGTGGAAGCGATTTGCTGCGGCCAGGACCAGCATGAGCACGAAGATGACAAGCTTGCCCGTCAGCAGCAGGCCGTAGGGCGTGGTGAGAAGACCAGAGAGTCGGTCAGGTCCGATCAGGAACCAGCTGTTGACCAGGCCGCTCAGCACCAGGACGGCGACCGACGCGGTCCCCACGCCTGCGAAGCCGTGAAGCGCCTGGTGAAGGATCCGGTCAGCGGCTGGGGCGGGACGGTGGCGGACCGTCAGGATCAGCAGGGCCGCGAGCGCGCCGAGCCAGACTGCGGCCCCCCAGCTGTGCAGTATGGCCGCCGTCAGGTGAACGAGACCTCCCGGCCCCTCCGTGGCCGCGCCGTGCCCCGTCCAAGCGAAACTGGCGCTCACGACGAGCCCGGCCAAGGCGACGACGATCCAGACCGGTCGGGAAGGCTTGGCCAGCACAAGGAGGACCAGAGCGGCCGCAGCGACCAAGGCGCGGGCCAGGAAGGCCGGCCCTAGGCTCGTGCCGGTGATCATGAAACCCAGGGAAGCGGGTTTGAGACCCTCGGCGATCGAGCCCGCCATCACCGAAGTCTGGGCCCCGAGCGCTGCGGCCGAGCTCAGGGCGACAACGGCCGAGGCGGCGATCAGCAGCGGCCTCGGCCAACCGAGTGCCACCCCGTCCGACGCGCGCAGTCCATAGATGAGGAACAGCGGCGTTCCCAGAAGGACGACAGCGCCCCCGTACTGAGCGAGCCGGAGCAGAATGACCAGGCTGTCGAGCACGAAGGCTCAGCGCACGGTGAAGGCGATAACGCCGGTCATGCGGTGACCATCAGCCGACGCCGCGCGCCAGTTGAGATTGTAGGCGCCGGCGGCGAGCGGGCGGGCCGTCCGCCCTGAGATGGTCTTGCCGTCCTCGGAGACGGTGGTGGTCACGGCGAATTTGGCCCCCGCCGCGTTGACGACCTCAAGGCCCGAGAAGGCCGGGACCACGCGCTCGCTGAAGGTCACCGTGAGCGCCCGGGGAGAAGCGATGGTCGCGGTTGCCGCCGGCGTGGAGGAGACGACGCGGGCATGGGCCTCGGCCTGGGTGGCGACCAGCAGCAGAGCGCTGGCCGCGCCGACGAGGGAAAGGATCTTGCGAGGGGTCATTCTGGATACTCCGAAACCAAAGGGGTTCAACGATATATACGGGCGCCGGGGCTCAATCCCTCATCCGACCTTCGGCTGACGCAAACTCACCCCGGGTCGGCGCTGTCCGGAATGGGATGCGGTGCAAGGCAATCGGCACCCATTGGCCGCGCGAGGGCCTGACGCAGGCAAGATCGGTCGTTTGACTCCGCGTCGGCAGGGGTGGGATGGAAGGGCATGTGGAATATCGTTCGCACCGTTCTGTTCGCCTTGGCAGTGGCCGGCTTTATCGGGCAGTCGTCGGCGCACGCCACCCCGTTGCAGGTGTTCGCATCGACGGGTGGCATGGCGGAGATGGACTGCGCCCTAATGATGGTGATGGAGGACGAGTCTTCCGGCAAGGCGATGAGCCCCTGCGACGAGATGACGCCCGATTGCATCGCCAAGATGGGCTGCGCCGCCGTTGCGGCGCCCCTGCCGCCGGCGCCGACTGTCCAACGCCCGTCCGCGCGGCGGGGGATCAGGTTCGACGCCGTCGATGTCGTGCGAGAGGGCGCTGGCCCGCTTCCACACAAGAATCCGCCAAAACGGCTGTCGTAGAACGGCTTCCGCTGCTTGGGAGGCCGTGCGCGCCGTTACGCGGCGACCGCCGATCAATTTAGCTCGTGGCCGATATCCGCCCATACGGGGGGTACGACGGTTTCGAGGAATTTCATGACCATCCATGGTTCACTAGGAGAATGACGATGAAAATTTCCAACCTGCTGGCGGCCGCCGGCGCGATCCTGACGCTGAGCGCTGGCGCGGCTCTCGCCGCCGAAGCTTGCGAATGCTGCAAGGATATGGCGGCTGACGCCGAGATGAAATGCTGTGACGACATGAGACCGGCCCAAGAACCTACGGCGCCGTCGGCTGAACCGTCCGATGAGGCCTCAGCCACGCCGGAACCAGCGCCCCAAGGCTAGGCGAAGCGTTCCTCTGGAGCGAGTGTTCAGGCTTCCGGCGGCGAGGGCGTCGCCGCCGGAAACCTTCCGGACCTACCGTTTCAGCGGTCGCGGTTCTGATCTCTCTGCCGCACAGACCCATGTCCGGTGCCCGACGAATCCGCTCCAGATGCGCCGTCGCCCGGGTCCAGGCCCGCTCGATCAACCGGCCCTGCGCCTGCGGATCGGTGACCAGCGTGCGAATGACGGCGGAAGCGATCTTCACCCGATCGTCCACGGTTCGCCCGACCTGGACGCGAGCGGGAGCCGTTTCCTGCTGGCGCTCCTGGACCTCGCCGCCAGCTTGGCGGTCTCGCTGTCTCGGGCGGTATCCGGTAACGTCCATGCCGAGCGACTTGGCCTGGACCCAGACCTCTCGCCGGAACGACTCGTCCCCCGCGACCCGGATTTTCGACCAGCCCCGATGCTGGGCCACCTTGAGCATGTCGGCCACGGCGTCCGGATAGGCCTGCGAGGCGACCAGGGATCGCCCCTTGTCGCGAAACATCGGCTCCCTGGCCCTGTGGTCGCGGAAGAACCGCTCGGCGCGGCCCTGTCGGTCGCGCTCAACCAGATAGCGGTCAAGCACGGCGGCGGGCATGTCGCCCTTCGCCGTCGAGCGCGGGCGGTGCGCGCCAGGACCGGACGTCGGAGCAAGCCGGTTCTGATCGGGGCTCGGTTGTTGCTGGGTCGCCATCAGCGGTCGCGCGCCTCCACGAGGTCGGCGGCCGGTGGGGCGGCGGTGTCGATCATCCGATCGATCCAGTCGCCGAAGGCGCCCTCGGATGCGTCGACCGGCGGCGGAGCGAGCCCTTCGGCGGCGAGAGCCAGGGCAAGGCTGTCGAAGTCCAACTCGGGCTCCGCTAGCGACGACGGGGGCGGCGTCGCAGACCGAGGCGTGGGCGACACCACCGGAGCGGGCCGAAGGCGGTCCACGAACGCCCGTTCACGGTAATAGACGATCTTGCGGGCGCGGACCGGCGGCAGCCCGGCCTTCAGCACGATGAGCCTGTCAGCGTGCATCTGCATCAGTTCTTGCGGCAGCATCAGGGCGCGGCGCTGGTCGGAGTCCGTCAGGCTTCGCCGTCCCGCGGCGAGCCCGCTCGGCCGACTGCGGCTTCGAGCGCGATAGGTGTAATAGCCGAGCCGCTCGCTGAGGTCCTGGGCGACCTTCAGTTCCTTGGGCGCGAAGACGATCTCGAGGCCGCAGTTGGTCAGAATCTCTTCGGTGACATCGGGGCCGTAAAGCGCGCGGAGCTGAGCCGGGCTCTGGATCACCGGCAGCAGCCGCAGGCCGTAGCCGGCGGCCCAGGCGAAGGCGTGGGCCAGTACGGGCGCCGGACCCAATCGGGCGAACTCGTCCAGCAAAACCAGAACGGGCCGATCCGACGGGCCGGGCAGGGTTCGGCTGTTCAGATCGACGAGTTGCTGGAACAGCAGTCCATAGAGGGGCGCGACACGCAGCATATTGTCCGGCGATGCGCCGAGATAAAGCGATACGCGCCCTCGGCGCAGATCCCGCAGATCGAAATCGCTTGTACTGGTTGCGGCATCGACGGCTGGATTGAGCCAGAGGCCCATCCGGGTGGTGATCGTCTGGCGGATCGAGGCGAAGGTGTTTTCGCTGGAGGAGCAAAAGTCGCTCAACGCGGAGACGCAGCCGGGCGATAGCGGCGATCCCTCGTCGCGCCGACGTCGGATCAGCCCGGGGAAGCGCCCACGGGGATCGGCTTGAGTTAGTTGCCGGAACATCTCGCCCAGGGTGAACGGCAGCGTCGGCGTCTCGGCCACGAAGGCGCCGACGCCGATGAAGCCGGTCCGGGCCGCCTCCGACCAGAATGGGTCAGAGTGTTCGCTGCCGACGAACAGCATCGACGCCATGCGCTGAAGTTCGTCCACCACCGCGACGGAATCGGTCCGGTCGATGTGACCTAGCGGGTTGAAGCGTGCCGTCCGACCGTCTGCCGCCAACGGATCGAACAACAGGACCCGCTGGCCCGCCTCGGCGCGATAGCCGGCGGTCGCCGCGAAATTCTCACGTTTGATGTCCAACACGACCGTGGAGCCGGGCCAGGCGAGCAGGTTGGGGATGACGACCCCGACGCCCTTGCCGGTGCGCGTGGGCGCATAGAGCATGACATGGTCGGGACCGTCGGCGATCAGGAGGCCGTCGCCGGAGCGGCCGAGGATCAAGCCCTGGCGGGCGCGCAGGCCCGCGCGGCGTTGTTCCGAGGCCGACGCCCAGCGCGCGGCACCGTGCAAGGTACGTCGGCGGTTGAGCAGGGCGCCGGCCCCGATCATCAGGGCGGCCAGCGCCGTCGAGCCGGCGCCGATGGTCAACCAACGACGCACCTCTGGATCGTGCCGGTAATACCAAAACCAGGTGGGAATGCGGGCAGGGTCAATGTCTCCCGAGAACCGGCCAAGACCGATGAGCGCCACGGTCATCGCGCCGAACGCGATGAAGCCAAGGCCGATCAAGACGGTGGCGGCGACCAGCGCCGCTCTAGTCGCCGGACCGGCGCTTTCGAAGCGGGTCATGCCAGACCTCCGTGATCCGAAACCGGCCGTCGCTCTTCTTCATCTGCACGACCACATCGACCAGCAGATGGAGCAGGGCGCGGATGTCCTCGCGCGGCAGATCGCGTCCGCCCTCGGATTCCCGGACCAGCAGGGTGAGTTGTTCGAAGGCCAGGGCGGCGGAATCCGCGTGCACCGTGGTGATCGAACCGGGGTGGCCCGAGTTGACGTTACGCAGATACCGCCAAAGCGGCTCAATACGAAGATGTCCCGATACAGCGGCGGCATGGTAAGGATGATTTGCTTCAGCATCAGCTGTTCCGCCTGAGAAGCGGCCCCACTCTGCTCTTGACCAAAATCGCCCAATGCCTCGTGCTGTCGTTTCAGGCGCCGGCTCTCGTCACGAACCAGATTGAGCGCAATCCGCAGCAAGAAAGACTTGGGGTGTCGGATGTCCGCGCTCCGATAGGGCGCGGCCCGCAGATAAGTCTCTTGAACCACGTCGGCTGCCTGGTCGGCGCCCACGTGCGCCCTGAGCCGCCCATCGAGCCAGCCGGCATAGCGGCGATACAGGCCGTTTAGGCCCTCCGCTGCTTCCGGTTCCAGCTCTTTGGTATCGGTCAACGCACCTCTCCGACCTTCAGGGAAGGACGGGGAATCCGCAGACGAGATCAGACGGGTCGCCGCCGTGCGGACGCACGGGCTCTCTCCGTCGACAAGCGACAAGCGCGCGGGGCGCGCGTCGTTTGAGTTTGACTTCGCACAGGGGATTCCAAGCCCCTATCGGCGCGCACGCCGACACTAGAGCATGAATCAAACGGAATCCTGACGCAAGGCGGAGGGGTCGGGCGTTGGAATCCTCGCGAAACGAGGCCCGATACTTCGACGCGCAGCGCTGCCTCCGCCATGGGCGAACCCCGGCTCCAGCTCCGCGCCTATCTCACGGCGCCCGACCGGAGGGCTGTAGTCGCCGACGGCTGCGGGTTCAACCGTCCGACAAGGTTGGCAGGACCGCAAGAAACCTGCGGGAAAGCCGCAAAACATTGACGTTGCTCGCGCTTCGATCCGCCGTGTACGGATGGACCGAGTCAACCACTGGTGTAGCATGGAAGCTAATGCCGAAGACCCGGAACCCCAGCTGCCCCCGGCCTCGCTGAGCCCTCGCGAACAGGAGTGTCTGCAGTGGGTGTGTCGCGGGAAAAGCTCCGCAGACATTGGGACCATCCTCTCATTGTCGCCGCGCACGGTGGACAGCTACCTTGAGAAAGTCTGCTCCAAGCTGAAGGTTCGAACGCGAATTGAGGCTGTCGCGTCGGCTGTTCGACAAGGTTTGATCGAAGCACGATGATGAGGGAAGGGGGCGGGCCAGGAACTTCTGTGATGAAGCCCGGCGTTTCGACCCTGGTCGCCGTCGACGCTAAGCGTCCCCTGACTCAAGACCAGCGCCTACCCGTTCCGGAACCCGCCATTCACGAGTCTAAATGAGGGCGGATGACAAGGCTAGGCGCGCGGTGACGCCGGATGCGGACCGGAATGAGGATCGGATGTCGAGGCTCGAAGACCGCTGTCGGCCCATTGGCAAAGGTCGTCGAGATCGTAGACCACGCGTCCGCCGAGCTTTCGATACACGGGCCCCGTGCCGTAGGTTCTGTGCTTCTCGAGCGTTCGGCTTGAGAGGCCCAGATATTCCCCTGCTTGCGGGGTGCGTAGAAATCGCTGACCGACCCGTGCGCTCACGGCGAACCTCCGTCTCAGTTCGGACCATCATCCCCCGAACAGCAGGCGGACGCGACCCGAGGGATTCGCACCGTGAAAAGGCGGGGCGGTTTCCTCCATCACGAAGAAGTCACTCGTTCTTAAAAGCCGTGAACGTCAGCCGAAAGCACCGTTCTAAATACCGTTCTAAACGGCCAAGCTAGAACGGAAGGGCACCTCCGGAGAGGTTTAACTTGCTGTTTTTATTGGGAAACGATGGTGGGTGATGTAGGGTTCGAACCTACGACCCGCTGATTAAGAGTCAGCTGCTCTACCAACTGAGCTAATCACCCGAACCATCGTACGCCTCGCCGGACATGTCCTGCGAAGGGCGGACCACCTACTAGGTCGCGAATGCTTTCGCAAGGCTTTTGCGTCGGTCATGATGACGAACGGGAACGGAGGGCGTGATGGCCAGGCGGGATGTGAGCGGGGCGGTGGATTTTTCGGTGCTGGAGCGGACCACCGGCGGCGACGACGGGGTGTCCGAGGAGGTGCTGGCCCTGTTCGCGGAACAGGCGGCTATCTGGGCTCCGATGCTTCAGGCCGGGACCGACGGCTGGCGCGACGCGGCCCATACCCTGCGCGGCGCGGCGGCGGGCATCGGGGCGGGCGACCTGGCCCGCGCCTGCGCCGAAGCGGAGGCCGGAGACGGCGTCGGGCTGGACCGGGTGCAAAACGAACTGGACCGGGCCCTGGCCGATGTGGCGGCGTGGCGGCACGAGTTGATGCTGAGGTCGCTGAAGGGCTGATCGCGCCGGGGCCCTTGTCATCCCGGCCGGAGCTCAGCGGAGAGCCGCTCCTTTTGTCATCCCGGCCGGAGCGCAGCGGAGAGCCGCTCCTTTTGTCATCCCGGCCGGAGCGCAGCGGAGAGCCGGGACGGGCGGGCTGCGGGATTGGTCGCCGAAAATGGGGAATTCCGGGCGCGTTCGGGGCGAGGCGCCCCGACAGGTTCCGTGTGTTGCGGTCAGGGGCGGCGGCCATAAGCTGACGGTTCCAGTGACGGCGAGGGGCGCGGGATGATCAGTTCGGCGGTGAAGAGCCTGGCGGCGCTCGTGGCCTCTCTCGGCTTGACGGCCTGCATCACCCAAAGCGACGGGGTTCTGGCGCCGGATACGCGGGGCGTGGTGATCCATGCCGGAACGGGTCAGCCGGTGGAGGGCGCTCAGGTGCGCCATGCCGGCCTTGCCGATGCGCCGACGGTGGTTACGGGGGCGGACGGCGGCTTCATCCTGGAGGGCCGCAACGAGAGGCGGCTGATCCTCACCCATCCGCTGGGCGGCGGGGTGTTTCGCGATGCGCGACAGGTGCGGGTCTCGGCGGCGGGTCTGGCGGACGGCTACGCCACCGCCGGCTTCGTCAACAACTGGTCGGGGCCGGGCCCGACCCTGTACGCCGTGCCGGTGCTGATGTTTCCGGCCGACGCCGCTGAAACGCCGCTGCACGCCCTGATGCGCGACTGCATCCAGCGGCCCGACCAGCATCACGCGGTGCATGTGGCCGCCTATATGGAGCGCCTTGATCGCGACAGCCCGCCGGACTGGATGGACGCCGACGCCGTGGACGGGCTGATCGAACATCTGGATCGCGTGCTGCCCTTTTCGGGCTTTGACGCCTGTGCGCAGGGGGCGGCGGCCAGGACCCTGTTCCTGTCCCAGAGGGCGGCGCTGGAGGCGCTTCAAACGCCCCGGACCATCGTGATGCCGCGCCCGGAGTGATCGGGAGGGTTTCCGGGGGCTGTGGCGGGGCGCCCCGCTACCCCGCCGCGAACGGATAGGGACTCACCGACTTGGCCCAGTCGTCGACGGTGAGGGGGCGGCCCTGGGGCGGTTCGGCGCGTTGGGGGCAGGGGTGTCGGTCGCACAGGCGGCAGGCGGGGCCGATGCCGGTGACCTCGGGGGCGTCGAGATTGAGGCCGCGGGCGTGGATCAGGCGGTGGGCGTGCTTGAGCTCGCAGCCCAGACCCACGGCCAGGTCGTGGTCGTGGGTCCCTTGTCGCGGCACCGTGCGGGCCAGGGTGAACCAGCGCTGGCCGTCGGGGGTCTCCACGATCTGGGTCAGGACCCGGCCGGGGGAGCCGAAGGCGTCGTGCAGGCGCCAGCGGGGGCAGCCGCCGCCGAAGCGGGCGAAGGGGAAGGCGGACGAGGCGTAGCGCTTGGACACATTGCCCGCCCGGTCCACGCGGATGAAGAAGAAGGGCACGCCGCGCGCCGTGGGCCGCGACAGGGTGGTCAGCCGGTGGGCCGCCTGTTCGAACGAGACGCCGAAGCGGGCGCACAGGCGGTCCATGTCATAGCCGCTCTGTTCGGCCAAGGCCTGGAAGGCGCCGTAGGGCATCAGGACGGCGGCGGCCAGGGTGTTGGCCAGGGAGACCTTGAGCAGGCGCGCCGAGGCGGCGTCCGGCGGGGCGGCCTGATCCACCAGGGCCTGAAGCTCGCCGCCGTGCTCCATCAGGCCCAGCTGATAGGCCAGGGCGAAGGCGCGCGAGGCGGGGGACAGCACCTCGGAGACCAGCAGCCGCTTGCGGTGCGGGTCGAAGCGGCGGGTCCATTCCACCATCACCTCGGCGGGCATGACGCGCACGCCCATGTCGTGGCGGGCCTTCAGCCGCTCGCGGATAAGGGCCTCGGGCCCGGCGGTCTGAAGCGTCGCGGGGTCGGGCGCCAGATCATGGCTGAGCGCCTCGCCCATCAGGTCCAGTTCGGGGAAGTGGTTGCGGCGGGCCTGAATGTGGTCGCGGACCCAGTCGGCGGGGCCGGCGGTCTCGGCGGCCGGGGCGGCGGGGCGGCCCTGCGAGAGGGCGCGGTACAGGCGCACCACCGCGTCGGCGGCGCCGGGCAGATCCTCGGCCAGCTGCAGGATCTCGTGGCGCGGGATGGGGATGCCCTGGAACAGGGGGTCGGCGAAGACCTCGGCCAGCGCCGCCTCGCCGCCGGGACCGGTCTGGCCGCCGAAGGCCCGCAGGTCCACGTCATAGGTTTCCGCCAACCGCAGCAGGAGCTGAGCCGAGACGGGGCGCTGGTTGCGCTCGATGTGGTTCAGATAGCTGGGCGAGACCCCCAGATCCGCGGCCATGGCCGTCTGCGACAGGGCGAGTTCGCGCCGCAGCCGCTTGAGGCGTCCGCCCAGAAACAGTTTGCGGTCGGCGTCGTCGCTCATTCGGTCATGATGTCATGAAGTGACTGGATAATGCTAGTCACGATGTGACCAATAAGCGCGAAAGGCGGGTGTGTGGCTGTTACAATCCGGGCGGCAGCGTGTTTTCTGGCCAGCGACGCGGCGATGCAGCCGCAAGATCGGTTGTCGGAGACACATCATGACCACTTTCGCGGAACTGGTTCCGGGCGCCCCCGAGGGACGGTTCGACGGGATCGAGCGTCCCTATGGCCCCGAGGAGGTGCTGCGCCTGCGCGGCTCCTTCCCCATCCAGCACACCCTGGCCGAGCGCGGCGCCAACCGCCTGTGGGAGCTGCTGCATACCGAGCCCTTCATCAATGCGCTGGGGGCCGTGACCGGCAACCAGGCCATGCAGATGGTCCGCGCGGGGCTGAAGGCCATCTATCTGTCCGGCTGGCAGGTGGCGGCGGACGCCAACACCGCCTCGGCCATGTATCCGGACCAGTCGCTGTATCCGGCCAATGCGGCGCCGGAGCTGTGCCGCCGCATCAACCGCACCCTGCAGCGCGCCGACCAGATCGAGCACGGCGAGGGCGGGGCGAAGCGGGACTGGTTCGCCCCCATCGTGGCGGATGCGGAGGCCGGCTTCGGCGGGCCGCTGAACAGCTTCGAGATCATGAAGGCCTTCATCGAGGCGGGCGCCGCGGGCGTGCACTTCGAGGACCAGCTGGCCTCCGAGAAGAAGTGCGGCCATCTGGGCGGCAAGGTGCTGATCCCCACCCAGGCCCACGAGCGCAACCTGATCGCCGCCCGTCTGGCCGCCGACGTCATGGGGGTTCCGACCCTGACCGTGGCGCGCACCGACGCGGAGAGCGCCCAGCTGATCACCTCGGACGTGGACGAACGGGACCACCCCTTCATCGACCGCGAGAACCGCACGCCGGAGGGCTTCTATCGCCTGAAGGCCGGGACGGGTCTGGACCACTGCATCGCGCGCGGTCTGGCCTATGCGAAATACGCCGACCTCTTGTGGTGGGAGACCTCGCATCCGGATCTGGACGATGCGAAGCGGTTCGCCGAGGCGGTTCAGAAGGAACATCCCGGCAAGCTGATGGCCTACAATTGCTCGCCCTCGTTCAACTGGGAAGCCAAGCTGGACAAGGCGACCATCGCCAAATTTCAGCGCGAGCTGGGGGCCATGGGCTACAAGTTCCAGTTCGTGACCCTGGCCGGGTTCCACAGCCTGAACAACGGCATGTTTGAGCTGGCCCAGGGTTATCGCGACCGGGGCATGGCGGCCTATTCCGAGCTGCAGCAGCGCGAGTTCGCCAACGAGGCCGCTGGCTACACCGCCACCCGGCACCAGCGTGAGGTGGGCACCGGCTATTTCGATCAGGTGGCCATGACCATCTCGTCGGGGAACTCGTCCACCACCGCCCTGAAGGATTCCACCGAGACCGCCCAGTTCGTGGCGGCGGAATAAGGAGCACCATCATGACCGAGATCAGAAGCGCCGACGCCATCATCGACTTCTGCCTGGCGCCGCTGGCGCTGGACGGGAAGAGCGCCGCCGAGCGGGAGGTGCGTCACCGCATGGCCCATGTCATCAAGACCTATCAGGCGCGCATCCCCCAGCCGGTGGCCGTGGACTTCAACGCCATGCCGCCGCTGGTCATCAACGAGGCCGCGCACGGATATGAGTAGCGTCTCCTTCTCCCGATGGGAGAAGGGGGACCCGCGCACCTGAGCGTAGCAGAAGGTTCTGCGCGCGGGGGATGAGGGTCGGGTGGTCCGGCTGGGAAACACCGGACCCTCACCCTGCGCGCAAAGGAGCGGACTGCTTCGCATTCCGCTGCGCGCAGCCCTCTCCCACCGGGAGAGGGGACGCCGAGGCTGAAGAAAGAGATACGACATGCCGCTGGACACCCTGACCGACCCCGCCATCCGCGTCACCGGCCCCGTCGAGGGCCGCGCGGGCGAGATCCTGACGCCGGAAGCGCTGTCCTTCGTGGCCGATCTGCACCGGCGTTTCGACGCCCGGCGGCTGGCGCTGCTGGCCGAGCGGGACGCGCGGCAGACGCGGTTCGACGTGGGCGAGACGCCGGACTTCCGGGCGGACACCGCCCATATCCGTCAGGGCGACTGGCGGGTCGGGCCGATCCCGGCGGAACTGCTGGACCGGCGGGTGGAGATCACGGGCCCGGTGGACCGCAAGATGGTCATCAACGCCCTGAACTCCGGGGCGAAGGTCTTCATGGCCGACTTCGAAGACGCCACCAGCCCCACCTGGACCAATCAGGTGGAGGGGCAGGTCAATCTGAAGGACCTGTGGGCGGGAACCCTGTCGTTCGATGATCCGAAGACCGGCAAGGCTTACCGGTTGAAGGACAAGCGCGCGGTGCTGAAGGTTCGCCCGCGCGGCTGGCACCTGCCGGAGCGGCACATGACCGTGGACGGCAAGCCTGTGTCGGGCGCCCTGTTCGACTTCGGCCTGTACGCCTTCCACAACGCCAAGGCGGCGATGAATGCGAGATCAGGCCTGTGGTTCTACCTGCCCAAGCTGGAGACCATGGAGGAGGCGGCCCTGTGGGACGAGGTGTTCCGCGCGGCGCAGGACGGGCTGGAGATACCGCACGGGACCTTCAAGGCCACCATCCTGATCGAGACCATCACCGCGGCCTTCGAGATGGAAGAGATCCTGCACGCCATGAAGGACCACATCGTCGGTCTGAACTGCGGCCGCTGGGACTACATCTTCTCGACCATCAAGCGGCTGGGCGGCAACCCTGACTTCCTGACGCCGGACCGCTCGGCCATGGTCATGGGCGATGCGTTCCTGAACGCCTATTCCCTGAAGCTGATCGATGCGTGCCACCGGCGCGGCGCCTTCGCCATGGGCGGCATGGCGGCCCAGATTCCGGTCAAGAATGACGAGGCCGCCAACACCGCCGCCTTCGCCAAGGTCAAGGCGGACAAGGAGCGGGAGGCGTCCAACGGCCACGACGGCACCTGGGTGGCGCACCCCGATCTGGTCCCCGTGGCCATGGAGGTGTTCGACCGTTTGATGCCCGGCTCAAACCAGCTGGAGCGGCCTCTGTCGGGTCAGGAGATCGGCCGCGAGCGTCTGCTGGAGATCCATCAGGGACCGCGCACCGAGGCGGGTCTGCGCGAGAACATCCGCGTGGGGATTCTGTACACCGAGGCTTGGCTGGGCGGACGCGGCGCGGTGCCCCTGTTCAACCTGATGGAGGACGCCGCCACCGCCGAAATCAGCCGCACCCAGGTGTGGCAGTGGCGCAAGCTGGCCGCCCATCTGGACGACGGCCGGGTGGTGGACGAGGCGCTGGTGCGGGCCCTGATCGAGGACGAGATCCGGCGCATGCCGAAGGATCTGTCCCATCTGGAAGAGGCGGTGCGCCTGTTCACTGACCTGTGCCTGGCCGAGACCTGCGAGGAATTTCTGACGCTGCCGGCCTACGAGCGGCTGGATTAGGTCGGGCCTGTCAGCGGGTCGCGCCGGGCCTCCACAGCACATCCTCGGCGCCGTTGACGTTGGCGCGGCGGCTGGCGACGAACAGCAGGTCGGACAGGCGGTTCAGGTAGATCACCGCCTCGGGGGTGACGGTCTGGCCGGACTCCACCAGGCGCACGGCCTCGCGCTCGGCGCGGCGGCAGACGGTGCGGGCCAGGTGCAGGTGGGTCGACAGGGGCGACCCGCCGGGCAGAATGAAGCTGTCCAGCGGTTTCAGGGCTTCGTTGATCTCGTCGATCTCGGATTCCAGCCGCTCCACCTGGGACGCCACAATGCGCAGGGCCTCCCACTGGGGCGGCGGGTCGTGGGGCGTGGCCAAGTCTGCGCCCAGGTCGAACAGCTCGTTCTGGACGCGGGCCAGCTTGGCGTCGATGCGGTCATGCTGGGCGGTGTGCAGGCGGCACAGGCCGATGACGGCGTTCAGTTCGTCCACCGCGCCGTAGGCCTCGACCCGCAGGTCGGACTTGGATGTGGGCGCGCCGTTGGCCAGGCGGGTGGCGCCGTCGTCGCCGGTCTTCGTGTAGATCTTGTTCAGCACCACCATGGGCGGATCAGCCTCCGTTCTGGGTCTTCCACCACATGCCCGCCACCAGCAGGATTACGGCCACGGCCTGAAGCGCCACGCGCAGGCGCATCAGCTTGTTGGAATGGGACCGGGCGAAGTCGCCGCCGCGGTACAGCGAATAGATGCCCATGAGCAGGGTAACGGCCACCGCGCCGATGGCCAGCAGGATCAGGATGTCGAACAGGTTTGCCATGACCTGCGTTCTACGCCCCGACGTAGCCGCGCGCTAGCGACGCGACGCCGCGGAGGCCTGACGCACCGCCTCGAACTCGTCGCCCTCGGTCCATTCGGGCCAGACGTCGGAGTTGGCCAGCTCGGCGCCCACATCGAACAGCAACTGAACATTGGCGGCGGCGGCGTCCATGGTCCAGCTCTCGTCCCACTCGTCGGACGGCTGGTGATAGCGGTTCTGCACATAGTCGCGGCTGGCCTCGTTGTGGCCGGTGAAGTCCGCCGCCGCGAACAGGGCGGGCACGCCCCGGCGCGCCAGGGGGAAGTGGTCCGAGCGGTAGAAGGCGCCGGCGTGGGGCGCCGGGTCCGGGATCACCGTGCGGCCCGCCGCCTCCACATGGCGCTCCAGAATGGCGTCCAGCTGGCTCTTGCCCGGGCCGATGATGACGACCTGCGGGTCGATCTCGTCGCCGGGCAGGAAGGAGTCCATGTTGATGTTGGCCACCGTGGTCTCCAGCGGCGCCAGCGGATTGACCGCATAGTACTCGGCGCCCAGAAGGCCCGGCTCTTCCGCCGCCCAGGCCATGAAGATCACCGAGCGTTCCGGCTCGGGGCCTTCCGCGAACAGGCGGGCCAGCTCCAGCAGGGCGGCCAGGCCGGTCCCGTTGTCCACCGCCCCGTTGTAGATGTCGTCTCCGTCCGCATCGGGGGTGGCGCGGCCGAAGGCGTCCCAGTGGGCGCCGTAGATGACCGTCTCGTCCGGGCGGTCGGCGCCGTCCACGCGGGCCACCACGTTCTGCGTTTCGATGCGGTCCACGGTCTGGCCGAAGTCCACCGACAGGGTGACGCCGTCCAGCTCCACCGGCTGGAAGTCGCGCTGCTGGGCGGCGGCCTTCAGCGTATCGAAGTCCAGACCGGCCTGTTCCAGCAGGGCCTCGGCCTGTTCACGCTGGATCCAGCCCTGGAAGGGGGCGCGATCGGCGTTCGGGTCTTCGCGCACGATGTCGAGCTTGGGCGCCGGGGCGGAGTTCTGCAGTACGCTCCAGCCATAGCCGGCGCCGGAATCCTCGTGGATCACCAGCACCCCGGCCGCGCCCTGACGGGCCGCTTCCTGGAATTTGTAGACCCAGCGGCCATAGAAGGTCATGGCGTTCCCGTCGAACAGGCCCGCCGTGGGGTGGTCCTCCGGAACCTCGAAGTCCGGATCGTTGACCAGAACCACCATGATCTTGCCGGTCAGGTCCACGCCCTTGAAGTCGTCCCAGTCGCGCTCGGGCGCGCTGACGCCGTAGCCGACGAACACCAGCGGGGCGTCGGTGACGGTGATGCGGGTTTCGGGGCGGTCGCTGCTGACCAGAATGTCGGGGCCGCGCTCCAGCGTGCGGGTCCAGCCGTCGGCGGCGGCGGTGATGGTGGCGGGGCCGTCCTGGGTCGTGCGGCTGAGGGGCACGGTCTGGACCCACTGGCCGTCGGGGCCGCCGGGCTGCAGGCCCAGGGCCTGAAACTGCTCCACCAGATAGTCGACCGTAGGCTGTTCGCCGGGTCCGGCGGGGCCGCGCCCCTCGAACTCGTCCGAGGCCAGCACCCGGACGTAATCGTTCATGCGATCCGCATCGACGGCGATTTCGGGGCCGTCCGAAGACTGGGCGCAGGCGGCCAGAATGGCGGCGGACAGTGCGGGAATGAGGGCGCGGCGCAGGGACATGGGGTTCTCGGGCTCGGTCAGGGATCGCCCCAAGGCTGCCCGGCGAGACGGGCGAAGTCGACCCCGGCGGCCGAATTCAGCCCAGCCAGTCCGCCGCGCCGAGGCCCGCCGCGCGGCCGGTGGCGAAACAGGCCTGCAGCAGATAGCCGCCGGTGGGCGCCTCCCAGTCCAGCATCTCGCCGGCTGCGAACACGCCGGGCAGGGCGGTCAGCATCAGGCGGTCGTCCACCGCATCCCAGGCGATCCCGCCCGCGCTGGAGATGGCGCGCTCCAGCCCCTGCACCCCGGTCAGGGTCAGGGGCGCGGCCTTGATGCGGGCGGCCAGGGCGGCCGGGTCGGTCGGCGGGGCGTCGCCGGTTTCACGCAGCAGGCCGATGGCGACGGGGGGCAGGCCGGCGGCCTTTCTCAGATGGTTGGACAGGGACTGGGACCCGCGCGGGCGCGCCAGCCGGTCAGTGAGGGCCGCGAGGGCCAGGTCCGGCTTCAGGTCGAGGGTCAGGACGGCGCGGCCGTCGCGCTGGACAGCATCGCGCAAGGGGGCGGACAG
This sequence comes from Brevundimonas sp., assembly GCF_047617075.1. Classification (GTDB taxonomy): domain Bacteria; phylum Pseudomonadota; class Alphaproteobacteria; order Caulobacterales; family Caulobacteraceae; genus Brevundimonas. The sequence continues at coordinate 44,131 of NZ_JBLGCI010000001.1, forward strand.
GGCGTAGATCGCCCCGCCCTCGATGCCGTAGGCCGCGATCATGGCGTCGCCGCGCACGGTTCGGCCGTCGAAGGTGAAGGCGGCCCCTTTCAGCGGCTGACCGGCGAAGCGCGCGATGAAGGCCGGACTCCAGTCAGCCAGAAAGCCGCTGTTGGCGGGGCGAAAGGGGGCGACCGGGACGCCCCGCGCGCTCAGCCATTCGGCCCATTCGCCGGTCGATCCCAGCCGCGGCCAGCTGGCGCCGCCGAGGGCCAGCACCACGGCGTCGGCCGTCTCGGCGCGCTCTCCGTCCGGCCCGGCGACGATCAGGCGCCGCTGGTCATCCCAGCCGCGCCAATGCTGGCGAGTGCGGACCTCCACGCCCTGATCCGCCAGCCGCGTCAGCCATGCGCGCAGCAGGGGTGAGGCCTTCATGGCGCGGGGAAATATGCGGCCGCTGGTTCCGGTGAACACCGGCTGGCCCAGACCCTCGGCCCAGGCGGTCAGGGCGGCGGGCGGAAAGGCGTCGATAAAAGGCGCGAGGCGATCAGCGGTCTCGCCATAGCGGCCCAGAAACGGCGCGATCGGCTCCGAATGGGTCAGGTTCAACCCGCCGCGCCCGGCCATCAGAAACTTGCGCGCGACCGAGGGCATGCGCTCCAGCACGGTGACGCCGTGGCCGCGCTGGGCAAGGGTCTCCGCGGCCATTAGGCCGGCCGGCCCCGCGCCGATGATGGTGACCCGCGCCACGGCTCAGAAGGGGAAGAACAGCGGAATGGTCAGCCCGCCCACCGCCCAGGTGATCAGGTTCATGGGCAGGCCCACCCGCACGAAGTCCATGTAGCTGTAATTGCCCAGCTGATAGACGATGACGTTGGTCTGGTAGCCGAACGGCGTGGCGAAGGCGGCGCTGGCGGCCATCATAACGGCCACGATGAAGGGCCGGGCGTCGACGCCCAGGCTGTCGGCCAGGGCCACCGCCAGCGGCGTCAGCAGCACCGCCACCGCCGCATTTGACAGCACCTCGGTGGTCAGCAGCACGAAGCCGTACAGCAGGAACAGGGCGCCCCACGGCCCCAGCGGCTGGATCAGGCCGATCAGGCCGCCGGTGATGGCCGAGGCCAGGCCCGTCACCTCGAACGACAGGCCCACCACCACCATGCCCGCGATCAGCAGCAGCACCTCGGGGCGCAGGCCCCGGTAGGCCTCGTCGGCGTTGATGGTGCCCAGCAGCACCAGCAGCACCGCCCCGGCGAAGGCCGAGGCGGCGATGGGCGCCCAACCCATGGCCGCCACGATGACCACCCCGGCGAACACCCCGGCCGACACCAGGGCGCGGGAGAGGTCCAGCGGACGGTGCTTGGCGAACAGCTCGGCGTCGCCGACGAAGCCGACCCCGGAATCCGCCGCGTCCTGATCCGCCGCGCCGCGTTCGTCGTCGGCGTGTTTGGCCAGGGTCCGGCCGCCCAGCAGGAACAGATAGGCCGCCCCCGCCGCCCCGATGATCAGGGCCACGGAGGTGATCTCGAAGATACCGAAGGCGGGCTGACCGGCGTTCCTGGCCATATCGTTGACCAGCAGGTTGGTGGAGGTGCCGATCAGGGTGCAGGCCCCACCCATGATGGTCAGATAGGACAGGGGAATCAGATAGCGCTTGGGCGAATGCCCAAGGGACTGGGCCATGTCCCGCACCACCGGCGCGGCCAGCACCACGATGGGCGTATTGTTCAGAAACGCGGACCCGGCCCCGCACAGGGCCATGGTCAGCCACACGCCCAGTACGCCGATCCGCCGGCACAGGATGATGGCGCGCTGGATCAGCCAGTCCAGCAGGCCCGACAACTCGATGGCGTAGGCGATGACGAACAGGCTGGCCAGGGCGATGATGGCCGGGCTGGCGAAGGCGCCCTGCACCTCCACCGGGCGAATCACGCCCGTGGCCAGCAGCGCCGCCGCCCCCGTCAGGGCCACTACATCGGAGCGCACCTTGCCATGAATCAGGGCGGCCACCACGGCCGCCAGAATCACCAGTGCGAGCATTTGATCGAAGGTCATGGGATCAGGACACAGACCCGAGGCCCTGCGTCAACACTCCGTTGCGTGATCTGACTGTCGCAGCGCAAAGTCTGTGCTAGGGTTCGTTCATGTCTAGCTCTCCGTCTAATCCGAACCGCCTGCGGCTGATCCTGGCGGCCGTGGTGTTCGTGATGATCCTGGGCGCCGTGGGCGTCATGCTGCTGCGCGGCGATCCCACCCCCGAAGAGCCGGAACCGGCGGTCGAGCCGGAGGTCGTTGAGCCGGTGCAGACCCCGACCATTCCCCTGCCGCCGCCCGCCCTGACACGGGCCGAACTGCTGGACATGGTCGATCAGGCCACCGCCGCCTATGCGGCCGGGGAGCCGGCGCCCGAGGGCGAGGCCGACTTGGCCGGGCGCAATTTCCGCATTCGCATTCCCTTCGGCTGTTTCGGACCGCGTCAGGCGGGATCGGACGCCTGGGCCTGGTGGGAATACGCCGACGAGGGCGCGACCATCCGCCTGTCGGCCACGCCCGAGAACTGGACCGAGACCGGCTTCGTGGCCCAGCTGGGCGGCGGACCCTATGACGCGGTGGAGGGCTTCTGGATTCCGCGCCCGTGGATGACCGGCGACGGCTGTCCGCCGATCCGCGTCGATCCGCTGGGCGGCGCCCCGGCCGCCTCGCCCCAGACCGTGGGTCTGGCCGCCTTCTTCGAGGCCGACAGCTCGCGGGTGAACCAGCGCGGCGACCGGCCCTGGCAGGCCGCCATCCGCGCGGAGGAAGGCGAGACGCTGGAACGCCCCACAGGCTTCCACCTGATCATCGAGGGGCGTCTGGGCGCCTTCTCCGACGGCCGCCCCGTGCGCTGCCAGAGCGCCGGTCCCGATCAGCGCCCCCTGTGCGTCATCCGCATCCGCCGCGAGTATGTGGCCTTCGCCCCCATCGGCTCTGACGAGATCATTCAGGAGTGGCGCAGCTGACGGTGGAACCCGTCCGTGCGCTGACCCTTTCTCTGACATGACCCTGATGACGCACCCCATGCGAGGGCGGCCATGAGCGTGGCCTTCACCCGCGAGGAGGATCTGGAGGCCACGGCCGCCGATCTTCCCGATCGCCCCGTCTCCGCCCATCCCAATCTGGTGACGCCGGACGGGCTGGCCATGATCGAGGCCGAACTGGCCTCCGCCCGCACGGCCTATGCCGCGGCCCAGGCGAAGGGCGACATCGAGGCGGACCGCACCGCCATGGCGCGGGCCACGCGCGACCTGCGCTACTGGTCCGCCCGGCGTGGCAACGCCCAGCTGGTGGAGACGGCCCCGGACGGCGCCGTGCGCTTCGGCGGTTCGGTGACCATCGAGCGCGAGGACGGCCGCACCCAGACCTGGCGCATTACTGGCGAGGATGAGGCCGACCCGGCGAAGGGATCGGTGTCGCACGTGTCGCCGCTGGCGCGCGCCCTCATGGGCAAGCGGGTCGGCGACAGCGCCGTCGTGGCGGGGCAAGACGTGGAAATCACCGCCGTCGACTGAGGGCGACATCGGATTCTCGCGTCGACGTTAGCCGATGGCCGCCTAGCCCTTGTCGCTCCAGACGGTCTTGTAGAGGTCGAAGCGGCGGTCGCGCAGGTTGCGCACAGTGCCCTGGGCCTTGGCCCAGGCCAGGTCGGACAGGTCCAGGTCGGCCACGGTGACCGTCTCGACATTCTCGGACGCCTCGGCGGCGATGCCGTCGCGGGCGAAGGGGAAGTCGCACGGGGTCAGGATGCAGGACTGGGCGTACTGGATGTCCATGTTCTCGACGTTGGGCAGATTGCCCACATTGCCGGACAGGGTGACGTAGCACTGGTTCTCGATGGCCCGGGCCTGGGAGCAATAGCGCACCCGCAGATAGCCCTGACGGTTGTCGGTGCAGAACGGCACGAACAACAGGCGCGCGCCCTCGTCCACCAGCCGGCGGGCCAGTTCGGGGAACTCGGAATCGTAGCAGATCAGCACCCCGATCGGGCCGCAGTCCGTCGGGATTGCGTGGACCATGTCGCCGCCCTTGATGTTCCACCAGTGCCGTTCGTTGGGCGTGGGGTGGATCTTCTCCTGCTCGTGCACCGAGCCGTCACGCAGGAAGACATAGGCGACATTCTGGATCTCGCCGTCGTCGGTCCGGGTGGGGTGCGAGCCGCCGATGATGTTGATGTTGTAGCTGATGGCCAGCTTGGACATTTCCTCCACGAAGCGCGGCGTGTAGCGGGTCAGCGCCTCGATGGATTCGGCCGGATTCAGCTTCTTCTCCTCAAGCGCCAGCAGCTGGAGGGTGAACAGCTCGGGGAACACAACGAAGTCCGAGCGATAGTCCGCCGTCACATCGACGAAATATTCCACATTGTGCATGAACTCCTCGAAAGAGGAGACCTTGCGGGCCTGGAACTGCACCGTCGCCACGCGCACGTTTTCCTTGGAGGCGAACACCGCCCCCTTGGCGCCGCGCTCCTCGGGGTAATAGGGATTGCGCCAGATCATGTGGGTGGCGTGACCCATGGACTGGCGGTCGGCGGGCAGATAGTCCTTCAGCACCCCTATGGGCTCGAAGCCGGCCCTCAGGTGGAAGGCCACCACCGGGTCCTTGGCCTTTCGCGCCGTGACGGCGTCCAGATATTCCTCTGGCGAGGGATAGGTCTTTTTCCTGCGATCCAGGCCCGGCATGCGTCCACCGAAGACGATGCCTTTCAGTTCCAGATGCTCGCAAAGCTCGCGCCGCGCGTCATACAGGCGCTGACCGATGCGCAGGCGGCGCGCGTCCGGATCGACGCACACCTCCATACCGTACAGCCACTCGCCATTGGGATCATGGCGCGAGGCGTAGCCGCCGCCGGTGATCTCGTCCCAGGTGTGGGCCTGCATGGCTGTCTTTTCGTCGATCAGGAAGCCGGCGGCGTAGCCCACCAGGTCGCCCTCGTATTCGACGATGAACTGGCCCTCGCGGAAAGTCGCCACCTGCCCCTGCAGCATGCCGCGCGTGTAGCCGCTGTTGCCGTAGACTTTCTGGACCAGGTCATAGATGCGGGGCACGTCCTTCAGCGTCGGATTACGGATTTCGATGAGGGCGGTGCGGGCGGTCTTGGTCATGGGACTCCAGATGGTCGGCGTTATGTTCTGGCCAGCTTAACCGTTCAGCGGCGGGTTGGATGCATGCCCCCCTCCCTTTGCGGCCACACAGCGCCTATGTGTGCGCCATGACAGACCTCTCTCCCCGCGAAATCGTCTCCGAACTCGACCGCTTCATCGTGGGCCAGCACGACGCCAAGCGCGCCGTGGCCGTGGCCTTGCGCAACCGCTGGCGGCGCAAGCGCGCGCCCGAGGACATCCGCGACGAGATCACCCCCAAGAACATCCTGATGATCGGCCCCACGGGCGTGGGCAAGACCGAGATCGCCCGGCGCCTGGCCCGGCTGGCCGGCTCGCCGTTCCTGAAGGTTGAGGCCACCAAATTCACCGAGGTGGGCTATGTGGGCCGCGACGTGGACCAGATCATGCGCGATCTGGTGGAGGCGGCGCTGGTGATGGTGCGCGAGGATCGCCGCACGGGCGTGAAGGCCAAGGCCGAAGCCGCCGCCGAGGATCGCATCCTGGACGCCCTGGTCGGGCCGGGCTCGCAGCCGACCACCCGCGACGCCTTCAAGAAGAAGCTGCGCGCCGGCGAGATGGACGACAAGGAGATCGAGCTGGCGCTGGCCGACACCGCCTCGCCGTTCCAGAACATCGACCTGCCCGGCGGGGCGGGCATGGGCGTGCTCAACCTGTCGGAAATGCTGGGCAAGATGGGCGGCGGCAAGACCAAATCGGTCAAGCTGAAGGTGCGCGACGCCTGGGCGCCCTTGATCACCGAGGAGAGCGACAAGCTGCTGGATCAGGACAGCCTGACCCGCGAGGCGGTGATGCTGGCCGAGAACGAGGGCATCGTCTTTCTGGACGAGATCGACAAGGTTGCGGCCAAGTCCGACCGCTCGGGCGCCGACGTCAGCCGCGAGGGGGTGCAGCGCGACCTGCTGCCCCTGATCGAGGGCACCACCGTTTCAACCAAGTACGGGCCGGTGAAGACCGACCATGTGCTGTTCATCGCCTCGGGGGCGTTCCACGTGGCCAAGCCCAGCGATCTGCTGCCCGAGCTGCAGGGCCGCCTGCCGATCCGGGTCGAGCTGAAGGCCCTGACCCGTGATGACTTCAAGCGCATCCTGACCGAGCCCGAGGCCAATCTGATCCGTCAGAATCAGGCCCTGCTGGCGGCCGAGGAGGTGACCCTTGTCTTCACCGATGACGCCGTCGAGGCCATGGCCGACGCGGCGGTGGCCGCCAATGGCGCGGTGGAGAACATCGGCGCGCGGCGTCTGGTGACCGTGATCGAGCGGGTGCTTGAGGAAACCAGCTTCAAGGCGTCGGACCTGTCGGGCCAGACCCTGACCTTTGACGGCGACATGGTGCGCGAAAAGGTCGGCGATCTGGCGAAGAACGCCGACCTCAGCCGTTTCATTCTCTGATCGTCAGACGCTCGCGGGTTCGATCTCGTAGGTGGTCGAGCAGTACTCGCAGGTGACGCGGATCTTGCCGTCATCCTCGACCATTTCGGCGCGCTGATCCTCGGGGAACGAGCGCAGCATGCCGGTGACGCGCTCGGGCGAGCAGCGGCACACGGCGGCCAGGGCCTGCGGATCCTCCAGACGCACGCCGTCCTCGTGGAACAGGCGGAACAGCAGGGTTTCCGGCGTGATGGTGGGGTCCACCAGCTCATCGTCGCCCAGGGTGGCGAACAGGGCGCGGGTGCGGTCCCACACCTCTTCCGTGGAGCCGCGCGTCTCGTCGCCGGCGATCAGCTGGATCATGGCCCCGCCCGCGCGCCATTGCTCGCCCGCATCGGTAGTGACGCGGCCGACGGCCAGATTGACCCGAGTGGGCACCTGTTCGGACTGGGCGAAATAGGTCTCGGCGCACAGGGCCAGGGTCTCGCCCTCGATGGGGGTGACGCCCTGATGCCGGTCACGGTCCGACCCCTGATCCAGCGTCATGATGAAGACGCCTTCGCCCAGCAACGACTTGGCCCCGGGCCGCGCGAAGCCCTTTGACGCTTCCGCCACCTCGTCGGGGTCGAACCGGCAATAGCCGCGCAGGGTTCCGGCCGTGTCGTAGTCGGCGACCACATAGCGCACGGGGCCATCCCCTTGCGCCTGCACGATCAGGCGGCCCTGGAACTTCAGGGCGGAGCCCACCAGGGCGGCCAGGGCGCAGGCTTCGCCCAGCAGGGCGGCCACGGGCTCGGGATAGTCGTGGGCGGACAGAATGGCGTCCACGGCCGGGCCCATGCGGACCAGGCGGCCGCGCACGGGCCAACCCTCGATCTGGAAGGCGGCGGCCAGATCGTCGTCAGGCGTATGAATGGGCGCGGCGTCGCTCAAGGCGCATATCCTCTGGTTTGTCGGGCGGACGCGGTCAGATAGTGTCTATCATCGCCCATGATAAGGGGCGGAACCCGTCGCGACGACGGGCCGTTCCGATTCCGACCCGTGCAGCAAGGCCATACATGTCCCGCAGACCCAAGCTGAAGCCCCTTTCGAAACAGGCCATCGTCATCACCGGCGCCACCTCCGGCATCGGCCTGGCCACCGCACGGCGGGCGGCCAAGGCGGGGGCCTGTGTGTTCCTGATCGCCCGGGGCGAAAGCGACCTGAAGGCCCTTTGCGAGGAGATCCAGGCCGAGGGCGGACGCTGCGCCTATGCGGTGGCGGACGTGGCGGACCATGACGCGCTGGCGGAGGCGGCGGACAATTGCCGTCGGCTGTTCGGCGGGATCGACACCTGGGTGAACAATGCGGGCGTGTCCATCTATGGCCCCATCCGCGAGACGACGCTGGAGGATCACAAACGCCTGTTCGACACCAACTACTGGGGCGTTGTGAACGGGTCGATCATTGCGGTGGAGCATCTGCGCGCCCGGCCCGGCGGCGGGGCCATCATCAATGTGGGCTCGACATTGTCCGACGCGCCGTTCCCGGTGCAGGGGCTGTATGCGGCGTCAAAGCATGCGGTGAAGGGCTTCACCAACTCCCTGCGCATCGAGATGCTGCGCGAAGGGACGCCGGTGAAGGTGTCGCTGGTCAAGCCGGCGGCGGTGGATACGCCCTATCCCCGACACGCCCGCAACCTGACCGGCGAGGCCGTCCGCAACCCCCAGCCGGTCTATGCGGCCCATGTGGTGGCCGAGGCCATTCTGCACTGCGCGACCCATTCTACGCGAGAAATCACGGTGGGCGGGAGCGCATCGGTGCTGGCTGCGTTCTACTCGCTGTTCCCCGGTGTGGCGGAACCGCTGCTCGCGCGCTTCGGACCCTCGATGATGCGTGATCGGCGTGCAGATTATCAGACCTATGACGACGGGCTCTATGACCCGACGGAAGACGGTCTCTATGAAGAGGTTCATTATCCGATGGTTCGACAGTCCAGCCTTCTGGCTCAGGCCCGCATGCACCCCGGCATCACCGGAGGCGGTCTGGCTCTGATCGCCCTGGCCGGCGTCGCGGCTGTGCTTCTGACCCAGCGCAGCGGCCCCACCCGCTATGAGCGCCTGCGCGAGCGCGTCGACCCGCGTAACTGGCGTCGCCGGCCCAGCGTAACCGACCGGCTGGGCCGCTGGACCGACCGGGTCCGCGACGACGCCGAGGACTGGGGCGGCCGCGCCGCCAAGGACGCCCGCCGCTGGTTCGACCGCGCCGCCGACGCCTTCCCGTCGGAAGAGATCGAGGCCGGCGCCCGCAAGACCGGTCGCATGGCCCGCGACGGCGCTGTGCGCACGGGCCAGTTCGCCAAGGATCATGCGCGGGAGGGCGGTGCGCTGCTGGCGCTGGCTACGATCGCCGCTGCGGTGGGCGCCGCGGCGCTGGAGCATCACCGCGCGCAGGACCGCTGAACGGCCTTCAGAGAAAAAATGCCCCGGAATCGGTCCTGATCGGACCCTCCGTGCATTGCTGCACCCGCGAAGGGGCGGCTAAAGAAACGGAATGAACGCTTCGCCGTCTTCCGCTTCCACAGCCGCCCCTTTTGTCGTGCTGGATTTCGACTCCACCCTGGTCAAGGTGGAGACGCTGGATGCGCTGGCAGATCTGGTGCTGAGGGAGTCCGCTGAAGCTGACGCCATCCGCACCCGCGTGTCGCGCCTGACCGATCAGGCCATGGCGGGCGACATTGACTTCGGCGAGGCCCTGAAGCGGCGCTTGGAGCTGCTGCAGCTGACCCGGAGCCATGTGGAGGCGCTGGCCGGCCGCATCCTCGGTGAGCTGACGCCCTCGGTGCGCCGCAACGCGCGGTTCTTCGCCGAGAATGCCGACCGCATCATCATCCTGTCGGGCGGTTTCCGCGAGATCATCGCGCCGGTGGCCGCCGAACTGGGTGTGGCGCCCGCGCGGGTGCTGGCCAACGACCTGCTCTATGACGACGAGGGCCGGGTCACCGGCGTGGACGAGACCAATCCCCTGTCCCGCGAGGGCGGCAAGGCCGAGGCGCTGAAGGCGCTGAACCTGCCCGGCCCGGTGATCCTGATCGGGGACGGCTGGAACGACGCAGTGATCAAGCAGGCCGGGGTCGTGGACCGCTTCTACGCCTTCACCGAAGTGGCGCGGCGCGAGCCGGTGGTGGCCGCCGCCGACGCCGAAGCCCGCTCGCTGGACGAGGTGCTGCACGCCGAAGGTCTCAGCGGGCGCTGGTCGTTCCCGCGCAGCCGCATGAAGATCCTGCTGCTGGAGAACATCCACCTCCTGGCCGTGCAGCGGCTGCGGGAGGAAGGCTATTCGGTCGAAACCCTGAAGGGCGCGCTGGACGAGGATGCGTTGATCGAGCGCATCAAGGGCGTGCATGTGCTGGGCGTACGCTCCAAGACCAATGTCTCGGCGAAGGTGCTGGAGGCGGCGGACAAGCTGATGGCGGTGGCCGCCTTCTGCATCGGCACCAACCAGATCGATCTGGAGGCTGCGGCCGACCGGGGCGTGGCGGCGTTCAATGCGCCCTATTCCAACACCCGCTCGGTGGTGGAGCTGGCCATCGGCCTGACGGTCACCCTGATGCGCGACGTGGTGGACAAGTCCGCCGCCATGCACCGGGGCGCCTGGAACAAGTCCGCGACCGGATCGCGTGAGCTGCGTGGCAAGACGCTGGGCATCGTGGGCTACGGCGCCATCGGCTCGCAGCTGTCGGTGCTGGCCGAAGCGCTGGGCATGCGGGTGGTGTTCTACGACGTGGTGGAGCGGCTGGCCCTGGGCAATGCGCGGCGGCTGCGGTCGCTGGATGCCCTGCTGGCCGAGGCGGACGTGGTCAGCCTGCATGTGGACGGGCGCCAGTCGAACACCAATCTGATGGGCCCGCAGCAATTCGCGCGCATGAAGCCGGGCGCCCTGCTGCTGAACCTGTCGCGGGGCCATGTGGTGGATATCGGGGCGCTGGCCCAGGCGCTGGGCTCGGGCCGGGTGGCCGGGGCGGCGGTGGATGTGTTCCCGGAGGAGCCGCGCACCAATGACGACCCGTTCGACAGCCCGCTGAGGGGCCTGAAAAACGTCATCCTGACGCCCCACATCGGCGGCTCCACCGAGGAGGCGCAGGAAGCCATCGCCGACTTCGCCGCCGAGCGGGTGCTGGGCTATCTGAACCGGGGCGACACCACCTTCAGCGTCAACCTGCCCAACGTCCAGCTGGCCGAGGTGACGGGCGGGCACCGGCTGCTGCACATCCACCGCAATCAGGCGGGCGTGCTGGCGGCCATCAACCGGGTGCTGGCGGACGCCGGGCTGAACATTCTGGCCCAGCACCTGAAGACCGACGAGCGCACCGGCTATGTGATCGCTGACGTGGACCGGGACTACGACCGCGCCCTGCTGGCCGACCTGAAGGCCATCCCGGGCACCCTGCGGTTCCGAATTCTGCACTGAACCTTCCCTAGCGGCATCTTGCGTCCGCCGCTGGTCGGCGCACACTGCCCTGAACGACCGCATGCTGACGGTCGAAGGGAGGAAGATCATGTCTCGTCAAACCGTTTCGGCGGCGGCGCTCGCCGTCGTCCTGGGCGTCACCGCCTTCGCCGCCGCCCCCCAAGCCCAGGCCCAGTCCTATGACCGGCTCGTCGTGTTCGGCGACAGCCTGAGCGACAACGGCAATCTGTTCGCCTTCACCGGGGGAACCCAGCCGCCGGCGCCGTTCTACTTCAACGGCCGCTTTTCGGACGGGCGGGTGTTCACCGAACTGCTGGGCTTCGATCTGACGGGCTTCGGCACGACCTCTGGCAGCGTCAACTACGCCTTTGGCGGCGCTCGAACCGATGCGGCCATGAACCCGCCGGGCATGCAGGTCCAGCTTCAGGCCTATCTGGGCGCCGGGGGCACATTCGGCTCGAACGACCTGGTCAGCATTCTGGGCGGCGCCAACAACATCTTTCAGGCCATTCAGGTGGTGGCCACCACACCGCTGGCCGATCCCATCGGTTACCTGACGCTGGAGGCCACGGACGCGGCCGCCGAGGTTACGGGCCTGGTCAACGCCGTGGCGGGCGCCGGCGCCGGAACGGTGCTGGTCTCGAACCTGCCCAGCCTGGCCGCCACGCCGCAGTTCCGCGGTGGCCCGGCCCAGAATCTGGCGGGGGGCGCGACAGCGGCCTTCAACGGAGCGCTGCGACAGGGGCTGTTCGCCGCCGCAGCGGCCAATTCCAACAGCAACATCATCCTGATGGATCTGGAGACGGCCTCGGCCTTCTTCGCCGCCAATCCGGGCCTGTTCGGGGTGAGCAACGCGACGGACGCCTGCTTCAACCAGACGACCCTGACGGTCTGCGCCAATCCGGACAGCTATTTCTACTTCGACGGCGTGCATCCCACGGCGACGGGGCACCGGGCGCTGGCGAACCTGGCGCTGGATTACATGTACTACGGCGATGCCGGGGCCCAGACCACGGTGCTGGGCGAGACCGCGTTCCGCCACCGCGAGCGGTCGCTGGAGGACGGCTCGTCCCGCCTGTCGGGCCGCGAAGGCTGGGTGGAAGGCTCCGGCGGCGTCAGCGCCACCGCGATCTATGACCAGACCGAGTTCGACGCCCGGGGCGCAATCGCGGCGGCCGAAACGGAGACCTGGGGCGCCCGTTTCGAAGCCGAGGCCATGCCGTCGTCCAACTGGCGGTTCGGCGTCGGCGTCGGTTTCGACGAGGGCGATCTGACCGCCGGGCGACTGGCGGCGGATATTGAATCCGTCGGTGCGGACCTGTGGGCCGGTTGGCGCTCGGACGCCTGGTTCGTCAACGGGGTGCTGGGCGCCTCCAGCACGCGGTTTGACGACATCTCGCGCCTGACGGCCCTGACCCCCGTGGCCCATTCGGGCAAGACCCGCGCGGTCACCACCGGGGCCAGGCTGCAGGCCGGAACCTGGATGGACATGGGCGGGGTCAGCCTGTCGCCCCGTGCGGCCCTGGCCTGGGTCAGCGCGGATGTGGACGGCTATGTGGAGCAAGGTCCGGCCGCCCGGCACGAAATCGCCGACCGCACCGTTGAAGGCCTGACGGCCGAGGTGGCCATGCGTCTGGAAGGCGGCGGCCCGGCGTTCGGCTTCTATGCCGAGGGCGGTTATCGCGATCTGATCAACGACGACGCCGATCCGGTCACCGTCGGCCTCGCGGCTAACCCGGCCCAGGCGCTGTCCACGGCGTTCGACAATCCGCTGTCGCAGCAGGCCATGGTCAATCTGGGGGTCAACGCCCGCCTCGGCGAGCGGCTGAACCTGGACATCGGCTATCGCGGCCGCTTCGCCGAAGCCGCGGACAGCCACGTGGGCGCTGTGACCCTGCGGCTGCCGTTCTGATCCACGGCGAGGCCTGATGAGAGACGGCGGCGGGCCATGCTCGCCGCCGTTTTTCCGTCACGATCCCAGAAGGTTGCGCGGGTGCGACAGTCTGACGCATGCGGCGCCCAGATATAGCCCCATCGGTCCGCAATAAAGGCTGCTCGATCAGGTCGCCGACCTTCTTGCCTGAAGGTTCCGGGTCTCTCGCAGACCCGCGCGGCGATCTTCCCATCGAGCTTTCACGAGCTTGTCACGCCGCCGACGGAGCCGCCGCTTGCGACGACTATTGCCGACTGCGAGGTCTTTCCTCACCCACACCAGCCAGACCATGGGTCTGGCCGCCGTCGCCGTGATGGCCATGGCCGCCGCGCCCCAGGCCATGCATGTGGCGGTCGAGGCGCCCGCGCTGGTTGAGGAAAAGCCGATCGCGCCGCCGGTGATCGCCGAGGCCAAGGACATGGGCCCGCCCACGCGGATCATCCTGTTCGACCTGCCCGTGAAAAATCACCCCATCAACTCCCGCTTCGGCACCCGCCATCTGGCGGGCGAGGCGGCGGCGCGGGCGCACCAGGGCGTGGACATCGCCGCGCCCACCGGCACGCCGATCCTGGCCACCAGCGAAGGCGTGGTGACCGCCGCCGGTTATGACCGCGCGGGCTATGGCCGCTATGTTGAGGTGCGTCATCCCAACGGCCTGCGCAGCTTCTATGCCCATATGAGCGCGGTGGACGTGCAGGTGGGCGCTGAGGTGGCGGGCGGCCAGGTCATCGGCAAGGTGGGCTCCACCGGCTATTCCACCGGTCCGCACCTGCATTTCGAGATCCGCCGTGGCGGGGCCCGCCTGAACCCCGCCAGCTATCTGGGCCGCGAGTTCACGGTGCGCATTCCGGGCGACCACGCACGGGGCTGAGCCTTATTCGACGACGCTGGAGAGCGGCGCAGAACCACCGCTCATTCGCTGGCTCGTCCATTGGGCCAGGGTGCTGCCGACCCCCACCACCGCCAGAGACAGGGCCAGGAACCAGAGCGGGTGGGGCATCATGACCACCAGCGCGATCACAGACGCCGCCATCAAGCCGCCCACAATCAGCGCCGCCCAGTCGACCCTCGCCAGCCGCGCGGCGGTCAGGGCGCCCAGAAAGGTGGCGACGCCGTAGCCGACGATCACCAGAGCCAGGGTCGGCGCGCCGGGCGCCACGTCCAGACGCGTGGGCGGCGGGGGCATCAGATAGTGGGCGGTCATCTCCCACAGGCTGGTGATGACGACGGCCAGCACAATCCCCGCCAGCGTCCCCAGAACTCGTCTCAGCACATCCGTCTCCATGAAAGCCCCGTCTGACCATCCGACGCGGCCGAAGTTGCGTCAACGGCCACGGTTGGCGGGCGGTGGAGAAGCGGGCTAGGGATAGCGTTCGCGAACAGGGGAGGCGGCATGGGTCCGGCGCTCGCACTTACGGATGTCAGCAAAAGGTACGGCGCCTTTCAGGCCGTGCGTGATCTGAGCTTTCAGGTTCCCAAGGGATCCATCTGCGGCTTTCTGGGGCCGAACGGGGCGGGCAAGACGTCCACCATCCGCATGATCCTGGGCCTGACGCCGGCCACCTCGGGGCGCATTGAGATTCTGGGCGCGGACGACGGGCGCAAGGTGCGCGACCGCATCGGCTTCCTGCCCGAAGAGCGCGGCCTGTACCGCAAGATGACGCCGGTGGACGCCATCGCCTTCTTCGCCGGTCTGAAGGGTGTGCCGCTGGGCGAGGGCCGCCGGCGCGCCCGTGTCATGCTGGAGGCCCAGGGACTGGGCGCCGCCGCGAACAAGAAGATGAAGGACCTGTCCAAGGGCATGGCCCAGAAGGTCCAGCTGATCGCCGCCCTGGCCCATGAGCCGGAGTTCGTCATTCTGGACGAGCCGTTCTCGGGCCTCGACCCCATGAACCAGCAGGGGCTGGAGGTCATGATCCGCGACATCGCCGCCAAGGGCGCCACGGTGCTGTTCTCGACCCACGTGATGCAGCACGCCGAGCGGCTTTGCGACAAGGTGGTGCTGATCGCCGGCGGGCAGAAGGCGTTCGAGGGTACGGTGGACGAGGCGCGAGCCACGGCGCCGCGCTATCTGGACCTGGAAGGCGCCATCGCGCCGGACGCCGTCGCGGCCTTACCGGGCGTGGTCTCGGTGGACAGCGAGGATCTGGGCGAGACGCGCCGCATCCGCGCGACAATGGCGGCGGGCGGCGCGGGACAGGAGGCGCTGAAGACCGCCTTCATCCAGGGCCTGGACGTGCGCACCTTCCAGATGCGCGAGCCCAGTCTGCATGACGCCTTCATCGGCCTGACCGGGACGGACCCCGAACAGGCCCAGGTTCGTCAGGACGAGGAGGCCGCCCGATGAAACGCGCTCTGCTGATCGCCCGCCGCGAATATCTGGCCTACGCCCGCACGGTGGGCTTCTGGCTGTCGCTGCTGGCCCTGCCGTTCTTCGCTGTTCTGGGCGGCTCGGTGCCCATTCTCATGGAACGCTCTGAACCGGTGCGCGAGGTGGTGCTGGTGGAGGCGCAAGGGGAAGGCGCGTCCCTGAGCGCCGCCGTACGCGCGGCGCTGGACCGTGAGGCTCTGGGCCGACAGGCGCAGGCCCTTCGCGCCGCGGCCCGCATCGAGGCCGGGCCGGAGCAGGCGGACGGCGTGCGGGATATTGCCGAGCGCGAGGGTTACGAGGCCGGGCTGGCCGAGTTGAGGCGCGTGGCGCCCCAGGCGGCCATGGGGTTCAGCGCGCCGCGCGAACGCATCCGCATCGTCGAGCCGGTCCCCGCCGAACTGACTGAAGTGGCGTCGGCGCAGGATCCGGCGGCGGTTCTGGCGCCTTGGTTCGAGGGCGAGCGCATGCTGCCCGGAGATGTGCGGCTGGACTCGGCGGTGATCCTGAACCGGACCGACGGCGCGCCCTCGGCGGTGGTGTGGTCGCGCCGAGCCACGGACGACACGGTGGAGGATGCTGTGCGCGCGGCCCTGGTGGAGGTGAACCGGCGCGAGGCCCTGACCGGCGCCGGCGTGGCCGATGCGGTGGTTGACGATGTGCAGCGGTTCCGGCCGCAGGTGCAGCTGTTCTCGCCGGCCAGCGTCAGCGGGGGCGAGGTGTCCCTGCGCGACCGCCTGCCCGGCATCATCGGTTTCGCCCTGGGCTTCATGCTGTGGTCGCTGGTGGTCACAGGGGCCTCCATGCTGATGAACAGCGTCATGGAGGAGAAGGCCAACAAGGTGCTGGAGGTGCTGATGTCCTCGGCCTCGTCCACCGAGATTTTGGCGGGCAAGGTGCTGGGCGTCGCCGCCCTGACGGGCACGGTGCTGCTGGCCTGGGGGGCCATGGGCGTGGCCGGATTTGCGGCCCTGATCCCCGAGATCGGCGCCGACGTGGCCTCGGTGCTGATGCAGGACGGGCTCTTGTTCTACCTGTTCGCCTATCTGGCGGGGGGCTATCTGATGTACGCGGTGATCTTCGCCGCCATCGGCGCCTTTTGCGAGACGCCGCGCGAGGCCCAGACCCTGATCGGGCCGATCATGATGATCCTGATCGTGCCGCTGCTGGTCATGCAGCTGGCCATGCGGAGCCCAGACGCCATGGTGGTCAAGGTGCTGTCCTGGATCCCGCTGTTCACCCCGTTCCTGATGAGCGCGCGGGCGCCTTCGGGTCCGCCGCTGATCGAGATCCTCGGCACCATCGCGGCCATGGCCCTGACGGTGGTGATCGTCACCTGGCTGGCGGGGCGGGCGTTCCGGGCGGGCGCCCTGTCGGGGATCAAGCTGGACTGGAAAAGCCTGGGGCGGGTGCTGAAGCGGCAGGCCTGACGCCGGGGCCAGAACGCGAAAAGGCCGCTCCGGCGAACCGGAGCGGCCTGATCGTTTAGCCGGCGTGAAGCCTTAGCGGCGCGGCGGCGGCGCGGGCAGCAGACCCTCGCGCTGGGCGCGCTTGCGGGCCAGCTTGCGGGCGCGGCGCACGGCCTCGGCCTTTTGACGGGCGCGCTTTTCCGACGGCTTTTCATAATGCACGTGACGCTTCATTTCACGGAAGCTGCCTTCGCGCTGCATCTTCTTCTTCAGGGCCTTAAGCGCCTGATCGACATTGTTGTCGCGAACGAAAATCTGAACCAGGGGTCTCTCTCCTTTGGCCGCCCGCCGCGTCCTTATCCAAGGGAGACGGGCGAACAAGAAACAATTTCTCGCGGAAGGCGGGCTCCCGCAAGGAAGGCGTGCGGATACACGAACCGCGTAAGCCTGTCTAGGTTTCCGGTCCAAAGGACGCAGATTGTGATGCAGGCTCGCCACGCGCGCGGGCCGGGCGTATTCTGAACGCATGACCACGAGCACGAAACCTGATTGGGCCGACCGCATGGAGCAGGCGGTGCTGGACGCCGCCATCGAGCGCGCGCCCACGCTGGGCTGGAACCGCCGTCTGGTGCGCGCGGCCTGCGAGGCGAACGGCCTGTCGCGGGGGGATGAGGAACTGCTCTTGCCCAACGGCCCGCGCGATCTGGCCGCTCTTCTGTCGCGTCGCCACGACGCCCGGGCGCTGGACGGCCTGTCGTCCGAGGGCCTGAAAATCCGCGAGCGCATCTTCGCCGGGGTTTCGGCCCGCATGGAGGCCGGGGCTGCGGACCTTGAGGCCACCCGCCGCTGCGCCGGCTTCCTGGCCCTGCCCACCAACGCCGACCTGGGGCTGGAACTGGCCTGGGAGAGCGCCGACCGCATCTGGCGCTGGGCCGGCGACACGGCCACGGACGAGAATCACTACTCCAAGCGCATGATCCTGTCGGGCATCCTGATCCCGGCCCTGACCATGCGCTGGTTCGACGGCCGCGACGCCGCCGAGGCCTTCGTCCAGCGCCGCATCGCTGACGTCATGACCTTCGAAAAGTGGAAAGCCGGCAAGGATTTCGACGCGCCGCTGCGCAAGGCCACGGAATGGCTGGGCCGGATGCGGTACAGAGGCTAGAACTCTCCTCTCCATTCATGGGGAGGGGGACCGCGCCCGACAGGGCGTGGTGGAGGGGGCGGCGCCGATGGCGGACAGCAAATCCCATGAGCGCGCACGAACGTTCCGGCGCGAACTCACCCCGCCGGAGGCTCGGCTCTATGTCCAACTCAGAAGCCGAAAGCTGCGCGGCCTGAAGTTCCGCCGCCAGCACCCTATCGGGCCGTACATTCTGGACTTCTATTGCCCCGCCGCGAAGCTGGCCGTCGAGGTGGACGGCGCTTCGCACTTGACCGCCGAACGCGGCGCCCACGATGGACGCCGCACGGAATGGCTGGCCGGGCAGGGCATCAAGGTCATGCGGATCGCCGCGTCGGACGTGCGGGACCATCTGGTGGATGTGCTGGGCTGGATCGGAGATGCGGCCGAGGCGCGCTTGCCTGAAACACCCGGCCGCCCCCTCCACCACGCGGGCTGAGTCGCCCGCGCGGTCCCCCTCCCCGCGAGCGGGGAGGAGAACTAGAGGTTCCGCACCCGGTTCACATGTCCCATCTTCCGCCCGGGGCGCGCCTCGCCCTTGCCGTAGAGGTGCAGCCGCGCGGCGGGGTCGGCGGACAGAGCGGGCCAGTCGAGGACGTCTTCGCCCAGCAGATTGGTCATCTCCACCCGGGCTGTGGCGTCGGTTGACCCCAGCGGCCAGCCGGCGATGGCGCGGATGTGCTGTTCGAACTGGTCGCAGAGGCAGCCGTCCTGGGTCCAGTGGCCGGTGTTGTGCACCCGGGGCGCGATCTCGTTGACCAGCAGGGTTCCGTCCGCCAGCTCGAACAGCTCCACCCCGATCACGCCCACATAGGCCAGCCCGTCCAGAATGGCCTCGGCGATCTCGCGGGCGCGGGCGGCGGTTTCGGGGCGCACCTCGGCGGGAGCGAGGGTGGTGCGCAGGATGCCGTTGGCGTGTCGGTTCTCGCCCAGCGGATAGACGGCGATCTCGCCCTCCAGACCGCGCGCGGCGATGATTGAAAGCTCGCGCACGAAGTCGGCCTTGGCCTCGAGGATGGCGGGCGCCCGCCCGATGGCCTCGAAGGCGGCCTCGGCCTCGTCCGCCGAGCGCACCCAGGCCTGACCCTTGCCGTCATAGCCCTCGCGCCGGGTCTTCAGCAGGGCGGGCAGGCCGATGCGGGGCAGGGCGGCGGCGATGTCGTCGGCGGAATCGATGGAGGCGAACTCCACCGTCGCGGCGCCCACGGCGTTGAGGAAGGTCTTCTCCGCCGAACGATCCTGCGCCACCGCCAGCGCCGTGGGGCCGGGCGCCACCGCCGCGCCGTTGACGGCCAGCAGGTCCACGGCCGCCGAGGGCACGTTCTCGAACTCGAAGGTCACCACATCCGACACCCGGCCCAGCGCCTCCAGCGCATCGGGATCGTCGAAGGGGGCGGTGATCTGCTGGCGCGACACGCGTCCCGCCGGGCTTTCGGCCTGCGGGTCGAGGATCACCACGTCGAAGCCCAGCCGCGAGGCCGCCTGCGACAGCATCCGGCCCAGCTGGCCGCCGCCGAGAATGCCGATGCTGGAGCCGGGAGCGAGGGGAAACTGCGCCATCAGTCCTCGACGGTCTCCGCCACGGACTCGGTCAGCTCCGCGCGCCATTTGGCCAGCCGTCCCGCCAGCGCCTCGTCCGACAGGGCCAGGATCTGGGCGGCCAGCAGGCCGGCATTGGTGGCTCCCGCCTCGCCGATGGCCAGGGTCCCCACCGGCACGCCGCCGGGCATCTGGACGATGGAGAGCAGGGAATCGAGCCCCTTCAGCGCCTTGGACTTCACCGGCACGCCCAGCACAGGCAGCTCGGTCATGGAAGCCACCATGCCCGGCAGGTGCGCCGCGCCGCCCGCGCCGGCGATGATGACCTTGAAGCCTTCGCCCTTGGCCCCGCGCGAGAAGGCGACCAGCCGGTCGGGGGTGCGGTGGGCCGAGACGACGCGCGCCTCCCAGGCGACATCAAGCGCGTCCAGCGCGTCGGCCGCGCACTTCATAGTGGGCCAGTCCGAACGGCTGCCCATCACGATGGCGACCAGGGGCGTAGAGCGGTCCATGAACCCTCCGACGTCAAGGAAACAGCGGGCTTATAGGACCGGCGTTGCGCGAGCAACCGGGTGCGCCGGGATCAAGATCGATTCAGGCGATCTCGCCTGAATCATGAATCTTGATCCCCGCTTTTAATCTGGAGCCTGATTCACGCTTTAGGGGGAAGCGCGGCGCGCGCTTGCCCTAAAGCGATCAGGCTCTAGCATCAGGTCTGTAAACGGGGGTGAGTCGCGCCCCCGGCGGGGAGTTCGGGAGTGTCCGACGGTGGTCAGGGTCCGGTGAGCGGCGCGCTCGCGATCGACCTGGAAGGCGAGCTCCGGCGTCTGCGCGCGGAGGTCGAGGCCCTGCGCGCCCGCGCCGAGGCGGCCGAGGCGGCGGCGGACCACGATGTTCTGACCCCGGCCCTGAACAGGCGCGGCTTCATGGAGGCGCTGCACCGGACCCTCGCCTATTGCCGCCGCCACGACGTTCCGGCGGTGCTGCTGTATCTGGATCTGGACGGCTTCAAGGGCGTCAATGATGCGCTGGGCCATCCCGCCGGGGATGCGGCGCTGAAGCGCGTAGCCGAACTGATGCTGGCCAATCTGCGGGAAAGCGACGCCGTGGGCCGTCTGGGGGGCGACGAATTCGCCCTGCTGCTGCTGAACGCGGGCGCTGACGAAGGCCGCGACAAGGCGCGCCGCCTGCTGGAGGCTCTCAATTCCGACGGTTTCGAATGGGAGGGCGAACGGGTGCCGCTGGGCGGCTCATTCGGCGTGCGCGCCTATGCGGGCCAGCCCGACGCCGAAACCTGGCTGGCCGAAGCCGACGCCGCCATGTGGGTGAAGAAGAAGGGGCGCTGATCCGGACGCCGCGCCGCAGCGCGGAACGCGTCGATTACCGCTACGTTGGCTGCCCATGCCCGATTCCCCCTCCCGCCCGCGCGGCCGATCGCGCCGCTCCGTCCTGACCAGCCTGGGCCTGCTCGGCGCCGGCGGGGCGGCGGCGTGGTGGGCGCGGGAGAATCTGTTCTGGCCGGGGCCGAGCGCCACCTTCGCCGAGGACGGGACCAGCGGCTGGCTGGCCTTCGCCACCGAGCATCGCCTGTTCGTCTCGACCCGCGCCGTGATCGGCGGCGTGCCGGTGGACGCCCTGATCGACAGCGGGGCCCAGCGCTCGGTGGTGGACGCCGGCCTGGCCGAGGAACTGGATCTGCCGCGCCGTCTCAGCCCGCCCCAGATCGCCTATGGCCTGGGCGGCGGCGCCCAGCTGGGCCATGCGGTCAATGCGGACGTGCGGCTGGGCTGGATGACCCTGAACGGATTGACGGCGGGGGTGCTGGACCTGGGCCCGCTGGCGTCCAGCGGCCTGAACACACGGCTGGTGCTGGGCTATGACGTGCTCAGCCGCATGGCGCTGGACATCGATTTCCCGCGCCGCCGCCTGCGCTTCGGGCGCGACGAGGCCGCCGTGGCGCCGCCGGGCGCCCAGGTTCTGCCCGCCGAGCGCGAGGGCCGGTCCCTGATGACCCAGGTGTCGGTGGAGGGGGCGGTTCTGGAGGCGGTGCTGGACACCGGCGCCTCGCCCGCCCTGAGCCTGAACATGGAAACGGCTGAGGCGGCCGGGCTGCTGGACGGGCGGGCCGCGCGCGAGGCGTCCAGCATCGTGCTGGGCGGCGTTCTGGCGGGCCAGGTGGTCACGGCCCGCACCCTGACCCTGGGCGAACGGCTCTATGAGGATGTGGAGGTTCACGCCTATCCGCGCAGCAGCCTTCCGGGCGTGCCCGCCGTGCTGGCGGGCATGGGCCTGTTCCGCGACGACCGCCTGATCCTGGACATGGGCGCCGGGCGGCTTCTGGTTGCGGCGAGCCCGACGTCCGAGTCTTCTTGAGCCGGCCCGGCGCCCGCGATAACCCTGCCTCTCCGGCTGCGATGTGGAGACGACCTTGAGCTACAAGCCCCTGTTCTCCCGCGCCCTGGGCGCTGATCCGAAACGGCTGCATTTCGCGGCCCACAGCCACCACCTGTGGCCGGACGCCAGTTTCGACGGTCAGGTCCGGGCCTGGGCCGAGGCCAATCGCTACGCCGACCGCAAGTGGGACGTGATCTTCGGCGAGGTGGTGCCGAAGGCGCAGGCGCATGTGGCGCGCGAGCTGAAGCTGCCGTCCGCCGACACGGTGGTGTTCGCGCCCAACACCCACGATTTTCTGGTCCGCATCGTATCGGCGATCGAGAAGAAGCCCGTCCGCATCCTGTCCACCGACGGCGAGTTCCATTCCTTCCGCCGTCAGGCCGCGCGCTGGGAGGAGGCCGGCGAGGCCGTGGTGACCCGTGTGCCCATCGCCCCCTTCGACACCTTCCCCGCCCGCTTTCTGGAGGCCGCGCGGGCCGGCGGTCATGACCTGATCATGGTCAGCCAGGTGTTCTTCCGCACGGGCTGGATGGTGGAGGCCTTTGACGAGCTGGCGGCCCTGGCCGATCCCGCTGGCCCATGGGTGGTGGTGGACGGCTATCATGGCTTCATGGCCGCCCCCACCGATCTGTCGCGGGTGGCGGACCGCGTGTTTTTTGTGACCGGCGGCTACAAATACGCCATGTCGGGCGAGGGCGCGGGCATTCTGCATGCGCCGCCCGGATTTGGGCGCCGACCGGTGGTGACCGGCTGGTTCGCCGAGTTCGGGGATCTGCAAGGCCCGCCGGGCGGCGTGGGCTACACCACGGACGCGGGCCGGTTCTGGGGCGCCACCTTCGATTCCACCCCCCTGTACCGGTTCAACGCCGTTCGGCGCATGCTGGATGACGCAGACCTGACGACGGCGGATATCGCGGCCCACGCGCGTGGCCTCCAGACTCTGTTCTCGGGCGCTGTGAGCGACAGGAAGGCCGGGCGACTGTCAGAGGCCGAGCTGCTCAATCCCGTGGACGGTAAAAAGCCTCGCGCCCGTTTCCTGGCCTTCCGCCACCCGGACGCCCAGGACTGGAAGGCCCGGCTTCAGGACGCCAATGTCATCACCGACGTGCGCGACGACGTGCTGCGCTTCGGTTTCGGCCTGTATCAGGACGAGAACGACCTGGGCCGTCTCATCGAGGTGTGCCGCCGGGTTCTGTGATCTGCCTGAGAGGGCGGCCTCAGAAGAAGGTGGCGTCTTCCTGCGTCTCGGCCCGGGGCGCCTCGCGCGGGGCGGCGGGGCGGCTGGGCCGCGAAGGCTCGGCCCGGTTCCCTTCGGGCGCCGGATCGACCGGAGAGTTCATGGGCGGTTCGCCGTCGTCGGCGCCGTCCGACGGCGGAATGTCCGGCAGGTCGCCCACCTCGGGGTAGGGCAGGGGTTCGGAGCCGAAGTCATCCTCCACCGGCGCTTCGGGCGGCGAGGTCATGTCCGGCGCGTCCAGATCATCGCGGATGAAGGCCCACGAGCGCGGGTCCGAACAGGCGCAGGCCTTCAGATAACCCTCGCGGTCCCGCCACAGGATCAGGGGGTAGCCGGCCCCGACACCCTGGCCGCGCAGCAGGTCGCTCAGCCGATCAACGAACTCGCGTCCCGCCGCCACCACGGCGCCCCGCGCCAGATTGCCGTCCGCCGAAGGGATGCCCGCCGCGGTCCAGTTGCGCGGCGCGGTGGCCGTCCAGCGCTCATAAAGGGTCCAGTCGCGGCTCAGCCATATCTCGGCCACCGTGGCCCGCTCGGCGGCCGTGGACTGGGCCATGCCTTCGCGGTCCGGCCGGGCGAAGACGATGATGCGCGGCTCGACCCCCGCCGCGCGCAGCTTGGGGAATTCCTCGCGCTCATAGCGCTGGGCCGCAGCGTTGTCGCGCCAGGCGACCACATAGAGGGGCTCGCCGCCGCCGCCGGGCGAAATCCATGAGGCCTCGTCCAGCAGGCGCTGGATTTCGGCCTGGTCCCGCTGGATCACCACCGGCTGGAACCGGGCGTAGAAATTCCAGTAGGCCCAGTACCCGCCCCCGGCGAGCCCCAGGCCGATCACCAGCGCCAGCGCGCTCCAGACCAGAAATCGACGCATGATTGGCTCCCCCGGTTCAACCAGGCCCTACATAGCGCGGGAATGTGCAAAAATCAGGCCGGAAGGGCGCAGCGAGGGAGTCTGTCACTGCATCCGCCAGTTTATCGGCAAGCGGATCACCGACTCGCCATAGGGCACGCCTTGCACGTCCATTGGGGTCATGCGGAACCTCGAGGAGAGAGCGACAGTGGCGGCGCCGAACCCCATGCCCTCGGGCTCTTCGGACAGAACGATACAGTCCTCAACCTGACCGTTGGCGGCCACGCGGCACTCCAGTACGGCGCTTCCAGTTATGCGGTTTCTCGCTGCGTCTCGTGGATATAACCGCGCCAGATCAGATCCGCTTGGTCTGGCTACCCAATCTGGATTGGTGATGCGGGCCCCGTCGACGAAAGGCGAGGATACGGGCTGCCCGCAGGCTGCAAGCACGGCAGCGAGCGCGGCCTCACTGGAGGGAGCTGCCAGTTCGTAGTGGTGCGCGGGCCCCTCGTCTGGGCGCAACTCCACCGAGGCCGGCTCCCGATCAATCAGATTCCAGGCCAAGCGGAGCGGCTGGCGCGCAAAAACCACGGCTCCATCCTGTGAAAGCCGCCAGCGTTGCTCGGGGAAGTCAGTGTCGCCAAGAGTGAAGCTGACAGCCACGTGAGGCTGGGATACCGGCTGGCCCAGCGTCATTCCGACATCAAAGGTGCGTCCGTCCGTGCAGCGGGCAATCATCTGCACCCCCGACGGCCATTCGGCGGAGACGGCGACCACGTTGTTCGGGGCCTCCGCGACAGGCGCCCAGGTCTGGGCGTGAACGGTCCCGGCCACACTGGACAACGCAGCCGCCGTGAAGGCCGACAGGTTCCGTGCAAAGGCCCGACCCTTCATCACACCGCCTCCACCACCTGCTCGATGGTTCCGAAGATGGAGTGATGCTTCTCGTCCAGCATTTCGATGCGGACGGTGTCGCCGTGCTTCAGGAACGGCGTCTCCGCCTTGCCGCGCAGGATGGTCTCGACGGTGCGGACTTCGGCGATGCAGGAGTAGCCCAGGCCGCCGTCGCTGACGGGCTTGCCCGGACCGCCGTCGGCGTCCCGGTTGGACACGGTGCCGGAGCCGATGATGGAGCCGGCGACCAGCGTCCTCGTCTTGGCCAGATGGGCGATCAGGGTACCGAAGCAGAAGGTCATGTCGACGCCCGCGTCGGCCTTGCCGAAGGGCTGGTCGTTCAGGGTGACGGTCAGCTCGCCGTGCAGCTTGCCGTCCTTCCACCGATCGCCCAGCGCGTCCGGTGTAACGAACACGGGCGACAGGGCGCTGGCGGGCTTGGACTGGACAAAGCCGAAGCCCTTGGCCAGTTCGCCGGGGATCAGATTACGCAGGGACACGTCGTTGACCAGGCCGATCAGGCGGATGTGCTTCAGCGCCTCTTCCCGCGTCACGCCCTGGGGCACGTCGCCGGTGACCACCACGATCTCGGCCTCCAGATCGCAGCCCCAGGCCTCGTCCTTGAGCGGGATGGCATCACGGGGGCCCAGCATGGAGTCCGAGCCGCCCTGATACATCAGGGGATCGGTCCAGAAGCTCTCGGGCATCTCGGCGCCGCGCGCCTGACGCACCAGAGCCACGTGGTTCACATAGGCCGAGCCGTCGGCCCACTGATAGGCGCGCGGCAGGGGCGCGGCGGCGTCCCGCTCGTGGAACCGGCCGCGCGGCACGGCTTCGTGCTCCAGACTTTCGGCCAGGGCGTGCAGTTGCGGTTCACAGCGGTCCCAGTCGTCCAGCGCCGCCTGCAGCGTCGGGGCGATCAGGAAGGCGTCGGTGAACCAGTTCAGGTCGTTGGAGACGACCACGAGGCGGCCGTCACGGCCGTGTTTCAGAGATGCGAGTTTCATGCCTCAGGCTTACCGGTCATGGCCGGGCTTGGGAAGCCGATCAGCACAGGTTCGCCCGGGCGCGGCGCAGTTCATCCAGGCGGTGGGGCTTGTCGCGCCAGTGATCGGCGAAGGCGTGCAGGGCGGCGCGGAGCCGGGACACCTCGTCGCGCGGTTCGGTCTTGTGGGGCTTGTCGCGCGCGTCATGGGCGGCGGCGCCCGGTTTGTGGTCGCCCTCGCCGGCGCCTGCGTGAACCGTCATGCGGCCGTTGTTGACCACCACCACGTCGGGGCGGTCGCGGTCGGGCTTTTCAGGATGCGGCGGGTGGTCGTGACCGCTGTGGCTGTCGTGGGGTTCCGGTTCGGGATCAAGCACGGCCTTGATCTCGCTCCAGGGGGCATCGACGCCGTGGGCCAGGGTCAGCACGCCGCCCAGGCGCCGGTCCAGCACCTCGATCAGGCGGCGGGCCTTGCCGCGCACGTCGTCGCGGGAGGCCTTTAGTGCGTCCTCGGCCGCCTTGCGCACGGCGTCGTAGATGGCGTCGCAAGGGTCCTTCTGTTTCGGCCCCATCTGTTCGCGAGCGTACCAGCCGCACAACAGGGCCAGCAGCAACAGAAGCAGGAACAGCAGCAGGATCACCGGCGGGACGCTGAGGAACAAGTCGGAGTCCGCCGGATAGGCGGCGGCCGGCGTCTCGAATTCCGATGGATACATGCGCGCCTCCCCTGAGCTCAGCCATCTTGGCCAAGCGGGGCCGTGTGGCAATCGAAAAGGTTAACGCGGCTCCTCGAACCGGGTTCTCAGGATTCGGAGGCGTCTTTGGTCAGGGTGGCGCCGGCCTCTGCGCCCACACCGGCGGCGGGGTCGCGCACCTCCACCTCGACCCGCACGGCGCCGGCCGGGTCATGGGCCCAGATGTAGCGGCGCTCGATCTCCACCTCGCGGCCCGAGGGCGCGAAGCCGGTGAAGCTGTCGCCCCAGGGGGTGATGCGGGTCAGCTCGGGCCAGCTGAGGCCGCAGGCGGCGTCCAGCTCCTCGATGGCCATGGCCGACAGCTCGTCGTCGTTCACAGCCATCGGCGCACCTTGCCCTTGTAGGTCAGGTAGGCCTGGCCGAATTTGCGCTCCAGATAGGCCTCCTCGCGGACGATGACGAAGCGGTCGATCACGATCAGACAGGGCAGGATCATGGCCGCGGCGAGCGGGCTGTCCAAACCGATGGCCAGGCCCGCATAGACGATGGTGAAGCCCACATAGATGGGGTTGCGGCTCAGCCCGTAGATGCCGTTCGTGACAAGGGCCGTGGACGGCTTCCACGGCTCCACCGCCGTCCGGGCCCGGCGGAACAGGCCCGCCGCCCAGCCCTCGACGATGAGACCGGCGGCGATCAGCACCAGGGCGCCGCCGCGCCGCCACAGGTCGGGCAGTCCAAAGGAGGGCTCGCCGATCAGATTGCCCAGGGTCCAGCCGCCCGCCAGGAAGGCCAGGAAGATGATGGGCGGCGGGGCGATGACGCCGGGGATGTCGCGGGGTGCGGAGGTCATGGAGGCATCCTATTCGTCCGCGCATTCGGGCGAAAGGCGGCGTACTTCGGCGACGCCGGGTGAAACGCGTCAGTCCTCGTCGCCGTAGATGGCCACGCGGGCCTCTGAGCCGGAGGACGCCGCGCCCCGGTACATGCCCGAGGTGTTGAGGCTGAAAGCCACGTTGCCCTCGACGTCCAGGGCGATGACGCCGCCGTCGCCGCCCAGCTCACCCACCTGCCGGATCTCCGCGTCGGCGGCGGACTGGAGGTCGCCGCTTATGGCGAGCCTCAGGCAGATGTCCCGGGCCACCGTGGCGCGGATGAAATACTCGCCCGAGCCGGTGGCCGAGACGGCGCAGCCGTCCTGATTGGAGGCGTAGGTGCCCGCGCCGATCACCGGCACGTCCCCAACCCGGCCCCAGCGCTTGGCGGTCATGCCGCCGGTGGAAGTGGCGGCGGCCAGCCGGCCTTCGGAATCCAGCGCCACGGCGCCCACCGTGCCGAATTTGCGCTCGTTCAGGGGCGGGGCTGGAAAATTGGCCTGCCCCTCCGCTGTGGGCGCCCCTGCGGGGCGTTCGGGGATGGGCAGGTTCTGGGCCTCTAGCGCGCTGACCAGACCGTGCCAGCGGCGCTCGGTGAAGAACCACGACGGGTCCACCTGCTCCAGGTTCTGTTCGACGGCGAAGGCGTCGGCGCCCTGGCCGATCAGCATGACGTGGGGGGATTGCTCCATGACCGCGCGGGCCAGGGCCACGGGATGGCGGGTGCGGGTGACGCCCGCCACGGCGCCGAGATTGAGGTCTGACCCGTCCATGATGGCGGCGTCCAGCTCATTGGCCCCGGCGGCGGTGAAGACCGCGCCGCGCCCGGCGTTGAACAGGGGATCGTCCTCCATCAGCTCGATGGCCGCCTGCACCGCGTCCAGGGCCGAGCCGCCGTTTCGCAGCACCGCCGCGCCCGCCTCCAGCGCCGTGGACAGGGCCGCGCGATAGGCCGCGTCCTGCTCGGGGCTGAGGTCGTCCCGCTCGATGACGCCCGCGCCGCCGTGGATGGCCAGCGACCAGCGGGGCTCCGCATCCTGGGCCTGGGCGGCGCCGGAGAAGATGGCTGCGGCCGCGAGAGCGGCGAGCGCGGTTTTGGTGATGGACGACATAATTTCCCCCGAGTGTTCAGTGATGTCCGCCCGTACGCCAGCGCCAGATGCGCACGATCAGATAGGGCAGAAAGCCGACGACCAGACCGATCAGCACAAGCTGCCAGTAGCCCGCGCGCGGCAGAAGGGCATAGGCGGCCAGAACGGCCAGGCCCGCGAGCGGCGGGCCCAGCCAGGGCAGCCAGCGGGGCGGCTGGACCACCGCCGCCTCTCCGTCAGGCGTCCACCTTGATGACGCCGCGCCGAATCTGGTCCAGCTCGATGGAATCGAACAGGGCCTGGAAATTGCCCTCGCCGAACGCCTGGTTGCCCTTGCGCTGGATGATCTCGAAGAAGATCGGGCCGAAGGTGTCCTGGGTGAAGATCTGCAGCAGGATGCCGTCCTCGTCCGAGCCGTCGATCAGGATGCGGTTTTCGCGCATGCGGGCCACGTCCTCGCCGTGGCCGGGCAGGCGCTTGTCGATCAGGTCGAAATAGGTCTCGATGGTGTCCTGGAAGGGGATGCCCCGCCGCTTCATCTCCTCGACGGTCTCGAAGATGTTGTCGGTGTGCAGGGCGATGTGCTGGATGCCCTCGCCGTTGTAGCGCTTCAGGAACTCCTCGATCTGCGAGTTGTCGTCCTGGCTCTCGTTCAGGGGGATGCGGATGGCGCGATCAGGCGCGATCATGGCCTGGGACAGCAGGCCGGTCGCCTTGCCCTTGATGTTGAAATATTTCTGCTCCTCGAAGGCGAAGACGTCGCCGTAGAAGCCCGACCAGGTGCGCATCTGGCCCCGGCGCACATTGTGGGTCAGGTGGTCGAGGCTGAACAGGCCGACGGAGTTCTTGCGCTCGGCCTCCTGCCAACCCTCGATCTCGGTCCAGCCGTCGTACAGCGATCCAGCGGCGCCGTATTTGTCGATGATATAGAGCAGCGAGCCGCCGATCCCCTGCAGCACATAGGGATAGCCGCCGGCCAGCGCGCCGCCGTCGTGCCCCTCGGCGGGCTTGGCGCCGCGCGAGACTGCGCCCTCGAAGGCCGCCTTCGCATCGTTGACGCGGAAGGCCATGCCGTTGGCCGAAGGACCGTGGTCGTTCGCGAACTCGGCGGCCTGACCCTTCGGGGTGCGGTTCACCAGCATGGTGATGTCGCCCTGCTTCATCCGAACCACGTCATTGGCCGGGTTCACATGGGTCTGGGTGAAGCCCATCAGCTCCAGTCGTTCGATCATGGCCTTGGGCTCGGGGCCTGTGAACTCGACGAATTCAAAGCCGTCCACGCCCAGCGGGTTCTCGGCGTCCAGAGCCTTGGAAGCGGTGGTCTGAGGGGCGTCGTGCATGGGGAATCTCCCTGAATCCTGTGCGTCCCGGACGTTCTCGCCGGGCGTTTGGCCCGGAACCTAGGCGTCGAAACGACGCGGGACAAGAACGGGCGCCATATGGAAACCTTTGTCGAGCAGGATCGCTCCCGATCATGACCCAGGTTCACGCAGACATGACCGACGCCGCGCATACCGGCGATGGCGGACGGCATCAGGACGACGCCGGCCGCGGCGCCATCGACATGATCGTCCATCTGGCCCGGGAGGGCGAGCGGGACGGCCTGACCCTGCGCGACATCCGCGATCATCTGGACGAACGCGGTTTCGGTCTGATGATCCTGATCCTGTCGATCCCGTGCCTTGTGCCGGCGCTGTACGGCGTGCCGCAGGTGCTGGGGATACCGCTGTTGCTGCTGGCCGGTCAGATGCTGGTGGGACGTCAGGAGCCGTGGTTGCCCTCTGGCGTGCTGGACCGGCGGGTGCCGTCGTCCTGGCTGAAGCGGATGGCGGACTTCGCCGACAACCGCCTGCGCTGGACCGAGCGTTTGTCGCGGGCGCGATTGAAGATGTTCGCCGATGGACCGGCGGAGCAGGTGGCGGCCTTCTTCATGATCGTGGCGATCCTGACCATCGTGCTGCCCATGACCAACACCGTGCCCTCGGTGGGGCTGGCGTTGATGGCGGCGGGCCTGATCCAGCGGGACGGCCTGTTCGTGCTGGCGGGGATGGGGGTGGCGGCTGCCTGGGCCCTGTTCCTCGGACTGGTTGTGGCGGGGGTGGTGATGGGCGCGAGCTGGGCGGCGGGTTTCGCCGGGCTGCTGCCGGGCTGATTGAGCGCATCGACGGGCAAGCGCAGCCGGTCTAGAACATCGCCATGCTGAGCGCTTATCGCCTGATCACACGCTGGTGGACCGCCTTCGCCCTTGTGGCGTCCCTGGCCATGCTGGGCGCGGCCCACGCCTTCGAACGCTATGCGGGCCTGGCCCCGTGCAATCTGTGCCTGAAACAGCGCGAGGTGTTCTGGGCCGCGGTGGCCATCGCCCTGCCCGCCACCCTGTGGGCCGTGTTCAGCCGGGCCAGCCGCGGCACGCCGCGCATCGCCGCCTTCCTGCTGGCCGCCGTGTTCGCCACGGGGGCGGTGACGGCCGGATTCCATGCAGGCGGGGAGCTGGACTGGTGGGCCCTGCCGGCCACCTGTGCCGGCGGAGGGATGGTGGATCTGGAGGCGCTGACGGCGCTGGCCAGGGGCACGGCGCCCGTCGCTCGGCCAGCCATGTGCGACGCGGTGGTGTGGAGCTTTCTGGGTCTGTCCATGGCAGGATGGAACACCCTGCTTTCGGCGGGGTTGGCGGTGTGCAGCCTGATGGCCGCCAAACGTCCCAAGGATGCCCGCGCGCCCAGGATCACGCCGGAGAAACGCTGATGAACCGACGCATTCCCCTGCCGCGCCCCGGTCGTGGGGCTCCCGCCGCCAGACTGGCCGAAATACTGCGCGTGGATCATGCGGGCGAGATGGCGGCGGTGCAGATTTATCGCGGCCAGAAGCGTGTGTTCGAGGCGGCGGGCCGCTCGGGCATCGCCGCCGACATGGGGCGGATGGAGGCCGAGGAGGACGTGCACCTGAAGCGCTTCGAGGCGCTGCTGACCGAGAAACAGGTACGGCCCACCCTGATGACGCCGGTCTGGCGTCTGGCGGCTTACGGGTTGGGCGTCGGCACGGCCCTTATGGGCGAGAAGGCGGCCCACGCCTGTACAGAGGCGGTGGAGAGCGTCATCGGCGAGCATTACGCCGACCAAGCCGAGGAGATGGCGGACCGCGATCCGGAAATGGCGGCCCAGTTCCGCCAGTTCCGCGACGAGGAGTTGGCCCACCACGACCACGCCATCGCGGAAGGGGCCCACGAAGCGCCCGCCTATCCGGTGCTGAGCGCGGTGATCAAGGCGGGCTGCCGCGCCGCCATAAAGATCAGCGAAAAGGTCTGATCAGGCCCACAGGCCGCAGGCGTCCACCACCTGGGCGTCCGGACGATTCGCGGCGCGGAACTCCACATGGGGCACCAGGGCCAGAACCACCGGCTGGGCCAGGGCTTCTTCCGCCTCCACGAGGGCCAGGCCATGGTCGGCCGGCAGGGCGTGCCCGTAAGGGTCGGCGCAGACCACGCGACCCGGATACAGGGCCGACAGAGCCTTTGCGATATTCAGCGACGGGCTTTCGCGGAAGTCGTCCACGTCCGCCTTGAAGGTCATGCCCAGGCAGCCCAGACGGAAGGCCGGGTCCAGGTCCATCAACTCGCAGACCTTTTCGATGACGAAGCGCGGCTTGCCGTCGTTCACCAGGCGGGCGGTGCGGATCAGGCGCGCGGTTTCAGGCGCCTGGGCCACGATGAACCAGGGATCCACGGCGATGCAGTGGCCGCCCACACCGGGCCCGGGGGTCAGTATGTTCACCCGGGGATGGTGATTGGCCAGCTGGATGATCTCCCACACATTCAGGTCCAGCTCGTCGCAGACCAGCGACAGTTCGTTGGCGTAGGCGATGTTCACGTCCCTGAACGCGTTCTCGGCCAGCTTGACGAACTCGGCCGAGCGGTCGTCGGTCAGCAGGATTTCACCGGAAGTCAGGGAGCGGTAGAGGGCGGCCGCCCGGCGCGCGGCCTGGGGCGTGACGCCGCCGACCACGCGGGCGTTGGTTTCCAGTTCGCGCAGGGTGCGACCCGGAATGACCCGTTCGGGTGAATAGGCCACGTCCACCTCGCCCGCGTCGCGATCGGACGCGCCGGTGGCCACCTTGAGGTCCGGGCGCAGCTCGGCGATACGCCGGGCCACCTGGTTGGTCGTGCCCACGGGGGACGTGGATTCGAGAACCACCAGTGCTCCGGCCTTCAGGCGCGGGGCGATGGCGTCCACGGCGCTGAACACGGACGACAGATCCGGATGATTGAAGTCGCCGGACTTGGTGGGCGTCGGCACGGTGATGAGGTAGGCCTCCGCCTCGGGGGCCTCGTCCGTCGCCGTCAGTGACTTGCTGGCGGTGACGGCGGCGAGCAGCAGGTCCAGGCCCGGTTCCACCAGATGGCTGCGGCCTTCGCGAACGGAGGCCACCACTTCGGGCTTGATGTCGTAGCCGATGACCCGGTGTCCCGCGCGGGCCAGGACGGCGGCGGTGGGCAGGCCGATATAACCAAGCCCAACCACCGCAATGGTCAGCTGTTCACGCGTTTCCGGCTGAAAGTCAGCGTAGAGAGTCAGCGGCATCAAGAATTCCCTGAACGATACGATGGCTCGCGCGCCCGTCGCCGTATGGATTGCTTATGTCGTTCCGCATTTCACGGCCCAAGACATCAAACACGCCTGACACGATACGGTTCGGATCGGTGCCGACCAAATGTGACACGCCGGCGTCGACGGCCTCGGGACGTTCGGTCACTTCGCGCATGACGAGCACCGGCTTGCCCAGACTCGGGGCCTCTTCCTGGACGCCGCCGGAGTCCGTCAGGATCACGTCACACCGATCCATGAGATAGACAAAACTCTCGTAATCCACGGGCTCGACCAGATGAACCCTGTCGTATCCGTCCAATAGCGCATGTACCGGACCCTGCACATTCGGATTCAAGTGCACGGGGTATATGATTTCGAGGTTTTCGGTCTCGCCGAGGCGTGCCAGAGCCTTGCAGATGTTGGCGAAGCCCGCGCCGAAACTCTCGCGCCTGTGGCCGGTGACCAGCACCAGCCGCTTCTCGGGGTCGAGGAACGAGAACCGCTGGTCCAGTCGTGCGCGGACCTCCGGCTGGTCGGCCATGCGGTCGACCATGGTCAAAAGGGCGTCGACCACGGTGTTTCCGGTGACCAGCACCCGTTCCGGCGCCGCGCCCTCCGCCAGCAAGTTGGCGCGAGCCCCTTCGGTGGGCGCGAACATCAGTGAACTGACCATGTCCGTGAGGCGGCGGTTGAATTCTTCCGGCCAGGGCTGATCCATGCGGCCGCTGCGCAGTCCGGCTTCCACGTGACCGATGGGGATCGCCAGATTGAAGGCCGCCGTGGCCGCGGCGGCCGCCGTGGTGGTGTCGCCATGGACCAGAACCAGATCGGGGCGATTCGCCCTGAGCAGGGCGTCCACACCCGTCACGGCGGCGGCGAACAGATCGTTCAGGCTCTGGCCCGGCTTCATCAGGTCCAGGTCGCCGTCCGCGCGAAGGTCGAACAGGCCCAGCACCTGGTCCAGCATCTGGCGGTGCTGGCCCGTGGACCACACCTGGCAGGTGATCGCCGGCTCGGCTTTCAGAGCCCGGACCACCGGCGCCATCTTGATGGCTTCTGGCCGCGTGCCGAAGATCACCGCGATGTGCATGAAGGCGTGGTTCCTGAGCCGCCGACCGTCTGAATGCGGTCGTGTGGCGGCGCTGAATAAGGCCAACCGCCGGAAAATGTAAGCCTTCAGGCGCGTATTCGGGCGACCTGCCCGGCCAGGCGAGCCGCGCCCAGCCCGTCCACCGCTGTCTGGCCAGCGAGACTCATGGCCGCGCGGACCGAGGCGGAGTTCATGGCTGCGAGGCAGTCCAGGATGCGATCCTGCAGACCCGGCGCGTCCCACATCCCGGCGGACAGCATCGCGCCGGTCGCGGGCCATTCCCGCAGGTGCTTCGTCTGATTGTCCGCGACGCCAATCATCAGCGTGGGAACCCCGCAGCGCGCCAGTTGGTAGAGCGTCTGGCCCGCCGCGCTGATGGCCAGATCCGCCTCCAGCATCAGGTCGCGCAGAACCTCCGGGGCCAGGGCCCGGTGAACGGTGACAGGGCCGGACCCTGAGACGTCTCCGCGCGCCCCGGCGCCGCGAACCAGATGAATCCGGCTGCCCGGAAAGGCCTCGCGGGCGAGGGCGGCCAGGCGACCGCCCATGTCGCGCAGATCGGTGCCGCCGGCCAGGACGAGAACGGAGCCGATGGTCTCGGCCACGGGTTTTCGTTCGGCCACGGTCCAGAACGCCGACGGCATGGGCTGCCAGGCCGGGCCGATCAGCCATTCGGCCCGGCGGCCAGTCCGGTCCAGCGGTCCCGGCGCGCTGTGCACCACAAGGCCCGGCGGATAGTCATCCTGTTCAAGGTCATCGAGATAGACGGCCGCGCCAGCTCGCTCTGCGATGGCCTGGAGCGCGGCCGCGCTCGCACCATAGGAGTCGGCGATGGCGACGGCGCCTTCGGCCTCGGGAATATCCCCATCGTCCTGCCAGCGGCGCCAGACCACGGTTTCTCCGGTCAGAAAGCGGCGCGCGGCGTCATCGCCGTCCACGACCCACAGAACCCGCCGTCCCATGCTCCGCCAATGCTGGGCGTAACCCAGGCATCGCCCCAGGTGGCCCAGACCCCGCGCCCAGTCGCCTTCTGTCAGGATCACCAGATCGGGAAGCCGTGTCATGCGGTGTCAAACGCCGTAAGGTTGCGTCAGGGCCATTGTGAACCGGATTGGGCTTGCTGACGACCGGCGGGCGGGTTAGCCGTCAGCGGCCGTGATCACGGGTTCGTGTTTTCGGCCGGATCAACCCAGAACCGAGGACAGCGCCGTGATTCCCTATGGCCGACAACTGATCGAGGCCGACGACGAGGCGGCGGTTCTGGAGACCCTGCGGTCCGATTTCCTGACCCAGGGCCCGAAAACCCAGGCGTTCGAGCGGGCGCTGGCTGAGCGCGTCGGGGCGCGCCACTGTCTGGTTCTGTCCAGCGCCACGGCGGCGCTGCACGTGGTCTATGCGGCCATGGAGCTGGAAGGGCGCGAGGGGATCACCACGCCCAACACCTTCGTGGCGACGTCGAACGCCATGGCCTATGCGGGCATGAAGCCGCGCTTCGCCGACATCGACCCGGCCACCTTCAATCTGGATCCCGACGCGGTGGAAGCCGCGCTGACCGACAATACGGCCCTGATCGCGCCGGTGCATTTCGCCGGCCTGCCCGCCGAGATGGCGCGGTTCGCAGCGCTGGCGAGGGCGCGCGGGCTGAAGGTGGTCGAGGACGCCTCCCACGCCATCGGGTCGGAATATCCGGACGGCGGCCGGGTGGGCGACTGCCGCTACTCCGACGCCACGGTGTTCTCATTCCATCCGGTCAAGACCATGACCACGGGCGAGGGCGGGGCCATCACCACCAATGACGACGCGCTGTACGAGCGCATGGCGCTGCTGCGGTCGCACGGCATCGAGCGGGCGCCCGAGCGCATGGCCGAGACCCCCGGCCCCTGGTTCTATGAGCAGCAGCATCTGGGCTTCAACTACCGCATGACCGAGCTGCAGGCGGCGCTGGGCGAGACTCAGCTGGCCAAGCTGGACCGGTTCGCGAACCGCCGCCGAGAGATCATCGCCGCCTATCACGCCGGGCTGTCGGACCTGAACTGGCTGGGCCTTCCGGTGCAGCCGTCCCAGACCGTGTGCCACCACCTGTTCGTGCTGCAGATCGATTTCCAGGCCATCGGTCAGAGCCGGGCCGAGGTCATGGCCCGGCTGAAGGCGGCGGGCGTGGGGACGCAGGTCCATTACATCCCGGTGCATCTGCAGCCCTGGTACAAGGCGCAGTGCGGCACGGCGCCGGGGGATTTCCCGAATGCGGAGCGGTACTATGACCGCACGCTCAGCATTCCCCTGTATCCCGCCATGACCGATGCGGATGTGGCCCAGGTGATCGCCGCCGTGCGCGCCCTGGGGGCCTGAGATGCGCATAGCGGTGATTCCGGCGCGGGGCGGATCCAAGCGCATTCCGCGCAAGAACATCCGCGAATTCGCCGGACAGCCCATGATCGCCTGGCCGGTGGGCGTGGCGCTGGAGAGCGGCCTATTCGACCATGTGGTGGTCTCCACCGATGACGAGGAGATCGCGAGCGTGGCCGAGGCGGCCGGGGCGACCGCGCCCTTTCGCCGTCCCGCCGAGCTGGCCGACGACCACACCCCGACGCGGCCGGTGATCGCCCACGCCATCCGCGAGATGCAGGAATTGGCCGGCCGCGAGGTGACGCAGGCCTGCTGCATCTACCCGACGGCGCCGTTTCTGGATGCGGGCGACCTGAGGACCGGTCTGGACCTGCTGGCTGACAGCCGTTTCCGCTATGCGTTTTCGGTGACCAGCTTCGCCTATCCGGTTCAGCGCTCCCTGAAGCGCCTGCCGGGCGGCGGGGTGGACATGCTGCAGCCCGAGCACCGCCACGCCCGGTCGCAGGACCTGGAAGAGGCCTATCATGACGCAGGCCAGTTCTACTGGGGAACCGCCGAGGCCTTCCTGACCGACCAGCCGGTGTTCGCGCCCCATTCGGCGCCGGTCATCCTGCCGCGCTGGCGGGTTCACGACATCGACACGCCCGAGGACTGGACCCGCGCCGAGCTGGTGTTCCGCGCGCTGAAAGAAGGCGGGGCCCCCGGCGCATGATCCTGTTTCGCTGCAACGTCTCGCCGTCGGTAGGCGCCGGGCACCTGACGCGCTGCCGGACGCTGGCCGCCATGCTGAGGGCGCGCGGCGTCGCCTGCGCCATGGCGGGGCCGGACGAGACCTGGCGGCTGGGCGGCGACGACACCCTTTTCCAGAGCTGGACGCCCCTGACCTGGACCACGGGCGAGGCGGACGCGGAGGCCTTCATCGCCCTGGCGAACCGGCTTGGCGCGCGGGTGGCGGTGATGGACGACTACCGCATGGATGAGCCCTATCAGCTGCGCCTGCGGGCCGCCGGGCTGAAGTGGCTGCAGCAGTTCGACGCGTCCAATCCGCCCCCGTTCTGGGCCGATTTCGTGGCGAACGGCGGTCCCCGTGAAACCCCGGAGCACTACCGCGCGTTGGCGCGGAACCCGGGGACCGAATTCCTGCTGGGGCCGGAGTTCGCCGTCCTGAGACCCGCCTTCGCCAATCTGCCGCCGCGTGATGCGGATCGCCCGCTGAAGCGGCTGCTGATTTCGTTCGGCGGCGGCGACGATCGGGGCATGGTCGTGCGTACGCTTGAGGCGCTGATGGACAAGGGACCGGGCGACGTATCGTTGCGTGTGATGTCCGGCGTCGGCAACCCCGGCAACGCCGCCATCGCGGACTGGATCGTCGGGCATGCGCCGGAGCGCGCGGTGCTGGCGGTCAATCCCGATGACGTGGCGGGCGAGTATCTGAATGCGGACCTGGCCGTGATCGCCGGGGGCACCAGCACCTTCGAGGCGGCGGCGGCGGGCATTCCGATGCTGATCACCGCCATGGCCGACAACCAGATCCGGCAGGGGCTGGGCTGGCAGGACCGGGGCGCCGCCATCTATCTGGGCCGCGCGCCGGAGGTGAATCCCCTCGACATCGCGGCGCATGTGACGGCCCTTGCCGCCGACGACGGGCGGCGGGCGGCCATGTCGCGGGCGGGGCAGGCCAATGTGGATGGTCAGGGCTGCGCCCGTCTGGTGGACCGGCTGATCGGGGCGATGAACGGATGAACGAGGCCATGCGCGAAAAGAGGGCCCTGGTGCTGGGCGCCAACGCCGGTCAGGCGGACCTGATCCGCTATCTGGCGGAGCATGGCTGGCGCGTCACCGCCTGCGCCCACCGGGCGGGCGGGGCGGGCGCGAAGCTGGCGCACGACTTCGCCCTTGTGGACATCAACGACAGGGACGGGGTGACGGAGCTGGCCCGGTCGATCGGGGCGGATCTGGTCTATTCGGTCTCGTCCGACATGGCGGTCCCGGCGGTGGTGGAGGCGTCCAGCCGGCTGAACCTGCCGCACTATTTCGATCACGATCTGGTCGCCCTGCTGGACGACAAGGCGGCCTTGCGGGCGCATCTGAACGAGCGCGGCCTGTCGGTGGTCCCCTATCGCCGCGTGAAGACGTTCGCGGACTGCGCCGACTGGTCGGCTTTCCCCTGCATGGTCAAGCCGGCGGACTCGCAGGGCCAGCGCGGGGTGGCCAAGGTCAATGACGCGGCCGACTTCGAGGCGGCGGTGCGCCGCGCGCTGGACCTGTCGCCCACCGGCACGGCCATCGTCGAGGCGTGGCTGGAAGGGGTGGAAATCTCCTACAATGTGCTGGTCGCGGACGGCCGCGTTTTGGTCAATGAGTGCTCGGAACGGCTGGTGCACGGCGAGCATCTGGTGGGGGTTCCCCGCGGCCACCTGATCCCGCCGGTGGCGGTGGATCAGGCGGTGGTGGATCAGGGCGCCGAACTGGTGGAGGCCGTGGTCGCGTCGATGGGCGTGCGCGAGGGCACGCTCTATTTCCAGATGAAGGCCACGCCGGACGGGCCGAAAATCATCGAGATCGCGCCGCGTCTGGACGGGTGCCACATCTGGCGGCTGATGAAACACGCGCGGGATCTGGACTATCTGGACCTGGCCGTGCGTCGCCTGGCCGGCGAGGACATCTCGGCCCTGACGGACGGTCGTCCGGCGGACGGTGTTTACGAACTGATGTTCCAGCAGACGCCCCCGGGCGGGGCGTTCTCGGCCTCCGACTTCCCGATCCCGGACGACGCCCTCTATCACGAGTACCGCTACGAGGACGGCGAACAGGTCCTGCCCATCAATGGCCGCATGGAAGTGGTCGGCTATTACGTCCGCAGGCGGTCGAACTGACATGAAAGCCTGCTACGGCCATCAGATTCGTATCAGGAGGCAGCACGCATGAGGGTCGCCGTCACCGGCGCATCGGGCTTCATCGGCCGCTATCTGGTCCCCGCGCTGGTCGCCGGGGAGCATGAGGTCGTGGCGCTCGGCCGCGAGGCCGGTGGGCTGGCGCCGCTGCAGGGCGACGGGGTGACGGTGCGGGCGACCGACTACGGCGCGGGCGACCTGGCTTATGCGCTGAAGGGCGTGGAGGCGGTGGTCCATCTGGCCGGGCGGCGCAGCCAGCGGGACGATG
Organism: Brevundimonas sp.; assembly: GCF_047617075.1. Taxonomy (GTDB): domain Bacteria; phylum Pseudomonadota; class Alphaproteobacteria; order Caulobacterales; family Caulobacteraceae; genus Brevundimonas. Next base: position 83,716 of record NZ_JBLGCI010000001.1, read on the forward strand.
ATCCGCTCAGCTTCCGGCCATTCGCCGAGACGAACCTGAACCTGCTGGAGACGCTGTTCTTCGCCGCGCGGGATGCGGGTGTATCCCGTTTTGTTCAAGCCTCGACTATCGCGGTCTATTCGGCAGCCAACGCCGTTCCGTATGCGGAGACCGACCTGCCGGTTCCGCTCAACCCTTACGGCCTGTCCAAGCTGACGTCCGAGCAGTTGCTCACCCTTTGGGGCGGCAAGACCGGGATGCGGACCAACTCGCTGCGGCTGGCGGCCTCGTACGGCTACGGAGAGCGCATCTCGGCGGTGCTGATGAAATTCGCCGATGCGGCCTGGCGTCGTCAGACTCTGACGGTCCGGGGAAATGGACGGATCGGAATTGATCAAATATATGTGAAGGATGTGGTTCGGGCGTTCGCCGCCGCTTTGGCGCCGGACGCGCCGGGAGGGGCCTTCAACGTCGGAGCCGGCCGGGTTTTCACCCTGCTGGAGATGGCCGAGGCGGTGAACGCCGCCTTCGGCAACCACGGCAATCTGAGGATCGAGGATCCCCAGAACGGGCCCGCCCCGGCGCCGCACATGAGTATCGAGGCCGCGCGTCAGGGGCTTGGGTGGAAACCCGAGTTTTCGCTGGGGCGCGCCTTGCGTGATTTTTGCGAGACGTGGCGCGCGGTCGAGGCGCGCCCGAACGAGGAAGACTGATGAGCCGTCTGAAGCAGTTGCTGAACCCCAACGCCGCAGACGATGGATCGCCCTTCGTGATTGCGGAGATGTCGGGCAACCACAACGGTTCGCTGGACCATGCCCTGGCCATCGTCGATGCGGCGGCCGAGGCGGGCGCCGACGCGGTCAAGCTGCAGACCTACACCGCCGACACCATGACGCTGGACATCGCCGAGGGCGAGTTCGTCATCAATGATCCCAAGTCCCTTTGGAAGGGCCGCAATCTGTACGACCTGTACCGCGAGGCGCACACCCCGTGGGATTGGCACGCCCCAATCATGGCGCGGGCGAAGGAGAAGGGCATTTTGTGCTTCTCGTCGCCGTTCGACGAGACGGCTGTGGATCTGCTCGAGAGCCTGGGGGCGCCCTGCTACAAGATCGCCTCGTTTGAGTGCATCGACCTGCCCCTGATCCGGCGGGTGGCGGCGACGGGCAAGCCGATGATCATCTCCACCGGCATGGCCACCATCGCCGAGATCGCCGAGGCGGTGGAGACCGCGCGCGAGGGCGGATGCCCGCACTTGGTGGTGCTGAAGTGCACCAGCAACTATCCGGCCCCGCCGGAGCATTCCAATCTGCTGACGATCCCGCATATGGCCCAGCTGTTCGACTGCGAAGTCGGGCTGTCGGACCACACCATGGGCATCGGGGTGCCCGTGGCCGCCTGCGCCCTGGGCGCCACGGTGATCGAAAAGCACATGACCCTGGACCGCGAGGACGGCGGGGTGGATTCCGCGTTCTCGGCCGAGCCGGCCGAAATGGCGGCGCTGGTGGCCGAGGCGACACGGGCGCGTCAGGCGCTGGGCGTCATCCGCTACGGTCCCACCGAGGTGGAGCGCAATGCCCGCCGCCGCCGCCGGTCGCTCTACATCGCCCAGGATCTTCAGGCGGGCGATGAACTGACGCCGCAAAACCTTCGCCGGGTGCGGCCGGGCCACGGCCTCGAGCCCAAACACTACGACGTGCTGCTGGGCCGCCGCGTGTCGAAGGCGGTCAAGGCGGGCACGCCCATGAGCTGGGACCTGCTGGGATGAAGACCGACACCGTTACGCCCATGCGCCGATTGCTGACGGATGTGCGCGCCATGCATCGCAGGCTCGTGCTCAGGACGGCCGGTCCGCTCACGCGCCATCGCATGGGGGGGCTGGCCTTGTGGCAGCTGAGCGCCCTGGAGCGCGCTGGACAGGCCAACACCGAGGTCATCGAGGCCCTGTTCCGCACGCACAGCAAGCTGGGCAATGCGAAAGAGGCGGACGCTTACCGCGCCAAGATCCTGCGCGGTCGAGCGACCCGCGCCGCGAAAGCCAAGGGGCTGGATCGGCCGATCCAGAATCTTCTGCGGGCCATGGCCGGACTGGAGCTGATGAATCTGGCGGCCCCCTTGCCGGCCGCCGCCAGGCTGACAGAACTCATGGGCGCCGACGATGGTCTGAGCGTGCTGCTGGACGCCTCGGAGCCGGTGATCGAGGAATTTCCCCAGAGCGTGACGCTTATCTATGTCCGCGCCTTCGCCCTGGCCAAGAAAGAGCGCATCCCCGAAGCCTCGGCCCTGGTCATGGAAGCGACCCGGCTGACAACGGACCTGACGCCGGACAATCCGGTTGAGGAGCGGCGCAAGTCCGCCCGGTTGAAGAACCTGGGCAAGATCTGGCGGGTCGTGGACGCCGTGGCCCGCGACAACATGGCCTGGCTCGACGGAGGCGCCGAAGCGGACGCCTCTGACAGCGAGCCAAACGCCGACAGAGGCGACGGCGCCGCCGAGGCCGACGATGCGCCCACCGAAGCGCCCATCGAAAGTGAAGCCCTGCTCCAGAGCCGCAGGCAGGGCCGCTATCTGGCGGCGTGCAGGCAGCGGTTCAATGCGGAACCGGAACTGCGCGAGAAGCTGATCGCCATCAATGACATGCTTCGTCAGGGGCTGCGCAGGTTGCCGACCTATCACGCCTCTTACGAGGCGGCGCGCAAGGCGTATGTCTCTGTGCGTCAGATGTGGACGCCTATGCTGGCCATTGATGACGACGCCGTCGCTGCGAAGTTGATCGGCGGCGATGGCGGATTGAAAACGGCGCGTGTGCTCATTCAGGTCCTGCAGCTGGCGCGCGAGCTGGGCTTCGAGGACGATGTGGCTACCCTCGAGAGCGCCCTGCTGGCGCTGGCGTCCAGGAATGAGGCCCGAACCGCCCTCTGGACGGTGGCCTCGGTTCTGGTCAACGGGGATCCCGACCGGTTCACTGAGGCGACCACGACTCTCGTGGAGAATGCGCCCGCCCCGACCAAGGCGCATGAGGTCAGGGACTTCCTCGCCTGGGCGGCCGGCGCCCGCCGGCACGACCTGGCGCACGCGTATTTCAACGCGGCCCCCGAGCAGATCCGGCGATCCTACCCCGCCATCCACTACGTCAAGATTCTTCAGAGGGACGGACAGTTCAACAGGGCGCTGACCTTGTTGCGAGCGATCACCGCGTCGGTGCTCGCGACTCCCAAGAGCTTCTGTCCCCATCGTCACTGGACCCTGATCCGCCGGATCATGGAGATGGAATTCCTCGTGGATTCGGCCAAGTGGATGCGGGCCGTCCCCCAGCCGACCAAGCCCAAGGGGCTGATCTTCGTGTCGCCGCGGAACGCCGGACTGCTGACCCGCTATCCAATGGCGGCTCTGCTGGAGCTGAAGAAGCAAGGCTGGGCCATCGTCCCGCTTGTGGAAGGCGTGTTGCCGCTCGAGCTCACCGGCGATCCCGACATCGATCAGTTCATGGGGTGCCAGCTTCAGGACGTGCGTCTGAACGGGCATGCTCGCGAGCATTTCCAGCCCATCAGCGACTTCAACCCGCGCGTGGACCAGGGCCAGCTGACATGGCGGGACATGAGCTTCGCCCAGTCATTGTGGGAAGAGTCCGCGGTTCACAGGCGGCGTTTCAACATCGATTACACGTGCCCTTCGCTGCAGAAGCACCTGGGGCGGTTGACGGAGTGGACGCGGCTTCAGGCCACGGTGCTTGAGAACGCCCATCGAATATTCAAGCGCAAGAACCTGAGGCTGGCTTTCATGGTGCCGTACCAGGTGCGCATGCCGGATGTGGTGAACCGCTTCTATTGCGCGCAGTACGGCGATCCGAAGACGTTCTTCTGTGTTCACGTGTCGAACGGCTACGAGAACTATTTCGCCAACTTCAAGTATCTCATCTCGACCAAGGCCGCGATGCGCAACATGACGGCGCACCCCGAGCTTCGCTCAGCCGGCTTTCCCGTGCCCTCGCAATTCCTGCAGTGGTATGACGCCCGCAAGGCCTATGGGCGGGCCATGCTGGACCAGGTCCGCGACACCACCAAGGTCCGCCGCTCCACCCGCACCGCCGCCGCGCCGCCTCCCGAAGCCATGGCCTGTCTTGATCGTCTTCGGGCGCATCGCGCGCAAGGCGGCAAGGTCGCCTGCGCCTTCGGGAAGCTGGTTTGCGACATGCTGGCGCCGACCGACGGCGGGCCCGCGCACAGCAACATGAAGGACTGGCTGAACCACACCATCGAGTCCGTCAGGGGGTCGGACACCCTGCTGCTGATCAAGCCGCACCCTCACGAACTGCGCAACGAGATCGCCACGTTCCTGACGGAGTATCTGGTGGATCTGATCGAGGTGGATATCCCCGACAATGTCATCATCTCGGGTCAGGACTGGTTCGACCTGAACGATCTGGACGGGCTGGTGGACCTGGGCCTGCTCTACAACGGGACCACCGCCATCGAATTGGGGCTGATGAACATTCCGGCGGTGGTGTGTTCCGATTTCGCGCCGATCGATTACCCCATTGGCCACGCGGTCCCTCGCAACCGGTCGCACTATCGCAAGATGGTTCGCTTCGAGGCGCCGGTGAAGGTGGCCGAGGATCTGCCGGAGCGAGCGGCCGCCTGGATTCACTATATGAGCGGTGATCTACTCACCATTCCCTACCGCTATCATGCGCGACCTCTGACCAATAAGGTCGTCATGCCGCCGCGCTGGTTCGACGAAGACATCACCAGATACCTTCAGAAGGGCGACCCCAACGTGGTCCGGCTGGCGGCGCGGCTGGACAAGGTTCCAAACGTCGCCGGCGTGCGAACCAAGGCGGTCAGGCCGAAGCCCCTCCCTGTCAAGGCGGCCGGCGAACCGGGCGCGCGATCCGCCGCGACCGGCGCCCGGCGCAAGGCCCCGGCCTCGTCACCCTCCCGTCGACGGCGCACGACGCGCGCCGCCGCGGCCGAATAATTCAGACATTCAGAACTTCAGGGCTTCAACACGCATGTTCGACGATAAATCCATCCTCATCACCGGCGGCTCCGGCTCGTTCGGCAAGATGTACGTCCGCACCATCCTGGAGCGCTACAAGCCGCGTCGCCTCATCGTCTATTCCCGCGACGAGCTGAAGCAGTTCGAGATGGGCCAGTCGTTCAACGACCCCAGCATGCGCTATTTCCTGGGAGACGTGCGGGATCGTGATCGGCTGATGCAGGCGATGCGCGGCGTGGATTTCGTCATCCACGCGGCGGCCATGAAGCAGGTGCCGGCGGCGGAGTACAATCCGACGGAATGCATCCGCACAAACATCCACGGCGCCGAGAATGTCATTCACGCCGCCCTGGCCAACGACGTTGAACAGGTCATCGCCCTGTCCACCGACAAGGCGGCCAATCCGATCAATCTGTACGGCGCCACCAAGCTGGCGTCCGACAAGTTGTTCGTGGCGGCCAACAACATGGCGGGCAGCCACCGCACCAGCTTCGGGGTGGTGCGCTATGGCAATGTGGTCGGGTCGCGCGGATCGGTCGTGCCGTTCTTCGAGAAGCTCATGGAGCAGGGTGTCACGTCCCTGCCGATCACCGACACGCGAATGACGCGGTTCTGGATTTCCCTGCAGCAGGGCGTGGACTTCGTCCTGACGAACTTCCAGCGCATGCACGGGGGCGAGATTTTCGTGCCCAAGATTCCTTCGGTCCGGATCGTCGATCTGGCGACTGCCATGGCGCCGGACCTGCAGCAGCATGTCATCGGCATCCGGCCGGGCGAGAAGCTGCACGAGATCATGTGCCCCGCCGACGACAGCCATCTGACGCTCGAGTTTGACGATCACTATGTGCTGTCGCCCACGATCCGCTTCCATCGCGGCGACCTCGACTATGCAGTCAATCGACTCGGGGAAAAGGGACAGCCGGTGCCCCAGGGGTTCGAGTACAACTCGGGGTCCAACGAGGTCTTCCTGACGCCGGACGAGATCGTCGAATTCAACCGTGTCGCCCTGGAGCGGGGCGCCTGATCCGGGGCACCCACGGAGCATGGTTAAGAAACTGTGTTATATCGCCCGTCGCGATGCGACGCGAATGTCGTTAGAAGCCATCTTTCACAAGGGCAGAGAAGCAATGACTCGTTTCGTAGAATTGACGCAGGAAAGCGGCTCCAAGATCACGGTGAATGTGGAGCAGATCGTGACCTTCGCGCCCCTGGGCGGAGATCCGCTGCGGGGCACGGCGATCGCCTTCGGTTTCTCGACCGGGGACAAGATGGCCGCCCGAACAGTCCGGGTGGTGGAGCCCTACATCGAGGTCTCCAAACTGTTCGCCAGAAAATAGGGTTTCTCGCCAGGGGCCGCTGACACTGTTCAGGCTTGTTGCGGCCTGATAACCATCGGGGCAGTGCAAGCCTGAGGTTGATCCCGCCCCATGTTCATGACTGAGGGAGAACAGGTCCACGAAGGCCTGCCGCGGCGACGTCGTATCCTGGCGGCCGCGTCCCCGTTCCTGACAGCGGCCCGGTCCACCATCGTAACGATCCACGCCCTTCTGCTCAGGGAGTCGCGCACGCGATATGGTCGCCGTTCCGGTGGTTACGTCTGGGCTCTGATCTCGCCGATGATCCTGCTGGTCACCATGGTCGCCGTGTTCGCGGTGATCACACGGCCAGCCGGAGCGGGCGACAGCATGGTGGTCTTTTTCCTGACCGCGATCCTGCCCGTCTTTCTGGTGCGCAACGTCATCGCTCGGGGCGGAAACGCTATCCGGGCCAACCGCGTCCTGATGCACTATCCGCAGGTCAACGCCTTCGAGGTGATCACGGCCCGCACCCTTCTGGAGTGTCTGACCTATTTCATCGTGCTGGTCCTGTTCGCCCTGATCATGTTCGCCTTTTTCGGACTTTCGTTCTCGGCGTGGATCGATCAGCCGATGGGCATGCTGGAGGTCGGGGGGGCGCTTTTCCTGCTTTGCTATGGCGCGGGTTTCCTGAGTTCGCAGATCGGCCGGGCGTTCGACCCGTGGAACGAGCTGACCGGTCCCATCGGCCGCGTTCTGCTGCTGACGTCCGGACTTTGGTTCACGCTGGGCAGCCTGCCGCCCGAGTTCCTGGCCATCGTGAAGTACAATCCCTTGGCGCACATCGTGGAGTGGATCCGCGACGTGTCGATCCGGGATTTCCGCAGCGATCTCTACAATCCCTGGTATCCCATCGGGATGGGAGTGGTTTTCCTGGCGGCGGGGCTGTTCATCGACTGGCTTTACCGGATCAGCGGTTATGACCTTCAGCCCTGAGGCCGCAGCATGATCGAACTCATCGGGGTCGAGAAATCGTATCGGACGCGGTTCGGCAAGCGACCGATCATCCGGCCCACCGACCTGGTCTTCTATCGCGGCTCATCCACCGCGGTTCTGGGACTGAACGGAGCGGGCAAGTCCACGCTGCTTCGGCTGATCTCGGGTGTGGAGCGGCCCGATCGCGGCGAAGTCCGGCGGTCGGTGACCGTGTCGTCCCCGCTGGGACTGGCAGGCGCCTTTCACCAGACCATGACCGGGGCGGAGAACCTGAAATTCGTCTGCCGCATCTATGGCAAGGACATCGCCGAGACGACCGACTTCGTGCGTGATTTCTCGGAGCTGGGGCCGTATTTCCACGAACCGCTGGGAACCTACTCTTCCGGCATGCGGGCGCGGCTGTCGTTCGCCCTCAGTCTTGCGGTGGACTTTCAGGTCTATGTGATCGATGAAGGTCTCAGCGTCGGCGACGCGGCTTTTCGCAGGAAGGCTCAACAGGCGTTCGCCGAACGGCGGGCGCGATCTGACATCATCATGACTTCCCACAGCATGTCGACCATTCGTGAATTCTGCACCCGCGCCGTGGTCATGGATCGGGGCGAGGCGGCGGCGTTCGAAAGCTTGGACGCCGCAGAGGACTACTACATGGAAATCGTGGCCAGAGGGCGCGCCGCATGACCACCATCGACGTTCCCGTGACGGCCGGCAGGGACAAGGCCGCGCGCCGACGCACCTGGCTGGCGCGGTCGGCCGTCCTGTTCATCCTCGGCCCGGCGATTCTCTATGCGCTATATCTGATCCTGCTGGCTCCGGCGCAGTACCAGACCAACACCGCCTTCGCGGTCCGGGGGGCCGAAGCCGCGCCCATCGACGCCCTGGGCGCCCTGGGCATCGCCCCGCCCAGCTCCAACACCCTGGATGCCCGCATCGTCGAGGAATACATCCGCTCCAATGCGATGGTGGAGGGCCTGCGCGAGCGCTACGGCTTCGAGGAGGCCTATTCGCGGTTCAGCCTGGACCCGTTCTCGTTCCTGTCAGCCAGCGCTGACCACGAGACGGCGACCCGTTTCTGGCGCGGCAAGGTGCGGGTCATGCATGACGCCGCGTCCCAGTCCGCCACGGTGGAGGTCAGCGCCTTTACGCCTGAGGATTCCCTCCGCCTCAGCCAGGGCGTGCTGACTCTCAGTGAGGAACTGGTCAACCGGATGTCCGATCGGGCCATGGACGACCTGATGGCCGCCGCCGACCGGGAGATCGAGCGCAAGCGCGAGGAATACGAGGCTGCCCGCGACCGGCTGGCCGAATATCAGGGCCAGCGCTTCTCCGGCGTCGATGTGGCCACGCCGGCGCAGCAGGCCATGGCCCTCGTGGGCAGCCTGGACACCCAGCTGGCCCAGAAGCGCACCGAGCTGGCCACCATGAGCCAGACCTATCAACCTGACGCGCCCCAGCTGACCGGCCTGCGCCGTGAGATCGCAGCGCTGGAGGCCGAGCGGGCCCGGGCCGTGCAGCGCGCCATGTCGACGCCGGGCGAGCAGGCTTCCGGTCGTCAGATCGAGGCCCAGGCCGTGCTGATGGACTATGAGTTCGCCCAGCAGGCCTACACCACCGCCCTGCAGGCCGCCGAGAGCGTCCGGCGCCAGTCCATCAACGACCGTAAATACGTGGTGGCCTATGTGCCGCCGCGCGAGCCGGAGCAATCAAACTGGTGGTCGCGTCTGGGCAATATCTTCGCCGTGCTGATCGGTTCGGCCCTGCTCTGGGGCGTCGGCGCCCTCATCTATTCGATCATTCGGGATCACATGGAATGACCGGTTCTCGCTTGCTGAAGATCGCGGCTATGGTCGCCGCCCTGATGGCGCCGGCCGGTCTGGCCCAGGCCCAGACGGGGGCCGCCGCGCCGACCCTCACCGCGCCGGAGCAGGCCGCGCCGCAGGGTCCGGAAGCCCTGGTCATCCAGGAGCGGCGAGGGGTGCGCCCGCCGCCGCTGGGCGCGGACATGTTCGGGGGCGAGGCGCCCCAGGCCTCCACCGACGTCGTGGACCCGGACTATATCCTGCAGCCCGGCGACACGGTGCAGGTGACCCTGTGGGGCATGGTCGAGGGAACCCACGAACTGACCATCGACGCCCAGGGCAATGTGGTGGTGCCCGGCGTGGGCCCGATCCGCCTGGCCGGCGTGACGGCGTCCCAGGCGCCCGTCGTGGTCGAGCGCGCCAGCCGCCGGGTCTACAATGAAGGCGTGCAGGTTTACGCCACGCCCATCACAACCGCCTCGACGCGGGTTCTGGTCACCGGTCCGGTGGAGCAGCCGGGATCCTTCGCCGGCGCCTCGGACGACGCGCTGATCGTCTATCTGCAAAGGGCGGGCGGCATCGATCCCGTGCGCGGCAGCTATCGCCGCATCCGCATCCTGCGCAACGGCGAGGTGATCGCCCGCGCCGACCTTTATGATTTCCTGCGCGAAGGCGTCCTGCCGCGCGTCAGCTTCCGCACGGGCGACGCCATCGTGGTGGAGGATCAGGGCTCCATCGTCTCGGTCAGCGGCGACGTGCGTGCGCCCTTCACCTTCGAACTGGCGGGGTCGACAGGCCAGGGCGGAGAATTGATGCAGTTCGCCCGGCCCCAGCCCGGCGCCACCCACGCGGCGGTGGTCGGTGTGCGCGACGGACAGCCCATCAGCGCCTACATCCCGCTGAACCAGTTCTCGGCCTTCACCCTTATGGATGGCGACCGGGTCCAGTTCGAGTCCGATACGCGACCCGCCAACGTGCTGGTGCGGGTCGAGGGCGCGCATGGTGGACCCTCTGTGTTCACCGAGGCGCGGGGGATCACCGTGGCCCAGGTCCTGTCCCAGGTGGCCATCGACGCGGACGCGGACATGGAGTCCATCCACCTGCGCCGCCAGAGCGTGCGTGAGGCCCAGCGCCAGACCCTGAACGAGGGGCTGGAGCGTCTGGAACGAACCGTCCTGCTGTCGCCTGCGCGGTCGCCGGCCGAGGCCCAGTCGCGCGCCAGCTCCCTGGCGTTCGTGACCGAATACATCCAGCGCGCCCGGCAGGTTGAGCCGCTGGGCATCCTGGCGCTGGACGGTCAGGACCTGAACCAGGTGCGGGTGGAGACCGGCGACGTCATCGTCATCCCGCGCCGTTCGCAGGTGGTGACCATCGCCGGCGAGGTGAACGCACCCCAATCGATCCTGGCCCAGTCGGGTCAATCGGTCTCCAGCTATGTTCGCGCCGCCGGCGGCTACACGTCGCGCGCCGACCGACGTAATGTTCTGGTGTTCCGCCAGGACGGCCAGTTGCGCGAGGGCGGGCGGGCCATGCCGGGCGACCGGATCCTGGTCATGTCCAAGCCCGACTCTACGCTGCTGCCGTTCCTGCGGGACCTGACCCAGACCATCTTCCAGATGGCCGGCGTTCTGGTGGCGGTGGATCGGTTCAGCGACTGAGCGGACAAGGGCGCGGTCTCGGCCGCGTCAGCCTGCTTTCTTGTTGCGCGCGCGGCGCTGATCGCCGAAGGGCCGCAAGGCGTCCAGCTCCCAGGACTCCCAGGGACGGATCAGGTGCAGGTGCAGTTCCGCCGTCAGACGCTCGTCGTCCGAGGCTTCGGGAAGGCGCGCGGCGGCCGCGCCCTGATCCGCCGGGGTGCGCCACACGCGACGCTGCCCGGCGATCTCGAAGCCGGCGCCGAGCATCAGGGCGACCCAGGCCGTGGGCGTCAGAAAACCGTAACCCGGGGCGTCCTGTGAATCGCCGCCGTCGCCGCAACGCAGGCGCGCGAGCATCTCGCCACCCGGTCGCAGCAAGGCGTAAAGCCGCTCAAGTCGATCTTCCAGCCCGCTCAGGGGCAGGAAACCGTCGAGCTGGCGAGCCAGGATCAGATCCGCGGCCCCGTCCTCGAACGCGTTCAGCGTCTCAAGGCCGGCGGTGAGCTCCACGGCCGCCATGTCCTGAAGGTTCCAGGCGGCCCCGCCGCCCACGCCGGTCCAGTATGGATGATGATCCAGGCCCGTCACCGAACGTGCGCGCCCGCTCGCCGCCAGGGCGCCGGCCAGACGGCCGTCGCCGCATCCCAGCTCCAGCACGTCCGCGCCCTCGACCACGGGGGCGAAGGGCGCGAAAAGATCGTTCCACAAGGCGACCGCGTCTTCCCAGGCGGCCTGATCCGCCGGATCGACCCGCTGTGGTCCAGGCAGGATCACCTGCCGACCGGAGCGCAGTATCTTCCTGGCCTTGTTCAGCATGGTCATGCCGCGCCTCCCGCCTTTCTCGCGACCAGGCGCAGGGCGCCGGTGCTCAACTCGACCGGATCGTAGGCGGCCAGTCGCGCCGAATGCAGCAGGCCGAGCTCCTGCGGCAGCCGCTGCGCGCCGACGCCGTCCAAGGCTGCGGGATGCAGCCCGGCGGAACGCAGCAGCAAGGTCCAGGACGCCGCCGTCAAGGGCGCTCGCGCCGCCCGACCGTCCTCCAGCTCGCCTGCGCGCGCCAGATGAGGAAACAACAGAGCGTCGAAGTCCTCGTCCGGCCCCGGCGCGGCGAAGGTCTGGATTTCGGCGGCCAGAACGCCGTCCTCCGTCAGAAGCTCAGCCAGGGCGGCCAGGCGTGACCTCACTTGCGAAAGGCCGCCGATCTCCAGCCCGCCGCCGGCCACGATCAGATCGAAGGCGCCGGGCCGGACCGCAGCCAGGTCAGTGAGAGTCGCCGGATCTGTCCTGAAGCGCGCGCGGGGCGGCGGAGGATCGGGATGAAGCAGGGTCAGGCTGCCGGGCGACAAGGCTGTCTGGACGGCTCGCGCCAGATCCGCGCCCTGGGGCCCGAATACGAGGGCGTTCTCGACGCCGGTCGGCGCGCCCAGGCTTTTCCAGCGCCTGGCCAGGGACTGGACGGGGGAGGCGGGACTCATACGGGATCCGCCTTCAACGCCTGACGGTAGGCTGCGTCGTAGCGCCTGACGCCTGACAGGCGGAATCGTCGCGGCCCACGCCTCTGTTCCGCCAGCGGCTCGAACGCCTCCGGCGCCTCGACGAGGGCGCGCAGATGGCCGGGCGAGAAGACCGCCGCCGGATCAACACAGGCGATCCGGGTCTCGCCCAGACCGGCGATGAGCTTCGCCATCATCTCCACCTTGATCTCGTCGCGATCCGCCAGAACGGGGAAACCGTGCGGACTGCGTTCCCAGCCCGCTTCCAGCCAGGTCGGCAGTCGCGCGGCCATGGCCTGATTCCACGCATCGGCCTGGGCCGCGGAACGGACCACGGAGCGTCGCAGCAGGGCCAGGGGGGCGATTCTGGCGGTGATCAGGCTGTCGGTTCTCATCCTGAGGGCGGCGACGACCAGATCCGCCGCCGCCTCGGCGGCCATCGCATCGACCGTGTTCAGGGCGTGACGCACGGTCCGGTCGCGGACATGAGCGGGGGTCGACAAGGCCATGGTCGTCGGTACGACCACCAGGTCGTCATAGGCGGCGAAGGGCGCCGTTTTCCAGCGCATCCACGCAGGCAAATCCAGCTGTTCGGGCCGGTCGACCAGCACGACGTTCGCGCCGAGACGCCTTGCCTCGGCGAGAGTCTTCTCGTTCAGCGCGCCGGGGCCGAAGCTGACGACCTGCGGCGCCGCGCCGACGATGGACAGATAGCGCTCATGAGCAAAAGCGGTGACGGCGACGTCGTCCAGCTGAGCCAGGTCTTCCGACAGGGCGCGCCACGGTTCGGGGTTGACCATCAGTCCCAGGGCGTGCCCGCGCGTCACGAGCAGGTCTGTCAGCCGCCGGACCTCATCGTCGCCCATGGCCTCGGCGGCGAGCGCGTCCACCAGAAACAGACCTTTGAAATTGCTCTTCTCCAGGGTCAGAACCACGCTTTCGAGCGCCGCCTCGCCTGTTCCGGACCACCACTGGCGTGACGCGACGTCCCGCACATCGGCCATCGGCGACAGGTCGGGACGCGCCGTCACGTCCACGGCGATCAGCAATGCCGATCCGATGGCCTCGGCCTGCGGCGCGAGTTTGTCGGGACGCCCCGGCGCATGGGACGCAGGCGCGCCTCGAATGACCTTGTCTTCTGTTTCGGGGCGCGGGACGGGACGGTCGCCTCGCTCATCGGCGGCGGCGATCATCGCCGGCGTGATCTCCAGTCCCTTGCGGTTGCGCCAGCGGCCGCGGACCTTCGGCAGAATGTCGTACTCGAACTGCCCATCCCGCAATTGACCCGGCGGCAACAGAAAACGCGGCTTGCTGCTGACCATGTCCACAAGAGGTCGATCAACGCCCGGCCGCTTGACCTGGAGACGGTACAGGTCAGCCCCCTTGACCACCTCGCCCATCAGCAGGTCGGGCGCGGGTGTTTCAAGGTCATCGCCGATGCGAGGGATCGGCGCATAATCATGCAGCCGCGAGAAGCGTTCCTCGGGATCGTCGATGGAGCGCACCATGACCCGGAAGGCGAGCTGATCGGGCGTCAGCCGAAGATCGGCGGGTAGCCGACATTCCGTCCGGAAGCCGTCATATACCCGCTGGCGCTCGCCCGTGTCCTGGTTTCGTACGATGACGCGGTACTGCTGATCGGGGCCGGCGGGCTCCCACCGCAGCACGGGACTGGCGACACATCGACGAATGGTCTTCAAGCGGCCGGCTCCTGCTGTCAGGCCTGGGGAACGCTCGGGGCTCCGCATGGCTGCGCCCCATGCGGATATCGGCGTGGCGGCCTGTGGTCAATCAAGCGCTCGCCGTTCAGGCCGCCTTCTGGGCCCACTGGCCATAAAGATCATCCAGACCCGCTGCGGCGCGAGCCCATGTGAAGCGCTGCTCAACATCGCGACGCGCGTTCCGGGCGACAGCCATGGAGCGGTCGGGGGCTCCGATGACCTCGCCCAGCAGGTCGGTCAGCTCACCCACGTCCCCCTTGTTGAAGAGGAAGCCGTTCTCCCGGTGGATGAGGGTTTCGGATATGGCCGACACATTGGACGCCACCACCGGCAGCTCCATGGACATGGCCTCCAGCGGCTTCAGGGGCGGCACCAGTTCGGTGACTTGCGCCGGACGCCGTGGATAGACCGCCACATCCATCAGGGAATACCAGCGTGGCGCATCTGTGTGGGGCACGCGGCCCGGCATGATCAGGTGATCGGAGACCCCCATGACCCGAGCCGCTTCCCGCACCTCGCGGAACGCGGGGCCGTCGCCGACCAGAAGGGCGCAGACGTCCAGACCGTCCTTGCGCAGGTGGGACAGCGACGTGATCAGATCGACCAGGCCTTCGTAACCGGTCATGGACCCCAGGAAACCGAGCACGCGCCGGTCATCCAGGCCCATTTCGCTGGCCAGGGCCTGGTCGCGGGGGCGCGGACTGAAAACCTGCGGATCCACGCTGTTGGGAATGACGATGATCTTGCGCCCGTCGACGCCGCGAGAAATCAGCTCGTTCTTCAAACCGTTCGAGATCGCCACCACCGCGTCAGCCTCCTGGGCGACGACGGTTTCCTGGCGACGCTGGAATTCAAAGCGCTCCGAGCCTTCCCAGTGGGGCGTGCGGGCCGCGCTGGTCAGTTCCCACAATCCGCGAACTTCATAGACGAAAGGAAGGCCGGCCCGGCGCGCCGCCATGAGGGCGGGGGCTGCGTTGACGTGGTTGGACGCCGCCTGAACCACCGACGGCCTGACCTTGTGGATGTGATTCAGCAGGGCGCCGCCGGCTTCGTCGCAATACCGGTCAAACGGCGTGGCGTTGGACGGCGGCCCGGCGAGGCGGGAATAGACCACGCCATCGACCTCCTGAGGGCCGAGGCGACCGGTGACATGCTGGGCGTCGTTGCGATCGGCGGGATAGCCGGGCCGGGTCACGGCCTCCACACGCCAGCCCTGGCGGCCGATCGCCTTGATCAGGGAATGGGTCCGCGCCGCGTAGCCCGTGACGTGATGGGGAAAGGAGCTGGCGGCCACATAAAGCAGCGAGCGATCCCCCACCGGTTTGATGGACCGTCTTGCCGGCACCGACAGGCCGGAACGCTGGATGCGGGCCACGCCTTCGATCAGGTCCCGCCGTAGTCTGGCGTGGGCCGGCAAGGTGGCCTGGGCGTCGTCGAGCCGGCGATACAGGGCCAGCGGCTCATCGATCATGCCGGCGTTGTAGAGCACGCCGGCCAGCCACAGAATCCTGTGGGGGCTGGGGTCATGCTCCACCGTGCTGCGCGCCAGGGCGATGCTCTTGTCGAAGTCCACCAGCTGTAGCGACATGGACAGATCAGCCACCACCCGCATCGCCAGCTTGGGGTCGCGGCATTCCGTCAAGGCGGTGGCGACAATCTCCTCCGCCCTCATGTCGAAGACATTGAGGCTGAGCTGCTGGATACGTGCTGCGGTATCAGGATTCAGGTTGGGGTCACGGACCGAGGATCGCCCCCGGCGCTGCCGGGACTGGCGCACGAGCCGAAGCAGTCCGGCCGGCAGTTCGATCGCGCCACGCCAGGTCTTGGCGCGGATCAGCAGATTGCCGAGCTGGAACGAAATGGTGTCCTTGAGGCGCTCGTTCTCCGCCGACAGGGCCAGCACCTTGAGGCGCAACTGGGCCGCTTCGGCCGCCAACTTCAGCATGTTTTCGCTGGAGGCGCCCACGGTCGGCGAGCCTGGCGAAGATTCATGCGATTGCGTCGCGGACGAGGCTGACGAACGGTGAATGCTGTCGGGCAAGCCGCGCCTCACGGAAAATTCCTAACGCATCGGTTGTGTCACACAGAGGCTTGATTGGCCACCGACCCGCAGGTCCGTGTTTCATTGCTGTGTGAATTGTGCCGTTAAGGCCACGCAGACAGCCCACAACCCCTTCAAAAAAAAAGGAAGTGTTGATTGGTTCCTGACGTCCAGAGGTAATTTCGTCAGCCTTCATCCACGGCTTCGAGCACGAGGGATCGATGCTCCGTGATGGGCCGAACCTCGGCGTAAAGCCCAGCCCCGCGCCCCGCGGCCCCATAGAAGCGATCCGCCCGTCGTTCTTCGCGGCGAGGCTCACTCACGACAGGTCTCTTGTGATCCTGACTGGCTTCCATCGTCATGGCTTCCCCTTCCTCTGACTCCGGATCCGACGGGGCTGGACTCTTAGTGATCTGGAAAGGATGCGCAAGCATTTATCGCGCCATCGTAAGTCTTCGTCAGGCGCGCGAATTCTGAAATCAGGATTTCAGAAACTGTGCTGCGCGGCCGAGGTCCTCCATGGTGTCCACGTCCACTGATCGACTCTCGACCATGACGTGATAGGCCGTGTCCTGAGCGATGAATCCGCCTGCGATATTGGCGTGTTCCCATTTCAGGACATAGACGGCCCCGTTGAGGGCGAAGGGCGTTCCATAGGCGGATGCCGGCGCGAGCGCGCCATCTCGTCCAATCACCAGGGTTTCCGGCTTCAAGACCGGGGTCACGCTGACGGCGGTGGAGCAACCCCGGTCGCGGCAGAGCCTCAGGGTCACGTCGATATCCTCGGCCGTGCGCAGGGGCGAGGTGGGCTGGAGCAGGACCAGGTGGGAGAAGGCGCCGGGTTCGTCCTCATCAGCCCAGGCCATGGCGTGGCGCACAACGTCGAACGAGGAGGCTTCGTCCGTGGCCAGTTCGGCGGGACGCGTGAAGGGGACCTCGGCGCCGCCCGCGCGGGCGGCCTCGGCGATGGCGGGGTCGTCGGTGGAGACGATCAGGCGATCTATGCCGCGCGCTTCCAGCGCCGCGTCGATGGCGCGCTGAAGCAGGCTGCGGCCGTGCAGGTCGGCCAGATTCTTGCCGGGCAGGCGTTTGGAGCCGCCGCGCGCGGGGATCAGGCCGAGGACGCGGTTTCGGCTCATGGGGTCGCGGCGGCGAACACCGCCTCATAGTCGCTGCGGGCCAGCTCGAAGTCCGGCGGGCGGCCGATGTCGATCCAGTATTCGTGAATGGGGAAGGCGCCGACGGTATCGCCCCGGTCCGACAGGGCGGCCAGCAGGGTGGGCATGTCGTAGTGGCCGCTGTCCGGCACTTGTTTCAGGGCGTCCGGGCCCAGCACATAGATCCCGGCATTGGCGAACCAGCGGAAGGTGGGCTTTTCGCGGATGGAGACCAGCCGGTGGCCTTCGGTCTCCACCACGCCGAAGGGGGCCTCGAACCGGTGCTCGCGCACGCAAACGGTGGCGGCGGCCTCATGATCGCCGTGGAAGTCCAGAAGCTGGGCGAAATCCAGCCGGGTCAGGACGTCGCCGTTCATGACCAGGAAGGGTTCGTCTATGGGCTCGTCCAGCAGGGCCAGGGCCCCGGCGGTGCCGCGCGGCTCTGTCTCGCGCAGGTAGGAGATTTCCACGTCAAACGCCGAGCCGTCGCCGAAATGGCCCTCGATCACCTCGGCCAGATAGTTGACCGCCAGCCGGAAGCGCCCGAAGCCCTGATCGCGCAGGCGCTCGATGATGGTCTCCAGCAGGGGGCGGCCGGAAATGGTCAGCATGGGCTTTGGGGTGTGACGGGTCAGGGGGGCCAGGCGCGCCCCGCGTCCGCCGGCCATGATCACCACCAGATTGTCGCGCAGCCCGGCCTCGCCGTAGTGCTCGGGATACAGGCCCACCACCCGGCCCGCGCGGTCGATAACGGGGGCCTGGGTGGCGCCGCGCACGTCCAGCTCGGCCTGAATCTCGACAGGGTTCTGGCCCCGGCGCACGGCCACGGGCTCGGCATTCATGGCCGTCTCGACGCCGGCCTCCATGGGGGTCATGCGCAGCAGGGCCCGGCGCACGTCGCCGTCGGTCAGGGAGCCGCGCAGTCGGCCGTTCTCATCGATGACCACCACCAGCTGGCCGCGCACGGCGTCCAGCCGTTCGATGGCCTCGCGCAGGGTGGCCTGATCGGACAGCAGGTAGGGGGCCAGTTCACGACGGGTCATGATGGGCGCTCCTCGGGAAAGGACTTTTGTCTGAGACGGGCGTCGATGGGCTCGGCGGCCAGACGGGCGGCGATGCGCGGGCCTGCGCGGCCGTCGCCATAGGGATTGATCATGGCGGTCAGGCTGGCCCGGAAGGCCGGGTCCAGCGCGCGGCTCAGGGCCTGCCGCACGGCGGCCGGGTCGGCGGGCGCGTCGACGACGTTGGCGCCCCGGTCGCGGCCTTTCTGGCGGTCGCCCACATTGACCACGGGCAGGGCGAAGGCCGCCGCCTCGATGATGCCGCTGGACGAATTGCCCGCCATCACCGCCGCGTGGGCGAGGGCCGGGGCGTAGAGGGCGCCGAGGCTGGGGATCAGGTGAACGCTAGTCTGTTCCTCGGCCCAGCGGCGGATGTACGCCGCCTGTCCCGCTCCGCCGGGGTCTGAGTTGACGCCGGTGAACAGGACCGGACGTGCTGCGTCCGACAGGGCCTTCAGCAGAGCCTCCAGCCCAGCGGCGCCGCCGTCGGCGGTCAGGGTTTCCGGATGCCAGGTGGCGAGGATGAAATCGCCGGGATCGGTTATATTCAGGGCGCTGAAGAAGTCGACGCGCGGCATGGGCGGCGCCGACATCAGCAGGTCCAGCCCCGGCGCCCCGGCGAGGGTGATGCGCCAGTCCTCCTCGCCCATGCGGACCAGGCGCGCCGCAGCGGATTCGGTGGCGGGGAAGTGCAGGTGGGCCAGTTTGGTGATGGCGTGGCGGAACGCGTCGTCCATGGCGCCCAGGGTCAGTTCGCCGCCGTGCAGGTGCGCGATGACCACACCCGCCAGCGAGGCCGCGCCCGCTGCCGCCAGGGTCTCGTACCTATCGCCGGTCAGGACGACCATGTCGGGCAGTTCGTCGGCCAGCACTTCGGCGAAAGCGGCGGTGAGGGCGCCCATGCGGCGGCCCGGGTCGGCGGGGCCGTCCCCGTCCATGTGGGCGGGGATGCGGCGGGTGCGCACGCCGTGATCCTCAATCAGGCTGTCGGGGCCGAGCGGATCGTCCACCACCATGGCCCACGCTGACACCCCCGCCTCGTCCAGCGCGGGGCCCACCACCGCCGCCATGGCGCGGTCGGCGCGGGAGACGGAGACCACGCAGACCGTTCGCGTCATGTCCCGGCGGGCTCCACATCGGCCCAGCCCACGGGCTCGTCGGGCTGCAGGGCGCGTGTCAGGCGATGACCGATCAGGCGCGGCAGATCGTCGGGCGGGGCGCCGGTTCCGGGGCGCTTGCAGCCCAGATGGGCGGCGGTCAGCAGGGTTCCGGCGGGCAGGGCGTCCAGCGCCACCACGCTGCGCCGGATGCCCGGAATATTGGCGGCCTCGGACGGGCGGGGGCGCTTGACGCCATCCCCCAGCATGGCCTCGATCCGGCGCACGGCGCGGACCAGGGCGGCGAAGTCGTCCGGCGCCATGGAGGCGGCGTGGTCCGGGCCGGCGGCGGCCGTGTCCAGAGTCAGGTGCTTTTCGATCACCCGGGCGCCCATGGCCGTGGCGGCGACGGCGGCTTCGGCGCCCAAAGAATGATCCGACAGCCCGACCACAACGCCCAGCTCACCCGACAGGGTGGTCAGGGCGCGAAGGTTCATCTCCCCGTCCGGGGCCGGATACTCCGACACACAGTGCAGCACGCACACCGGCGGATCGCCCCCGGCGCGCACGGCGGTCAGGGCGTGGCGGGCTTCGTCCAGGGTGCTGGCGCCGGTGGACAGAATGACGGGGCGGCCCGTCTTGCCGGCGGCGGTCAGGAAGGCGGAATGGTTGACCTCGCTGGAGCCGATCTTGACCACGGCCATGTCCAGATCCCCGGTCAGGTACGTCAGGGTGTCGAAGCCCTCGGGCGTGGACATGAACATCACGCCCGCCGCCTCGCACGCGGCCTTGAGCCGGGCGGTGTCCTCCAGCCCGATGCGCAGGCGCTCCAGCAGGTCGTAGAAGCTCTCCTGAACGCCGGTGGTGCGCTCCAGATAGTCCACCTTGTGGCTGAACCGGCCGACGATCTCGCCCGGCAGCCAGGTCTGGAACTTGACCGCGTCGGCGCCCGCAGCGGCGGCGGCCTCGATCAGGGCGAAGGCCTTGTCCATGTCGCCGTCGTGGTTCACCCCCGCCTCGGCGATGATGAAGACGCGGTCGTCCCAAGGGGCGTTTTTGGGTGCGGCGGTCATGTGGCGTAGTCCTGCGGCCGGTACAGATGCAGGTTGTCGCGGATGAAGGCGACGGTGCGCTCCAGCCCCTCCTCCAGCGACACGCGCGGGGTCCAGCCCAGGGCCTCGCGGGCCTTTGAGGCGTCGGCGATCAGGCGGTCCACCTCGCTGCCCTCGGGGCGCAGGCGCTGGGGGTCGGTGACGATCTCGATGTCGCGGCCCGCCGCGCGGCTTATCATCAGGGCCAGGTCGCCGATGGACACCTCGCGACCGCCGCCGAAGTGCAATGTCATGCCCTCGACCCCGGGCGCGGCGGCGGCGCGCAGGAAGGCGTCGGCGGTATCGTCCACGAAGACGAAGTCGCGGGTGGGGCTGGTGGCGCCCAGGTTGACGGTATTTCCGCTGAGCGCCTGCACCGCCACCGCCGGGATCACCGCCCGGGCGCTCTGGCGCGGGCCGAAGGTGTTGAACGGGCGCAGGGTCACCACTGGCACGCCGAACGACAGGTGGAAGGACTCGACCAGTTTGTCCGCCGCGACCTTGGAGGCCGCATAGGGGGACTGGGCCTGAAGCGGATGGTCCTCGGTCATGGGGGTGAAGCGGGCGGTGCCGTAGACCTCGCTGGTGGAGGTGTGGACCATGCGGGCGACGCCGCACTCGCGCACCGCCTGCAGCACATTCAGCGTCCCCAGGGCGTTGACCCGCACGTAGCTTTCGGGCGCGGCGTAGGAATAGGGAATGGCGATCAGGGCGCCCAGATGCAGGACGATCTCGCAGTCCCTGACCGCGTCCATGACCGAGTCCCGGTCCGCCAGATCGCCGCGCCGGATGTCGACCTCGGCGCGCACGGGCGACCCGTCCAGCCACTCGGCCGTGCCGGATGAAGTGTAGAGCACCAAGGCGCGCGTTTCCGCCCCGGCCTCGACCAGCCGTTCGCACACGCGGCTGCCGATGAAGCCGCCGCCGCCGGTGACCAGCACCCGCTTGCCCTTAAGGGAAGCGATGGGATCGATCATGTGAATTACGCCCCGGAACGCGAATCGCTTTGCGCAGTTTAGCGCGGCGCCTCCCCACCCAATCCTTAACGACGCGACCACACGGCGCGATTTCGCAGTTGCGAAGAAAAATGCCGCCCGGGGGGTCAACTTCGGGGGCGATCACGCGTTAGGGTGCGGGGGACAAGCCAGACAGTACATGAGGACCATGCCCGCAGACGCCGCCCACGCCGTTACGCCCCTGTCCGCGCCCCCCGCCTTGCCGGAGCGGCCGGCCCTGTTTCTGGACATGGACGGGGTGCTGGCCCCGATCACCGCGACGCCGGGCGGCGTGGGGCCGGACGCCCGCCGCAGCCGGGTTCTGGCGCGGCTGCTGGAGCGGCTGGACGGCCGGCTGGCGGTGCTCAGCGGGCGCACCATCGCCGAGATCGACCGCATTTGCGAGGGCGTGGTGCCCTGCGTGGCCGGCGTTCACGGACTGGAGCGGCGCGGCGCGGACGGGCAGGTGCGGCGGCTGGACCCCCACCCGGCGCTGGGCCGGGTTCACGACGCGCTGGAGGATTTCGCCCGCGACCGGCCCGGCGTGCTGATCGAGGACAAGGCGCTGGGCGTGACCCTGCATTACCGCCAGGCGCCGGATCAGGCGGGCGCGGCGCGGGATCTGGCGCGCGGCTTGGCGGAAGAGCACGGTCTGACCCTGCAACCCGGCGACATGGTGCAGGAACTGAAGACCCCTGGCGCCGACAAGGGCCGGGCCTTGACCGCCTTCATGGACGAGGCGCCGTTCAGGGAGGCCGTGCCCATCATGACCGGCGATGACCTGACTGACGAGTTCGCCTTCGCCGCCGCCGCCGGGCTGGGCGGGTTCGGGGTGCTGGTGGGGCCGCCGCGCGAGACGGCGGCGACCTTTGGCCTGACGGATTCCGGGGCGGTGATGGATTGGCTTGAAACCCTGGCGGAGCGCGCATGAACGGTCATCGACCCAATCTGGACCTGGCCCCCATCGGCAATTGCGCCATTTCGAGCCTGATCGACCGGCAGGGCCGCCATGTGTGGTCCTGTGCGCCGCGCGTGGACGGGGACCCGGTGTTCTCCGCCCTGATGGACGGCGACGATCCCCAGCACGGATTCTGGTCCATCGAGCTGGAAGGCCAGAAGCATGTGGAGCAGGCCTATGTGCGCAACACCCCGGTGCTGCGCACGGTGCTGACGGCCGAGGACGGGGCGGCGCTGGAGATCATCGATTTCGCGCCCCGTCACGCCAAGCACAGCCGCACCTATCGCCCCATCGCCCTGGCCCGGATCATCCGGCCGCTGCACGGCGTGCCCCGCATCACCATCCGGATGCGGCCCGCCCGGGACTGGGGCGCCGCGCGTGCGCCGATCACCTCGGGCTCGAACCACATCCGCTATCACTGCACGGACCTGACGTTCCGCCTGACCACGGACTGTCCGGTGTCCCATGTGCTGGACGAGCGGACGTTTAGGGTAGAGCGGACCCTCTCGTTCTTCTTCGGGCCGGACGAGGGCTACGATCAGGAAGTGGGGGCCGGGGTCGCCGCCGCGCGCGAGCGGACCGAGGACTACTGGAAGCAGTGGGTGCGGACCCTCTATTTGCCGCTGGACTGGCAGGAGGCGGTGATCCGCGCCGCCATCACCCTGAAGCTGTGCGCCCATGAAGAAACAGGGGCCATCGTCGCCGCCCTGACCACCTCGGTGCCCGAGTTTCCCGAGAGCGGGCGCAATTGGGACTACCGGTTCTGCTGGATCCGAGACGCCTATTACACCGTGCGGGTGCTGACCCGGCTGGGCGCCATCGACATTCTGGAGAACTATCTGGTCTATCTCAGGAACCTGGTGGACAACGCGGCGGGCGGCCATGTGCAGCCGGTTTACGGCGTCGGGCTGGAGGGGGCCATCACCGAGCGGACCGTGGACACGGTCGCCGGCTATCACGGCATGAAGCCGGTGCGCGTGGGCAATCAGGCGCACGAGCATCTGCAGCACGACGTGTACGGACAAATCGTCCTGCCGCTGGTGCAGTCCTTCTACGACCAGCGCCTTCTGCGCCCCGGTTCGGTGGAGGATTTCCATGCGCTGGAGAAGGTGGGCGAGCGCGCCTTCGCCGTGCACGACCAGACCGACGCGGGTCTGTGGGAGTTCCGCACCATCGCGCGGGTGCACACCTATTCCTCCATGATGTGCTGGGCCGCCTGCGACCGTCTGGCCAAGGCGGCGGACCAGTTGAGGCTGCACGACCGGGCCGAGGTCTGGCGCGAGCGGGCCGGCATCATCCGGGAACGCATCGAGAAGGAAGCCTTTGTGCCCGAGGAGGGCCGCTTCGCCGCCAGCTATGGCGGGACCGAGCTGGACGCCTCGCTGCTGCAGATGGTGGAGCTGGGCTTCCTCGACCCCATGGATCCGCGTCAGGTGGCCACCTTCAACGCCATCGAGAAGGACCTGAAGAAGGGGCCGTATCTGTTCCGCTATGTGGAGCCGGACGATTTCGGCGAGCCGGAGACGGCGTTCAACTTCTGCACCTTCTGGTTCATCGAGGCCCTGCACATGAACGGACGCGTGGATGAGGCGCGCGAGATGTTTGAACAGATGCTGAGCCGCCGCACCCATGCGGGCCTGCTGTCCGAGGACATATCGCTGGGCGATGACGAACTGTGGGGGAACTACCCGCAGACCTATTCCCTTGTGGGGATCATCAACTGCGCTGTGTTGCTGAGCCGTTCCTGGACGGATGTGAGATGAGCCGACTGATCGTCGTATCCAATCGTGTTTCCGCGCCGAAGGATGCGGGAGAAAGCTCGACCGGAGGCCTGGCCGCGGCCCTGTCGGCGGCGCTGCGGCGGTATGACGGCATATGGTTCGGCTGGTCGGGCGAGACCACCGAGACCTTCACCGGCGAGCTGAAGATGGAGGACCGGGCCGGGGTCACCGTGGCGCTGGTCGACCTGGAGGAACAGGACGTCGACGAATATTACAACGGCTACGCCAACAAGACCCTGTGGCCGCTGTTCCACCACCGGGTCGACCTGACCGCCTATGAGCGGTCCTACGGCGAAGGCTATGAGCGGACCAACGCCCGCTTCGCCGAGGTTCTGGCGCCCCTGATCCAGGATGACGACATCGTCTGGATCCACGACTATCACATGATCCCCCTGGCCCGGGATCTGCGGCGGTTGGGGGTGAAGAACCGGATCGGCTTCTTCCTGCACACGCCCTGGCCGGTGCGGCAGCTGTTGGTGACCCTGCCGTTCCACCGGCGGCTGGTGGAGTCCCTGTTCGACTACGACCTGTTGGGCTTCCACACCCGCGAGTGGCTGGACCTGTTCCGGGACTATGTGGCGTCAGAGGCGGGCGGACGGCTGGTGGGCAACGACGGCATGGAGGCGTTCGGCAAGACGGTGCAGGGCGGGGTGTTCCCCATCGGCATCGACGTGGACGGCTTTGTCGCGGCGCGGGACTCGGCGCTGGGCCAGCGCACCTATGACCGCATGGCGGCGTCCTCGGCATTCCGGTCCATGATCGTGGGCGTGGATCGGCTGGACTACTCCAAGGGGCTGGAACAGCGGCTGCTGGGCTTCCAGCAGTTCCTTGAGGACAACCCCTCCATGCGCGGCGAGGTGTTCCTGCTGCAGGTGACGCCCATCTCGCGCGACGAGGTGGACACCTATCAGGATCTGCGCGCCCGGCTGGACGCCCTGGCCGGCCATGTGAACGGCGCCTATGCGGACATGGACTGGGCGCCGGTGCGCTATTTGAACCGCACATATCGCCGGGACCAGCTGGCGGGCATCTATCGGGCGGCGAAGGTGGGGTTAGTGACGCCCCTGCGCGACGGCATGAACCTGGTGGCCAAGGAATATGTGGCGGCCCAGAATCCGGACGATCCCGGCGTGCTGATCCTGTCGCGCTTCGCCGGGGCGGCGGAGGAGCTGCGCGACGCCCTGATCGTCAATCCCTTCGCCCGCGAGGAGGTGGCCCAGGCCATCCACAAGGCCCTGACCATGTCGCGGGACGAGCGGATCGAACGCTGGAAGAGCCTGATGACGGCGGTGCGGGCCTCGGACGTGGCCATCTGGCGCGACGACTTCGTCAAGGCGTTGACGGCCCTGCCGGGCAAGGAAGAGGCCGCATCCGACACGGACGCGGCCTGATCAAACTACCGCATCGTCGGAATGACGAAGCTGGAATCCGCGTGCTCCAGCTCGGAGTCGGGCCAGCGGGCCGTGACGGTCTTGGTCTTGGTCCAGAAGCGGACGCCTTCCATGCCGTGCTGGTTGATGTCGCCGAAGGCCGAACGCTTCCAGCCGCCGAAGGTGTGATAGGCCACCGGCACCGGGATCGGAACATTGATGCCCACCATGCCCACATTGACCCGGGCGGCGAAGTCGCGGGCCGCGCGGCCGTTCTGGGTGAAGATGGCCACGCCGTTTCCGTACTGATGCTGTGACGGCAGGGCCAGGGCCTCCTCGAAGTTCTCGGCGCGCACAATCTGCAGCACGGGGCCGAAGATTTCCTCCTTGTAGGACTCCATGCCCGGCTTGACGTGGTCGAACAGGGACGGGCCGACGAAGTAGCCCTTCTCGTGGCCTTGCAGGGAGAAGCCGCGGCCGTCGATGACCAGTTCGGCGCCGTCCTTGACGCCCTGGTCGATCCAGCCCTCGACGCGGGCCTTGTGGGCGGCGTTGACCACCGGGCCGTAGTGGGCCTCGGCGTCGGTGGAGACCCCGATCCTCAGCTTCGGAATCTCTGCCACCAGACGTTCGCGCAGGGTCTCGGCGGTCTTCTGGCCCACCGGCACCACCACGGGCAGGGCCATGCAGCGCTCGCCCGCCGAGCCGAAGGCGGCGCCGGTCAGGTCCTTGATGACCTGATCCATGTCGGCGTCGGGCAGGACGATGCCGTGGTTCTTGGCGCCGCCCATGGCCTGGACGCGCTTATGTTTGGCGGCGCCGGTCTGGTAGACATAGTGGGCGATGTCGGACGAGCCGACGAAGCTGACCGCGTGCACCAGCGGATGAGTCAGGATGACGTCCACCGCCGTCTTGTCGCCGTGGACCACGTTCAGCACCCCGGCCGGGGCGCCCGCCTCCATCATCAGTTCGCCCAGACGGACCGGCACGGACGGATCGCGTTCGCTAGGCTTGAGGATGAAGGTGTTGCCCACCGCGATGGCCACGCCGAACATCCACATGGGGATCATGGCCGGGAAGTTGAACGGGGTGATGCCCGCCACCACGCCCAGCGGCTGGCGCATGGAATAGACGTCGATGCCGGGCCCGGCCCCTTGCGTGTATTCGCCCTTCAGAGCGTGGGGGATGCCGCAGGCGAACTCGATGACCTCGAGGCCGCGCTGGATGTCGCCCTTGGAGTCGGCGATGACCTTGCCGTGCTCGGACGACAGCATCTCGGCCAGGTCGTCCATATTGGCCTCGACCAGGCGCTTGAACTCGAACATCACCCGGGCGCGGCGCTGGGGGTTGGTGGAGGACCAGGCCTCGAAGGCGTTCTGTGCGGCCTGCACGGCCTTGTCGACTTCGCCCTCGGTGGCCAGCTGGACCCGCGCCTGCACCTCGCCGGTGTTGGGGTTGAAGACGTCCCCGAAGCGGCCCGAGGCGCCTTCGAAGGAAGCCCCGTCGATGAAGTGGCGAATGTCGCGCATGTCCTGAATGTTCCCTGATCTGGTTGTTTGGGCGCCGTCTTAAACCCGCCGCGCGCCCGTGGCCAGCGGAGCGGGAGAGTGGCGGTTTGACACGGCCGGGCGGCGCGGGTTCATTGCCGCCGGGGATGGAGGGGACAAATGCGGGATCAGGTCGATTCGGCCGGGCAGGAGCGCGCGCACCGGCGCCGGCTGCTGTTCATTCCCGGCTACGACCCCCGCTCGCCCGCCGCCTATCACCGCATGTGGACCGAGGAGGCGCCGAGGCAGGCGGCCGTGTCGGGCGCGGTGATCGCGGTTGGGCGCAAGCACGCCGACGGGGACCATGCGCTGGGCTGGACGGTGCAGACGATGATGGACGGGCGCGCGGCGGAGACCCGGGTGACCCTGCTGCGCTGGGATGATCTGGTCCGGGCCTGGTGGCTGAGAGGCGAGCGGCGGGTGATCGCGGCCATGCCCCGCTGGGTCGGGGCCATGGCCGGCGCCGGGGTTTACGGTCTGACGCGGCGATCGGCGCGGGCCCTGTGGCTGTGCCTGATGACGCCGCCGGTGATTCTGAGCGCGCTGGTCGGGTTGATGGCTCTGGTGGCGCTGGCGGCGGGGCTGGCTGCGTCGTGGGCGGCGATCCCGGTGGCGGCGGCGGCGCCCTTCGCTATCGTCTGGCTGTGGCGGCGCATCGACTCGCAGGTGAACTGCGGCTGGGTCAGCCAGTGTTTTTCCTACATGGCGCGCATCGCCGCCGATCCGCCCCCCGAGCAGGCCGAGCGGTGCGACCTGTTCGCGCGGCGCCTGATCGCGGCGGTGGACGAGGGCTGGGCCGACGAGGTGGTGCTGGCGGGTTTCAGCCTGGGCGGCAATCAGGCGGTGCGGGCTCTGGCGAGGGCGCTGGCGCTGCGGCCTGATCTCGGGCGCGGATCGACGGCGGTGACCCTGTTGACCCTGGGACAGGGTCTGTGCATCCAGGCGGCGCTGGGGGATGAAACATTCCGGGGAGCGTTGAAGACTGTTGAGGCCGAGCACTCCATCGGTTGGGTGGACGCCACATCGGCATCGGACCCGGCGTCGGCCTGCACGATTCATGCGCTACACGGCGTCATCGACGCCCCGGATCCGAACCGGCCGCTGAGGCGGGCGCCGCGCTTTCACAAGCTGCTGACGGACGAGCATTTCCGCGCCATCCGCCGCGACCCGCTGGCGTTTCATTTCCAGTATCTGAAGGCCACCGATCTGCCGGACGGCTACGACTGGTTCGCCCTGGCGGCGGGACCGGATTTCCTGATCCAGCGGAGCCCGGCATGAGCCTGTTCATCCCCCCGCGCCCGGCCACGGCCCCGGAGAAGCGCTCGACCCTGACCCAGCGCATCGCCCTGCTGCGCTCAGGCCTCGGCACCTTTCGAGAGGGCAGCTACGGCCAGAAGATGGGGCGGCACGGGTTCCGCACCCTGCCGTTCTTCAAGCGGCGCTGGATCTTCACCGTCCGCGATCCGGAGCTGGTGCGCGAGGTGCTGGTCAAGCGGGCCGAGGACTTCCCCAAGTCCGGCCTGATGGACGCTATGCTGCGGGCGCTGACCGGCTATTCCATCTTCGTCAGCAACGGCGAGGTCTGGGGGCGGCAGCGGCGGCTGGTCGACCCGGCGCTGGAGCAGGCCCGGGTGCGGGATGTGTTCGCCCGCATGCTGGAGGCCGCCACGGTCGCCACGGCGCGCATGGAGGCCCTGGCCGACACGGGCGAGCCGGTGCGGGTGGACATGGAGATGACCCGCTTCGCCGCCGACGTGATCTTCCGCACCATCTTCTCCGAACCGATCTCGGACGAGGCGGCCGAGCGGGTGATCGCCGCCTTCGAGGTGTTCCAGGGGGTGGCCTACGCCCACGGCATGCTGGGGCTGGCGCGGGCGCCGTCGCGCATCCTGCCCGGCTGGGGCCGGGCCCGGCGGGCGGCGCGCATCATCCGCAAGGCCATCGACGAGCCGCTGCGCCGGCGACTGGCCGACCATGCGGCGGGGCGGCCGACGCCAGACAACGACATTCTGGCGGCCCTGATCGGCGGGGTGGACCCGGTGACGGGCACGTCCTTCGACGGGGACGAGCTGCTGGACCAGATCGCCATGCTGTTTCTGGCCGGCCACGAGACCTCGGCCAGCGCCCTGGCCTGGAGCCTGTATCTGATGGCCGAGGCGCCGGACGTGCAGGCCCGGGTGCAGGCCGAGGCCGACGCGGTGCTGGGCGAGGACACGCCCGCCTTCGAGCACATGAAGCGGCTGGGCTTCACCCGCGACGTGTTCCGCGAGGCCATGCGGCTATATCCGCCCGTGGCGTTCCTGGCGCGGGACTGCCCGGCGGGGGACAAGCTGGGCAAGAAGGTCATTCCCGCCGGGTCGGTGGTGATGGTCTCGCCCTGGCTGAGCCACCGGCAGGCCGAGCGGTGGACCGAGCCCCACGCCTTCGATCCCGACCGCTTCGGCTGTCCCGAGGGCAAGGCGGCCATGGCGGGCGGCTATTTCCCCTTCAGCGTCGGACCGCGCGTGTGCCCCGGCGCCGCCTTCGCCCTGCAGGAAGCGGTGCTGGTGCTGGCCATGCTGAGCCGCCGGTTGAGGTTCGAGGCCGATCCCGCCTGGACGCCCGTGCCGGTGGCCCGCCTGACCCTGCGCTCGGCCAACGGGGTGCGGCTGAGGGTGTTCAGGCGGGGCGAGGGCTAGGGTGTGAACCCATAAATTGCGTTCAAATAATCTAGTGATTTCAACAACCGTCACCCTCGGGCTTGTCCCGAGGGCCCACGGTGGATGTGATCTCGACAGGCCTCCAGGGTCGAACCGGAGGCTCACGCTCCCTTACGACCGCGCCCAAGGCCAAAATGGGTCCTCGGGACAAGCCCGAGGATGACGCATTTATAGGTTCAGAACCTAGACCTTCGCCACGGAAAGAGGAGCGCCTACTCCGCCCCCTCGCCGATGTGGCGGTCCAGCCAGCCGAACACCTCGGTGTGCCAGCGCAGGCTGTTGCGGGGCTGGAGCACCCAGTGGTTCTCGTCGGGGAAGTAGAGGAACTGGCTCTCGATCCCGCGCCGTTGCAGGGCGGTGAAGGCGGCGATGGACTGGTCGGTGGGCACCCGGTAGTCGCGGCCGCCCTGGATCACCATCATGGGGGTGCGCCAGTTCTGCACGTGGTTGACCGGATTGAATTCCTCATAGGTCGTGCCGCGCTCCCACGGGCTGCCGCGGTTCTCCCATTCGGTGAACCACAGCTCCTCGGTGGAATAGCCCATGAAGCGGGTGTCGAAGACGCCGTCGTGGTTCACCATGCACTGGAAGGCGTCCGGCCAGTTGCCCGCGATCCAGTTGATCATGTAGCCGCCGTAGGAGGCGCCCAGGGCGCAGGCGCGGCCGCCGTCCAGGAATTCGTACGTATCCAGCGCATGCTCCCAGCCCTTCTGCAGGTCCTCCAGCGGACGGTCGCCCCAGTGGCCCGAGATGGCGTCGGTGAAGGCCTGGCCGTAGCCCACCGAGCCGTGGAAATCGATCATCACCACCGCATAGCCGGCGCCGGTGTAGGTGGACGGGTTCCAGCGGTAGGACCAGCTGTTGCCGAAGGAGCCCTGCGGCCCGCCGTGGATCAGGAAGGCGACCGGATAGGTCCCGCCCTCAACATAGTTGGCCGGCTTGATGACGTAGCCGTGCACCGTCTCGTCGTTCCAGCCCTGGAAGGTGAACTGCTCGGGCTCGCCGAAGGCCAGGTCGTCCAGCTGCGGGTTGTGGTCGGTGATGCGGATGGGCATTTCGCGGCCGCGGAACGTCTTGCGGTACAGAGCCACGGGGCTGGTCAGGCTGTCCATGGCCAGGATGAAGCCGGAGGGCGTCTGCTCCACCGCCGCCACATGGCCTTCGCCGGTGATGGGGATGACCGAGCCGGAGATGACGTCGATCTCGAACAGCTTCACCTGACCGGTGTCATAGGCGGTGGCGTAAAGGCTGTTTCCGTTGGCGGACCATTGCAGGCTGTCGGGCGAGCGGTCCCAGTTGGCGGCGATCTGGCGCACCTGTCCGGTGTCCATGTCGCGCAGCATGATCTGCCACTGGTCGGCCTCGAAGCCGGGGCGGCTCATGGCGCGGTAGGCCATCGTGCGGCCGTCCGGCGAGAACACCGGGCCGGCGTCCCAGGCGGGGTTGCTGTCGGTCAGATTGACCCGCTCGCCCAGACCCTCGGCCTCGATGGGCTGCAGATAGATGTCGAAATCGGTGGACCACGGCTCGCTGGTCCCGGCCTCGCGGGAGGCGAAAACGATCCCGTTGCCGTCGGGGGTGAAGGTGAAGGCGCTCTCGTCGCCGAAGGGGCGCGAGGGGGTGTCGCCGTCGAAGTCGCGGGTGGCCCAGACGGGCTCGCCGTCGGCCACGCCCTGGCCGCTCAGGTCCATCACGAAGACGTGGTTGCGCGTGCCGTCGGTCCACTGATCCCAGTGGCGCACGAACAGCTGGGTGTAGAGGGTCCCGGAATTGTCCGGCTCCTCGTCCAGGCGGGCGGCGGTGCAGGCCAGATCCGGGCAGTCGGGGAAGACGGCCGCGGCCACGGCGATGCGATCGGCGGCGGGGCTGAGCTGATAGGTCTGTACGTCCACGGGCAGGTCGGTGACCTGAACGGCGACCTCGCCGGCTTCATCGGTACGCCAGACCTGCGACGAGCCCGAGCGGTTCGACAGGAAGAATAGCTGGCCGTCGGCGCTCCAGCGGGCGGTGGAGGCGCCGTCGTCGGAAATGGCCAGGCGGCGCGGCTCGGACTCGCCGTCCAGATCCAGGATGTAGAGGCTGGAGGAGCCGCCGGAGAGCGGCGTGGTGCGCAGGCCGTAGACCACCTGATCGCCGTCCGGTGAGACCTGCGGGTCCGACAGCCGGTTGACGTTCAGCATGTCCTGATAGGTGAACGGTCGATCCTGCGCCGAGGCGGCGGCGGGCAGGACGAGGGCCGCAGCGGCGGCGGCGCAGACGAGGGCGGAAAGGCGCATGACAGGTACCCCAGAGCCGGATTTGCGGTCACGGTTAGCACGTGGGTGGTCTCAGCGGAAACACGAGGCAGCGGGTGGTCGTGCGGATAGAGAACAATCTCCGCTCACCCCAGCGAAGGCTGGGGTCCAGATCATAGCGCGCTATCGCCACAGGACGGGAGGCATGCTGAATCCTGAAGGTCGAGTCTCCTCATCTGGCCCCCAGCCTTCGCTGGGGTGAGCGGTGGAAGTTGGGGACTGTACTGAAAGAGCGCGTGCCCCCTCATTCCCCCGCTTGCTCCGGCGCACGGCAAAGGCGAGACTTGCGGCCTGATGGTTCTCGCCGACGCCCCGGCGGCCCCGGCTGTGGCCGGCCCCGCCGCCCCCCACATCGTTGACCAGTTGATCGCCGAGCGTGCGCCGCGGCTGACGCGGTCGTTTGTCTGGCCGGTGGTCAAGCCGGTCCTGTACGGCCTGCTCAGCTATGGCCCCGCGCGCAGCATGGCCGATGCGGTGGCGGTGCGCTCGGGCGCCGATGCGCTGGGCTATGTGGCGGACCTGCTCGATCTGGAGGTCAGCGCCCTGATGCTGGACCGGCTGCCCCGGACGGGACGCTGCATCGTGGTGGCCAACCACCCCACCGGGATCGCCGACGGGCTGGCGGTGCACGAGGCGGTGCGGCAGGTGCGGGATGACGCCATCTATTTCGCCAATGCGGATGCGCTCAGGGTCTCGCCGCGTCTGGGCGAGGTCGTGATTCCGGTGGAGTGGGTGGAGACCAAGCGCACCCGCGAAAAGACCCGCGCCACCCTGGAGGCCGCCCGCCGCGCCTTCGAGGAGGAGCGCTGCGTGGTGATGTTCCCGGCCGGGCGGCTGGCGCGGGTCAGCAAGGACGGCTCCCTGACCGATCCGCAATGGGCGGCCACGGCGGTCTCGCTGGCGCGAAAATACGAGGCGCCGATCATCCCGATCCATGTGTCGGGGCCTTATTCGCGAATGTTCCACCTGTTCGACCGGTTCTCGGCCGAGATGCGCGACATCACGCTTTTCCATGAGATGCTGAACAAGCGCGGCAAGCCCTATCGCCTGATCGTGGGCAAGCCCATCGATGCGCGGCGGCTGGACACGGACGCGGCGCGGGCGACCTATGCGCTGAAGG
This sequence comes from Brevundimonas sp., assembly GCF_047617075.1. Classification (GTDB taxonomy): domain Bacteria; phylum Pseudomonadota; class Alphaproteobacteria; order Caulobacterales; family Caulobacteraceae; genus Brevundimonas. The sequence goes on from NZ_JBLGCI010000001.1 coordinate 116,842, forward strand.
CGTTCACCGAACGCACCCTGGCCAGCCAGCCGGACGCCGACTTTGCCTGAGGCCCGCCGGATCCTGCTGGCCGACGCGGCGGCCACGGCGGCGCTGGGCGCCGCCATCGCACCGATGCTGAAGCCCGGCGAGGCGGTGCTGCTGTACGGGCCGCTGGGCATGGGCAAATCGACGCTGGCGCGGGGCCTGATCCGCGCCCTGACCACGCCGGACGAGGACGTGCCCAGCCCCACCTTCACCCTGGTGCAGTTCTACGAGAGCGCGCCGCCGGTGGCGCACTTCGACCTGTATCGCCTGACCCGGCCCGAGGAGGCGCTGGAGATCGGGCTGGATGAGGCGCTGGACGTGGGCTGCGTGGTCATCGAATGGCCGGAGCGGCTGGGGGACGATCCGGAGGAATTCCTCGGGCCGGACCGACTCGTCATAGAGATCGCCGAGGATGGGGACGGCCGGGTTGCGACCGTTTCCGGCGCAGGCGCGTGGAAGGACAGGATCCAGCATGTCGGATCGTGAAGAGCAGCGGATCGAATTTCTCAAGGGCGCGGGCCTGGCCGACGCCCTGCGCGACCCCTTGCCCGGCGACGCCTCCACCCGCCGCTACGAGCGCCTGACCACCCCGGCGGGGGCCAGTCTGATGCTGATGGACCAGGCCCCGGCGGCGGAAAGCCCGCCATGCGACCCCGCCTGGACGCCGGAACAGAGGCGCGCCGCGGGGTGGAACGCCACCGCGCGCCTGTCGGCCGGACGCATCGAGGCCTTCGCGGCGGTGTCCAACCTGTTCCGCGGGGCGGGTCTGTCGACGCCGGAGATCATCGCCGTGGACGCGGGGTCCGGCTTTGCGGTGATTGAGGACTTCGGCGACGATCTGTTCGCGCGGGTGATCGAGGACGGGGAGCCGGCCGCGCCGCTGTATCTGGCGGCGGTGGAGGCGCTGGCGAAGCTGCATCTGAACGCGGTGATGCCCGATGTGCTGAGCGGGCCGGGCGGGGACTGGCCGCTGCTGACCTATGACGCCGTGGCGTTGCAGGGCGGAGCGGACCTTTTCGTGCAGTGGATGCCCAGGCTGAACCCGGCGCTGGATTTCGGCGCGGCGGCGCGGGACGAGTGGGCCGAGGCCTGGGCGCCGGTCGTGGCCATGGGCGAGGCGGGGGCCGGATCGGTGGCGCACCGGGACTATCACGCCGAGAACCTGATCTGGCTGCCGCAGCGGCCGGGCGACCGGCGGGTGGGGATGATCGACTTTCAGGATGCGGTGCTGGCCCATCCGTCGTGGGACCTGCACTCGCTGTTGCAGGACGCGCGCCGGGACGTGGCGCCCGAGCTGGAGGCCGTGGCCCTGAACCACTATTTCGAATGCATGCCCGGCGTGGAGCGCGAGCCGTTCCTGGCCGACTACGCCGCCCTGGCCGCCCTGAACGAGGCGCGCATCCTTGGGGTGTTCGCCCGGCTGATCGCGCGGGACGGCAAGCCCCGCTACCGGGCCTTCATGCCGCGCATGTGGCGACATCTGGAGGCCAATCTGCAGAAGCCCGGCATGGAGGCGGTGCGCGGCTGGTTCGAGCGGCACGTGCCGGCGGAGGTCCGGGCATGACGGGGCCGAAGACCGCGATGGTGCTGGCGGCTGGCCTCGGCACCCGCATGCGGCCGCTGACCGACGACCGGCCCAAGGCGCTGGTTGAGGTGGGCGGCAAGGCCCTGATTGACCATGTGCTGGACCGGCTGGGCGATGCAGGGGTCGAGCGGGCGGTGGTCAATGTGCACTGGTTCGCCGAGCGGCTGGAGGCTCATCTGGCCGCGCGCACGGGCGGGCCGGAGATCATTATTTCCAACGAGCGGGCGGAACTGCTGGAGACCGGCGGGGGGCTGAAGAAGGCGCGGGGCCTGCTGGGGGACGACCCGGTGTTCGTGGCCAATATCGACAGCGTCTGGATCGACCGGGGGGATGCGCTGGGCGACCTGATCCGGCTGTGGGATCCGGCGCGCATGGACGCGGCCCTGCTGCTGGCGCGGCGCGAGGGGTCCATCGGTTTCGAGGGGGACGGGGATGTCTTTCTGGACGAGGACGGGCGGCTGACGTTCCGGGGCGACAGGCCCAGCGCGCCCTTCGCCTATATGGGCGTGCACATCACCCGGCCCGATTATGCGGATCGGGGGCCGGAAGGGCCGTTCTCGCTGAGCGGGCTGTGGCGACAGTCGGCGTTGGAAGACCGCCTTTATGGCTGCGTGCTGGACGGGGACTGGATGCATGTGGGCGACCCCGGCGCGCGGGATGAGGCGGAAGCGCGGCTGACGGCGCCATGAGCCGGTTCGACCCCTTTGCGGGCGCCGGGCCGCGCTGGTGGTCCATCGAGGCGCACCGGCCGTTTCTGGAGGATCTGGCGGCGGGGGTGCTGGACTGGCTGGGCGAGGACGCGCCCGAGACCCTGAGCGATGCGGTGATCCTGCTGCCCAATCGGCGGGCGGCGCGGGCCTTCACCGAGGCCCTGACCCTGCTGTCGGGCGACCGTCCCGTGCTGCTGCCGCAGGTGCGGCCGCTGGGCGATCTGGAGGAGGACGAGCCGCCGTTCGCGCCGGGCGAGCTGGAGCTGGACCTGAAGCCCGCCATCTCGCCCCTGAAGCGCCGGTTCGAGTTGGCGCGCCTTGTGGCCGCGCACCACGGCGGGGCGGTGGAGCCTTTGCGCGCGCTGGAGATGGCCGAGGCGCTGGCGGCGTTTCTGGACTCCTGCCAGATCGAGGAGGTGGCCGATCCCAGCCGCGTGGCCGATCTGGTGGAGGCCGATTTGGCCGAGCACTGGCGCTCCACCGCCGCCTTCCTCGCCGTGGCGGTGGAGGCGTGGCCGAGGCGGCTGGACGAACTGGGTCTCAGCGATCCGGCGGCGCGGCGGGTGACCCTGCTGAAGCGGCTGGCCGAGGCGTGGGATGAACGGCCGCCGACCTTCCCGGTGATCGCGGCGGGGTCCACGGGCACCGTGCCCGCGGCGGCGGCGGTGCTGGGGGCGGTGGCCCGGGCGCCGTCGGGCTGCGTGGTGCTGCCGGGACTGGACCGGGACCTGTCGCAGACGGCGTGGGACCAGATCACCGACGATGACGGCGAACAGCATCCGCAAGGGGCGCTGAAACGGCTGATCGGGCGGCACGGCATCGACCGGGCCGGGGTGCGGGCCTGGCCTGCACGGGACACGGGCGAGAGCGCGCGTCTGGGCCGGGCGCGGCGCCGACTGATCGCCGAGGCCCTGAAGCCGCCGGCCTCCACCGCCGACTGGACAAAGGCCATCGACGAGATGCGGTCCGGCGGGGGCGACCCCATCGCCGAGGGGTTGGAGGGCCTCACCGCCGTCACCGCCCGCACCGAGGAGGCCGCCGCCGCGCTGGCCGCCGTGCTGATGCGCGAGGGGGTGGACAAACCTAGGCAAACCGTGGCGCTGGTGACGCCCGATCCGCTGTTCGCCCGAAGGGTGCAGGCGCGGCTGGGGCGGTGGGGGCTGATGGCCGACTCCTCGGCGGGCTCACCCTTGTCCGAGACGCCGGCGGGCGTGCGGCTGGCCCAGCTGGCGCAGCTGGCCAAGACCTTCGGGGCGGTTTCGCTGCTGGCCATTCTGAAGCATCCGTGGACCACGCTGGCGGGGGCAGGCGAGATCGAGGCGCTGGAGCGCGAGGGTCTGCGCGGGGCGGGGCCCGCCGACTGGGATGCAGTGCGGCGGCGGCTGGAGACCAATCGTTTGCGGCGCGGCGAGAGGCGCAAGGACGAGGATCAGGCGCGCATAGACACGGCCCACGCCGTGGCAGACCGGCTGGATGGCGTGCTGTCGGTCCTGACCGGTATGGACGAAGCGACGCCCGGTGCGTGGGCGCGGGTCCTCTGCGAGGCGGCGGAGGCGCTGGGCGAGGGGGCCGAGGTCTGGCGCGGGGCGGACGGGGCAAGCGCGGCCCGGCTGATGGCCGCCCTGATGACCGAGGGCGCGGAGGCGGGGACGCTGAACGCCTCGGCCTTCGCCGAACTGCTGGGGCGGCTGATGGGCGCCGAGGTGGTGCGCACCGGCGGCGACGCCCACCCGCGCCTGAGAATTCTGGGCGCCATCGAGGCGCGGCTGGTGCGGGCCGACCGGGTCATTCTGGCCGGGCTGGAGGAAGGGGTGTGGCCGCGCGGGGGAGGGACCGATCCGTTCCTGTCGCGGCCCATGCGCAAGGCCCTGGGCCTGCCGCCGCCGGAGCGCCGTATCGGCCTGTCGGCCCACGACTTCGCCCAGATCGCCTGCGCGCCCGAGGTCTATCTGCTGCACACCGAGCGGCGGGACAATCAGCCGTCGGTGAAGTCGCGCTGGCTGTGGCGGCTGGAGACGCTGGTGCGCGGAGCCTTCCCGGATTCGCCGCGCCTGCCGCAGCGGCTGGACCTGCATGATCTGGCCCGGCGGCTGGACGCGCCCGACGCCGATCCGCCGCAAAGCCTGAAGCCCGCCGGCCGCCCGGCCCCGACGCCGCCGGTCGAAGCGCGGCCCAAGAAGATGTCGGTGACACGGGTGGAGGAGTGGGTGCGCGATCCCTACGCCACCTACGCCCGCTTCGTGCTGAACCTGCACCAGATGGAGCGCCCCGACGAACGAGTGGACGCCCGCCTGCGCGGCACGGCCATCCACAATGCGCTGGAGGTGTTCGCCCGCGAGTGGGAGACGCTGGGCGAGAGCGGCGCGCCGAAGCGATTCCTCGACCGCTATCTGGCCGAGCTGGCGGCGGCGGGCATGACCCCGGCGGCGCTGGCGCGGGAGAAGGCGCTGGGCGCGCGCATGGCCGACTGGGTGACCGGGTTCGAGCGCGGCCGCCGGGCCGGGCGGCCCCATGTGGCGCTGGAGGCCTACGGCCAGTGGTCGCCCATCGAGGGTTTCCTGCTGACCGCCCGCGCCGACCGCATGGAGGTGGCCGAGGGCCGCCTGTCGGTGATGGACTACAAGACCGGCGCGCCACCGTCGAAGAAACAGGTGGAGACCGGGTTCAGTTCGCAGCTGTCCCTGACCGCCGCCATCGCCCGCGAGGGCGGGTTCGGGGCCGTGCTGAAGGCCGAGCCCGACGATCTGCTGTATGTGCGCCTGACCGGCCGCGACCCGGCGGGCGAGATCATGGACAGGAGCGGCGAGGCGGGCGCGGCGGCCCTGGCCGACGAAGCGGTGGAGGGCCTGAGAAAACGCATCCGCCAGTACGCCAGCCCCAGCCAGCCCTATCGCTCGCGCATCGCGCCCCAGTTCGCCCAGGCGAAGGTGTCGGACTATGACCATCTGGCCCGCGCAGCCGAATGGTCCACGGCGGCGGAGGATGAGGGATGAGCACGGTCATTCCTTTTCCGTCAAAGCGATCCCCCCAGGCCGTCGCCGCCGATCCGGCGGTCAACGCCTTCGTCATGGCCAACGCCGGGTCGGGCAAGACCACCACCCTGGTCAACCGGGTGGCGCGGCTGCTGCTGGCCGGATCGGCGCCGGGCGCGATCCTGTGCCTGACCTTCACCAAGGCGGCGGCGGCGGAGATGCAGCGGCGGCTGTACGAACGGCTGGGCGACTGGGCGGTGGCGGGCGACGCGCGGCTGCGCGACCAGCTGGCCGAACTGGAGGAGCGCGAGGCCGCCAGCTTCGACGCCCATGACCTGTCCCGCGCCCGGGCCCTGTTCGCCCGGGCGCTGGAGACGCCGGGCGGGCTGAAGATCCAGACCATCCACGCCTTTTGCGAGCAGTTGCTGCGGCGCTTTCCGGTGGAGGCGGAGGTCTCGCCCCTGTTCCGGGTCATCGACGAGGCCGAGGCCGCCGACATCCGCCGCCGGGCCCGCGACCGGGTGGCGCTGGCCGACGACATTCCGGGGCTGGCGAGCGCCTATCTTCACATGGCGGGCAAGCTGTCCCAGCCGGACTTCGAGGCCATGTTCGACCGGTTCGAGGCCAAACGGGCCGAACTGACCGACTATGTGGCGCAGGACGGCGGGGCTGCGACTTTGCAGGCGCGGGTGGCGGCCTCGGTGGGGCTGGACCAATGGATCGAGCCGGAGGCGGCCGAGCGCGCGGCGGTGACGGCGCCGGGCTTAGACGCGGCGGCTTGGTTCGACGCGGCGGCGGCTTGCGCGCGGGGCAGCGAGAAGGGCGACCAGCCCATGGGCCGGAAGCTTCAGGCCGTGGCCGAGGCGGTGCTGAACGGCGATGCGCCGGTGGAGGCGGCGCGGGGCATCTTTTTCACGGCCGAGGGCGAACTCCGCAAGCGGCTGGGCACCAAAGCGGTGGACCCGGCGACTCTGGACTGGCTGGGGCTTGAGCAGGCGCGGCTGGCGGCGCATTTCGAGCGGGCGCGGGCGGCGCGGGTGGCGCTGGACACGGTGTCGGCGCTGGTGCTGGCCTACGCCTATGGCCGGGCCTATGAGGCGGCCAAGGCTGCGACCGGGGCGCTGGACTTCGCCGACCTGATCCAGCGGGCGCGGCATCTGCTGACCGACGGGCCGGGCGCGGCCTGGGTGCTCTACAAGCTGGACGGCGGCGTCGACCACGTTCTGGTGGACGAGGCCCAGGACACCTCGCCCGAGCAGTGGGCCATCATCGACGCCCTGACCGAAGAGTTCTTCTCCGGCGCGGGGGCGACGCCGGATCGTGGGCGCACCATCTTCGTGGTGGGCGACGAGAAGCAGTCGATCTTTTCCTTTCAGGGCGCCGCGCCGCAACTGCTGCCCGCCAAGGCCGACGTCTATCAGGTGCGGATCGAGGGCGCGGGCGGACGTTTCGAGCCGGTGGCTCTGGAGCAGTCCTGGCGATCCAACCGACAGGTGCTGGAGACGGTGGATGCGGTGTTCGCCGTTCCAGACAGGGCGCGCGCCCTCAGCCCCGGGCGGGGCCGGGATGGCGCCCCGGCGGATGTCCTGATCCGCCACAGCGCCGCACGCACGGACGACCTGGTGGGAACCATCGACCTGTGGGAGCCGGTGCAGGACGAAAAGGACGAGGACCGCCGCGCCTGGGACGAGCCGCTGGACGCCGCTGTCCGGCGCGGCGCCCGTCGCCAGGTGGCCGAGCGCATCGCCGCCGAGATCCGGGCCTCGGTGGAGGCCGGGCACGCGGTCCACGACAAGAAGACGGGGCTGCGGCCCATGGACTGGGGCGATGTGCTGATCCTGGTCAAGCAGCGCGGGACCATGTTCGAGGAGGTGCTGCGCGCGCTCAAGCGCGGCGGCGTGCCGGTTGCGGGCGCCGACCGGCTGGTTCTGTCGGCGCACCCGGTGTTTCAGGATCTGCTGGCGCTGGGGCGGGTCGCGCTGCACCCGGCTGACGACCTGACCCTGGCGGGCGTGTTGCGGTCTCCCCTGTGCGACGTGTCTGAGGATGACCTTTTCGCCCTGGCCCACGACCGCAAGGGCGCGTCCCTCTGGAGCGTCCTGAATGCGCGGGCGGCGCGTGATCCCGCGCCGTCGGCGGCGCGCGACCTGATCGCGGATTTCCGCGCGTGGTCTCTCAGTCTGACGCCCTTCGGCCTGTATGGCCGTCTGCTGAACCGGCTGGACGAGCGGGGGTTGAGCGTTCGTCAGCGGTTCCTGACCCGGCTGGGGTCCGAGGCGGGCGACGCCATGGACGCCTTCATGGATCAGGCCCGCGCGGCCGAAGGGCGCGGCGCCTCGGATCTGGAGCGATTTAGCCATCAACTGGCCGCGCTGGACCAGACGGTCAAGCGCGAGATGGACGAGCCGCGCGGCGAGGTTCGGGTGATGACGGCCCACTCGTCCAAGGGGTTGGAGGCGCCGGTGGTGATCCTGCCCGACGTGCTGTTCGAGACGCCCAAGGGCGACGCCCTGCTGCGGACCGAGGAGGGCGCCTTCCTGTGGTGCGGGTCCGGCGACGACGATTGCGAAGTGTCCAAGGCGGCGCGGCAGGCCAGGAAGGACCGGGCCGAGGAAGAGTCCCTGCGCCTGCTCTATGTAGGGCTGACACGGGCGCGGGACCGACTGATCGTGACCGGGCGGTTGCGTTCGGATCGCAAGCTCGAGAAGGCCGAGGCCTGGTGGGCGCCTGTCATGTCCGCCTTTGATCGGCTGAGCGAAGACAAGGAGCGCGGCGGGGGTGTGCGCGATGTGGAAACCCCCACCGGCCCTGCCCGGCGTTACGGCGCCGACCCGGTGACGCTGACGCCCGTAACGTCTGCGGTGCAGTCTGAGTCGGTCCCACCCGCCTGGCTGACCATGGCGCCGCGCGCCGAGGCGTCGGAGCGGCGCATGGCCCCGGGACGGATGGAGGACGCCGCGCGCACGCCGGCGCCGTCGCCCCTGTCGCGGGTCGGGGGCGGGCTGGGCCGCTGGCGGCGTGGGGAGCTGATCCACCGGCTGCTGGAGCGGCTGCCCGACGTGGCGCGCGAGCGTCGCGCCGAAGCGGCCGCCGCCCTGCTGGCGCGGGAGCCGGATCTGGACGAGGCGCAGAAGGCCGAGATGGCGGCCGCGGCGCTTGGGCTGCTGGACGACGCGCGCTTCGCCGAGGTGTTCGGCCCGGCCTCGCGGGCGGAGGTGGCGCTGTCGGGCTCTGCGCCCGAGCTTGCGGCCGGGACGGTGGTGTCGGCGCGGCTGGACCGGCTGGTTGTGACGCCGGACCGGGTGCTGGTGATCGACTTCAAGACCAACCGCCCGGCGCCGGACCGCATCGAGGACGCGGACCCGGCGTATGTGCGCCAGCTGGCGGTCTACTGGGCGGTGCTGCGGCGGCTGTATCCGGGCCGGACCGTGGAGGCGGCGCTGGTGTGGACTGACGGGCCGCGGCTGACGCCGGTTCCGGAAAGCCTGATGCGGCAGGCGCTGGGCGAGACGCGTGGTTGACCCGGGGCTCCGGCGTCCCCACATCGTGACCCGCGCCGGAATCGCCTTAAACTGACCGGCCGCTCAGGAGATTGTTCATGCCCACCCTCAAGGTCACCGACGACAGCTTCGAAGCCGACGTCCTGAAAGCGTCCAAGCCCGTGCTGGTCGATTTCTGGGCGGAATGGTGCGGTCCGTGCAAGCAGATCGGCCCGGCGCTGGAGCAGATCGCTGACGACTATTCCGAACAGCTGACCGTGGCCAAGATCAACATCGAGGACAGCCCCATGACGCCCTCGAAGCTGGGCGTGAAAGGCATCCCGACCCTGATGCTGTTCAAGGACGGCCACATGGCGTCCATGAAGGTGGGCGCCATGCCCAAGCAGAAGATCATGGAATGGCTGGTGGAGTCCGGGGCGGCGAAACCGGCGGAATAAGCGTTACGCCGCTGGAAACGGTCGGCCCGCCCCGCTAAGGAGCGGGCATGACCAATCCCCCGATCCGATACGACGTCTGCGCCGTGGGCAACGCCATTGTGGACGTGCTCGCGCCGTGTGAACCCGAATTCCTGTCCGCGCGCGGCCTCCAACCCGGCTCCATGCAGCTGGTGGACGAGGCCCAGAGCGCCGCCCTTTACGACGACATGGCCGCGGGCGTGGAGGCGTCGGGCGGCTCGGCGGGCAACACCGTGGCGGGCGTCGGCTCCTACGGCGGGCGTGCGGCCTATATCGGCAAAGTGTCCGAGGACACGCTGGGCGACGTCTTCGCCCACGATATCCGCGCGGCCGGGGTGGCGTTCGACACGCCGCGTCTGAGCGAGGGGCCGTCCACGGGCCGCTGCCTGATCAATGTCACCGACGACGGCCAGCGCACCATGTGCACCTTCCTGGGCGCCGCCAACCAGCTGACCGCCGACGACATCGACCCGGAGATGATCGGCGAGAGCGCCATCGTCTATCTGGAAGGCTATCTGTTCGACCCGGCGCCCGCCCGCGCCGCCTTCGAGCGCGCCGCCGACATCGCCCACCGGGCCGGGCGCAAGGTGGCCATCACCCTGTCGGACACCTTCGTGGTGGCCCGTTGGCGCGCCGAACTGCTGGCCTTCATCGAACAGTCCGCCGACATTGTGCTGGCCAACGAGGCGGAGCTGGGCGCGCTGTTCGAGACCGAAGACTTCGACGCCGCCTGCGACCAACTGGCCGGCATGGTCGAGGTGGCCGCCGTGACGCGCGGGGCCCAGGGCTCGGTGGTCATCAAGGGCGACCAGCGGGTGGCGGTGGACGCCGTCTCCGTGGACAAGGTGGTGGACACCACCGGCGCCGGCGACCAGTACGCGGCGGGCTTGCTGCTGGGTCTGGCGCGCGGCCTGTCGCTGGAGGACGCAGGCAAGCTGGGCTCTCTTGCCGCCGCCGAGGTCATCGCCCACTGGGGTCCGCGCCCCATGACCAGCCTGGCCGATCTGGCGAAGGACAAGGGCCTGAAACTTTAGAGGCTGATCGGTCTAGCGCTCCGCGAAGGCGACCCGCGCGGCGCCCAGAAGGGCGGCGTGCTTGTGGGTGATCACCCATGTGGGAATATCGGCCATATAGCCCTTGAATCGGCCCTTTCGCTCGAACCGCTGGCGGAACGGGCTGACCTTCAGGAAGGGCAGGATGCGCGGGGCGATGCCGCCGGCGATATAGACCCCGCCGCGCGAGCCCATGGTCAGTGCGATGTCTCCGGCTGCGGCTCCGAGAATGGCGCAGAACCGGGCGAGGGTGGCGCCGCAGGCGCTGTCGTGATCCTCCAGCGCCGCGCGGGTGATTTCGGCCGGATCGTCGATATGGCTTTCGCGTCCGTCGATCTCCGCCAGGGCGCGGTGCATGTTCAGCAGGCCCGGCCCGCAGATCAGCCGCTCGATGGACACCCGGTCATAGCGGCGGCGCAGGATGCGCAGGATTTCGTCCTCGACGGCGTCTCCCGGCGCGAAACAGGCGTGCCCGCCTTCGGACGGCAGGGCCATTTCATTGCCGTGGATATCGCGCGCCAGCCCGGCGACGCCGAAGCCCGTGCCGGGGCCCAGCACCGCGATGGCCGAATGGGGATCGCCCTGTTCCGGCCCGCCGAGGCTTTCCAGACAGTCGCCCGGCACGATGGGCGCGCCCCAGGCCAGGGCCTCGAAATCATTGATCAGGCGGACGGGGTCCAGACCCAGGGTCGCCAGCTCGGCCTCGGACACCTGCCAGGGCGAGTTGGTCAGGTCGATGGCGCCGTCGGTGACCGGCCCGGCCACCGCGATGATCCCGCCGGTGGGCTTGACCTCGCAGCCGTCGATAAAGGCGCGCACGCCCTCCAGAAACGTCGGATAATCGGCGCCCAGAAAGCTCTCGTGATGCTCCAGCACCGGGCGGCCGTCCTTCCAGCGGGCGATGGCGAAGCGGGCGTTGGTGCCGCCCACGTCGCCCACCAGCAAGGTGCGCTCATCGGTTCGGACGGTATTGGACGGGATCATCAGGCGTCCACCGTGCGGTCAACGATATTGGGGTCGGCGGGCGTATCGGCGCGGGCCGGTCCGCTTGCCGCGAAGTCGAAACAGACCGAGGCGCCGTCCTCGGCGGTCCCCACCACATGGCGGAACGCGGCGAACAGCTCGCGGCCATAGCCCCAGGCTGAGCTGTCGGCATAGGCCTGCGGGCGCGGCGCCAGCTCCCGGTCTTCGAAGCCGTCGGTCCCGATCACGGTCAGCACGCCGCTCTCGGCGTCCAGCCGGATCACGTCGCCGTCCTGCACCTTCGCCAGGGCGCCGCCGTCCAGCGCCTCGGGGCTCAGGTGGATGGCGGCGGGCGTCTTACCCGAGGCGCCGGACATGCGGCCATCGGTGACCAGCGCCACCTTGAACCCGCGATCCTGAATCACCGACAGGGCGGGGGAAAGACTGTGCAGCTCCGGCATGCCGTTGGCCTTCGGTCCCTGGAAGCGCAGGACGATGATCACGTCGCGGTCCAGCTGCCCGGCCTTGAACGCCTCCAGCACGTCTTCCTGACTGTCGAAGACGGCGGCGGGGGCCTCGACCACCCGGTTCTCCGGCTTGACCGCCGAGACCTTGATCACCGCCCGGCCCAGCGCGCCCTTGACCAGACGCAGGCCGCCGTCCTTCTGGAACGGGTCCGACGCGGGGCGCAGGATTTCCGGGTCCAGCGTCTCGGTCACACCGTCCTTCCAGACCAGTTCGCCGTCCTGAAGCATGGGCTCCTGGAAATAGGCCTCGATGCCCTGGCCCATGACCGTGGTCACGTCGCTGTGCAGATAGCCGGCCTGGGCCAGCTCGCGGATGACGAAGGCCACGCCGCCCGCCGCCTGGAACGCGTTCACGTCCGCCGAGCCGTTGGGATAGACCCGCGCCAGCAGGGGCGTGACCGAGGACAGCTCGTCCATGTCGGTCCAGTTGATGATGACGCCCGCCGCCCGCGCCATGGCCACCAGATGGATGGCGTGGTTGGTGGACCCGCCGGTGGCCAGCAGGGCTACGACCATGTTGACGATGGACTTCTCGTCGATGACGTCGGCCATGCGGCTCTGGTTCTCGCGGGCCAGCTCGACCGCCCGCTTCGCCGCCGCCGCCGTCAGGGCGTCGCGCAGGCCAGTCTCCGGGTGCGCGAAGGCGGTGGACGGCAGGTGCAGGCCGCCCACCTCCATCATCATCTGGTTGGAATTGGCGGTGCCGTAGAAGGTGCAGGTGCCCGGCGAATGGTAACTGCCGATCTCGCTTTCCAGCAGGGTCTGGCGGTCCACCTTGCCCTGCGCATATTCGGCGCGAACGCGGGCCTTCTCCGCATTGGGAATGCCCGAAGGCATGGGCCCGGCGGGGGCGAAGACCACGGGCAGGTGGCCGAACGCCAGGGCGCCCATGAACAGGCCCGGCACGATCTTGTCGCAGACCCCCAGACAAAGCGCCGCGTCGAAGGCGTCGTGGGTCAGGGCCACGCCCGTGGACATGGCGATGACGTCGCGGCTGAACAGGGACAGCTCCATGCCCGGGCGCCCCTGGGTGACGCCGTCGCACATGGCGGGGACGCCGCCCGCTACCTGGGCGGTCGCATTGGCTTCGCGCGCGGCCTGCCGCACGATGTCGGGGAAGCGTTCGAACGGCTGGTGGGCCGACAGCATGTCGTTATAGGCGGTGACGATGCCCACATTGGGCTGGCTGCCCGACATGGCGTTCAGCTTGTCCTTGACCGGCGCGCCGGCGAAGGCGTGGGCCCAGTTGGCGCAGGACAGCTTGGCCCGGCCGGGCGTGTTTCCGGCGGCCCAGTCCATGCGGCGCAGATAGTCCGCGCGGGTCTCGCGGCTGCGGTCGATGATCCGCTCGGTGACGGCGGCGGTGACGGGATTCATGGTCGCAGGAGTGGGGGGCATCAGCTTACTCTGTCCAGAGGACCTCGAGAGGGGCGCCGCTGGCGATCAGGGCGGCGATGGGCTGGACGGCGGGATCACCCGTCGCCTCGGCCTCGAAGACCGCGCGCTTCCTCGCGCCGGTCAGGGCCAGCACCACGCGGCGGGCGCGGGCCAGGTAGGGGATGTTCAGGCTGATCCGCTCCTGCGGCGGCGCCATGCCGTCGCGGCCGGGCGGCACGCCGAAGACGGCGGGCTCCAGCGCCGTGGTCAGCAGGGTCTTCAGCGTCGGGCTGCCGGGAAACATGGAGCAGATGTGTCCGTCCTCGCCCATGCCCAGCAGCACGGCGTCCAGCGGCCCCTCGGCCTGCAGCGCCTTCGCGGCCATGGCGGCGGCGCGGTCCACGGTGACGGCGGCGTGGTGCAGGGGAATGAAGCGCGCGGCGGCGGCCCGGCCGGTCAGCAGGGTCTCGCGCATCAGCCGGGCGTTGGAGTCCGGCGAGCTTTCCGGCACGTGGCGCTCGTCCACCAGCGTCACGGCGACCCGCGACCATTCGAGATCAGCCTCGGCCAGCCGGCGATAGATGGGCGAGGGCGTCGACCCGCCCGCCCCGGCGAACAGGGCCGTAGCGTTTGCCGACAGACCTTCGCCCAGCGCACTCGCCAGGCGTTCGGCGCAGGCCTCCGACCAATCGGCGGCGGAGGAAAAAGCTTCGATAGCGACGGTCATGCGGCCTTCTCCGGTCGCAGGTATTCGCATAGCCGCCGATAGCTCAAAATTATCCGCTCATCCCCGCGAAAGCGGGGACCCAGTGATTTGGGTGTTGAAGCGGAAAACGACAATTCGCGGATCGCCGGTCCTGAGGCGCCGGCGTCAAGCTGGACAGAACTGGGTCCCCGCTTTCGCGGGGATGAGCGGAACTGAAAATTGCGCGCAGCCCTCTCCCACCGGGAGAGGGATCTTTGATCCTGCATCCTACTCATTCCACGCCCGTCCGTTTCGGCTCATCAGATCGAAGGCGCCGGAGGGGCCCCAGGTTCCCGCCTCATAGGGTTCGGGCTTCATCTCGGCGGCGCGCCAGGCGGCCGAGACGCCGTCCACCCACTCCCACGCCTTCTCCGCCTCGTCGCGGCGCACGAACAGGGTGGAGTCGCCGTTCAGCGCGTCCAGCAGCAGCCGCTCATAGGCGATGCGGCGGCGCGGGGGGCGGGCGTTCGCGCCCTCCATGCCCCAGGACAGCGACATGCGGATGGGCTGCAGCCGCATCCGGGCGTCCAGCCCCGGCGCCTTGTTCATCACCGACAGGGACACGTCCTCGTCCGGCTGCAGGGCGATGACCATGCGGTTGGCGACGATGTCGCCGCGCCCGTCGCCGTCGAAGATAGAGTGGGGCACCGGTTTGAACTGGATGACGATCTCGGTGCGCTTGTCGGGCATGCGCTTGCCAGTGCGCATGAAGAACGGCACCCCGGCCCAGCGCCAGTTGTCGATGTCGGCGCGCAGGGCGACGAAGGTGTCGGTGTCCGACGCCTGGCCCCGCTCGTCCTCATAGCCCTTGACCGCCCGGTCCTCGACGGTTCCGGGCGTGTACTGGCCGCGCACGGTGACCTTCTTCGCGGCCGCCTTGGTGATGGGGCGCAGGGATCGCAGCACCTTGACCTTCTCGTTGCGCACCGAGTCCGGATCCATGTCCGACGGCGGCTCCATGGCCACCAGACACAGCAGCTGAAGCATGTGGTTCTGCAGCATGTCGCGCAGGGCTCCGTACTCGTCATAGTACGGCCAGCGGTCGCCGACCCCGGTGGTCTCGCCCACGGTGATCTGCACGTGATCGATGCTGAGGTTGTTCCACAGGGGCTCGAAGATGACGTTGGCGAAGCGCAGCGCCATCAGGTTCTGGACCGTCTCCTTGCCCAGATAGTGGTCGATGCGGAACACCCGATCCTCGGTGAAGGCCGCGCCCACCGCCTGGTCGATCTCGCGGAAGGTGTTCAGGTCGCGCCCGACGGGCTTTTCCAGCACGATGCGCGTGCCGGCCCCGGTCATGCCGATGGCCTTCAGCGCATTGACGATGGGGGCGTACAGCGAGGGCGAGACGGCCAGGAAATAGGTGACGTCCTCGGTCCCCGCCATGTCCTTGAGCGCGAACAGGCTTTCCGGATCGGTGGCGTCCACGGCCAGATAGTCGATGCGCTTGGCCAGCCGGTCGAACGCCTTCGTGCTCCACTGGCTGTCGGCCTCGGCCCGGGGCTGGACCCACTCGCGCACGCGGGCCAGATAGTCGTCGCGGCTTTCCTCGCTGCGCGCGGCCGCGATGACCTTCAGACCCTCGGGCAGCAGGTCGTCGTGCTCCAGGAAATAGAGCGACGGCAGCAGCATGCGCAGCGCCAGATCGCCGCCTCCGCCGAACAGAACGAGCGTCGGCATTCGCGCCTCACCTTCACCAGTTGCGTGGATAGCCTGTCTTGGGGGATTTCCGCGCCCGCGCCAACCGGACCAATCCCCATTGAAACATCAGTTTATGCGCTGACACCGGTTTCCATGAGCTCGCGGAGCAAGATTTCACTCGATCAAGGTCAATAGGTGAGCCGCAGTCCCGCGCGCAGGGTGCGCGGGGGACCATAGCCGGGCACGCCGTCGCCGGTGAGGGCGACCTTCACATTCTCATCGAACAGGTTGTCGGCGGCCAGATACAGCACGGTGCGCGGGCCCGCCCGCCACTGCGCCCGAGCGTCCAGCACCACGGCGGGATCCAGCGTGCGGCTGTTCAGATCGTCGTCGAAACGGCGGCTTTCATAGCGGGCGCGGGCGGACAGACCCAGCCGGTCTGACGCGCGCCAGTCGATCCCGGCCGTGGCGCTCCAGATGGGCGCCTGGGCGGGGCGGAGGCCCGTCAGTTGGGGCGCATCGACGCCGCCGTCCATGCGGGCGTCCGTGGCCGACAGGGCGCCCGACAGGGTCACGGTCTCCAGCCGCCAGCGGGCTTCCATCTCGACGCCGGTGGCTTCAACGGTTCCGGCGTTGCGGCGCTGGCGCAGCACCCCGCCCGCCGGCACGAAACCGGCCACGGGAAAGGTCCCCGGCCCTTCGCCGATGGTGACGTTGACGATGGCGTCCTCGATCTCGTTGTGGAACACCGTGGCGGTGAGATCGAGCGCGCCGCCGCTCCACGCCAAACCCGCCTCAATGCCGCGCAGGACCTCGGGCTCCAGCTCTGGATTGGCCTCGGTGATGTCGTTGCCGACACGGAAGGGGCGATGCAGCTCGTTCAGGGTCGGGGGGCGGAACCCGGTATAGGCCGCCGCTCGCGCCGCCCATCCGCCGCCCAGATCGCGCCGCGCCGCCAGACGCGCGCTGACCACCTCGCCGTCACGGTCGGGCGAGCGCTGGTCCAGCAGCACCACATCTGTCGCCGTATTGGTCTCCAGTCGGCGGCCGTTCTCGTTGCTCCACCGGTCGGCGCGCAGCCCCCCAGCGATCAGCCAGGGCCCGCCCGTCCAGGAGCCCTCGGCGTACGCGCCCGCGATCAGGGTCTCGCCGCCCGCGATCCGCTGGCGGTTGAACGCGTTCACTTCGCGCACCTCGCCCTCGGTGGATCGCACGTCGGCGCCCACCTCCCATTCCAGCGAGCCGCCCCAGCGCTCGGCGGCGCGGCGCAGAGCCAAGTTGGCGCCCAGCCCCGTGGCCGGGGTGGCGTACTGGTTGTTGGCCAGTGACGCGCTCGATCGGTCGTCGGCCACGGAGACGAAGGTGTTGCTGAGATCGCTGTCGTGGCGCCAGACCTGCGCCCGCCAGCCCAGTCGGTCCTCGGTCGGCTGGCGGGCCGCCGTCAGGCTGTAGATCTGGCCGCTGGATTCCGCCCGCGCCCCGTCCAGCCCGGCGCCGCGCTCGTCCTCCCAGGCGCCGACCCGGGCCGAGATCGCGATGTCGTTCGTGGCCGCCCAGTCGGCGCGCAGGGCGCCGCCCAGGCTCTCAAGGTCCGTGGGCGTGTCCGCGGCGCCCTGTTCCGGGCCGCGCACGGGCACATAGCCGTCGCTGTGTTCGTAGAGGCCGGAGGTGGTCAGGGTCAGCCGCCCGAATCCTTGCGATCCCGATCCGGACAGGCGCGCGCCGCCGCGCTCGGCCACGGAAGCGTCCAGCACCGCTCCCGCCTCACGCTCGCGCATCACGATGACCCCGGTCAGGGCCCCGGCGCCGTACGGGCCTGCGCCCGACCCGCGCACGATGTCCAGACTGTCCAGGGACTCCGGCGCCAGTTGCGACCAGATCACCCAACCCCCAAACGGATCGTTCAGGGGCACGCCGTCCAGGTTCACCAGAGTGCGGCCCGCGCCCGACGGGGCGATGGCGCGCAGGGATATGCCCTGGGTCGTCGGATTGGCGGAAAGGCTGGACGTGCGGCGGAACAGGGACACGGCGGGTACGCCGGTCAGGGCCTCGTCCACCCGCAGGCTGGCCTCCAGATCCTGCTGGTCCAGCCGGATCACCGCAAAGGCGGCGTCGCCGGCGGCCGGCGGCAGGCGCGCGGCGGTGACCACGATCTCGTCAACGGTGACGGGCGGGGCGGGCGGGACGTCGGCTTGAAAGATGGCGGGCTCCGGCGGGCAGACTGGATGTGAGGGCGACCTGTCGAACAGATGGAATGGGCGGGCGTTCCCTCAAGCCGCCGGGCCGAGGCGCTTCAGCAGCTCGGCGGCGAACTCGGACAGGGTGTCGTCGCGGGCGCCCATGATCAGAATGCGGTCACCGGGGCGCGCCATCTGAATCAGGCGCTCGCCGCAGGCGGCGCGGTCGGGCAGGGCCTGCGCATGGCGCCCCGCCGCCGTCACCCCGTCGGCGATGTCGCCCGACCCCACGCTGCGGTCGGTGGTGCCGCCGTAATAGACCGGCTCGGGCATCAGCAGCACGTCGTCGGGGTTCATCAGCCGGGCGAAGACGTCGATGAACTCGGCCTTCATCAGCTTCAGCGGCCCGAAGCCGTGGGGCTGGAACAGGATCAGAAGGCGGCCGGGAAAGGCGTGCAGGGTGTTCAGGGTGGCGGTGATCTTGTCCGGGTTGTGGGCGAAGTCGTCGATGACGGTGACCCCGCCCGCCTGACCGGCCACCTCCAGACGGCGACGGATGCCGGAGAAGTCGGCAAGCGCGGCCACCGCCTCCGCGACCGGGACGCCCAGCGCCCTGACCGCCCCGACGGCCGCCAGCGCATTGGCGACATTGTGGGCGCCGGGCACGCGCAGTGCCGCGTCATGGGTCGCGCCGCCCTTCTCGATCAAGCGGAAGGTCATGCCTGTGGCGGTGGGCGCCAGATCCACGGCGCGCAGGTCGGCGTCCGGATGGTCCAGCGCGAAGGTGATCGCCGCCTTCGCCTGTCGCGCCAAAGCAGGGGTCTCGGCGTCGTCCAGGTTCAGCACCGCCGTCGCCGCCCGGCCCGCGAAGCCGCCGAACAGGGCCCGCAATTCCTCCATGGACTTGTGGTCCAGCGACACGTTGGAGATCACCGCCACGGACGGCTCATAGCGGGCGATGGAGCCGTCGGACTCATCCACCTCGCTGACGAACAGGTCCGGCCCGCCGATCAGGGCGCTGGCGAAGGGCTGGTCGTGCTGGACGAAATTCTTCATCACCGCGCCGTTCATGACCGTGGGTTCTCGCCCGGTCCGGTGCAGAATCCAGGCGATCATGCCGGTGATGGTGGACTTGCCGCTGGTGCCCGCCACCCCGACGCTGACCTCTGCGCCGTTGAACAGGTCCGACAGCAACTGGGGCCGGGTCAGGATGCGGGCGCCCACGGCCTTGGCCGCGCGGATGTCGGGCACCGTGTCCTCCACCGCCCCGGTGGCCACCACGGTATGATCGGCGCGCACGCCCGATCCGTCCTGGTGATGCAGGGTGAAGCCCTGGCCGCGCAGCCAGTCGAATTTCTCGGGCGTGCGGCCTTGATCCAAAGCGCGGTCCGAGCCCTCCACGGAGGCCCCGCGCGCCTTCACGATCAGGGCCAGAGGCAGCATGCCCGAGCCGCCGACGCCGCAGAAGAAATAGGACTGGTCTTGATTCATGCGCCGCGAACCCCGAAGGCTTGAAGCGTCTGACTAGCACGGCGCGCCCGCAGCGCCAGAGGATTGCGCGAGAGAATGGCCAGCCCCGACAAGCCCTTCCGCATCGGCGTCGCGGCCGCCAGCTCCCGCTTCGAACGGGAGACCGCCGAACAGGCGCACGAGATGGTGCGCGCGCTCTATCCCGACGGGTCGGTCGAATTGAAGTTCCACCCCGCGTCCTTCGGCAAGCACGGCCATTTCGCGGGCGACGACGCCAGCCGCGCCAAGGCGTTTCTGGATGTCGCCAATGATCCAACCCATGACGCGCTGTGGTTTGCGCGCGGCGGCTATGGCTCGTGCCGTATCGCCGAAGCGGTGATGGCGGGGCTGAACGACGTCGCCCGCAAGAAGACCTTCATGGGCTATTCCGACGCCGGCTCGATTCTCGCGGGGCTTTACCGGCTGGGATTTGAACACGTGTTCCACGGGCCAATGGTGCAGGACCTGCGCCGGTCCGACGGCAAGGTCGCCTTCGTGCGCGCCCTCGACTGGCTGGTGCGGCGGGACAAGGCGGCGCTGGAGCCCTCTGTGTTGACCGACGCCGCGCCGACGGCTGCATTCAACATCACCATTCTCAGCCAGCTTCTGGGCACCGCGCTGGAGCCGGACCTGACCGGCCACGTGCTGATGCTGGAGGAGGTGGGGGAGGCGGACTACCGCACCGACCGGGCCATGTTCCACATCACCGGCCAGCCCGCGATCCGGCGCGTGGCGGGCATTCGTCTGGGCCGGATCAGCGACATCACCCCCAACGACCCGGACTTCGGCCTGAGCTCCGAACAGATCGTGCGCTACTGGTGCGACCGGTCGGGCATTCCGTACCTGGGCCGCGCCGACATCGGTCACGATTCCGCCAACCGCGTCGTGCCCTTCGGCCCGTTGACCTGAGCCCTTCCAGGGTCGATCAGAGGACGTTGCAATCTGAAAGGGCGAGCAGGCTTGGCCGACTCCCGCAAGGACAGAAAGGGCGCCGTCACCATCCATGACGTGGCGCGCCGCGCCGGGGTGTCGCCCATGACCGTGTCGCGGGTCATGAACGAGGCGCCGGGCGTCAAGGACGCCACCCGCAAGACCGTGCGCGAGGCGGTGGATGCGCTGGGCTACGCGCCCAACGCGGCGGCGCGCAGCCTGGCGCGCCAGGGCGGGGGCCGCATCGGCCTGCTCTACTCCAATCCGTCGGCCGGCTATCTCAGCGAGTTTCTGGTGGGGGCCCTGGACGGCGCCCAGAAGACCGGCGCCCTGCTGCTCATTGAGAAGTGCGACCCTGATCCGGACAGCGAGCGCGCCGCCGTCGGGCGCCTGATCGCGGGCGGCGCCTCGGGCGTGATCCTGCCGCCCCCCCACGGCGAATCCTACGCGGCCCTGTCCGAGCTCAAGGACGGGGAGGTGGCGGTGGTGGCCGTGGCCGCGGGGCGCTTCCGGTCGGACGCCAGCGCCGTGCGCATCGACGACTTCGCCGCCGCCTCCGAGATGACCCGCCACCTGCTGGCGCTTGGCCATCGCCGCATCGGTTTCATCAAGGGCGCCTCTAACCAGACCGCCAGCGCCGAGCGCCTGCTGGGCTTCGAGACCGAGATGCGCGCGGCCGAACCCGTCGCCACCGCCCTGATCGAGGCGGGTGAATTTACTTATCGCTCGGGCCTCGAGGCGGCCGAGCGCCTGCTGTCCGCGCGGCGTCCGCCGACGGCGATCTTCGCCTCCAACGACGATATGGCGGCCGGCGTCCTGACCGCCGCCCACCGCAAGGGGCTGGACGTGCCGGGCCAGCTGACCGTGGTGGGCTTCGACGACACCTCAATCGCCACCGCGGTCTGGCCGGAGCTGACCACCGTCCGCCAGCCGGTGGCCGAGATGGCCGAGGCCGCCGTGCGCATTCTCAGCGAGGATATCCGGGGGCGGGGCCAGGCGCGCGCGGACGCGCCCACCGACCGGCTGGTGGCGCACACCCTTGTGGTGCGCGGCTCCTGCGGTCCGGCACCTGAGGACGCCTGACCAGCGGATTGTAACCCGCTTGATGGGCCTTGACACTGGCGGCCAGCCCTTCGATGTTACCGCTAACAGAAACGACCGCGCCGGTGGGTTCGCCCACCTCACGCGACGGCGGGGGAAATGACCAGTATTGTTGATTGCCTTGCGGCGGATTGGGACGCCGCGACCCTGATCGGACGGATCGAATTGCCAGAAGGCCCGACGCCCATTCGCGTCCGCGCGGGCCGGGTTCAGGACATCTCCGGTTTCGCGCCCACCTGCGCCGATGCGATGGCCCGCGCCGATGAGCTCGCCGCCTTCGAGGGCCGCGATCTCGGCGCCCTGGCGGACATGGATTTCGCAACGGTCTGGGACGCGCCGTCTCCCGATGCGATCAAGCTGCTGTCGCCCGTCGATCTGCAATGCGTGAAGGCGTCCGGCGTCACCTTCGCCGTCTCCGCCGTGGAGCGGGTGATCGAGGAGCGCGCCAGGGGCGACGCCGCCGCCGCCGATGAAATCCGCAAAGCCCTGAAGGACAAGGTGGGCGCCGACCTGTCAGCCGTGAAGCCCGGCTCGCAGCAGGCCGCCGCCCTCAAGACCGCCCTGATCGCCGACGGCCTGTGGTCCCAGTATCTGGAGGTCGCTATCGGCCCGGACGCGGAGATCTTCACCAAGGCGCCGATCCTGTCCTCGGTGGGCTGGGGCGACTATGTGGGCGTGCGATCGGATTCCGCCTGGAACAACCCGGAGCCCGAGGTGGCGGTGGTCTGCGATTCCACCGGCCGCATCCTGGGCGCGACCCTCGGAAACGACGTCAATCTGCGCGACATCGAGGGCCGCTCGGCCCTTTTGCTGGGCAAGGCCAAGGACAACAACGCCTCGGCGGCGCTGGGCCCCTTCATCCGCCTGTTCGACGATGCCTTCACCCTGGCCGACCTGCGCCGCGCCACAATCTCGCTGGAGGTGGTGGGCGACGACGGCTTCATCATGAAGGGCGAAAGCTCCATGAGCCTGATCAGCCGCGATCCGGTGGAACTGGTGGGTCAGACGGTGGGCAAGCACCACCAGTATCCCGACGGCCTGATCCTCTATCTGGGCACCATGTTCGCCCCCATTGAGGATCGTGATGCGCCCGGCGGCGGCTTCACCCACAAGCCGGGCGACCGGGTGCGGGTGTCCTCGCCCCGCCTCGGCGTTCTCGACAACAAGGTGACCACCTGCGACCAGGCCCCGCCCTGGACGCTGGGGGTCTCCGGACTGATGCGTAATCTGGCCTCTCGCGGCCTGCTTGGAGGCGCGCGATGAGCGAAGCGATCTATCCCTCTCTCAAGGACCGGATTGTAGTCGTCACCGGCGGCGGCTCCGGCATCGGCGAGGGCATGACCGAGGCTTACGCCCGGCAAGGCGCGCGGGTGGTGTTTCTGGACATTGCCGAGGAACCCTCGCGGGCGGTGGAATCGCGCTTGTCCACCCTGGACCCCGCACCGGTGTTCATGTCCTGCGACCTGACCGACCTGGAGGCGCTGAAGGCCTGCTTCGCCCGCATCGAGGCCGAGCACGGCGAGGTGGATGTGCTGGTCAACAACGCCGCCAACGACGATCGCCACCAGGTCGACGCCGTCACGCCCGCCTACTGGGACAAGCGCATGGCCGTGAACCTGCGCCATCAATTCTTCGCCGCCCAGGCCGTGGCCCCCGCCATGCGTCGCCGGGGCAAGGGGGTGATCCTGAATCTGGGCTCCATCTCGTGGCACCTGGGATTGCCGGATCTGTCGCTCTACGAGACCGCCAAGGCGGCCATCGAGGGCATGACGCGGGCGCTGGCTCGCGAATGGGGCGCCGACGGCGTGCGCGTGGCCTGCATCGTTCCGGGTAATGTGAAAACCGAGCGCCAGATGAAGTGGTACACGCCGGAGGGCGAGGCCGAGATCGTGGCGGCCCAGTGCCTGACGCTGAGAATCGAACCCCGGGACATCGCCGCCATGGCTCTGTTCCTGTCGTCTGATGACGCCCGAGCCATCACCGGGCATGAGTATTTCGTGGACGCCGGCTGGCGATAGCCGGGCGTCTCAACCGGGGCCGGGAGAGCCCCATCGGGAGGACTGAGGCATGACGGATGTAAATCAGACGGGGGGGCCACCCTCCGCCGAACTCGAGCGAACGAACATGGGGCTGGTCATCCTCACCGTTCTGGTGGCGACGATCGGCGGTTTCCTGTTCGGCTACGACAGCGGCGTCATCAACGGCACCGTAGACGGTCTGCGTCAGGCCTTTAATTCCGAGGAAGTGGGCACAGGATTCAACGTCGCCTCCATGCTGCTGGGTTGTGCGGTTGGCGCGGCCTTCGCCGGGCGCGCGGCCGACATCTGGGGCCGCCGCAGCATGATGATCCTCGCGGCGGTGCTGTTCATCGTCAGCGCCTGGGGCTCCGGCATCGCGGGCACCTCCACGGAGTTCGTGATCTACCGCATACTGGGCGGCCTGGCCGTTGGCGCCGCCAGCGTCATGGCGCCGGCCTACATCTCCGAGATGGCGCCCGCCCATATGCGCGGCCGCCTGACCACGATCCAGCAGATCGCCATCATCTCGGGCCTGTTCTTCTCCTTCCTGGCCAACTACCTGCTGGCCAATACGGCGGGCGGCTCGACCACCGAGTTCTGGCTGGGCTTCACCACCTGGCGCTGGATGTTCTGGATCGAACTGATTCCGGCGGTCATCTTCTTCTTTGCCCTGTTCCTGATCCCCGAAAGCCCCCGCTTCCTGGTCATCAAAGGCAAGCACGAGAAAGCCACCGAGGTTCTGTCCCGACTGCTCGGACCGAAGGCCGCCGGTCTGAAGGTCGCCGAAATCCAGCAGTCGCTGACCGCCGATCACAAGCCGCGCCTGTCGGACCTGATCGACCGCAACAAGGGCGGCGTGCGCATGATCGTCTGGGCCGGCATCGGCCTGGCGGTGTTCCAGCAACTGGTAGGTATCAACATCGTCTTCTACTACGGCGCGGTGCTGTGGCAGTCGGTGGGCCTCAGCGAAAACGACGCCCTGCTGATCAATGTGCTGTCCGGCGCCCTGTCCATCGCGGCGGTGATCGCGGGCCTGCTGGTGATCGACAGGCTAGGCCGCAAGCCCATGCTGCTGATCGGCTCGGTGGGCATGGCCATCACCCTGGGGCTGGTGGCCTACGCCTTCTCCACCGGGACCTTCATGGCCTCGGGCACGGTGCTGGAGGCGGGCACGGTGCTGAACAACGGAACGGTCTATGACGCCCAGACCACCCTGTCCTCCAGCTTCCTGGATCTCACGCCCGGGATGGGGCTGCTGGCGCTGGTGGCGGCCAATATCTACGTGATGTTCTTCAACTTCAGCTGGGGCCCGGTCATGTGGGTCATGCTGGGCGAGATGTTCCCGAACCAGATCCGCGGCTCCGGCCTGGCGGTTTCGGGCTTCGCCCAGTGGATCGCCAATTTCGGCATCACCATGAGTTTCCCGATCATGGCCGCCGGCATTGGCCTGACGCTGACCTATGGCTTCTACGCCGTGAGCGCCCTCGTTTCGGTCTTCTTCGTCCTGGCGCTGGTTCACGAGACCCGCGGCAAGGAACTGGAGCAGATGACCGGCTGATACCGCCGGTCCCTCGACGATGAGCAGACGGGGGCCGGACGAATTCCTTCGTTCGGCCCTTGCCTGATTTGTATGATGACTTAGGGTCCGCGACCTCCCCGGCCGGACCAAACAGGAGACACGCCATGTCCGACACCCTCGAACTGTCCCACTGGATCAACGGCGAGAAGGTGTCGACGGACCGGCCGTCCGAGAGCCTGAACCCGTCCGACACCCGTGATCTGGTGGCCCGCGTCCCCGACGGCGGTGACGCCGAGGTCAATGCTGCGGTGGACGCCGCACGCGCCGCTTTCGGCGGCTGGGCCGACGCCTCGCCGGAGGTGCGCGCCGATGTGCTGGACAAGGCCTCCAACATCCTGATGGAGCGCCGCGAGGAGGTGGGTCGCCTGCTCTCCCGCGAAGAGGGCAAGACCCTGCCCGAGGGCATCGGCGAGACCGTGCGCGCCGCCCGCATCCTGAAGTTCTTCGGCGGCGAGGCCCTGCGCCTGCACGGGCAGAACCTGATGTCGACGCGCCCCGGCGTGGAGGTCCAGACCTATCGCCAGGCGGTGGGCGTCTACGGCCTGATCACGCCCTGGAACTTCCCTATCGCCATCCCGGCCTGGAAGATGGCGCCAGCGCTCGCTTTCGGGAACACGGTGGTGATCAAGCCCGCCGGACAGACCCCCGCCACCGCCGAGGCGCTGGTGGCCATCCTGCACGAGGCGGGTCTGCCCAAGGGCGTGGTCAACATGATCATCGGCCGGGGCCGCGTGGGTCAGGCCATCGTGGATCACACCGGCGTCGACGCCGTCAGCTTCACCGGCTCGCAAGGCGTCGGCGCGGGCGTGGCCCAAGGCGCGGTCAAGCGTCAGGCCCGCGTGCAGCTGGAGATGGGCGGCAAGAACCCGCTGGTGGTCATGGACGACGCCGATCTGGATCGTGCGGTGCAGATCGCCCTGGACGGTTCGTTCTTCGCCACCGGCCAGCGCTGCACCGCCTCCTCGCGGCTGATCGTTCAGGACGGAATCCACGACAAATTCGTCGCGGCCCTGGCGGAGAAGGTGAAGGCCCTGCGCGTCGGCGACGCCCTGGACCCCGACACCCAGATGGGCCCCGCCGTCAGCGAAGACCAGATGGAGACGTCGTACCGCTACATCGAGGTGGCCAGGGGCGACGGCGGCCGCATTGTTACCGGCGGCGACCGCCTGCAGATGGAAAAGCCCGGCTGGTACGTGCAGCCGACCCTGATCGCCGACACGGCGAAGGACATGCGCATCAATCAGGAAGAGGTCTTCGGCCCCGTCGCCTCCACCATCCGGGTGAAGTCCTATGAAGAGGCCCTCGAGGTCGCCAACGGTGTTGAGTTCGGCCTCAGCGCCGGCATCGTCACCACCAGCCTGAAGCACGCCCGCCACTTCCAGCGCAACGCCCGCGCGGGCATGGTGATGGTCAATCTGCCGACGGCCGGTGTGGACTATCACGTGCCCTTCGGCGGCTCGAAGAAATCCAGCTACGGCCCGCGCGAGCAGGGCTTCGCGGCGGTGGAGTTCTTCACCCAGACCAAGACCGCCTACTCCTGGAGCTGATCGTGCCCGCGCCCGAACTGATCTGGGACCTCAGGGCCGAGCTGGCCGAGGGCCCGGTGTGGGACGCGGACCGGCGCTGTGTCTGGTTCGTGGACATCAAGGGCCGCACCCTGAACCGCTACGGCGTCGATGACGGAGCGAAGCAGAGCTGGTCCGCGCCGGACCAGATCGGCTTCGCCCTGCCGGCCGAGGACGGCTCGCTGATCTGCGGGGTGCGCGGCGGGCTTCATCGGTTCGATGTGGAGCGGGGTGATTTCTCCCTGTTCCAGCCGGTGGAGCAGGACCGGCCGCAGAACCGCCTGAACGACGGCTTCGTGGCCCCTGACGGCGTCCTGTGGTTCGGCTCCATGGACGACTCCGAACAGCGCAAGACCGGCGCCCTGTACCGCTGGGCGGCCGGTGCGCTGACGCTGATGGACGACGGCTACGGCGTCACCAACGGCCCGGCCCTCAGCCCGGATGGCAAGGTGCTCTATCACCACGACACCCTCGACAAGGCCGTCTACGCCTTCGATCACAAGGACGGCGCAATCGGCAACAAGCGCCTGTTCGCCACGACATCCGAAGGTTACGCCGACGGCCCGTCGATGGATTCAGCGGGCGTGCTGCACGTGGGCCTGTTCGGCGGCTGGGGCGTGGGGCGCTATGCACCCGACGGCGCGTATCTGGGCAAGATCGACTTCCCCGTCTCGGCCGTGACCAAGGCCGCGTTCGGCGATGACGACCTGAAGACCCTGTACTGCACCACCGCCTGGCTGGGGCAGGGCGCCGAGACCCGCGCCGCACAGCCCATGGCCGGCGGTCTGTTCCGCGTTCGCGTGGAGACGCCCGGCCTGCCCCAGGCGACAATCCGTCTCTGATGCGCCTGACCTGCGGCGACTGGAGACTGATCCTGCGGCCGGACCTGGGCGGTTCGATCGAGGCGCTGACCTGGCGCGGTGTTTCCATTCTCCGCCCCGCGCCGCCCGAAACCGGCGACATTCTGCAAACCGCTTGCTTCCCGCTGGTCCCTTACGCCAACCGGATCATGGGCGGACGGTTTGCATTTGAAGGACGGGACGTGCGGTTGCCGGTGCTGGACACCTTTGCGCCCGACGCCCTGCATGGCGATGGCTGGCTTGCCCCGTGGCGGGCTGAGGCGACGGGGACGGACGCAGCGATCCTGATCTACGATCACGCTCCGGGCGCCTGGCCCTGGGCCTACCGGGCGGTGCAGACCTTCACCCTGTCCGACGCGGGGCTGCGCATCGACCTGTCCCTGTGCAACGCGGCCGATGAAGCGTCGCCCGCCGGTCTTGGCCTGCATCCCTATTTCCCTCGCGGCGACGCCACTCGCCTGACGCTCGAGGCCGACGGCGCCTGGGACGTCACATCGTCTGACGTACCTTGGCGGCCCATCAGCGCAGGCGACGGCATGGACTTGTCAGGCGGGCGGCGCGTGGCCGAAGCGCCTTTCATCGATCACGCCTATTCAGGCTGGAACGGCCGCGCGCGCCTGGATCAGGGCGATCACGTCGTGCGCATCGCGGCGTCGGAAAACTGCCCTGTCGCCCAGGTTTTCACGCCGCCTGGGGAGGATTTCATCTGTGTCGAGCCGGTCACCCACCGCCCCGACGCCGTCAACGGCGCGCCTGATGCGCGAGGTTCCATGTCAGTGCTTCAGCCCGGCGAGGCCTTGGGCATAAGCCTGGGCCTCAGCATCGCCTGACGAGCCTAATGATTGTCCCTCGGCGCGCGGGCGATGGTGTCGACGATGCGGTGGTATTTGACGCTGTTCTCGAGGGTGGCGCCGGTTTCCAGCTGGCCGGTGAGGTCGCGCTGGATCTCCTGCCAGGGAGTCTGTGAGGCGGGGTAGGCGTAGCCGCCTGCGGCCTCCAGCGCGGCCTTGCGCGCCGCGATCTCCTCGTCCGGGACCATCAGGGTGACGGTGGATGTGTTCAGGTCCACGCGGATCCGGTCCCCGTTTCTGAGCACGGCGATGGTCCCGCCGGCGGCCGCCTCGGGCGAGGCGTGCAGGATCGAGGGGCTGCCCGAGGTGCCGGACTGGCGTCCGTCGCCGATGCAGGGCAGGGCGGTGACGCCCTGTTTGATCAGGTGCGCGGGCGGGCGCATGTTGACCACCTCGGCGGCGCCGGGATGGCCGATGGGCCCCGAGCCGCGCATCACCAGCACCGAGCGCTCGGTGATGTCCTCAGCCGGATCGTCGATGCGGTGGTGGTAGTCCTCGGGCCCGTCGAACACCACGGCGGTTCCTTCGAAGGCCTCCGGATCGGCAGGGTCGGACAGATAGCGGTCGCGGAACTGGGGCGAGATGACGCTGGTCTTCATCACCGCCGACGTGAACAGATTGCCCGAAAGCACCATGAAGCCCGCCTCGGCCATCAGCGGCGTCTCGAAGGGCCGGATCACGTCGGGCAGGACGATCTCCGCGCCCCGGCAGTTCTCACCGATGGACTTGCCGTTGACCGTCGGCGCGTCCTCGCGGATAAACCCTTGGCCCATCAGCTGATTGACCACGGCGGGCACGCCACCGGCCTGATGGAAGTCCTCGCCCAGATAGGTTCCCGCCGGCTGCAGATTGACCAGCAGGGGGATGTGGTGGCCGTGGTCCTGCCAGGTCTTCAGCGGCAGCTCGACCCCCGCGTGGCGGGCCAGGGCGGTCAGGTGCACCGCCGCATTGGTGGAGCCGCCGATCGCCGAGTTGACGGCGATGGCGTTCAGGAACGCGTTCTTTGTCAGGATGTCCGACGGCTTCAGGTCCTCTTTCACCATGTCCACGATGCGCAGGCCGGTGCGGTAGGCGCACTGCCCCCGCTCGCGGTAGGGCGCCGGGATGGCGGCCGAGCCCGGCAGCGACATCCCGAGCGCCTCGGCCAGGCTGTTCATGGTGGAGGCCGTGCCCATGGTGTTGCAGTAGCCCACCGACGGGGCCGAGGTCGCCACCAGCTCGATGAAGCCGTCATAGTCCAGCTCGCCGCGGGCCATCATCTCGCGGGCGGTCCAGATGATGGAGCCCGAGCCCACCCGCTCGCCCTTGTTCCAGCCGTTCAGCATGGGGCCCACCGACAGGGCGATGGCGGGGATGTTCACGGTGGCCGCCGCCATCAGGCAGGCGGGGGTGGTCTTGTCGCAGCCGATGGTCAGCACCACCCCGTCCAGCGGATAGCCGTACAGAAGCTCCACCAGCCCCAGATAGGCCAGGTTGCGGTCCAGCCCGGCTGTGGGCCGCTTGCCCGTCTCCTGGATGGGATGGACCGGGAATTCCAGGGCGATGCCGCCCGCCTCCCGGATGCCCTCGCGCACCCGCTTGGCCAGCTCGATGTGGTGGCGGTTGCAGGGCGACAGGTCCGAGCCGGTCTGGGCGATGCCGATGATCGGCTTGCCCGAGCGAAGCTCCTCCAGCGTCAGGCCGTAGTTCAGGTAACGCTCCAGATACAGCGCCGTCATGTCCGGGTTCGCGGGATTGTCGAACCACAGACGAGAGCGGAGAGGCTTGGTCATGAGTGCCTGTCGGTCAGGGCCGCCGGCGCGGGCCGGGGGGCGGGGAGACGGAAACGGGTCGGCTGACCCCATCGGTCTTCGCTGCCGGCCCGCCAATTAGTCAGACAAATAGCCGCGTCTCAATGGTCGGACAAGTCTCAAATGATCGATGATCAGGCGCGCGGGCGCTGCTGCAGGGCGCGCGCCGTATCTTGCAGGGCCATCTCCACCAGTTCGGTCATAGCCGCCCGCGCCGCCTCCGGCCCGCCAGAGGCGATGGCGTCGAACACCTTCCAGTGGTCGGGCATGGGATCGCGCGGCAGCTCTTTTTTTCGTTCCTTGTAGACCGTGGTCCAGCGGACGCCCGCGCCGATGGTGCTGGCCAGGCTCAGCAGGGGCGGATTGTCCGTGGCCTCAAGGATGGTCGCGTGGAAATCGCGGTCGGCGGCCTTGCCTTCCTCGGTGCTCAGGCCGTGGCGCTCCATGGCCATCAGGGCCTCGCGCATGCGGGTCACCTGTTCGGGGCTGCGGCGCTCGGCGGCCAGGGCGGCGGCGGCGGGTTCGATGATGAGGCGCAACTCGAACAGACCCTTGACCAGAGAGGGGCTGGGCTCGGTTTCAAAGGACCAGGCCAGCACGTCCGGATCCAGCAGGTTCCAGCGCGCCTCGGGGTTCACCCGGGTGCCAGTCTTGGGCCGGCTCTCCACCAGCCCCTTGGCCGCGAGGATGCGGATGGCCTCGCGATAGGCGCTGCGGGACACCTCCAGACGCTCAGAGAAATCGATCTCGTTCTGCAGGATCTCGCCGGGTTTGTACTGGCCCGAGACGATGGCCACGCCCAGGTCGTGGGCGATGGCGCCATGGATGCGGGCGGGGCTGCGCGCCGGCTTGCCGATGCGCTGGTCCGCGACGGCTCTGGATCTGGTTTCGGACGCCATGGGCGGCTGTTTCGCTCCGTCGCGGCATGCAGGCGCGGGCGTTTCTGAAGACCCGCGTCTTGTGCGAGAAATGCGTATGCGACGTTCTGCGGCGCCATGCAATCGTCAGACCATTGGTTGACCAGCGCGCCGGGATGCCGTCTAAATAATGATAGCGCTACCAAGCCGGTCGCGAATGAACCGGCGGGAGCGAGGGAGGATGCAAATGACCAAATGGGACCGGCCGGAGCGATTCCGGCGAGGACGGGCGCTCACCGCCTTCGGGGCCGCCCTGGCCATGATGCTGGCGCCGATGCAGCCGGCTTTCGCCTATCAGGAACAGACGCCCGTCTATCGCGACGCGTCCGCGCCGATCTCCGAACGGGTCGAGGACCTGCTCTCGCGCATGACGCTGGAGGAGAAGGTCGCCCAGATGCAGGGGCTGTGGGAGAACAAGGGCGACGTCCAGACGCCGGAGGGCGACTTCTCGCCCGAGCGCGCCTCCGCCGTCTTCCCTCACGGCCTGGGCCAGATTTCCCGCCCGTCCGACATGCGCGGCGTCGATCCGGCCGCCAACGGCGCGGCGGGCGTCACCGAGGGCGCCGTCAACCGCGACGGCCGCCAGACGGTGGAGTACATCAACGCCGCCCAGCGCTGGGCCGTTGAAGAGACTCGCCTCGGCATCCCGCTGATCTTCCACGAGGAGTCGCTGCACGGCTACACAGCCCGCGGGGCCACCAGCTTTCCCCAGTCCATCGCCCTGGCCAGCACCTGGGACCCGGACCTGATCGAGCAGGTGTTCAATGTGGCCTCGCGCGAGATGCGCGCCCGCGGTGTTCACCTGACCCTTGCGCCCGTGGTTGACGTGGCTCGCGACCCCCGCTGGGGCCGCATCGAGGAGACCTACGGCGAGGACCCGCATCTGGTGTCCGAAATGGGTCTGGCCGCGATCCGGGGGTATCAGGGCGAGACCCTGCCGCTGGCCGAGGATCGCGTCTTCGTCACCCTCAAGCACATGACCGGCCACGGCGAGCCCGAGAACGGCATCAACGTCGGCCCGGCCCAGATCTCCGAGCGGGTTCTGCGCGAGGTGTTTTTCCCGCCGTTCGAACGGGCGATCACCGAACTGCCGGTGCGCTCGGTCATGGCCTCCTACAACGAGATCGACGGCCTGCCGTCCCACGCCAACCGCTGGCTGTTGCACGACGTGCTGCGCGAGGAGTGGGGCTATGACGGCCTGGTCGTGTCCGACTATTTCGCCATCCGCGAGATGGTCACGCGCCACCAGATGTTCGAGGATATCCAGGACGCCACCGTGCGCGCCATGGACGCCGGCGTGGACATCGAGCTGCCGGACGGCGAGGGCTACATCCACCTGCCCGAGCTGGTCCGCGAGGGCCGGGTGTCGGAGGCCCAGATCGATGACGCTGTGCGCCGTATCCTGACCATGAAGTTCGAGGCGGGTCTGTTCGAGAATCCCTATGCGGACCCCGAAACCGCCGACGCCCTGACCGCCACCCCGGACGCCATCGCCCTGGCCCGTCAGGTGGCCGGACGCGCCATCACCCTGCTGAAGAACGACAACCAGACCCTGCCGCTGCACGCGGACGGCCTGGGCCGTCTGGCGGTGCTGGGAACCCATGCGGTGGACACCCCCATCGGCGGCTACAGCGATGTGCCCGCCCACGTGGTCAGCGTGCTGGAAGGCCTTGAGGCCGAGGCCGAGCAAGGCGGCTTCGAGGTGGTCTATTCCGAGGGCGTGCGTCTGACCGAAAGCCGTGAGTGGGCCGCCGACGCGGTCGATCTGATCGACCCCGCCGTCAACGCCCGCCTGATCGAGGAGGCCGTCGAGGTCGCCCGCCAGTCCGACGTCATCGTCATGGTGCTGGGCGAGAACGAACAGCTCAGCCGCGAGGCCTGGGCCGAGAGCCATCTGGGCGATCGCGCCGACCTTCAGCTGGTGGGCCAGCAGATGGACCTGGCTCGCGCCATCTTCGCCCTGAACAAGCCCACCATCGTGCTGCTGCTCAACGGCCGTCCCCTGGCGGTGAACGAGCTGGTCGAGGAAGCCGACGCGCTGATCGAGGGCTGGTACCTGGGTCAGGAAACCGGAAACGGCTTCGCCGACGTCCTGTTCGGCCGGGTCAATCCGGGCGGCAAGCTGCCGGTGACTATCCCCCGCTCGGTGGGCCAGCTGCCGGTGTTCTACAACCACAAGCCGACCGCGCGCCGGGGCTATCTGTTCGATGAGACCAGCCCGCTGTTCCCGTTCGGCTACGGCCTCAGCTACACCAGCTTCGACATGTCCGCGCCGCGTCTGGTACAGCCAGTCATCGGCGTGGGCGAGGCGGCCCAGGTGCAGGTGGACGTCACCAACACCGGCGCTGTGGCGGGGGACGAGACGGTGCAAATCTATGTCCGCGACGACCACGCCTCGGTCACCCGCCCGGTCATCGAACTGGCCGCCTTCGAGCGGGTGACGCTGCAGCCCGGCGAGACCCGCACGGTGACGCTGGACCTGCCGGCCCGCGCCCTGTCGGTCTGGAACGTGGACATGGAACGGGTGGTGGAGCCCGGGACCTTCACCATCCACGCCGGCCCCAACTCCGTCGACCTGCAATCGGCGACCCTGACGGTGCGCTGATCCTCCCCGGTCGCCCGTCGTTCCTTCGGGAACGGCGGGCGGCGCCTACTCGGCGGCGCGCAGGCGTTCGCTGATCTGGCCCGCGAGACGGCACGCCTCGCCGCCGTCCGGCCTGTCTTCACGCCCGGACACGCGCATGTCCGTGCGGCCCGGCCGGATGCGGAGCACCGCGTCGTGGGTGAATCCGAACCAGAAGCTGTCGCGCGTGCCCTCGATGCGGAACGGCGACGTGCCCACCACCGTGAAGCCCGCGGCCTCCAGCGCCGCCTCGCCCACCTCGGGCGCCACCTGCGTCCGGGCCACAAGCGCCTGATCGCAGACGGCGGCGTGGCTGGTGGCCAGAGGCGCGGCCCCGGCGCGGGCGCGCTGCGACCCGATCACCCGCGAAAAGCCCAGCGGCTCGTCCCAGTCGCTGGCGGCTTCATGCACAGGAGGATGAGCGGCCTGCGTCTGGCGGTGCGCCATGTGCAGATAGAGGGTCGCCCCCGCCGCCAGCACAGCCACGAGCGCATACAGCCCGCGCCGCTTCACATCCCCGATGGACAGCAGCAGCGTCGCCAGCGCCGCGCCCGCGCTGACCCAGGCCAGCCGCCAGCCCCAGATCAGGGTCAGCTGTTCATAGCCCAGTCGCCACTCGATCAGCCCGACCCGCGTAGCGAAGGCCGCCCCGAAGCCCAGCAGCGGCGCCGCCAGGGCGATCAGGAACACCGCCTTCAGCAGGACGCCGCCGTATTTTGATCTGCTCATGCCGCCGCTCCCGCCGTTGTTCGCCGATGGTGACGCCAATTTCCGCGTTCCGAAAGCCCGCTCGCCCCCCTTGTCATCCCGGAAGCGCCGCAGGCGCTATCCGGGACGGAATGAGCAATAAACTCCGCTCACCCCGGCGAACGCCGGGGTCCAGATCATAAGGCGCGATAGTCGGACGTCCGGGCTCGCCTCAATTCCTGACCGCTCCGCCCGCCATCTGGATCCCGGCCTTGACTGCTACGCGCCGCCCTTCGGGTCGCCGGGATGAGCGGGGAGTGTGCGGCTGCGTCCCGGCTCGCCCCCCGGAACAGGTCCGGGGTGCGGCCGGGATGACAAGGCTCCGATCACGCCGTCGGCAGCGTATAATCCTTGAACTCCTCGCGCAGGATCTTCTTGTCGATCTTGCCGGTGGCGCCCAGCGGGATATCGTCCACGAAGACCACATCGTCGGGCATCCACCACTTGGCGATCTTGCCTTCCAGGAAGTCGAGGAACTCCTGCTTCTCGGCGGCCTGGCCGTCCTTCAGCTTGACCAGCAGCAGGGGACGCTCGTCCCACTTGGGATGGGCGATGCCGATGACGGCGGCCAGCGACGCCTTCGGGTGCCCCACGGCCACGTTCTCGATGTCGATGGAGCTGATCCACTCGCCGCCCGACTTGATCACGTCCTTGGCCCGGTCGGTGATCTGCATGAAGCCGTTGGTGTCGATGTTGGCCACGTCGCCGGTGTCGAAGTAGCCCTCGTCGTCCAGGATGTTCCCGCCCACGTCCTTGAAATAGCTGGCCGCCACCGTGGGGCCGCGCACCATGAGGCGGCCCACCGCCTCGCCGTCGTGGGGCAGCTGTTCGCCCTCGTCGCTGACCAGCTTCAGCTCGATGCCCACGGGGGGGCGGCCCTGCTTCAGGCGGAACGGCATCTGCTCGTCATAGGACAGGTGCGCGATCTCGGGGGTGGGGGTGGAGACGGTGCCCACCGGCGAGGTCTCGGTCATGCCCCAGCCCTGGCGCACGTCCACGCCCAGATCGTTGAAGCCGCGCACCAGCGCCTCGGGCAGGGCCGAGCCGCCGATCAGCACGTTCTTCAGGGTCGAGAACTTCAGGTCGTTGGCGGCCACATGCTGCAGCAGCATCTGCCACACGGTGGGCACGGCGGCGGAGAAGGTCACGCCCTCGGCCTCGATCAGCTCATAGATGGCCTCGCCGTCCATGCGCGCCCCGGGCATGACCAGCTTGGCGCCCACGGCGGGCGCCGAGAACGCCACGCCCCAGGCGTTGGCGTGGAACATGGGCACCACCGGCAGGATCACGTCCGCCCCGGTCACGCCCATGATGTCCGAACTCATGGTGATCAGGGTGTGCAGGAAGTTGGAGCGGTGCGAATACAGCACCCCCTTGGGGTCGCCCGTGGTGCCCGAGGTGTAGCAGAGGCCGCAGGCGGTCAGCTCGTCGAAACCGCCCCAGGTGAAGTCCTCGGACTGCTCGGAAATGACGTACTCATAGCACTCGGCGTTGGGCAGCTTGGTCTCGGGCATCGAGACTTCGTCGGTCATGATGACCACGCGCTCCACCGTCGGGCAGTGGGCGATGATGGCGTCCAGGATCGGCACGAAGGTCAGGTCGACGAAGATGACCTTGTCTTCGGCGTGATTGATGATGAAGGCGATCTGGCTGGGATGCAGGCGGGGGTTCAGGGTGTGGCAGACCGCGCCCATGCCCATGATGCCGTACCAGGCCTCCATGTGCCGCGCCGTGTTCCAGCCCAGGGTGGCGACCCGGTCGCCCAGCTTGACGCCCCAGCCCGCCAGGGCGTTGGACACCCGCTTGGCCCTGCGGTGCACGTCGGCATAGGTGGTGCGCACGATGGGCCCTTCCACCGTGCGGGTGACGATCTCCCGATGGCCGTGCCAGACGGCGGCGCGATCAATGATCCGGTCGACCGTCAGCGGCCAGTCCTGCATTCGTCCCAGCATGCATCCCTCCATGTGCGCCTTGTTGAGAGCGGCGCTTTCAAATCGAAGCTACTTTGGTGATCGTCGTTAAGCAACGTGACGCTAGGTCAGGCAAGGCGTTCCGCCTTGGCTGACCCGCCCAGAAAGCCCTAAAGGACGGCCCTCGTCTATCGCGGAGCGCACCCCTTGAGCCTTCTCATCGCCATTACCGGAGGGTCCGGCTCCGGCAAGAGCACCCTGGCCCAGGCCCTGGCCGAGGCCCTGGGGCCGGATCAGGCGGTCGTGGTGCTGGAGGACTGGTACTATGTGGACGCCGCAGCCCTGCCGGATTTCGACGCCGCGACCTTCGATTTCGATCATGTGGACGCGCGGGATCACGCGTTGCTCGCCGAACATCTGACCGAACTGAAGGCGGGCAAGGGGGTCGAGGCGCCGATCTATTCCCTGATCCACCACGGCCGCGATCCGGGGGGGACGCCGGTGGGCGCCGCGCCCGTAGTGATCGTGGAGGGCATCCATCTGCTGGCAACGCCGGCCGTGGCCGACCTGTTCGACTTGAGAGTGTTCGTGGATACGCCCGCCGACATCCGCTTCATCCGGCGTCTGCTGCGGGACCAAAGGGAGCGGGGGCGCACGGCCCAGTCGGTGATCGACCAGTATCTGAAGACCGTCCGGCCGGGCCACGAACGCTTCACCGAGCCGGGCCGCGCCCTGGCCGATTTCGTGGTGGCGGACCAGACGGCCGCGGTGGTGCTGGAGGACCGTTCTGCTGTGGATCGGCTGGTGGCGCCGGTGCTGGCCCATCCGGTGCTGGCGCCGTTCCGGAGAAGCTGAGGAAAAAGATCGGTTTCTGCCCCTTGCGCCGGAAACCCGCCTCACGGACCATTGGTATGGTTAAGTCCGCCGTGCTGGACGACGAAGATGACGGCCGCATCAAGATGAATGACGCCGCCCACACGGGCGAACAGGCACAGGCTTTGCACCACAAGCGCAAGGAGTTGCTGAAGGTCGCCCGGCGTCATTTCCTCGCGGAGGGTTACGCCGCCGCCCGCATGGAGGCCATCGCCCGCGACGCTTCGGTCTCCACCGCCACGCTCTATGCGTTCTTTCCGTCCAAGACCGACCTGTTCAAGCATGTGATCGACGACGCCTCGGACGACTTCGCCCGCCAGATCGAGGGCGTGCGTGTCCAGGGCGGTGATGTGCGGGGCCAGCTGATCGCGTTCGCCGAGACCTACGCCCGCTTCATGGGCGACCCGTTCGTGCGCGCCGTGTTCCGGCTTGTCATGGCCGAGCGCAAGCGATTCCAGCCGACGGCGAACCGCTTCTTCGAGCGTGGGCGAGCCGAGATCGGCGGCGTTCTGATGCGGGTCATCGTCCAGCACGTGGAGGCGGGCGCACTGGAGGTTGAAAGGCCGTCATGGGCGGCGGGACAGTTGATGGGGATGATCGAGCACCCGGTTTTCTTCGTACCCATGGTCACGGGCGACGATGTCCAGACCCGGCGCGACGCCGCATGCATTGCAACCCAGGCGGTGGACACCTTCCTGGCCCGCTACGGGACCGGTCAGGGATAGAGCCGGGTCCGCCGCCAGTCGTCGCCCTCGCGATCAAACCTCAGACGGTCGTGCAGCCGAAACGCCCGGTCGCGCCAGAATTCGATCTGATCGGGGATCACGCGCCAACCGGTCCAGTAGTCGGGCCGAGGGGGCTCTGCGCCCTCGAACCGCGCCTCTACCGCACGCACGGCGGCCTCAAGCGTTTCCCGGCTGTCCAGCGGCCGGGACTGGGTCGAGGCCCAGGCGCCGATGCGGCTCTCGCGCGCCCGACTGGCGAAATAGGCGTTCGCCTCCGCCTCGCTGACGGGCTCGACGGCGCCGCGCACCCGCACCTGACGGCGCAGGGATTTCCAGTGGAAGAGCAGAGCGGCCTTCGGCTGCCCCGTCAGCTGCCCGCCCTTGGCGCTTTCACGGTTTGTGTAAAAAGCGAAGCCCCGTTCATCCACGCCCTTAAGCAAAACCATGCGGCAGTCGGGCAGACCGTCGGCGTCCACGGTGGCCAGAGCCATGGCGTTGGAGTCGTTCAGCTCGGACTTCCGGGCATCCGCCATCCATTCCAGGAACAGCGGCAGGGGCTCGTCACGCTCGAACTGCGCCTCGTCGGCGTTGGCCGCCAGCTGGGCGGCGTAGTCTTCGGTGGTCGGGGTGGGCGGAATGGGGTGATCGCTCATGGCGCCTTCTTAGCCCCTCGGCGTCGTTTGGGGGAGGTCCAGCGTCACGGTTAACCCGGCCTTGACCATATTATCCGCCAATCGGGGTCATGACCGCCCAGACCCTGACCCTGCGCGACGCCTATGGCCTTTTGGGCCTGCACGGTCCTGTGGAGCCGCGCCGCCTGGCGGAGCTGTTCCGCGCCGCGGTGAAGGCCGCTCGCCCGGACCAGCCCGGCGGCGACGCCGACCGATTCCGCCGGGTCATCGAGGCCTATCGCCTGATCCAGAAGCGCGGCGGCCTGGGTCCGGCGCTGGATGCGCCAAAGGCCCGACCCATGCCGCTGCCGGTGGTGGTGCTCAGTCCGCTGGAGGCGATCCACGGCGCCTGCGCCACCGTGGCCCTGCCCGGGCGGGGCGCCCTGCGCATCATGGTCCCCGCAGGCCTGCGTACCGGCGAGCATGTGCGCCTGAGGCGCGCGGCGCCGGACGGCGGCGATCTTTATCTACCCGTGCTCATTCGCGCGACCGACGGCCTTAAGGCGCTCGGCGACGACCTGTTCATGACCTGCCCGGTGGACCCGCGCCTGCTGGCCGACGGGGGGCGGGCGGAGATCGAAACCCATGCCGGGCCGCGCCAGGTCTGGGTCGTGGGCGGCATGGAAGGGACGGTCCGCCTCTGCCTGAAGGGCCTTGGCCTGCCGGCGCGCGGGGCGCGTCCCGCCGGGCGACTGTTCGTGACGCTGGAACCTGTGGCCGGCGCGCCCTCGGCCGCCGAACATCTGCTGGCCCGGTTCAGTTCGGTGTGGACGTCCGAGCGCATGGCGGCCTAGAGGCTGTAAGCCATGTCCCACAACACCTTCGGCCATCTGTTCCGCGTCACTACCTGGGGCGAAAGCCACGGACCGGCCATCGGCTGCGTCATCGACGGGTGCCCGCCGGGCATTGCGCTGACCGAGGCGGACATCCAGCCGTGGCTGGACCGGCGCAAGCCCGGCGGCTCGCGCTTCGTGACCCAGCGGCGCGAGGCGGACGAGTGCCGCATCGTCTCCGGAACCTTCGACGATGGCGACGGCCCGGTCACCACCGGCGCGCCCATCGCCATCCTGATCGAGAACACCGACCAGCGGTCCAAGGACTACGGCGAGATCGCCCGCGCCTTTCGGCCCGGTCACGCTGACTACACCTATCAGGCCAAATACGGCGTGCGCGACCATCGGGGCGGCGGACGCTCGTCCGCGCGCGAGACGGCCTGCCGCGTGGCGGCGGGTGCAGTGGCGCGCAAGGTCTTGGGCGAGGGCCTGAGCATCCGCGCGGGGATTGTCCAGATCGGGCCGCACCGCATCGCGGACGACCGGATCGACTTCGGCGCGGTTGAGCACAACGCCCTGTTCGCCGCGAACGCCGAGGTGGTTCCGGCCTGGGAAACCTATCTGGATGATATCCGCAAGGCCGGGTCCTCCATCGGCGCGGTGGTGGCGGTGGAGGCGACGGGCGTGCCCGCCGGATGGGGCGCGCCGCTTTACGGCAAGCTGGACGGCGAACTGGCCAGTGCGCTGATGTCCATCAATGCGGCCAAGGGCGTGGAGATCGGGGCGGGCTTCGAATCCGCCGCCCTGACCGGCGAACAGAACGCGGACGAAA
Source organism: Brevundimonas sp. (assembly GCF_047617075.1). Taxonomy (GTDB): domain Bacteria; phylum Pseudomonadota; class Alphaproteobacteria; order Caulobacterales; family Caulobacteraceae; genus Brevundimonas. The sequence continues at coordinate 156,847 of NZ_JBLGCI010000001.1, forward strand.
TGCGGATGGGCGATGACGGCGAGCCGGTTTTCCTGTCGAACAAGGCGGGCGGCGTGCTGGGCGGCATCTCCACTGGACAGCCCGTCACGGCGCGCGTGGCCTTCAAGCCGACCTCTTCCATTCTGACGCTTCGGCGCACCGTCACCCGCGACGGAACCGAAATCGATCTGCGCACCAAGGGCCGCCACGATCCCTGCGTCGGCCTGCGCGGCGTGCCTGTGGTCGAAGCCATGACCGCCTGCGTCCTGGCTGACGCCCTGATGCGCCATCGGGCCCAGACCGGCTGGGCCTTTTCCTCTTCCAGCGAGCCTCAAACATGACCCGCATCCTGTCCATCGCCGCCATGATCGCCGCCGCTCTGATGCTTCAGGGATGCCTTGTGGGGACAGCCGTCGGCGTCACCGGCGCCGTGGTCGGCACGGGCGTGAAGGCCACCGGCGCCGTGGTCGGCGCGGGCGTCGACGCGGTCACCACCTCGGACGCGGAAACCATGCGGGCTGAACGCCGCGCCTGCGAGCGCCGGGTGCGCCGCGGCTCCGACGAGGACTGCCGCCGCTACCGCACCGACGACTAGGGTCGGCCGACTAGAGCAGGGCCGAGATCGCTTCGCGCGCCGCCGCGCCCAGATCCTCACGCTTGAGGGCCAGGGCCACATTGGCCCGCAGCAGGCCGATCTTGTCCCCGCAGTCGTGGGTCACGCCTTCGTACTCCACCGCCGTGAAGGCCTGATCCTTCATCAGTCGGGCCATGGCGTCTGTCAGCTGGATCTCGCCGCCCGCGCCCCGCTCCTGTGTCTCCAGCAGGTGGAAGATCTCGGGCTGCAGGATGTAGCGGCCGGATATGGACAGGTTCGACGGCGCGGTTCCCTTCGCCGGCTTCTCGACCATCGCCTTCATGCCGATGCGATTGCCCGTGCGCTCCAGCGGATCGACGATGCCGTATTTGTGGGTCATGTCCTCGGGCACCGCCTCCACGCCGATGACGTTGCCGCCGACCTCCTCATAGACGTTCATCAGCTGCTTCAGGGCGCCCGGCGCCGCATCCACGATCACGTCAGGCAGGATCACGGCGAAGGGTTCGTCGGCGACGATGTCCCGGGCGCACCACACCGCGTGGCCCAGGCCCAGCGGCTTCATCTGGCGGGTGAAGCTCATCTCGCCCGCGCGCGCCAGTTCGGCGTTCATCATCTCCAGGATGTCGGTCTTGCCCTTGGCCTCCAGCTGGGCCTCCAGCTCGATCTGGTGGTCGAAATAGTCCTCGATGGCCTGTTTCGCCCGGCCGGTGACGAAGACGATGTGCTCGATGCCCGCCTCGCGCGCCTCCTCCACGATGTAGCTGAGGATCGGCCGGTCCACGACGTTCAGCAGCTCCTTGGGCGTGGTTTTGGTGCCGGGCAGGACCCGGGTGCCCAGCCCCGCCACGGGCAGGACGGCCTTGCGAACACGTCGAGGGGTCTTGGCGTCGGTCATGGAGGCTCCAGCTTGGGTCAGTTCGGCGAGCCGTTGATAGGCGCTTCGGGCGGCGCTGCAAACGGTCCGCTGCGATGCCGGGCGGAACCGCCGGGCTGGCGGACGGTTCCGTCATGTGATGTCGTGGTCGCCCGACCGTTCGCATCCGAAAGGCCCAGACATGATCCGATCGCTCGCCGTCCTGACCCTGACCCTGTCCTCGCTGGCCCTGGTCGCCTGCGGTGAACAGGAGCCCGATGCCCCCGCCGTGCCGCCGACCACGGCGGAGACCCTGGAGGTGCCCGAAGATCTGGTGATGCCGCCCGAGGAGTCGGAGGTTCCGCCCGCCGTGGGGCAAGAGGCCGCCGCCATGCCGCAGACGCCGCCGGTGCTGCCGGAGCGTGGTCCGGATGAGAGCCCGGCCGCCAGCCCGCCCCCGGCGGAAGACGGCGCGCCTATTCGACCGTGACGGACTTGGCCAGGTTGCGCGGCTGATCCACGTCCGTGCCCTTTTGCACGGCGGTGTAATAGGCCAGCAGTTGCACCGGCACCGCATAGACCAGCGGCGCGATGAAGGGGTCGCAAGGCGGAATCTCGATCCGCCGCACCTCGGCGCCGTGGGGCGAGGGTGCGCCCTGGGCCGTGATCATCACCACCGGGCCGCCGCGCGCGGCCACTTCCTGCAGGTTGGATGCGGTCTTTTCGAACACCTCGTCCATGGGGGCCAGGGCGATGACGGGAGTTTCCTCGTCCACCAGGGCGATGGGGCCGTGTTTCAACTCGCCGGCGGCATAGCCCTCGGCGTGGATGTAGCTGATCTCCTTCAGCTTCAGCGCGCCTTCCATGGCCAGCGGGAACATGGCGCCCCGGCCCAGGAACAGCACGTCCGAGGCCTTTGACAGGTCGTGAGCGACGGCCTTGATCTCTTCATCGGCCTGAAGCGTCTCGGCGATCAGGCGGGGCGCCTCGAACAGCGCCTTGACCAGACGGGCCTCCTCGTCCGGCGCCACCCGGCCCCGCGCCACGCCTGCGGCCAGGGCCAGCGAAAGCAGGGCGGCCACCTGGGCGGTGAACGCCTTGGTTGAGGCCACGCCGATCTCCGGTCCGGCCCAGGTGGGCCACATGGCCGCCGCTTCCCGCGCCATGGACGAGGTGTGGACGTTGACCACCGCCGCCGTCTCGAAGCCCTGCGCCTTGCACCATGTCAGACTGGCCAGCGTGTCGGCGGTCTCGCCGGACTGGCTGACGGCCACCACCAGGGTTCCGGGGGTCAGGGCCGGGCTGCGGTAACGGAACTCGGACGCGATCTCCACGTCGCAGGGCACCCCGGCCAGCCGCTCGAACGCATAGCGGGCGATCTCTCCGGCGTAGAAGGCGGTGCCGCAGGCGATGATCTGGATGCGGCTGACCTTGGTCAGGTCGATGGCGTCCTGGGGCTTCACCTTCTGGGCCACCAGATCCAGATAGGCCGACAGGGTGTGCTGCACGCTGTCGGGCTGTTCGTGAATCTCCTTTTCCATGAAGTGGCGATATTCGCCCTTCTCGACCATGGCGGCCGAGGCGGAGACCACCACCACGGCGCGGTTCGCCTTGACGCCCCGCTCATCGCGGATGTCGGCGCCGTCCCGGGTCAGCGCGACGTAGTCGCCTTCTTCCAGATAGCTGATCTTCTGGGTGAACGGGCCCACAGCCAGGGCGTCGGAGCCCAGATACATCTCGCCCTCGCCCCAGCCGACCACCAGCGGGCTGCCCTTGCGGGCCCCCAGAATGAGGTCGTCATGGCCCTCGATCAGCACGCCCAGGGCATAGGCGCCGCTCAGACGATCCAGCACGGTCTTGAAGGCGGTCATGGGCTCGTCGCCGGCGTCCAGCCGCGCGTCGATCAGGTGGGCCACCACCTCGGTGTCCGTCTGGCTCTCGAAAACACGGCCGGCGGCCTCCAGCTCAGCCTTCAGCTCGGCGAAGTTTTCGATGATGCCGTTGTGCACCACCGCCACGCGGCCGGCCTTGTGCGGGTGAGCGTTGGGCTCGGTGGGCGGGCCGTGGGTGGCCCAGCGGGTGTGGCCGATGCCCACAACGGACTGCAGGGGCGAGCTGCTCAGCACGGCCTCCAGCTCGCGGATCTTGCCCTTGGCCCGCCGACGCTCGATGCGGCCGTCGACCAGCGCCGCGACCCCGGCGGAATCGTAGCCCCGGTATTCCAGCCGCTTCAGGCTGTCGATCATCAGGGGGGCCGCCTGAGACGTCCCGGTCACGCCGATAATTCCACACATGGCTTGATCTGGTCTCCCGAGACGAAAGGATTCAGGCTGCTTGGCACAGGCCGCGCCCGGCGTTAAGCCCGCGTGCAAGAGGCGGGCCTGATCGTGCGGCTTTAACCGAAAGGCCGTAACCGCCACACTAAAAAGACGTTTCGCCAGGTTTCGGGCGAGATCGGGAGGGATCGTGAGCAAGCGACGCTATTTCGGCACCGACGGCATTCGCGGCCGCGCCAACAGCCACCCCATGACCGCAGAGGTGGCGCTGCGCGTCGGCCTGGCCGCAGGCAAGCTGTTCATGTCCGGCGACGACCGGCGCCATCTGGTGGTGATCGGCAAGGACACCCGGCTGTCCGGCTACATGATCGAGCCCGCGCTGGTGGCCGGTTTCGCGGCGGTGGGCATGGACGTGCGCACCTTCGGCCCCCTGCCGACGCCCGGCGTGGCCATGATGACCCGATCCATGCGCGCGGATCTGGGCGTGATGATCTCCGCTTCGCACAACAGCTACGCGGACAACGGCATCAAGCTGTTCGGCCCGGACGGCTACAAGCTGTCGGACGAGATGGAGCTGAAGATCGAGGCTCTGATGCATGAGGACCTGGGGCAGGGTCTGGCCGACGCCGACGCCCTGGGCCGCGTGAAGCGCATCGACGACGCCCAGGCCCGCTATGTTGAGATCGCCAAGGCCACCTTCCCGCGCCGCCAGAACCTGAACGGCCTGCGCATCGCCATCGATTGCGCCAACGGCGCCGGTTATCGCGTGGCGCCCACCACCCTCTATGAACTGGGCGCGGACGTCTTCCCGGTGGGTGTTGAGCCCAACGGCCTGAACATCAACGCCGAGTGCGGCTCGACCCATCCGCGCACTTTGTCCGAGGCGGTGAAGCGCTACGGCGCCGACATCGGCATCGCCCTGGACGGCGATGCGGACCGGCTGGCCCTGTGCGACGAGAAGGGCCGGGTCATCGACGGCGACCAGATCATGGCCCTGATCGCCCGCGATTGGGCCAAGCGGGGCATCCTGACCGGAGGCGGGATCGTGGCCACGGTCATGTCCAATCTGGGGCTGGAGCGGGTTCTCAACGCCGAAGGCCTGACGCTGGAACGCAGCCAGGTGGGCGACCGCTATGTCATGGAGCGCATGCGCGAAGGCGGGTTCAACGTGGGCGGCGAGCAATCAGGGCACCTTATCCTCAGCCGTCACGCCACCACCGGCGACGGCCTGATCGCCGCGCTGCAGGTGCTGGCCGTGATGGTGGAGTCCGGCAAGCCCATGAGCGAACTGGCCGCCCAGTTCGAGCCGGTGCCCCAGAAGCTGAAGAACGTGCGTCATTCGGGCGGGGCGCCGCTGGCCGACAAGGGCGTGATGGACGCCATCGCCGCCGGGCAGACGCGCCTGAACGGCTCGGGCCGTGTGGTCGTCCGCGCCTCGGGCACCGAACCGTTGATCCGCATCATGGCCGAGGGCGACGACGCCAGATTGGTGGAAGCCGTGGTCGATGACATCGCCGAGGCGGTCAAGGCGGCGGGCTGACGGCCGTTTTTGCAGTGGCCCCTAACTCACCCATGACCCGGATCTCGGTGCTCGCACCCGGCGTGGCGCTCAGCCTCGTCGTCGCGGCCATGGCCATGGGCTTGCAGACTTTCGAGACCCGGATGTTCGACCGTATCTGGCTGGAAGGCCTGGTGCTGGCGATCCTGATCGGGGCCGGGGTGCGGACCCTGTGGCCGCCGCCGGAAGCGTTTCGCGCGGGCGTGGCCTTCAGCGCCGGGTTCCTGCTGGAGGTGGCGGTGGTGCTGCTGGGCGCCTCGCTCAGCGCCCCGGCGCTGGCGGCCATGGGGCCGGCGCTCCTGCTGGGAATCGTTCTGGTGGTCGCGGTCGGGGTCACCGGAGGCTACTGGCTGGGACGCTGGTGCGGCCTGACGCGTAACGCCGCCCTGCTGGTGGCCTGTGGCAACGGCATCTGCGGCAACTCAGCGATCGTCGCCGTGGCGCCGGTGATCGGGGCAAAGGGCGAAGAGGTGTCGGGGGCCATAGGCTTCACCGCCGTTCTGGGCGTCGGCATGGTGTTGCTGCTGCCGGTGGTCGCGGACCTGCTGGGCCTTTCGATCATCGATGCGGGCGTGCTGGCGGGCCTGACCGTCTATGCAGTGCCGCAGGTGCTGGCGGCGGTGGCGCCGATGGGGCTGGCGGCCGCGCAGGTCGGCACGCTGGTGAAGTTGACCCGGGTGTTGATGCTTGGTCCGGTGTGCGTCGTTCTGGCGCTGACGTCCGGTGAGCGGGTGGGCCGCAAACCGGGTCTGGCGCGGTTGATCCCCTGGTTCATCCTCGGCTTCATCGCCATGGCGACCCTGCGGTCATTCGGCCTGATTCCCGAAGCGCTCATCGAGCCGATCACGGCGGTGGCGGGCGTCCTGACGGTGATTGCCATGGCGGCGCTGGGCCTGACCACGGATCTGCGCGCAGTGCTGAGGTCCGGCCCGCGCGTGGCCTTGGCCGCCGTCTTGTCTCTGGCCCTGCTGATGGTCCTCGCACTGGGCCTGATCGGACTGCTGACCCTGCTCTAGATTTCCTGGTTCCAGGCGCCGACGTTGTCGTGTCTGGCCAGACGCGGCTTCACGTCCTTGTGGAACAGGTCGCGCATGTCGTCCGGCGATCGCATGCTCTCGACCACCACCACCAGCTCCGGCTTGTTGGACGAGGCGCGCACCAGCACCCACGACCCGTCCTCAAGACGCACCCGCGCGCCATTGACGGTGATCACCTCGGTGATCTTGCGGCCGAGGATTTCGCCGCCCCTCGCGTGCAGGTCGACGTATTCCTTCTGCACCGCCTCCACGACCGCGTATTTCGCTTCGTCATCGCAGTGCGGGCTCATGGTCAGGGAGGTGAAGGCGTCCGGCAGGGCGGCCTTCAGCTGCGACAGGCGCTTGCCCGGATTGCGCTCCAGCATGGACAAGACCGCGCCCGCCGCCACGATGCCGTCGTCGTAGCCGCGTCCGATGGGGGCGTTGAGGAAGACGTGTCCGGACTTCTCGAAGCCCGCCAGAGCCTTCAGTTTGGCGATCTTTCGCTTGATGTGGCTGTGGCCGGTCTTCCAGTAGACGGTGGTCGCACCGTTTTCCGCCAGAACCGGGTCGGTCTTGTAGAGGCCGGTGGACTTCACATCGACCACGAAGGTGGCGTTCTCGTGCAGAGCCGACAGGTCGCGGGCCAGCATCAGGCCGATCTTATCGGCGAAGATTTCCTGGCCGGTGTCGTCCACCACGCCGCAGCGGTCCCCGTCGCCGTCGAAACCCACCGCCAGGTCGGCTCTGGTCTCCATCACGCGCCGGGACATCTCGGCCAGCATGGCTTGGTCCTCAGGATTGGGGTTGTATCGGGGGAAGGTCCAGTCGAGCTCGCAGTCCATCTCGATCACCTCCGCGCCCATGCGGCGCAGGGCTTCGGGCGCGAAGGCGCCGGCTGTGCCGTTGCCGCAAGCGGCCACCACCTTGAGCGGGCGGGTCAGCTTCACCCCGGCGGTGACCTCTTCCAGATACCGCGCCCGGAAGTCCTCGATGCGCTCCAGCCTTCCGCCGGGACGGGCGACGCCTTCGCCGTTCAGCACAATGGTCTTCAGGCGCTGCATCTCCTCAGGCCCGAAGGTCAGGGGCGGCGCGGCTCCCATCTTCACGCCGGTCCATCCGTTTTCGTTGTGGCTGGCGGTGACCATGGCCACGCAGGGGGCGTCCAGGGCGAACTGAGCGAAATAGGCCATGGGCGACAGGGCCAGGCCGATGTCCAGAACCTCCATGCCGCCCTGCAACAGCCCCTGCGTCAGGGCCTGTTTGACGCTCTCGGAATAGGACCGGAAGTCGTGGCCTGCCACGATCCTTGGCCGTACCCCGATCTCGTGAATGTAGGTCGCCAGCCCGAGGCCGAGCGCCTGAAGACCCACAAGGTTGATCTCCGTCTCCAGGATCCAGCGGGCGTCGTACTCGCGGAACCCCGTGGGCTTCACCAGGGCGTGAGTCTCGTTTTCAGCGGTGTCGGGAGCCAGGCCGGGTCGGGGCGTCAGCATGTCTCCCTCCAGGCGGCGTCAGCCGGCGGGCGCGTCGGCGGGCGCCGGGGCCATGCCCCGTCCCGCCTCGCCCTCGGGCCAGTTCAGCGCCAGGGCGACCATGGCGACGGCGATCAGCGCCATCAGGGGAAAGAACAGCCGGTTCCGCATGACTCCGCTATAGCAGGGGCGTTTCCCGGCTCACAACATCGCAGGGAACGGACGGCGCCGGGCCGCGCTTGCGGGTTGACCCCCGGGCACGCCGGTCCTACCCGGTCAGGTCCAACTGGAGACACCGATGCCCCGACTGATCCTGCTGCGACATGGCCAGAGCCAGTGGAACCTGGAGAACCGCTTCACCGGCTGGGTGGACGTGGATCTCACCGACCAGGGCGAAGCCGAGGCCAAGCGCGGCGGCGAGCTGATCGCCAGGGCGGGCTTCAAACCGGACGTCATGTTCACCTCGGTGCTGAACCGGGCGAAGCGCACCGGCGCCATGGCTCTGGAATCGGCGGGCCTGAAGGACGTGCCGGTGATCGAGGACTGGCGGCTGAACGAGCGTCACTATGGGGGCCTGACCGGACTCAACAAGGCCGAGACTGCTGAAAAGCACGGCGAGGAACAGGTCACCATCTGGCGGCGCAGCTACGACACGCCGCCGCCGCCGCTGGCCCCCGGCGGCGAGTTCGATTTCACCGCCGACCCCCGCTACGCCGGGCAGGACATTCCCGACACCGAAAGCCTGAAGATCACGCTGGAGCGGGTTCTGCCCTACTGGAACAGCGCCATCGCGCCGCGCCTGAAGGCGGGCGAGGACGTGCTGATCGCCGCCCACGGCAACTCGCTTCGGGCCATCGTCAAGCATCTGTTCGGGGTGCCGGACGACGAGATCGTCGGGGTCGAAATCCCCACCGGCAACCCGCTGGACATCGAACTTGACGCCGAGCTGAAGCCGGTTTCGGCCCGCTATCTGGATGAGGACAGGGCCCAGCCCCTGCCGGCCCTGTCATGAGCGACACGCGCGATCAGGAATTCATGCGCCGGGCCATCGGCCTGGCCCGGGACCAGATGGGCAAGACCTGGCCCAATCCGGCGGTCGCCTGTGTGGTGGTCAAGGACGGCGAGGTGGTCGCCGAGGCCGCCACCGCGCCGGGCGGTCGGCCCCATGCGGAAGAGCAGGCCGTGCCCGCCGCCGGCGACAAGGCGAAGGGCGCCACCGCCTATGTGACCATGGAGCCGTGCGGCGCGCGCTCTTCGGGCCGGACGTCCTGCGCGCAGTTCCTGATTGAAGCGGGTGTGGAGCGGGTGGTCATCGCCTGTCTGGATCCATCCCCCTTCGCCGCCGGGCGAGGCGTGGAACGGGTTAAGAGCAAGGGGCTGGAGGTGGAAACCGGCGTGCTCGGCGACGAGGCGGCGATCCTCTACGAAGGCTATCTGCACCGGCTGGAGACGGGCCGTCCGATGGTGCGCGTCAGCGACAGCGGCGATGGTTTTGACGGCCAGTTCGCCGCCTCTGCCAAGGCGGATCTGGCCACCGAGCTGAAGCGGCTCGGCGAGGCCGGTTACACCCGGCTGTGGACCGCGCCGGGCCCCCTGGCTGACGCCCTTGCCGAACAGGGACTGCTGACCGAATAGGGGCCGGGATTCCAACGCTTTCTTAAGCGGCGATCAGGCATCTTCCCGGCATGTCGGCGCACTCCGCCCCTATAGATCCCGCCAACAGGCGACGGCTGACCCAGGCCGAGCTGGACGCTATCTGCGCCCGGCACGACCGGCTGTGGCAGGCGAAGCCCGGCGGCGCGCGGGCGGTGTTCACCTGGATGGACCTGTCGGGTCTGAGCCTGAAGGGCCGAAACCTGACCGATGCGGACTTTTCGGCGGCGGACATGTCGGGCTGCGATCTGTCCGGCGCGCGACTGGACAACGCCGTGCTGTTCGGGGCCGACCTTCAGGACGCCCTGCTGATCGAGGCCAGCCTGAGGCGGGCCGACCTGCGCGGCGCCTGTCTGCGGGGCGCGGAGCTGACCGGCGCGGACCTGTTCGAGGCGGACCTGCGCGAGGGCGCCATCGCGGCGGCGGACTCCAAGCTGGGCTTCCGCATGGTGGAGCATCTGGTGCGCGACCGGGCGCGGGCTTCGGGCGCCAATCTGTCCGGGGCCAATCTGGAGCGGTCCAAGCTGACCGGCATCATCGCCATCGCGGCCGATTTCTCCGGCGCGGTGATGAAGGACTGCAAGCTGGTCCGGGCCAATCTGAAACAGGCCAATTTCAACGGCGCCGACCTGGCGGGCGCGGACCTGTCCGGCGCCGACCTGACCGGCGCGGACCTGCGCGACACGGTTCTGGTGGGCGCCAAGCGGGCCATGTGGCGGACCGACGGCGCGGACATGACCGGCGCCCTGACGGACGAGAAGTCTTCGGGCGCTCCGGTGTCGAAATTGCCGGCGGCGGACATGCTGGGCGAGCACGCCCGCTGGTGCGAGACGGGCGGGGCCGAAGGCAAGCCGTCGGTCTTCGACGATGTGGATCTGCGCAGCCTGAAATCCATCTGCGGCCTGACCCTGACCGGTCTGTCGGCCAGACGCGCCGTCTTCTATGGTCTGGACATGGAGGGGGTGCAGCTTCAGGGCGCAATGCTCGAGGGCGCGGACCTGCGCTCGGCCAGGATGCGCGGCGCGGACCTGCGCGGCGCGCGGCTGAAGGGCGCGCGCCTTACCGGCGCGGACCTTCGCGAGGTTCAACTGGGGCCGCTCATGATCGCCCAGGACCGCCTGTTGCCCGCCGATCTGACCGGCGCCCATCTGCGCGGCGCGGATCTGTCGGGGGCGGATCTGCGCCGGGCGATTCTGGTGCAGGCCGACCTCAGCCGCGCCGCCCTGCACGGCGCCCAGACACGCCATGCCGAGTTCCTCGCCACCCAGCTACACGGGGTGCGCGGCCTGGAGCTGGATGCGGAATGAAAAAGGGCGGCTCATCGAGCCGCCCTTTCCAGTTCAGAACGCCATCAGGCGTTACGCCGCCTTCTTGCCCTTGCCCTCGATCAGGGCCGGGCCGGCGTTGATCTCGATCCGCCGGGGCTTGAGGGCCTCGGGCAGTTCGCGCTTCAGGTCGATGGTCAGAAGGCCGTTGTTCAGGCCCGCTTCGGTCACCACCACATAGTCGGCCAGCTGGAAGCGGCGCTCGAAGTCGCGCTCGGCCAGGCCGCGATGCAGGAAGGTGCGGTCCTCGCCGTCATTGGCCGTGCGGCGGCCGGTGACGGTCAGCAGGTTCTCCTTGACCTCGATGTTCAGCTCGTCGGGCTTGAAACCGGCCACGGCGATCTCGATCCGGTAGGCGTTCTCGCCCGTCGTCTCGATGTTGTAGGGCGGCCAGCCGCCGGCCTCGCTGGTGCGCGCGGCGCTTTCCAGCAGACTGGCCATGCGGTCGAAGCCCACGGCGGAACGGTAGAGGGGGGTGAAGTCGATGGTGCGCATTACAATCCTCCTGATGCACAGCAAGGTTGAACCGCCCCGTTTCCGGGGACGGACGGTGTCAGCCTTTGGCGGTCCCTGATGGGCCCCGCCGCGACCGTGAAAGCCCGGCGAACCGGCGCTTCCGCACAAGGATTTAGGGGTGACTGAACCGGCTGCAAGAGGCGCGCGTGCGAAATTCGGAAAACGCCGCTTGCCCGGTCATGCGAGGCCTTTAGGGTGCGCGCAACGGAGACGCCGCCCATCCACTGGAGACCGCCCATGCGCCGCCTGACCCTCGCCGCCGCCCTTATCGCCCTGACCGCGCCCGCCGCCTACGCCCAGACGCCCGAGGCGCCCGCTCGCGGTTCGGCCGCCGCGCCGGTTCACGCGGAAGACGCCGTGCTGGCCGACATCATCGGCTCGGACACCCGGGCGCCCGCCAATGCGGCCCGGGACCAGTATCGCCGCCCCTATGAAGCCCTGACATTCTGGGGCCTGCGCCCCGGGCTGACGGTGGTGGAGATCGAACCGGGCGGCGCGGGCTGGTGGACGGAAATCCTGGCCCCTTACGCCCAGCAGACCGATGGCGAGTACATCGCCGCCTGGATCGATCTGGAGGCGCCCAATGTCTCGGACCGCGCCCGCGAGGCCCGCGCGGGCCTTGAGCAGGAGCTGGCGGCCTTCGGCGGAGCCGCCCGCGCGGTGAATTTCGGCCCGGCGTCAGGTCTGGGCGTCGAAGACGGGACGGCCGACATGGTTCTGGTGGCCCGGGCGTTTCACAATTGGGCTCGCGCTGACCTGACGGAGCGCTACATGGCCGAGTTCTTCCGGGCGCTGAAGCCGGGCGGCGTGCTGGCTGTCGAACAGCACCGGGCCGAGGAAGGTCTGAACGTCGCCGACACCGCCTCCACCGGCTATGTGCCCGAAAGCTATGTGATCCGCGCCGCCCAGGCCGCCGGATTTGAGCTGGACGCCCGCAGCGAGCTGAACGCCAATGCGGCCGATGACCGGGACCATCCGTTCGGCGTCTGGACGCTGCCGCCGGTGCGTCGCACCGAGCAGGGTGGTCGCACCCTCACCGATGCCGAGCGCGCCGCCTTCGACGCCATCGGCGAGAGTGACCGCATGACCCTGCGCTTCCGAAAGCCTGAGTGATCATCGGCAACATGCGTCACGGGGCGCTTTGACGGGTATGGTGAACCGCTTTAAGTCCGAAGCCACGGTCGTGTCGGGGCGGCCTGGGAACACGAGTCTGGCGGCGCATGGGATTAATGGCTGATCGGTCCTGGAATCGGGAAATTTCCGCATCGCGTCGGCGGCTGCTGCTGGGCGGTGCGGCCGTGGCTGGGCTCACGCTGATTTCAGCGTGCGGGCGGCGCGATGAGGCGGAAACCTCCAGTGACGAACCGGCCGGGCCCCCTCCGGCGCCCGAAGGCAGTCTGGAATGGGCCGTCGCCGGTCCGTGGCGGGTCCATGATCGAGGCCGTGACCAGTGGCGTCATCCGGTCGAGACCCTGACCTTCTTCGGCATCGAGCCCGACATGCGGGTGATCGAGATGTGGCCGGGCGTGGGCTGGTACACGGAAATCCTGGCGCCCTATCTGGCGCGTGGCGGGGGCCAGCTGATCGCAGCGGGCTTCGAGACGGGGCCTGACGCCGACCCGTCCCTCATCCAGGTCATGGCCCGGTTCGAGGGGCGCTTCGCCGCGGATCGACGACTTTACGGCGACGTCCAGATCACCGCCTTCGGCCCGACCAGCGGTCCACTGGCGCCGACAGGGACCGTCGATATGGTGCTGTTCCTGCGCAGTCTGCACGCCTGGATGGCCGCGGGCATCGCCGAGAAGGCGTTCGCGGACGCCTATGCAGCCCTCAAGCCCGGCGGCGTCCTGGGCGTCGAGCAGCACCGCGGGGCCTCGGGAGCCGATCAGGATCCGGCGGCGGCCACCGGCTATGTGCAGGAGGCCTTCGTCAAGCAGCTGGCCGCCGAAGCGGGTTTCGTCTTCGTGGCCGCAAGCGAGATCAACGCAAACCCCGAGGACACCAAGGACCACCCCTTCGGCGTGGACACACTGCCGCCCAACGGCCTGACCGCCCCGCCGGGCGAACCGGCCGACCCCGAATTCGACCGCAGCCGCTATGACGCCATCGGCGAGAGCGACCGCATGACCCTGAAGTTCCGGAAACCCGAATGAACGCTTCCACCGCCACCGGCGTGAACCGCGCCGCGGCCTTCGCCGCCAACGCCCCGCTCATGGGCGTGCCCGGCGCGTCCTCGCCGCCAGGCGGGGTGGGAGAGTGGTATCGCGGGGCCGGCGGGCTGCGTCTGCGCGCGGCCTTGTGGACTCCGTCCCCGTCGGTTGAGGATGCGCCGCGCGGCACCGTCATCGTCAGCCCCGGCCGAACTGAGCCCATCGAGAAATACTTCGAACTGATCGGCAATCTGCTGGCGCGCGGTTTCTGCGTGCTGGCCCATGACTGGCGCGGACAGGGCCTGTCGGCGCGGCTATTGCCGGATCGGCTGCGGGGTCATGCCCGGGCGGTGGAGGAGTTTCTGGACGACTACGCTCGCCTGCTGGACACGTTCGAGGCGCGGCTGCCCAAGCCGTGGATAACGGTGGGCCATTCCATGGGCGGGGCTCTGAACCTGCTGACGCTGGAAGCGGGCGAAGAGCGTATCGCGGGCGCCCTGATGTCCAGCCCCATGCTGCGCATCCGCACCGGAAAGCGTTCGTTGTGGTCGGCCAAGATGGCGGTGAAGTGGAACCTGCGCCACGGCAAGGCCGGCGACTATGTGCTGGATGACCCGGATGATCCGTTCGACCATACCTTCGAGACCGACGCCCTGACCTCCGACGAGAGCCGGTATGAGTTGTGGCGTCAGCAGCTTTACGCCTGTCCGCACCTGGCGCTGGGCGGGCCCACCTGGGGTTGGCTGGCCTTCGCCTTCGACGCGGGCGAGCGGGCGTTGAAGCCCAAGGCGCTGAAGCGTGTCTCAATCCCTGTGTCGATCGTCCAGTCGGGCGAGGACGACGTGGTCTGGAAACAGACCAACCGCTGGGCCGCCAAGCGTCTGGGCCGGGGCCGCTATGTAGAGGTGGCCGGCGCCAAGCATGAAGTCATCATGGAGGTCGACGACCTGCGCGCCGCCTTCCTGCGTGAGTTCGACGCCATGGCCGACTATCTGGCGCCCAGAGCTTCGCAACAGACCCCGGCCGAACCCGCCGAGGTGATCTAGAGCGCCGCGCGTTTCAGCGTCACCAGGGCCTGTTCGATCAGGGCCTCGTCGCCCACGGCCAGCACCTGGCCCTTGTCGTCCGGCGCCTGGCCGCGCCAGTTGACCACCTTCCCCCCTGCGGCCTCGATGACCGGGACCAGGGCGGACCAGTCCCACGGTTTCAGGTTGGTCTCGGCCACCAGATCGATGCGCCCGGCCGCCACCATGGCGTAGGCATAGGCGTCGCAGCCCAGCCGGGCCAACCGGGCCGCCGCCCGCACCTGGGTCCAGGCGCCCAGCTCGGCGCCGGTGAAAATGTCGGGGTCGGTGGTGGCGATCACCGCGTCGTTCAGACGGGGACAGGGGCGTGTGCTGAGGGGGGAGGGGGCTTCGTCGCCCTTGAGCAGCACCGCGCCGGAGGGGCCGCCCAGGAAAATCTCGTCCAGCACCGGCTGGGCGATGACGCCGGTGACCGGGCGTCCTTCATGGCGCAGGGCGATCAGGCTGGTCCACAGGGGCAGGCCGGCGACAAAGGCGCGTGTGCCGTCCACCGGGTCCAGCACCCAGACAAAGTCCGCCTCGGGGCGATCCTCGCCGTACTCCTCGCCGATGACGCCATGATCGGGAAACCGGTCGGCGATCAGGCGGCGCATGGCGGCCTCGGCGTCGCGGTCCGCCCGGGTCACGGGATCGAAGGCGCCGGGACCTCCCTTGTCTTCTTCACCACAATCGGTGCGGAACAGGGGCAGGGTCACGGCGGCGGCGGCGCGCGCCAGTTCGACGGCGAAGGTTTCGTAAGAGGTCATGACCGGCGGGCATACAGCGCGCCCGCCGACGCGTCACGGTCTTATGCGGCTCAGGCCGTTTCCGGCGTGCCGTGCAGAGACTTGGCCAGGTCCAGCAGGCGCCGGCGAGGCCGCTCGCCAAGCTGGTAGTAGGCCTGGATCAGGTCGATGGTTTCCTTGCGGGAAAACATCTCGCCCCCATGGCCGTTGCCCGGCCCGGCGTCCTTGCGCTCCAGCGCCTCGGCCAGACCGTCGTAGAAATAGTTCACGGGCGTCTCCAGCGCTTCGGCCAGTTGCCAGAGACGCGCGGCCGAGATGCGGTTGGCGCCGCACTCGTACTTTTGAATCTGCTGGAAGCGAATGCCGACCTGAACGGCCAGCTGTTGCTGGGTCAGGCCCAGCAGGCGGCGACGGCGACGCAGCCGGCGGCCCAGATGAAGGTCGATTTCGGTGGCCATTCTCAGCCCCTCCTCGTCTTGGCGACCGCTGTTCCACAACGGGACAGCTCGCCTGTCCAGCGGCAAGGGCCATGCCGGTTTCGTGCGGCGCGGGAGGAGATTCATCTTTCGGGCGTGCAATATGGCTGCAATCAGGCAACCTTGGCCGCGTCGGCGCATTACAAGGCCGACCCTCGTTTATCAACGGAAGGAAATCGACATGGGTGGAATGGGTTGGATCGCCTGGATCATTATCGGCATCATCGCCGGCTGGCTGGCGGAACAGATCATGGGCCGCAACCACGGCCTGCTGACGAACCTGATCGTGGGCATCATCGGCGCCCTGATCGGCGGCTTCGTCGCCAATGCGCTGGGCTTCGCCTGGGGCGGCTGGATCGGCTCGACCATCGTCGCCACCATCGGCGCGATCATCCTGCTGTTCATTCTGGGCCTCGTGAAGCGGCGCTAAGGCGAAGCTTCAGACAGCAAAAAGGGCGGCTCGAAAGAGCCGCCCTTTTCTTATGTCCGGTCAGTCGGGATTACGACTTGGCCTCGGGTTCCTCGACCGGCGTCATGGTTTCCGCCGTGGGTTCCGGAAGGGCTTCCGGTTCCGGCTTGGGCTCCTCGGTCACTTCACCCTCGCCCGGAAGCGGGGCTTCGGTCGAGGAGACGTTCGAGGACGTGTCGGCCACCGCAGGGGCCGCTTCGAACTCGGCCTCGGTCCAGGTCAGGACCACAGCGCCGTTGTCCAGGGTGGCGCCGTCGATGGGCGCTTCACGCAGCTGGCCGTCCTCGGCGCGAATCTGCAGGGTCTGCTGACCCGAGGCGTCCACGCCGGCGCCTTCAAGGATGCCCAGCGACGCGCCGTCCGACGCCTTCACTTCGGCGCCCGGAGCGACAGAGCCGCTCTGTTCAGCCGTGGCTTCGGCTTCAGCAGCCGGGGGCTGGGTCATGGGATCCGTGGCCGGATCCTGGGTCATGTCCTGGGCGAAGGCGGGGGCGGCGAACATCAGGGCGCCGGCGACTCCGGTCAGAAGAGCGGTCTTGCGGATCATGATGAAATCTCCTGTTTCGCGAGCCGGGAGGCGCTCGCATAAAAGTGAACACGGGGGATTTCGATTTGTTTCGCGTGCCCTGAAATGACCTTGGCCTCGCCCCATTCAGCAAACTCCCGATCTCTCACGCCAGAAAAGGAAATGCGCGGCTCGACAGGGCCCAAGGTCTTTCCGATGATCGACGATTATCGAACAAGGGTCGTGCTGGGTCATGGAAATCGTCAGCCTGAATCGCTGGGAGATACGCCTCTGTGACATTCTCACCCATGGGCAGGTGGTGGATTTCGGAGGTGAGGCGGCGGTTATTCGCGCCGCGGTTCTGAGGCGCCTCCTGCTGGGATTGCCGCTTACGGCGCGATGCAAGTCGCCTCGCAGGATACCGAATGCCGGCGTGGTTGTGCGAAACGCCGTCATTGATGGCCGCATAGATCTGGACAACGCCAGTTCAGATGGTGACGGCGCCCTGTGCGCTCTGGTGCTTGAGGATTGCGAGCTGCGCGGAGGTCTGACCGCGGCCCACGCTCACCTTGGACGGTTGTCCCTGGATCGTTCGACTTTCGTCCAGGGGGCAATGGACGAACCGACTATCAATCTGGCCGACTGCGCCTGCGCCAGTGATGTCAGCCTGCGGGACATACGGCCGCGACAGGACGAGGGTTTGTTGTGGATCAGGGCGAAGGGCGCCCGGATCGACGGCGATCTGGATTTTTGCGACGCGACGTTGCGGGCCGATCCACCGGCCCGGGACCGCAGAACCAGGGAACGCCGCCATGTGGCCATGGCCATGCAGGGAATCGAGATTACCGGTGAAATCCTGGGTCTGAACGCCCAGATTCACGGTGGTCTCGCCATGTTGAGCGCGCATGTTCAGGGCAGTGTCTGGCTTGGGGGGGCGTTCCTCAGGGCGTTCCCGGGCCAGAACGCCCTGGATATGCAGAACGCCGTTATCAATGGAAATCTGGACCTTGGAGCCCGCCCGGACTCCATGGCGGCTCCGGATCCAAGACGGTTCCGGTCGGAGGGTCAGGTCTGGCTAATGGCCTGCCGCGTCGACGGAATTCTCAACTTTGGCGGCGCCGACATTTCGGCTGTGTCGGGTGCGACGCCGGGCGATGACGCTCCCGCCGAAGCGCTCAACCTCGACATGATGACAGTGAGCAAGGACGTGTTCGCCCTTGCGCAAGACGGACCGACCCGAATTCGAGGCGGGCTTTCAGCACGCAACCTGCAGGTCGGCGGAAGCGCGACCCTGAGCCGGCTCAGGCTTGGATTTGAGGGCAAGGCGGAAAGCTCTCTGGACCTGAGGGGAGCCCGCATTGAGGGTGATCTGGAGGTCACGGCCGTCAGGCCCCCCGACGGCGAACAGAACCGACCCATGAGCGCCGAGCGGAGGCGCGAGAACGGCCCTTCGATAACCCTGTATATGACCGGCCTGCAGGCGGCCTCGATCTCGATGGCTCAGGTGGAAATCGGCCGAGTGAGCGCGGTGGGCATGGTCAGTCGCGGCAATTGCGACCTGGGTCTGACTGTGAAGAGCGACGCCGATTTCACCGGCTCCAAGATCGACGGCGCGCTGGACCTCAGCCATTTCATGTTCGCCGCAGGGGGGTCGGAGCAACTGCTGAAATTCAACGATGCGCACGTGGGCCGGGCGCTGAGGGTCGGTGGTGAATGGCGTCGAGAAGGGGAACCCAGCCGCGTCCGTCTCGTGGCGGCGCGGGAAAAGCGACTGGTTTGCTATCCGGGTTGGCGCTTCGTGGAAGGTCTCTGGCTTGGCCTGCCAGAGCTGGAGGAACGTGATGCCGCGCAGTCGGCGCATCTGATACATGATGATGGGAGCGTTCGGACCCTCACAGGCCAGTCCGAGGACTTTCACGTTCTCAACGACCAAGGTTCGCTTTCGCTCACTGACATCGCCGGCGCCGAAGAATACCTGCGCCTGTTCAGCGGCTCCATCCGTGGCGATGAAGGCGCCTTTCGCATCGTTGACGGCTGGTCGGATGTGCGCGCCGAACCCGAAGCTTTCGAGGGCAAGCCGGTCACGGACGCGGATTTCCGCATGACCCCCGGGAGCGACGGCGCCGCCTATGTCTTTGACGCCATGGTCGCCTACGGCAACGCCCTTTTCCGCGTGAAGCAGAAAGTCTCGCCCAAGGGCGCGGTCGAAATGCTCGAGGATACGCCTCTTGCCCAGTCAGAGACGATGTCATCGCCGCAGTTTCGGGGAAAGCTGATCATAGCGAAGGGGGGCGACTCCGGCGCGAAAACCTGGCCCCAGACACCGCTCCTGCCTGGAAGCCGGGAGATCGAAGAGAACCGGTTGAAGGCGCTGCAGGCCAAGCTGGAGCCTCAGATCACCGCTGTCAGCCTGTTCAGTGCTGAGGTCAATCTGGAGGACTTGTCATGCGAGACGCTGGAGGATGACGGCGGCGCCGCATGGGGCGAGGATGTGACGCTGAAGCTTGATCGTCTGACGTATCGCCACATGACGCGTAAGAACGCCGAGCTGGATCTGCCTCAACGGGCGCGCCCCCTGCTTCTGGCTTTGGATCGCCTTGGCGGCGCATGGCTGAAGACGAGGCTCGAAAAGGCCGGATTGGCGGACAACTGGCGAAGAGCCGTCGGCGAAATGCACACGGCCTGGGAACGGCGACGGGACTGGCTCTATCTGCAGTATCCGGGAGTCAATGTGGGCGTGGCTCCCCCTTTCAACGTCTATCACTCCCAACCCTTCGCCCAAGCGATCCGGGTGTTTCGCTTCATGGGAGACGAGGAAGCGGCCACGGAACTGGAAATCCTCAAGCATCGGATCGAAGCGCGGCATTTTGCCGATCGAACCCTGCCGTCTTTCGTGGGCGCCGGCCTGCTCCTGGGGGTCACGATCCTCGCGCTTCTGGTCTGGTCCGGTTGGGGGATTTGGGGCGGCCTTTTGATCGCCGCCGCCGCCGCCGCGACCCTTGGCGGCGCGGCCTATGCGGGCGACGCCCTTTACCGCTGGATGTTCGGTTATCTCAAGAAGCCGCTCAGGGCCCTGGGAACGATCATAGTCAGCTTCGGGGTCGGCTGGATGGGCGTTCACTCCGCCAACAGCAATGAACGCCTCGTTGTCGACGTGACGCCCGTCGCGTCGGTGCTCAGGCAGGACGCGAATACATTGATCGTGGCGTCTCCGGTGGTGGAGGAAGTCGCCAGGGCGAGCGTAGCGTGTGGCGATTCGATCAATGAGGCGCTCTACGCCGTCGATCTGTTTATTCCCCTGGTCGATCTGCGACAGGAAAGCCGCTGCGAGGTCGGCGTACCCGACAGGGGCGTATCGGACGATGTTGCTGGGACGGACCGCAGCAATCCCCTACGTTCGACGATTTTCTGGGATGCTATGAAAGCCGTCTATGCGGTGGCGGGCTGGCTTGTGATCTCGCTCAGCATTCTAACCTTCGCGCAAGTCGCTCGTCGGCGCGACGAGGAAACGGCCTGATCCGTCAGCCCAGCCGGACTCCCGCCCGGCTGGGCCGACTTGATCAGACAGCCGTCTGCAGATTAGAGCAGCGGGCGGCCGTCCTTACTGAAGGGTGGCCTCGAACTCGGCTCCGGTCATGAATCGTGACCACCGCGCCGCCTTGACGTCCGGCACAGCGGCGACGTCGTCCCGGATCAGTCCTCCTTGACGCGCTTCTTGCGGAAGGAGGGGTTCAGCACCTGCTTGCGCAGACGGATGGACTTGGGCGTCACCTCGACCAGCTCGTCGCTCTCGATATAGGCGATGGCCTGTTCCAGCGACGGACGGCGCGGCGGGGTCAGGCGCACGGCCTCGTCCTTGCCCGAGGCGCGCACGTTGGTGAGCTGCTTGCCCTTGATGGGGTTCACGTCCAGGTCGTCGGAGCGGCTGTTCTCGCCGATGATCATGCCCTGATAGGTCTTTTCGCCCGCGCCCACGAACATGACGCCGCGATCTTCCAGGTTCCACAGGGCGAAGGCGGCGGTGTCGCCGTCGGAGTTGGAGACCAGCACGCCCTTCTGGCGGCCTTCGATGGCGCCCTTGTGCGGTTCATAGTGGCTGAACACGCGGTTCAGCACGCCCGAGCCGCGGGTGTCGGTCAGGAACTCGCCCTGGTAGCCGATCAGCGCCCGCGACGGGCACATCAGCTGGATGCGGGTCTTGCCGGCGCCCGACGGGCCCATGTCCTTCAGCTCGGCCTTGCGGGTCGACAGCTTCTCGATGACCACGCCGGTGTACTCATCGTCGACGTCGATCATGACGTCCTCGATGGGCTCCAGCCGCTCGCCGTTCTCGCCGGTCTGATAGACCACGCGCGGACGGGAGATCGAAACCTCGAAGCCTTCGCGGCGCATGTTCTCGATCAGCACGCCCAGCTGCAGTTCGCCGCGGCCGGCGACTTCATAGGCGTCGGCGCCCGGGGTCTCGGTCACGCGGATGGCGACGTTGGCCTCGGCTTCCTTCAGCAGGCGGTCACGGATGACGCGGGACTGGACCTTGTCGCCTTCGCGGCCGGCCAGCGGGCTGTCGTTGACCGACACCGTCATGGAGATGGTGGGCGGGTCGATGGGCTGGGCCGGCAGGGCCTCGGTGACTTCCAGCGCGCACAGGGTGTCGGCCACGGTGGCCTTGGACATGCCGGCGATGGCGACGATGTCGCCCGCTTCCGATCCTTCGTCCAGGGCCTGGCGCTTCAGGCCGCGGAAGGCCAGCACCTTGGTGATGCGGCCCTGCTCGATCTGCTTGCCTTCACGGTCCAGCGCCTTGATGGCCATGCCCGGAACGGCCTTGCCGCTCTCGATCCGGCCGGTGAGGATGCGGCCCAGGAAGGGATCGGACTCGATCAGCACGTTCAGGATCTGGAACGGCTTGTCCTTGTTCGCCTGAACGGCGGGCGGCGGCACATGGTCGACGATCAGGTCGAACAGGGGGGCCAGGGTGTCCGACGGCTGGTTCAGGTCCAGCGTCGCCCAGCCGTTGCGGCCCGAGGCGTAGATGTGCGGGAAGTCCAATTGTTCGGGCGAGGCGCCGATGGCCTCGAACAGCTCGATGGTCTCCAGATGCACCCGGTCCGGATCGGCGTGGGCGCGGTCCACCTTGTTGATGCAGAGGATGGGGCGCAGGCCCATCTTCAGGGCCTTGGTCAGCACGAATTTGGTCTGGGGCATGACGCCCTCTTCAGCGTCCACCAGGATGACGCAGCCGTCGACCATGCCCAGGATGCGCTCGACCTCGCCGCCGAAGTCGGCGTGGCCGGGGGTGTCGATGATGTTGATGCGGGTCTCGCCGGACTTGCCGTTCCACAGCACCGAGGTGGCCTTGGCCAGGATGGTGATGCCGCGCTCTTTTTCCTGATCGTTGGAGTCCATGGCGCGCTCGGTCGTCGCCTCATTGGCTCGGAACACGCCGGACTGGGCCAGCAACTGGTCCACAAGGGTGGTTTTGCCGTGGTCGACGTGGGCGATGATGGCGACGTTGCGGAGGTTCATGGCGATGATTCAGACGTGTAAGGCGGGCGCACGGACCGGCTCGGTCCGTTCGGGCCGCTGGATTTGCGGATCGGGGAGGCGGGGGCCTCATATAGGAGGCGCGGGCAAAAGGCCAGCGGTGCTCAGCCGTACAGGTCGCCCAGATAGACCCTGCGCACGTCCGGATCGCTGATGATCTGGCCGGGCGTGCCCTCGAACAGCACCTCGCCGCCGTGAATGATCGAAGCCCGATCAATGATGTCGAGGGTCTCGCGCACATTGTGGTCGGTGATCAGCACGCCGATGCCCCGATCGGCCAGGTATCGGATCACCTGTCTGATGTCTGCGATGGCCAGAGGGTCGATGCCGGCGAAGGGCTCGTCCAGCAGCATGAAGCTGGGTTTGCCGGCCAGGGCCCGGGCGATCTCCACACGGCGCCGCTCGCCGCCGGAAAGCGCCGTCGCGGGCGCCTCGCGCAGGTGATCGATGTGCAACTCCTCAAGCAGGCGGCTGACCTCTTCGGAGATGGCGGTTTCGCCGGTCGTGTTCAGCTCGACCACGGCGCGGACGTTCTGCTCCACGGTCATGCCCCGGAAAATCGAGGCTTCCTGGGCCAGATAGCCCAGACCCATGCGGGCGCGCTGGTACATGGGCTGACGGGTGATGTCCTCGCCATCCAGCCAGATGGCGCCGGAATCCGCCGTGATCAGGCCGGTGATCATGTAGAAGCAGGTGGTCTTGCCGGCGCCGTTGGGCCCCAGCAATCCAGCCACCTCGCCGCGATTCACGTGCAGGGACACGCCGCGGACCACCTGACGCTTGCCGAAGGCGCGGGCCAGGTTCTCGACCCGCAGGCCCTTCTGCACCGACTCGGCGGCGGGAGCGCCTGCGGGCGAAGGCGCGGCGACCGCGCGGGCGCGGGTCGGCCGGGGCGGTCGGTTCAGAGCGGACAGTTCCTTGCGGGCCAACGGCGGACTCAGTTCCGGTCGGGGTAGAAGACGCCCCGGACCCGGCGTCCGGCGTCTCCAGACGGGGCGCCTTCCATGCGCGCCTGCCCCGATCCGATGTTGATGCTGAGGCTGGCGCCGGTCATGACGTTTTCGCCCTGGCGCAAGATGACGTCCCCGGTGACGACCAGGGTGTCGCTGGCGGCGGTGTAGACAGCGCGATCACCGCGGACCACCTGCTCCGGCGTCACGAAATAGACGTCGCCGATCGCCTCGATGCGATCCAGGCCGCTTCCCATGCTCGTCACCGCGGAGTTCTGGTCGCCGGAGCGGCCGTAATACAGATCGAAGCGCTGGGCGCGCAGACGATTCTCGCCCTGCATGGCTTCCGCCCGGCCGACGTAGCTGATCAGGCCGCGCCCTTCATCGAACTCCACATCGTCCGAGTTGATCATGAAGGGCTCGCTGCTGCGCGAAATCTGGGCCCAGCCGGCGGAGGCCAGTGCGCTCGCAGCCAGTACCGCCGCTGTCAGTGCGATTGTCATGCGACGCATGATCGTAATCCCTTATCCGGCTCGGCCGGGGTTGATCGTGGTTCGGACCTTATCATCGCCCGAGCCGCTGAACACGACACGGCCGCCCTGATCATAGATGGCATAGGACGCCGCGTTGATGGTTCCAAGGGCTCCGACGCCCTCGATGCCCTTGTCGCCGGTGATGATTCCGGTGCGGGTGTCCACGACGGCCTCGGGGGTGACGAACCGGAAGCCCGCGCCGCCGTCCTCGATGATCACCTGCTCGCGCAGGATCAAGGTCCGGGACGGCTCGTCATACAAGCCGTGTCCTGCGGACAGTTCGCTCGTGTCGCCCGTCTCCAGGATCAGCCGCATGACCGGCGCATCCAGTCGGAACATGCCGGTGTCAGGGTCGCGAACCGCCTGTTCGGCCCCGATGATGAAGGAGCGGCCCTGTTCGTCCTGGCCGTGGAACATGGGGTTCGACAGCCGGACCTCCCGCGACTCCACGCGGCTTCTTTCAACCCCGGCGATAATGGACCGCGTCCCGACCCAGAGGACCGCGCCCCCCGCCAGAACGACGATGATGATGGGCAGCACCCGGCGCAGCAGCATGACCCGCCGCGACCGCGCCCGCCAACGCCGGCCCGCCAGCGCGACACGGCGCTCGTCCGCCGCCTTGAGCTCATCGCTGGAGGTCGGTTCTGTCATGCTCAGGTGTGGGCGAAGATGTCGGTGTCTTCCCAGCCTTCCAGATCCAGTCGGGCGCGAACGGGCAGGAAGTCGAAACAGGCCTGGGCCAGGTCGGTGCGCCCCTCGCGCGCCAGCATGACGTTCAATCGCTCGCGCACCACATGCAGGTGCAGCACGTCAGAGGCGGCATAGGCCAGTTGTTCGGGGCTGAGGACATCCGCGCCCCAGTCGGAGGACTGCTGGGCCTTGGACAGGTCCACGCCCGCCAGTTCGCGCACCACGTCCTTCAGGCCGTGCCTGTCGGTGTAGGTGCGGGCCAGCTTGGAGGCGATCTTGGTGCAATAGACCGGCCGCGTCTCGACCTCCAGATGGTTCTCGAACATGGCGATGTCGAAGCGGCCGAAGTGGAACACTTTCAGCACGTTCCGGTCCGCCAGCACCCGCTTCAGGTTTGGGCAATCATAGGCGGGACGGGTGAGCCGCACCACGTGGGCGTCGCCGTCGCCGGCCGACAGTTGCACCACGCACAGATCGTCGCGGTTGTGACGCAGGCCCATTGTTTCTGAATCCACGGCCACCACCGGACCCAGGTCCAGATCGCCGGGCAGGTCGCCTTCGTGAAAGTGAACAGTCATGAGGGCCTCGCGCAGAACCGGGGGAGCTGATTCCGGATCATCATAGACGAACGGCGCCGCGTCCCAAGACACGGCGCCGCCGAAAATATGGTGCCCAGGAGAGGACTCGAACCTCCACGACCTTTCGATCACTGGCACCTGAAGCCAGCGCGTCTACCAATTCCGCCACCTGGGCCCGAAGGTTTCCCCTCGGAAGGCGCGGACCCTTAAGGCAGCCGAAACGCGCGGTCAATGGCGCTTTCGATCATATTGCGCAGAACGGGCCGCGCGCGCGTTGCGGGGGCCGGTGGCTTGGTCTATCCCCGGCGCGCCGGACGCGTTTCAAGACCCGGCCCAGAGTGTCGGCCCGGAGCATTCCCATGACCACATCGTCCAGACTCGTCACCGTCTTCGGCGGTTCGGGATTCATCGGCGGCCAGGCCGTGCGCGAACTGGCGCGGCTGGGCTGGCGCATCCGCGTGGCCGTCCGCAAGCCGAACACGGCCCATGACCTGCGCCCGCTGGGCGACGTGGGCCAGATCCAGCTGATGCGCTGCGACGTGACCCGGCAGGCGGATGTGGAGGCGGCCCTGCGCGGCGCCGACGCCGTGGTCAATCTGGTGGGCACCTTCAACACCCGCCGGTTCCAGGCCATGCATGTGGACGCCGCCCGCTACATCGCCGAGGGCTGCAAGGCCAACGGCATCACGCGGCTGGTGCAGGTGTCGGCCAACGGCGCAGATGCGAACTCGCCCGCAGCCTACGCCCGCTCCAAGGCCGAGGCCGAGGCGGTCATGCGTGAACATGTGCCCGGCGCGGTGATTCTGCGCCCGTCGGTGGTGTTCGGGGCCGAGGACGATTTCCTGAACCGGTTCGCGGCCATGGCCTCCATGTCGCCGGCCCTGCCCCTGATCGGCGGCGGCGAGACGCGGTTCCAGCCGGTCTATGTGGGCGACGTGGCCCAAGCCATCGCCCGCGCCGTCAACACACCGGGCATGGAGGGCCAGACCTTCACCCTGGGCGGCCCCGCCATCTACACCTTCAAACAGATTCTTGAGCTGATCCTGCGCGAGACCTATCGCGAGCGGGTTCTGGTCCCGGTGCCGTTCTTCGCGGCCCGGCCGCTTGGAAGCGTCCTGCAGTTGGCCGAGCTGTTCGGCCTGCCCGCGCCCCTGACGCGGGATCAGGTGCTGATGCTGGAGACCGACAATGTGGTCCCTGAGGGCGCGCCCGGCCTCGCCGAGATGGGCGTCACGGCCACGGGGCTGGAAGCGGTGGCCCCGTCCTATCTGTGGCTCTACCGCCGGGGCGGCCAGTTCGCGGAACCGGCCGCCTCCTAAAACGCCCCGGTCAGCCAGAGACCGGCGAGTCCGGCTGTCCCCACCACGATCCGCCACCAGGCGAATACGCCGAAACCGTGCCGCGTGACGAAGGCCAGCACCGCCTTGACGGTCAGGAAGGCGGTCACTGTGGCGGCGATGAAGCCTACGGCGATCAGGCCGAAGTCCGAGAAGTCCAGCACGGCGCGGTTCTGGAACAGGTCATAGGCTACCGCCGCCCCCATGGTGGGCAGGGCCAGGAAGAACGAGAACTCCGCCGCTGACCGCTTGTCCGCGCCCAGCAGCAGCCCGCCGGCGATGGTGGCGCCCGAGCGGGACACGCCTGGGATCATGGCCAGGCACTGCACCACGCCGATGATCAGATACATGCGGAAGGGATATTTCGCCGCGTCCAGATGCACCGGCGTCATGGGTCTGCGGTCCAGCCACAGCAGGACGAATCCGCCCAGAATCAGCGAGACGCAGATGATGACGGGCGTTTCGAACAGCACCGTCTTGATGATGTCGTACATGAACACGCCGATCACCATGGCCGGCAGGAACGCCAGCAACAGGCCGATCAGGAAGTGGCGCGCCTGGGGGTCATGGGGCCACTGGGTGGCCAGCTGGAACAGGCGGCGCAGATAGACGGTGATGACGGCCAGAAGGGCGCCCAGCTGGATCACCACCTCGAAGGTCTTGCCGGTGCTCTCGAACCCCAGGAAGTGGCCCAGCAGCAGCAGATGGCCGGTGGACGACACGGGGATGAACTCGGTCAGGCCCTCGACGATCCCGAGCAGCAGCGCAATCAGCCAGTCGCCCATGCGGCGAACCCCCGTTGAGTGTCAGATGGGCCCGGCGCTCGTCAGTGCGCGCCCGGTTCGACGCCCACATAGCGCAGGCGCGCCCGGATGGGCGCCCCTTCCAGCAACTGATCCAGCGCATGGGCCAGAAGCCCCGCCGTCCGGCCGATGGCGAACAGGTCGAAGGCGCCGTCCCGGGGCAGGTTGAACCGCCGCACGATCAGGGCAAGGGCCAGGTCGAACGAGGGCTTCATCCCCGTGGCCCGCTCGCCCGCTTCCACCAGGGCGGCCAGATCGCGCGGCAGGTCGGCGGCGGCCAGAAGGGCGGCGGCGCGCGGGTCGCCGTCAGGGTAAAGCTCATGGCCGAAGCCGGGCAGGCGGCCGTCCTGATCCATGCGGCGGCGCACGGCTTCGGCCGGATCGCGCCGGGCGTCCAGCACCAGGGCGTTGGCGGCCGACAGCTGGCGGCTGACGTCCGGGCCGGTGAGGGCGGCCAGGCCCGCCATGGCCGCCGCCGCCGGGCTGGCGCCGGTGCCTGCCACGGCCCGGGCGGCCAGAACCGCGCCGTTCAGCTCGTGGTCGGCGGCAAGGACCAGGGCCCGGCGCAGGATGCCGGAGTCCATCTCGGGAATCTTCCAGGCCCGGGCCAGTCGCTGATGCAGATGCAGGCGCGGGCCCATGCCCACGATGGCGTCCACCATCTCGCTCAGCACCCCGGCGCATTCGATGGTCAGGTCGCGCGCCGACCGGTCTGCGGCGGCCGGATCTTCCTCAACGCGCCGGGCGATGAACTGCAGCAGCCGCGAGCGGGACGGCCCGGCGTAAGCCACGTCGATGCGCGGCTTCAACGGCGCGAAGGGATTGGCGTCCCGCGCGTTCCACAGCACCCGGGCCGCGTCTTCCAGCGTGGCGTGCTCGGCCAGCTGGACGGCGTCGCGGCCGCGATAGAACAGGCGGCCGCCGATGATGGCGGTGACCGAGGACTGCACCGTGGCCTCGCCGCGCACCGGCGAGCCGCCGATCACGGCCGGGGCGGCGGGGGCGGGGGTTCCGTCGCAAAGCCGCGCCACGTCGTCGGCGGCGTAGAGGCTGCGTCTGGGGTTCTCGGGGTCGGGGCGGGCGGTGATCCGTCCACGGCTGACATAGGCGTAGAGCGTCTGGGTTTTCACCCCCAGGCGGTCCAGGGCCTCGTTGCGGCCGATCCAGTGTCGCTGGGCGGTCTCCATGACGGCTCCCTTGTCCTGCGATCTTCGTGCGGTTGATCCACCTACGACGATCAACATTGACAAACTGTTCCCCGGAAGGGGCGATTTGATGACGGTTGAGGCAATTTTCGACCTCGCGGTGCGTCTGGTTGCGTCTGACCCCGCTGTTGCGCCACAAGACCCCGATGACCGAAACCGCCACGCCTCCGGACGCCCACGCCGCGAACCGCCGCATCACGACCCTGTCGGTGGGCGTCGCGGTGTTCCTGATCGCCATCAAGGCCTTCGCCCTGGGCGCGTCGGGGTCGGTGTCGATTCTGGCGTCGCTGGCGGATTCGGCGCTGGACCTGATCGCGTCGCTGGCGGTGTTTTTCGCCGTGCGCTGGGCCGCGATCCCTCCGGACCACGAGCACCGCTACGGCCACGGCAAGGCCGAGGCGCTGGCGTTTCTGGTCCAGGCCGGTCTGGTGTTCGCCTCGGCGGTCTTCATCGCCTGGGAGTCCATCCAGCGCATGATCGACCCGCGACCGATCACGGCGGGCGGCTGGGCCGTGGCGGTGATGGTGACGTCCATCGTGGTCACTCTGGGGCTGGTGTGGCTGCAGAGCCGGGCCATCCGCGCCACGGGCTCGTTGGCGGTGCGGGGCGACCGGGCCCACTACGCCGCCGACCTGGGCGCCAATATCGTGGTCCTGATCGGGGCGGCGTCCGGCGCCTTCCTCGGCGCCGCCGGGCTGGACGCGGCGGCCGGGCTGGTGGTGGCCGTCTGGTTGTTCTGGGGCGCCCTGGGCATGCTCAAGGGGGCGGCCGATCATCTGATGGACAAGGGCGTGGACGACGAGACCCGCGCCCGCATCGTCGCCGCCGTTCTCGCCGATCCGCGCATCGGCGGGGTGCACCAGCTGCGCACCCGCATGGCCGGGCCGGTGCTGATGATGCAGATGCACGTGGATCTTGAGCCGGACCAGACGCTGGAAGCCGCCCACGGCGTGGTGGTGGAGGCGGAAAGCCGCATCCTGAAGGCCTTCCCCGGCGCCGACATCCTGATCCATCCCGACCCGCGCGGCCGCACGCGGCCCCACGGCGGCGTGACGGGCGACACCGGCGCCTCCACCGGCGTCCCGGTGACGGAGTAAACGCGGGATTAAGGACGACGGGCGCATGGGTTCGAGCATGTCTTCGCCCGTCGCCGCCCTGTTGCATTATCCGTTCGATCCGGCCTCCCGTGCCGCGCGCCTGGCGCTGGGCGAGGCGCGGGTCGAGTTCAGCGAAAGCCCGGTCAAGCCGTGGGAGCCGGACTGCATCCTGAACCAGGTCAATCCCACCGGCATGCCCCCGGTGGTGCGCACCCTGCTGGACGGGCGAACCCTGACCCTGTGCGAGCTGGGCGCCATCCTCGGCTGGATCGAGGACAGCGCGCGCGGCCCCCTGCTGATGCCCGTGGACCCCGTGGAGCGGGCCGAGACCCGGCGCCTGACAGGCTGGTTCGAGCGCCGCTTCAATGACGAGGTCAACGCCGTGCTGCTGCACGAACGGCTGGAGAAGGCGATTCTCAAGCTGGGCCCGCCGGACGCGCGCGGCCTGCGTCAGGGGCGCGAGGCCCTGCGCCACCATCTGGCGGAGCTGGAAGAGCTTCTCCAGGGCCGCGACTGGCTGGCCGGACGGCGCATGACCCAGGCCGATCTGATTGCAGCGGCTCATCTGTCGGTCATGGATTATTTCGGTGAGATGCCCTGGCCGTCGTTCCCGGCGCTGAAGGCCTGGTACGCCCCCATCAAGTCGCGGCCGTCGTTCCGCCCGCTGCTGACCGACCGCTTCCCGGGCGTGGCGCCGCCGGTGCATTACGCCGATCTGGATTTCTAGCTTTCCGCCGCTGCGCGCGCTATCGCGCCCTATGGCCAGGGACCCCCGAGACGAGATCCGCCGCCGTGCGACGGACCTGGGCTTCGACGTCTGCCGCTTCGCCTCGGCGGCCGAGCCCTGGAGCGCGGGCGAACGGCTGGCCCATTTCGTGGATCAGGGCCGCCACGGCGAGATGGGCTGGATGGAAACGACGCTGGCGCGCCGCGCCCACCCCACCGCCATGTGGCAGGACGCCCGCACCGCCATCGTCCTGGGCCTCAATTACGGTCCCGAGCACGATCCGCTGCCCGAGATGGAAGACCGCTCGGCCGGCTATATCTCGGTCTATGCCCGGGGCGACGACTATCACGAGCTCATAAAGGGCCGGCTGAAGCAACTGGCCGGGATCGTGGCCGCCCGCTCCGGCGAGGACGTGAAGGTGTTTGTGGACACCGCGCCGCTTATGGAAAAGCCGCTGGCCCAGCGCGCGGGTCTGGGCTGGCAGGGCAAGCACACCAATCTGCTCAGCCGCACCCACGGCAACTGGCTGTTTCTGGGCGTCATCCTGTCGGCGGCGGACTATGAGCCCGACCCTGCCGAGGACGAGCACTGCGGCTCATGCCGGGCGTGTCTGGACGCCTGTCCCACGAGCGCCTTTCCGGCCCCGTTCCAACTGGATGCGCGACGCTGCCTGTCCTACCTGACCATCGAGTTCGCCGGGCCGTGGCCTGAGGAATTTCGCGTGGCGACCGGCAGCCGCATCTACGGCTGCGACGACTGTCTGGCGGTCTGTCCGTGGAACAAGTTCGCACGAGGCGCGCACGAGGCGCGGCTCCACGCCCGCGACAGCTTGACCGCGCCACACCTCGCCGATCTGGCGGCGCTGGACGACGCGGCCTTCCGCGCCCTGTTCACCAAGAGCCCGGTAAAGCGCATCGGCCGCGATCGATTCGTCCGCAACGTTCTGTACGCCATCGGCAACAGCGGCGATCCTGCCCTGATCCCGTCGGCTGAACGCTTGCTGGAGGATCCGGCCCCGGTGGTGCGCGACGCCGCCGGTTGGGCGCTGGGCCGACTGAGGGCCGCCTAAAGCTGGTCCATGTTGTTCTCGTGATCCACCGCCTCGCGCTTTAACCAGTCGGTGAAGGCGACGGCGCTGGGCGAGGCCGGGCGGTCGCGCGGGGTGACGATGTGATAGGCGAAGCCCACCGTCTGGCTGCCGTCCGGGAAGGGCGCCATCAGCCGGCCCGCGCTCAGGTCCGCCTGGGCCAGGGTGCGCTTGGCCAGGGCCACGCCGCGCCCCGCCACCGCCGCCTCGATCAGCAGGCTGGACTGCGAGAAGCGCGATCCCCGGCGCGGGTCGGGATGGCGCACCTTGCGCGCCTTCAACCACATGGCCCAGTCCGGTCGCCCCGGATCGGCGTCCGAGGACACGTCGTGCAGCAGGCCATGGTGGATCAGGTCGGCAGGTTTCCTGATGGGCTTGTCGCCGTTCATCAGGCCGGGCGCGCAGACCGGTAGCACCTGTTCGGTCATCAGCAGGTCCACATGGGCGTTGGCGTAGCCGCCGGGACCATAGCGCACCGCCACGTCCACCGTGCCGTCCGACAGGTCCGCCGGCTCCATGTCGGCGGAAATCCACACCTCCACCTCGGGATGCTCGGCGTGGAACCGGTCCATGCGCGGCATCAACCATTTGGCGGCGAAGGACGGGGCCACGCTGACGCTGATCTGCTTCTTGCGGGGCGGCTCGCGCAGCAGGGCCGAGGCGTCCATCAACCGCTCCATGCCCTCGCGCAGCAGCGGGATGGAGGCGCGGCCCAGATCGGTCAGGGCCAGCCCCTTGGGCTCGCGCTTGAACAGGGGCGCCCCGACGATGTCCTCCAGCAGGCGGATCTGCTGGCTGACGGCCCCGGGCGTCACCGACAGCTCATCGGCGGCGCGGCTGAAGTTCAGGTGCCGGGCGGACGCTTCGAAGGCGCGCAGGGCGTTCAGGGGCAACAAGGGTCTGGCCATGCACCGTCATTAGATTTCCTAACAGGAAGCGCAAGGCATAATGGTTTGTGAGGCGCCCGGCGCCGGGTGTTGGATCGCGGCTCGTTTCAAGAGTTCCGAACCATGCGCGTCTTCCTGGCCTCCATCCCCCTGACCGACGTCCGCGTCGCCGTGATCGGCGGCGGCGAGGCGGCGCTGGCCAAGCTGCGCCTGTTCGTGGGCTCGCCCGCCGCCCTGTCGTGGTTCGCCGTCGGCGAAATCGCCGACCGCCGCGAATGGCCCAATGGCGCGCCCGAGCCGGTCTTCGCCGAGCCTGCCGCCGAGCATCTGGCCGGCGCCCGGCTGGTGTTCATCGCGGTGGAGGACGCGGGCGACGCCGCCCGTCTGGCCGCCATGGCCCGCACCACGGGGGCCCAGGTCAATGTGGTGGACCGCCCGCACCTGAGCGATTTCCAGACTCCCGCCCTGATCGACCGCGATCAGGTGGTGGTGGGCGTGGCCACCGGCGGACTGGGACCCATTCTGGCGCGGGACCTGCGCTCGCGCATCGAGGCGGTGCTGCCCGCCGCCCTGGGTCCGCTGGCCCGGCTGGCCGGCGAACTGCGCGAGACGGTCAAGGCCTCGGTGCCCGACTTCATGGCGCGCCGCCGGTTCTGGGAGCGGGCCTTCCGGGGCCCCGCCGCCGATCTGGTGGCCCACGGCCGCGAGGCCGAGGCGCGGCGCGAGATGCTGCGCCTGCTGAACGTGGCGGCGCCCGAGCACGGCGTGGTGCACATCGTCGGCGCCGGGCCGGGCGATCCCGAGCTGCTGACGCTAAAGGCCCTGCGCGTGCTGCAGGACGCCGACGTCATTATCCACGACCGGCTGGTCAGCGATGCGGTGCTGGAGCGCGCCCGCCGCGACGCCAAACGCATCTATGTGGGCAAGGCCAAGGGCGACCATTCCGTGCCCCAGCGGGACATCGAGGCCCTGATGATCGCCGAGGCGAAGTCGGGCCACCGCGTGGTCCGCCTGAAGGGCGGCGACCCCTTCGTGTTCGGGCGCGGCGGCGAGGAGCTGGCGGCCATGCAGGCGGCGGGGGTTCAGGCCCATGTCATCCCCGGGATCACCGCCGCCCTGGCCTGCGCCGCGTCGGCGGGCATTCCCCTGACCCACCGCGACCACGCCCAGGCGGTCAGCTTCGTGACCGCCCAGCCCAAGCCGGGCGGGGAAGCGGCCCATTGGGCTTCGCTGGCCACGACCAATCACACCGCCGCCATCTACATGGGCGCCGGACTGGCGGATCAGGTCAGCGAGAACCTGATCGCCGCGGGCCGGGCGCCCTCCACCCCCGTGGCCGTCGTCGAGAACGGCACACGGCCGGACGAGCGGGTGCTGACCGGACGGCTGGACGATCTGGGCGGACTGGTCGCCCGCCACGCCGTCACCGGCCCGGCCATGCTGTTCGTGGGCGAGGTGGCGGTTTTCGCCGAGTCCTCCGCCGAACCGGTCCGTCAGCTTCGGGAGGCTGCGGCATGAAGGTGCTGACCGCCAACCGCCTGTCCGACGGCCGTGTCCTGTATTGGGGCGCGCAGGGTCTGGCCACCGAAGCCCTGGCCGATGCCCTGTGGCTGGACGACGCCGAGGCCGACAGCGCCCTGGCCGCCGCCGCCGCCCGGCCCGACCTGTTCGTGAACCCCTATCTGGTGGAGGTGAACGACGGCGCGCCCTCTGGCCGCGACCGCTTCAAGGAGTTCATCCGCTCCACCGGCCCCACGGTGGGCCATAGCCGCCCCGACATCGAAGGGGCCGCCTGATGTACCGCTATGACGAGTTCGACCATGCCCTGGTCAAGGAACGCATCGCCGAGTTCACCGATCAGGTCCGCCGCCGCGTGGACGGCCGCCTGACCGAAGACCAGTTCAAGCCCCTGCGCCTGATGAACGGGGTCTATCTGCAGCTACACGCCTACATGTTGCGGGTGGCGGTGCCCTACGGGACCATGAACAGCGCCCAACTGAAGAAGCTGGGCCACATCGCGCGGGTCTATGACAAGGGCTACGGCCATTTCACGACGCGCACCAACATCCAGTACAACTGGCCTGCCCTGTCGGACCTGCCCGCCATCCTGACCGAGCTGGCCGAGGTCGAGATGCACGCCATCCAGACCTCGGGCAACTGCATCCGCAACGTCACCACCGACGTCTTCGCCGGGGCTACGGACGAGGAGATCGAGGACCCGCGCCCGTGGTGCGAGATCATCCGCCAATGGTCTACCATCCACCCAGAATTCTCGTTCCTGCCGCGCAAGTTCAAGATCGCCGTCATCGCGTCCGAGACCGACCGCGCCGCCATCCGCACCCACGACGTGGGGCTGCAGATCGTGCGGGGCGAGAATGGAGAGGCCGCATTCCGCGTCTTCGTGGGCGGCGGGCAGGGGCGCCTGCCCCACATCGCCCAGGAGATCGCCCCCGCCGTGCCGGGCCGCGAGCTGCTGGCCTATCTGACCGCCATCCTGAGGGCCTACAACCTGCTGGGACGCCGCGACAACATCCACAAGGCGCGCATCAAGATTCTGGTGGCCGCCCTGGGCATCGACGCCTTCCGCGAGGAGGTTGAGCGCCAGTTCGCCACCCTGCGCCGCGAAGACCTGCGCATCCCGGATGAGGAGCTGGCCCGCATCCAGGCCTATTTCGCCCCGCCGCCGTTCGAGACCCTGCCGAAGCACTCCGGCCCGTTCGACCGGGCGATGCTGGCCGATCCCGACTTCGCCCGCTGGAGCCGCAACAACGTCCGCCGCCACCGCGCGCCCGGCTACGCCAGCGCGATCATCTCGCTCAAGCCCGTGGGCGGCGTGCCCGGCGACATGACGGCGGACCAGATGGACGTGGTCGCCGATCTGGCGCAGCGTTTCTCCTTCGATGAAGTGCGGGCGGCCTATGAGCAGAATCTGGTTCTGCCCCATGTGAAGCTGGACGACCTGCCCGAGGTCTGGCGCACCCTGCACGCCAACGGTCTGGCCACCGCCAATGCCGATCTGGTCACCGACGTCATCGCCTGCCCGGGGCTGGACTACTGCAGCCTGGCCAACGCCCGCTCCATCCCGGTGGCCCAGGCCCTGTCGAAGCGGCTGGCCGATCTGGACTTTCAGGAGAAGCTGGGCCCGATCCGCGTCAACATGAGCGGCTGCATCAACGCCTGCGGCCACCACCATGTGGGCCACATCGGGGTGCTGGGCGTGGATCGGAAGGGCGAGGAATTCTACCAGATCACCGTCGGCGGTTCGCCCGATGAACAGGCGGCGCTGGGCGAAATCGTGGGCAAGAGCCTGCCCGCCGAGGAGGTCGCCCCCGCCATTGAACGGGCCTTGAACCGCTATCTGGCCATCCGCCACGATGGCGAACGCTTCATCGACACCGTGCGCCGCACCGGCGCGGAACCCTTCCGCGAGGCCATCTATGAGGCTGCTTGATCCCCTGCCCGAAACCGAAGAGCCGGACGCCGCCATTCCGGGCGACACGCCGCTGGCCGAGGTCGAGGCGGCGGCCAGCGGCGCCAACCGCCTGACCATCCGCTTCGGCGCCTTTCGCGACGGGCGCGGCTTCTCGCTGGCCTCCATCCTGCGCGAGCGGGGCTATGGCGGCGAGCTGATCGCCACGGGCGACCTGTTGCCCGATCAGGCCCGCCACCTGAAGCGCTCCGGCTTTGACGCCGTGCGCCTGAATCCCGGCGCCGACCCAGCCGAATGGCGCGCCATGCTGGCGGTGATCGACACGGTCTATCAGCCCGCCGCCGACGCCGCCGTCCCGGTCTGGCGCCGCCGCGCCGCCGTCGAGACGCTGGAGCAGAAGGCCGCCCGGCTGGACGCGCAGTATCGGGATGCCGAGCCCGAAGCGATCCTCGCCGCCGCCCACCGCGAATTCCCCGGCCGCATCGCCCAGCTGTCGTCCTTCGGCGCCGAGGCGGCGGTCAGCCTGCATCTGCTGGCCCAGACCGATCCGTCGACGCCGGTGCTGTTCCTCGATACCGGCCAGCATTTCCTCCAGACCCTGTCCTACCGCGATCAGCTGGCGGACCGCCTCGGCCTGACGAACGTCAAGATCGTCCTGCCCGACGCCGCCGAGCGCGCGGGCGAAGACCCGAAAGACAATCTGTGGCGCACCGACCCGGACGCCTGCTGCGACCTGCGCAAGGTCCGGCCGCTGGGCCGGGCGGCGGCGGCCTATGACGCCCTGATCACCGGCCGCAAGCGGTATCAGGCCGCGACCCGCGAGCGGCTGGCGGTGTTCGAGGTGCTGGACGGGCAGGTGCGGGTCAATCCGCTGGCCAATCTGGACGCCGACGAGGTGGAGGCCCGCTTCGAGGCCCACGATCTGCCGGCCCACCCGCTGGCGGATCAGGGCTACGCCTCCATCGGCTGTTGGCCCTGCACCCGCGCGGTGCGGTCGGGCGAGGACGCCCGCGCCGGCCGCTGGTCCGGTACGGACAAGGTGGAGTGCGGCATCCACATGGGCGCCCGTGCTGCATGACTGCCCGCTCCAATCCTTCTCCCGATGGGAGAAGGGGGAACCCGCGCACCGGAGCGAAGCGGAGGTTCTGGCGCGGGGGATGAGGGTCGGGTGGATCAGAAGGCCACCACCCGACCCTCACCCTGCGCGCGAAGAACGGATGCTGCCGCATCCGTGCGCGCAGCCCTCTCCCATCGGGAGAGGGTGAATGCTTCTGATCGTCCCTATATCACTCTCAACCTCTCCCCACCTGCCGAATGACAACCATGCCCATCACCCAGTCCGTCGCCGACCTGATCGGCAATACGCCCCTGATCAAGCTGAAGAAGGCGTCCGAGCTCACGGGCTGCACCATCCTGGGCAAGGCCGAGTTCCTGAACCCCGGCCAGTCCATCAAGGACCGCGCCGCCCTGGGCATCGTCACCGCTGCGCGCGCTTCGGGCGAGCTTCGCCCCGGCGGGGTGATCGTGGAGGGCACGGCGGGCAACACCGGCATCGGTCTGGCGCTGGTGGGCGCGGCGCTTGGCCACCCGGTGGTCATCGTCATCCCCCGCACCCAGACCGAGGAGAAGAAGGCCGCCATCCGCGCCCTGGGCGCGCGATTGGTCGAGGTGGACGCCGCGCCCTTCAGCAGTCCCAACCACTTCGTCCACTATTCCGGGCGTCTGGCGAAGGAGCTGAATGAGAGCGAGCCGAACGGCGCCTTCTGGTCCAACCAGTTCGACAACACCGCCAACAGGGGCGCCCACTACACCGGCACCGCCCCCGAAATCTGGGAGCAGACCGAGGGCAAGGTGGACGCCTTCGTCAGCGCCGTGGGCTCTGGCGGCACCATCACCGGCGTCGGCGCCTTCCTGAAGGAGCGCAACCCCGACATCCGAATCGCCCTGGCCGACCCCATGGGCGCAGCGCTCTACAGCTGGTTCACCACCGGCGTCATGCAGGGCTCCGGCTCGTCCATCACCGAGGGCATCGGCGTGGCGCGCATCACCGGCAATCTGGAAGGCTTCACGCCCGATCACAGCTATCAGATCACCGACGAGGAATTCCTGCCCATCGTGTTCGACCTGATCCGCGAGGAGGGCCTGTCCCTGGGCGGCTCCAGCGGCGTCAACATCGCCGGCGCCATCCGGCTGGCGCGCGACATCGGCCCGGGCAAGACCATCGTCACGCCCCTGTGCGATCCCGGCACGCGCTATGCGTCCAAGCTGTTCAACATCGACTTCCTGAAGTCGAAGGGTCTGCCCCTGCCGCCCTGGGCGGCCGCCGCTCCGGCTGAAGCGGCGGCCTAGTCGGGTTTACGCCGCCTCGTTTTCCATCGACGCGTCGTACTGGCCCAGGCTGGCCAGGCTGTTCATCTTCGCGCGGTGGGCGAAGGCGGCCTGGGCCTTGGCGGCGTTGGCGTTGTCCCCCCCCCAGGCGCGCTGGGGAGCCGCCTGAAGCGCGCGGCCGTACGAGAAGGTCATCTTCCAGGGGAAGCCGCCGATGCGGTTCATGGCGTCCAGATGGGCGGTGGCCTGCTCGTCGGTCTGGCCGCCTGACAGATAGGCGATGCCCGGAACCGCCGACGGCACGGTGGCTTTCAGCGCCGCGATGGTGCGCTCGGCCACTTCCTCGACCGGGGCCTGGCGGACGCTGCCCTTGCCGGAGATGACCATGTTGGGCTTCAGCACGATGCCCTCCAGCGCCACGCGCTGCTCGAACAGCTCGTTGAAGACGGTCTGCAGAACCTGACGCGTGACCTCGTCACAGCGGTTGATGTCGTGGGGGCCGTCCATCAGCACCTCGGGCTCCACGATGGGCACGATCTGCTCCTGCTGGCAGATGCGGGCGTAGCGGGCCAGGGCGTGGGCGTTGGACTTGATGCAGGTCCAGGTGGGCACGCCGTCCGCGATGTCGATGACGCCGCGCCACTTGGCGAAACGGGCGCCGCGCTCGCGATAGGACCGCAGGCGCTTGCTGAGGCCATCCAGACCCTTGGTCACCGTCTCGCCCGGGAAGCCGGCCATCTTGGTGGCGCCCTTGTCCACCTTGATGCCGGGGATGGACCCCGCGGCATTGATCAACTCCACCAGCGGCGTGCCGTCGGCGGCGTCCTGAAACAGGGTCTCCTCGAACAGGATGACGCCCGAGATGTAGTCCTTCATGGCGTCGGCGCGGAACATCAGTTCGCGATAGTCGCGCCGGTTGTCCTCGGTGTTCTCCACCCCGATGGCGTCGAAGCGCTTCTTGATGGTGCCGGTGGATTCGTCCGCCGCCAGAATGCCCTTGCCGGGCTGCACCATAGCCGTCGCCACCGCGTTCAGAGCCGCGAGATCCATGCCGATAGTCCCCTGAATATGTTGTTTTGCCGCTGTCTAGCGCCGGGCGGCGGCAAAGTCACGCAGGGTTACAGGGGGATCAGCCCCCGTACTTCGCCGCGTCCTCGTCCGAGACGTCTTCGTTGGAATAGACGTTGGCCACGTCATCCTCGGCGTCCAGGGCGTCCAGCAGCTTGAACAGGGTGCCCACGGCCTCGCCGGTGACCGGCACTTCGGACTGCGGCTTCCAGACGATGGCGGTGGACTTGGGGTCGCCCAGAACCTTGGACATGGCCTCGGCCACTTCGTTCAGGTCCTCGAAGGCGGTCCAGATGGTGTGGCCGGGCGCGTCCTCGTAGATGTCCGGCTTGACCAGATCGCTGTGCACGTCCTGGGCGCCCGCCTCGATGGCGGCCTCCATGACGGCTTCCTCGCTGCCCGCCTCGGCCGGATAGCGGATCTCGCCGACCCGGTCCCACATGAAGGCGACGGAGTTCATTTCGCCCAAGGCGCCGCCGTTCTTGGTGAAGGCGGCGCGGATGTTGGATCCGGCGCGGTTGCGGTTGTCGGTCAGGGCCTCGACGATGATGCCCACCCCGCCGGGGCCGCGGCCTTCGTAGCGGATCTCCTCCATCGTATCGACGTCGCCGCCGGACGCCTTGCTGATGGCGCGCTGGATGACGTCCTTGGGCAGGCTCTCGGCCTTCGCGTTGTTGACCGCCAGACGCAGGCGCGGGTTCAGCGCCGGGTCGGGCAGGCCGGACTTGGCCGCCACGGTGATTTCCCGCGACAGGCGCGAGAACAGCTTGGAACGCACCGCGTCGGCGCGCCCCTTGCGGTGCATGATGTTCTTGAACTTGGAATGGCCGGCCATGCGAGCGCCCCGGAATCTGGACCAGAGAAGGAAGGGCGCCGTCTAGCGCAAGGCGGCGACGGTCACAAGGAACCCCGGCCCACCCTGCGGATTAGGCAAGGGCCAGCCAGCGGGAGGACCACATGGGCGCCGAGGAAATCGCGATCGAGGACGAGGACGAAGCGGACATCGTCGAATGGTACGAGGCGCGGCCCGTCACCGTCTCCACCGCCGTGGCCACCGGCGCGGTGGTCACCGCCTTTGCGCTGGGCGTTCTGACCGGCGTCGGCGCCCTGGCGCTCATGGGGTGGCTGGACGACTAAGCGAGCGCGGCGGCCTGTCAGGCCGTCGGGACACTCTGGCTCAACCGACCGCCCACCCGGATCGGCTCTACCCTTGTTGCCAGGCCCGTGCGGTCGTCGGTCTCCACATAGACTCCACACACTGTCGCCGGGCCGCTGGCCGGGGCGTAGCGGCCGCCGGACAGGCGGGTTGTGAAGCGCCGGAGGGGTTCTTCCTTGTCGTTGCCGATGACCGAGTCGTAGTCGCAGCACCCGCCCGCGTCGGTCTGATAGGCGGTGCCGCCCGGCAGGATCTGGGCGTCGGCGGTGGGGACGTGGGTGTGGGTGCCCACCACCAGCGATGCGCGGCCGTCGCAGAAATGGCCCATGGCCATCTTCTCGCTGGTGGCCTCGCAGTGGATGTCCACGATCACGGCGTCGGCGACCACGCCCAGCGGCGCCGTGTTAAGCTCACGCTCCACCGCGCTGAATGGGTCATCCATGGGGTCCATGTGAACCCGGCCCAGCACGTTCATGACCAGCACCCGGCGGCCGTCTGAGGTCGTGAACACGTCCGCGCCCCGGCCCGGCGCGTCCATCAGGCGAGGATAGTTGGCCGGGCGGATCAGGCGCGGCTCGCGCACGATGTAGGTCAGGGCCTCGCGCTGGTCCCAGGAGTGGTTGCCCAGGGTCAGGACGTCGGCGCCTGCGGCGAAGATCTCGCGCGCCGTGTTCTCGGTGATGCCGAAGCCGCCCGCTGCGTTCTCCGCATTCACCACCACGAAATCCAGCTTCAGGTCGCGGCGAAGGCCCGGCAGGTGATCGGACAGCCCGTCACGCCCGGACTTGCCGATCACGTCGCCGAAGAAAGCCAGTCTCATTCAGATATCCTTTTGGCGGACCTATAGCCCGCTTCGGTCAGGACGCCATCCAGCGGCTGGTCGTGGGGGTCCATGGGCAGGTTGTCCATTTCCTGAGCCGCATAGGCCAGGCCGACGGCGGCGATGCGGGGGATGCGGTCCACGGCGCGCAGGGCCTCCAGCGTGCGGTCGTAATAGCCGCCGCCCTGGCCGAGCCGTCCGCCCGAGGCGTCGAACGCCAGAAGCGGCACAATGATGAGGTCCGGCGTGACGTCGCCCGCCAGGTCCAGCGGCGCCGGGCATCCGGCCTGATCCAGCTCCAGCGGGTCGCCGGGGCGCCAGCGGCGAAACACCAGTGGGGCGTCGCGACGGACCACGACCGGCATTGCCAGCTCCAGCCCGTGAACCATCAGGGCGCGAGCCAGGGGGGCGGCGTCCATCTCGGACCCCTGCGCCCCATAGAGGGCCGCGGTGAGGGTCCGGTCGGGGGCGTCTGTCGCGAAGTCGCCGGTGCTGGAAAACAGAGCATCCAGCATGGCGCCCACATGCTCCACCAGCCGCTCGGCGGCGTAGGGGTTCGCGTCGGCCGCCTGTTTGCGGCGGCCGCGCATGGCGGCGCGAAGATCGGATTTGACGGTCACGATCCCAGCCTTAGCGCATTTTCAGGAAGAAAGGTTGGCGGCGCCGCGAGAGCCGTGAAGGACGGTTTGATCCTCTCGAGCCTGGATAACCAGGTGGGCGCCGTATGCCCAGGCCCACGAGCCCGGACAGGGACAACTCCCTTCGAGTGAATTAAGGCCGCGAGGATATGTTGCCTTCGACGTGAGCCACAGCATGACCCGCCACCGCGCAAGATAGGCGCGGGCGGTGTCTGCAACAAGGCGGATTCAGTTCTGCTCCTCTCCCCGCTCGCGAGGAGAGATTGGGTGAGGGGCAGAAGTCAGATCCCTGCCGCGATCTTCTCGATGCGGGCGGCCACGGCGTTCAGGGCTTCGGCCACGCCGGCCTCGGAAGGGGCGGCCGCAGGAGCGGCTGGAGCCTCGCCCATGCGGGCTTCCTGAAGCTGGTCGGCCAGAACAAGGGCCGCCATCAGGAAGAGGCGGATATCGCCCACCTGGCCCACATCGGCGGCCACGTCGCGGACATGATTGTCGAACTGTTTCGCCAGGATGCGCACGCGCTCTTCCTGACCGTCGGCGCAGCCCACCGCATAGGGACGGCCATTGATCTCGACGGTGACGGTGGCCATCAGTCCTCTCCGTTCAGCATGGCGCGAACCTCGTCCGCGGCGCGGGACAGGGCCTTCGACGCCTCGTCGGCGGCGGTCTCCAGCTCGGCTACCCGGGCGGCGTTTCCGGTCTCGGCGCCGTCGCCGGGACGCGGGGCGAACAGGTCGTCGTCGCGGATCGGCGCCGGGCGCGCCTTCAGCTCGCGCACCTTGCGCTCCAGATCGTTCAGCGCACGGTCGATGCGGGCCCGTGCGGCCTCGACGGCGTCAGCCATGCTCAAATCCTCCAGTTTTCGTATAGAACCCGAAGGCGCGTCGGGGTAAAGCGGCGCCGCCCCCGTTTACTATTCATTGTTCGAGAGGTCCGCCGCCGTGGCCGAACCCCAGACCACCCGCACCCCGCCCGCAAAGCCCACCGCGCGCCAGATGGCCGATGCGATCCGGGTGCTGTCCATGGACGCGGTGGAAAAGGCCGCCAGCGGCCACCCCGGCATGCCCATGGGCATGGCTGATGTGGCGACGGTGCTGTTCTCGAAATATCTGAAGTTCGACGCCAGCCGTCCGGACTGGGCGGACCGGGACCGGTTCATCCTGTCGGCGGGCCACGGCTCCATGCTGCTGTACAGCCTGCTTCACCTGACCGGCTACAAGGCCGTGACGAAGGAGGAGCTATCCAACTTCCGTCAGTGGGGATCGAAGACGGCGGGCCATCCCGAGTACGGCCATATCCCCGGCGCCGAGACCACCACCGGGCCGCTGGGCCAGGGCCTGGCCAACGCCGTGGGCTTCGCCATGGCCGAGCGGCACCTGAACGCGCGCTTCGGCGACGATCTGGTGGATCACCGCACCTGGGTCATCGCCGGCGACGGCTGTCTGATGGAGGGCGTCAGCCAGGAGGCCATCGGCATCGCCGGGCGGCTGAAGCTGAACCGCCTGACCG
The DNA here is from genome assembly GCF_047617075.1 of Brevundimonas sp. Taxonomy (GTDB): domain Bacteria; phylum Pseudomonadota; class Alphaproteobacteria; order Caulobacterales; family Caulobacteraceae; genus Brevundimonas. The sequence goes on from NZ_JBLGCI010000001.1 coordinate 199,890, forward strand.
TGCTGTGGGACGACAACGACATCACCATCGACGGCTCGGTGCGCCTGTCGGACGCCACCGACCAGCTGGCGCGCTTCAAGGCCTCGGGCTGGGCGGTCAAGGCCATCGACGGCCATGACGAAGGCCAGATCCGCCGCGCCCTGGTGTGGGCCACGCGGCAGGACAAGCCGACCCTGATCGCCTGCAAGACGAAGATCGGCCGCGGCGCCGCCACCATGGAAGGCAGCCACAAGACCCATGGCGCGGCCCTGGGCGCCGCCGAGGTGGCCGCCACCCGTCTGGGCCTGAACTGGGATCACGCCCCGTTCGACCTGCCGGAAAACATCGAGAAGGCCTGGCGCGCCGTCGGCCGCCGGGGCGGCAAGCTGCGCAAGGCCTGGGAAGGCCGGCTGGCCGCGCACCCGCAGGCGGAGCACTTCACCCGCGCCATGAAGGGCGACCTGCCCACGGGCGCCTTCGACGCCCTGGACGCCAAGATCGCCGAACTGGTGGAGACGAAACCGGCCCAGGCCACGCGCCAGTCGTCGGGCGCCGCCCTGACCGAACTGTTCGGCCACATCCCCGAGATGATCGGCGGCTCGGCCGACCTGACCGGCTCCAACAACACCTACGTCAAGGACACGCCCATCCTCGATACGCCGGACTATTCCGGCCGCTATGTGAACTGGGGCATCCGCGAGCACGGCATGGCCGCGGCCATGAACGGCATGGCGCTGCACGGCGGGGTCATCCCCTACGGCGGCACCTTCATGGTGTTCTCGGACTATTCGCGCCCGTCGATCCGTCTGGCGGCCCTGATGGGCATCCGTGTTGTCCACGTGCTGACTCACGACTCCATCGGCCTGGGCGAGGACGGCCCCACCCACCAGCCTGTGGAGCATCTGGCCGCCCTGCGCGCCATTCCGAATCTGCTGGTGTTCCGCCCGGCCGACACGGTGGAGGCGTTCGAGTGCTGGAAGCTGGCGCTGGAGCATCGCGCCGCCCCGTCGGCCATGGCCCTGTCGCGCCAGAAGACCGAAGCGGTGCGCGTCACGGCGTCCGATGAAAACCTGTGCGGCAAGGGCGCCTATGAGCTGCGCCCCGCCGACGGTGAGGCGAAGGCCACCCTGTTCGCCACCGGCACCGAGGTTCCGCTGGCGCTCAAGGCCCGCGACACCCTTCAGGCCCAGGGCGTTCCCACCCGCGTGGTCTCGGTTCCCTGTTTCGAACTGTTCGAGCAGCAGCCCAAGGCCTATCAGGACGCGGTCATCGGCCGGGGCACGGTCCGCGTGGCCGTCGAGGCCGCCATCAAGCAGGGCTGGGAGCGCTTCATCGGCGAGGACGGGGGCTTCGTCGGCATGTCGTCCTTCGGCGCATCGGCCCCGGCCCCGCGCCTGTACGAAGGCTTCGGCATCACCGCCGACGCGGTGGTGGCGCAGGTGAAGGAACGACTCTGATCTTCATGTCCTTCTCCCGGCGGGAGAAGGGGCCCCGCGCGCCGGAGAAGGAAATGGTCATGAAACTGGGCACGCCGCTTTCCGACACCGCCGTGCGCGTCATGCTGCTGGGCGCGGGCGAACTGGGCAAGGAAGTGGCCATCGAGCTGCAGCGTCTGGGCGCCGAAGTGGTGGCGGTGGATCGCTATGCGAACGCTCCGGCCATGCAGGTGGCCCACCGCAGCCACGTCATCCCCATGACCGACCCGCACGTTCTGAACGGGGTCATCATGGCCGAGGCGCCGCACATCATCGTGCCCGAGATCGAGGCCATCGCCACCGAGGTGCTGGCCGACATCGAGGCGGCGGGCATGGCCACCGTCATCCCGACAGCCCGCGCCACGCAGCTGACCATGAACCGCGAGGGCATCCGCCGTCTGGCCGCCGAGGAACTTGGGTTGCCCACCAGCCCCTACGCCTTCGCCGGCTCGGCTCTGGAACTGGCGGACGCGGCGAACCGCATCGGCCTGCCGGTCTTCGTCAAGCCGGTCATGTCCTCCTCGGGCAAGGGCCAGAGCTATGTGGAGGCGCTGGAGGATTGCGCCAACGCCTGGGCCTACGCCCAGTCGGGCGGCCGGGTCGAGACGGCGCGGGTGATCGTCGAGGGGCGCATCGACTTCGATTTCGAGATCACCCTGCTGACCGTGCGTTCTTTGCGTGATGGTCAGGTGGTCACCGATTTCTGCGACCCCATCGGCCACCGTCAGGTCAAGGGCGACTATGTGGAAAGCTGGCAGCCGCAGGCCATGACCGACACGGCGCTGAACTCGGCGCAGGACATCGCCCGCAAGGTCACGGAATCCCTCGGCGGCCTTGGCCTGTTCGGTGTGGAACTGTTCGTGAAGGGCGATCAGGTCTGGTTCTCCGAGGTCTCGCCCCGCCCGCACGACACCGGGCTGGTCACCCTCGCCAGCCAGCGCTTCAGCGAGTTCGCCATCCACGCCCGCGCCATCCTGGGCCTGCCGGTGGACGTCAGCCGCACCGACATCGCCGCCAGCGCCGTCATCTATGGCGGCATGGATGCGCAGGGCATCGCCTTCGAAGGCGTCGATCACGCCCTGTCCGTGCCTGCAGCCGACATCCGCCTGTTCGGCAAGCCCGAAAGCTTCGAGCGCCGCCGCATGGGTGTGGCTTTAGCGCGTGGTGATGACACGGATCAGGCTCGTGAACGGGCCCGCGAGGCGGCCTCGCGCGTCAGGCCTGTCAGGGCTTAAGGGGCGATACGGGCTCGCCGTCTGATCAGACTGCGCCGTCAGACGACCGCCGCCAGCATCCCCTCGGCGCGCAGCCGGGCGGCGTCCCGGGCGGGTGGCGTTCCGAACAGGCGGGCGTATTCGCGCGAGAACTGGGACGGGCTGTCATAGCCCACCTGGAAGCCCGCGCCCTGGGCGTCGCAGGCTTCGCTCAGCATGAGGCGGCGAGCCTCCTGCAGGCGGATCTGCTTCTGGTACTGAAGGGGGCTCATGGCCGTCACCGCCTTGAAGTGCTGGTGCAGGGCCGAGGGGCTCATGCCCGCCTCACGGGCCAGGGTGTCCATGCGGAACGGGAGATGATAATTGTCCCGGATCCAGGTGATGGCGCGGCTGACATGGGAAAGCCGGCTGTCGGGCGCGCCGATCTCGCGCACCACGCCCGCCTGATCGCCTGTCAGCAGCCAGTAGTGGATCTCCCGCCGGATCAGGGGGGCGAGAACCGCAGCGTGCTCCGGATTGTCCAACAGCTGCACCATGCGCGTCGCGGCGTCCGCCAGTTCGGGGGTGGTGCGGCTGAGGTGGACTCCGCGCGACCCTTCCTCGCCCGGCGGGGGCGGGCGCTGGGTCATCAGCTCGGTCAGCAGCGCCGGTTCCAGATCGATGCGCAGGCACAGATAGGGACGCTCGGGCGAAGCCTCGGTCACCTGCCCGGTCAGAGGCAGGTCCACGGACACCACCAGATGGGAGGCCGCGTCATAGCGATAGGTCTCCTCGCCCAGCATGATCACCTTGGCGCCCTGGGCGATGATGCAAACCGCCGGTTGGTGCAGAACCGGAATCCGGTCCGTCGGCTGTGTCTGTCGAATGACCGCCATGCCGGGAATGGCCGTTTCCACCACGCCGTTTCCGGACGTGTGTCTGGCGATTATGGAGGCGAGATTTTCCATGCTTCTGCTTCCCACCCGCGCGCGCGGTTCGCAAGCCGACATGCCGCAGTGTGGAGGATCGTGCAAGGATGCCGGAGGACCATTCTAACGCCCCGGTCCCGCCGCGTCCTATCTCCTGTCTCGCCAGATCAAAGGAGGCAGACATGACGCAAGCAATGAACAAGGTGGTGCTCGTGACCGGGGCCAGCAGCGGCATCGGCGAGGCGATCGCCCGCGAACTGGCCGGGGCCGGCGCACAGGTGGTGATCGGCGCGCGGCGGCTGGATCGGCTGGAAGCCCTGAAGGCCGAAATCGAGGCGACGGGCGGCCAGGCCATGGCCCGCTCCCTGGATGTGACCTCGCGTGAGGACGTGCAGGCCTTCGTGGACGCAGCGCGCGAGCGCTTCGGTCGGGTGGACGTGATCGTCAACAATGCGGGCGTCATGCCCCTGTCGCCGATGGCCGCGCTTAAGGTCGACGAATGGGACCGCATGATCGACGTCAACATCCGCGGCGTCCTGCACGGCATTGCGGCGGCCCTGCCGGTCATGGAGGAACAGGGCGAGGGTCAGATCATCAACATCGCCTCTACCGCCGGGCACCAGATACTGCCCACAGCCTCGGTCTATTGCGCCACCAAGTTCGCGGTGCGGGTGATCTCGGAGTCCCTGCGTCAGGAAACGGACAAGGTGCGGGTCTCGGTCGTCTCGCCGGGCGTCACGGAATCGGAGCTGGCTGAAACGATCACCCACGCCGACACCGCCGCCTTCATCGACGAGTACCGCAAGAAGGCGATCCCGGCCGAGGCCATCGCCCGCGCCGTGCGCTTCGCCATCGAACAGCCGCGCGAGGTGGACGTCAGCGAGATCATCGTCCGCCCGACCGCAACCACGGTCTGACGCGCTGGCAGGGAGAAGGCGGCGTATGCCTTCTCCCTGCCGCCCAACCCTATTCTTCCACGCGCTCGCGGCGGACGATGCGCCGCGCGCCGTGTTCACCGTCTTCCAGATAGCCGGAGCCGTCGGCGTCCATGCGGCGGAAGGCGTCGCCCATGCGGGCCAGGAACTCGGCCTCTGACACGCGGCCGTCGCCGTCGGTGTCCATGGCGCCGTCGCTGTCGCCCAGCATCATGATGCGCGGGCCGTGTCCGCCGTCGTACTCGCCGCCCGGACCGCCGCGCACGATGCGACGCACCTCCACGCGGGTCTCGCCGTCCCCGCCGCCCGAGCGTTCGATGATCACCGGGCCGTCCTCCCCATGCCATTCCATCGGACCGTCTTCGCCCGAGCGGAACATGAAGACGTGACGCTCGCCGTCCTCGCCGCCGCCAACGCCCCGGGCCAGATCCTCGGCGGACACGCGGCCGGCGCCCTCGACGTCGATCCGCTCCCAGGCGGTCATCATGGGCGTCAGGAATTCGTCGCGCGTGACATAGCCGTCGCCGTCCCGGTCCAGCCCGCCCTCGCCGCCGGGCCCGTTCAGGACCATGACGCGGGTTTCGGTGCGGGTTTCGGCGTCCTGCGCCCCGGCGGCGGGAGCGATGAGCATGAGGGCGGCGATGGCGGCGGCGGTGCGCATGAGAGGTCTCCCGTTTGTGCGCCTTCGATCGGGCGCGGACGGCCATGAAGAAGCACGGCCGCCTTGCTGGGATATTTCACTCGACCCGGCCTTTGTTTCAGCCTTGAAATACGTGCGCCGCCACAGCCTTTCAGAATGAGGCTCATGACCGACGCCAAAGCCCGCCCACGCCTGCTGGTGGTGGATGACGACCCCGGCATCCGCGAGGTGCTGTGCGAGTATCTGGACCGGCACGGCTATGCCGCCGAACCCGTCGCCTCCGCCGCCGAGATGGACCGGGCGCTGCAGGCGCGGCCCGCCGATCTGGTGGTGCTGGACGTGATGATGCCCGGCGAGGACGGTCTGTCCGCCTGTCGTCGGCTGGCCGCGCGGGGCCAGCCGGTGGTGATGCTGTCGGCCATGGGCGAGGAGACGGACCGCATCGTGGGGCTTGAGCTGGGCGCCGACGACTATCTGGCCAAGCCCTGCAATCCGCGAGAGCTGTTGGCGCGGGTGCGCGCGGTGCTGCGGCGGCGCGACGGCTCGGCGCCCGTGGGCGAGACGCGGGTGTTGGCCTTCGCGGGCTGGCGGCTGGACCTGACCCGCCATGAACTCGCGACGCCGGACGGCCGCGCCGTACCCTTGACGGCCGGCGAGTTCGCCCTGCTGCACGCCCTGGCGCGGCGCCCTGGCCGGGTCATGAGCCGCGACCAGCTGCTGGACGCCGCCTTCGGCCAGACCGCCGACAGTTTCGACCGCGCCGTGGACGTACAGATCAGCCGACTGAGGAAGAAGCTGGATGACGGCTCCGGCCGCCACCTGATCGTCACCCGGCGGGGCGAGGGCTACCTGTTCGACGCGGCGGTGACGCGATGAGACGCTGGATCTCGGGATGGACCGCGCCGCCGGTGCTGGTCCAGGTGGCGGCCCTGGCGGCGGTGGCGGTGATCGCGGCCCAGGCGGTGACCTTCGCCCTGATCGTGATGGCGCCCGAACCGCGCCCGGCAGGCTTCAGCGTCTCCGCCGCCGCCGAGGCCCTGAGGGGCGGGGAAGCCGAAACATCGGACGGCCGCCCCCTGCGCCGCCGCATGGCCGGCCAGCCGCCCTCGGCCCCGCAGACATCGCCGCTTGAAACCGCGCTGGCCGCCGCCCTCGCCGAACGCCTCGATGTAGAGCCTGACGCTGTCCGCGTGCGGCTGGAGGCGCCGCGCCGTGATCGGTTCGCACCGTCCTTGCGGGGGCTTTCGCCGGGAGGCGGGGCCCAGCAACGCAGCGAGAGTTTCGTCTTCGTCCAGCGCGGGGAGCAGGAGGAGTCGTCCGTCGTCCCGGCTCTACCGTCCGCTGAAGCCCCGACCGAGGTCCACACAGAGGTTCGGGTCGTGCGTCAGGCAGAAGCGGGGGCGCCGATCCGCATTGAGCGGGGCGGGGCCGGCTTCACCCTTCTGGCCGAACACCTGACCTTCGCGCCCTTCACGGCGGCCTTCCAGATGGAGGACGGGCGCTGGGCGGTGGTCAGCCCGCCCCGCGGCCTGCTCAGCCCGTGGCAGGCCCGCATCCTGATAGGCCTTCTGATCACCCTGGCCCTGCTGGCGCCGCTGGTCTGGATCATGGCCCGCCGCCTGACCCGGCCCATCCGCCTGTTCGCTGACGCCGCCCAGCGGCTGGGCGCGAACCCGGAGGCCGAGCCCCTGACCCCGTCCGGGCCACGCGAGGTGCGCACCGCCATGGCCGCCTTCAATGACATGCAGGATCGCATCCGCCGCCATGTGGCCGAGCGCACCCAGACCATCGCCGCCATCGCCCACGACCTGCGCACGCCCCTGACCCGCCTCCGATTCCGCGCCGAGCAGGCCGCGCCCGCCGTGCGTGACCGCATGGCCGCCGACATCGAGGAGATGGACGCCCTGATCGCCCACGCCCTGGCCTATGCGCGGGGGGAACAGGAAGGCCGGCCGCACGCGCGGCTGAACCTGACCCGCCTGGCGCGGGAAACGGTGCGCGATTTCGCCGAGACGGGCGCGGCGGTCTCCATGACCGGTCGCAAGGCCGCCGAGGCGACGGGCGACGCCGCAGCCCTGCGCCGGGCCCTGGCCAATCTCATCGACAATGCGGTGAAGTTCGCTGGCGCCGCCCGGGTCCGGACCCAGACCGGCTCCGGCGGCGTGTCCGTCGTGATCGAGGACGACGGTCCCGGGATTCCGCCGGATCAGGTCGAGGCCCTGTTCGAGCCGTTCAGCCGGGGCGAACGCTCGCGCAATCGTCAGACCGGCGGGGCGGGTCTGGGCCTGGCCGTCGCGCGCCGCATCGCCCGCGCCCACGGGGGCGAGGTGACGCTGGAGACCCGCCCTGGCGGCGGCCTGACCGCGCGCCTGACGCTGCCTGCGGCCCGCGAAACCTGACGCCGTCACCGACGCTTGCAGAGCGTGACCGTGGCCGGACTTGAATCCCGCGCGCCGGGGCGTCACTAAGACGCCAACCAAAACATCGCCGTCAGGCCCTTCAGGAAGAGGTTCCATCCCATGACCGTTCGCGTCGCCATCAATGGTTTCGGCCGTATCGGCCGTCTGGTCCTGCGCTCCATCGTCGAGCACGGGCGCCGCGACATCGAGGTGGTGGCGATCAACGACCTGGGCCCGGTGGCCACCAACGCCCACCTGCTGAAGTACGACTCGGTCCACGGCCGCTTCCCCGGCACGGTGGAGTCCGGCGACGACTGGATCGACGTGGGCCTGGGCAAGATCAAGGTCACGGCCGAGCGCGACCCGGCCAACCTGCCGCACAAGGACCTGAACGTGGACATCGCGTTCGAGTGCACCGGCATCTTCACGTCGAAGGAAAAGGCCAGCGCTCACCTGAAGGCCGGCGCCAAGCGGGTGCTGATCTCGGCCCCCGGCGACGGCGCGGACAAGACCATCGTCTATGGCGTCAACCATGACAGCCTGACGGCGGACGACATCATCGTGTCCAACGCCAGCTGCACCACCAACTGCCTGGCCCCCATCGCCAAGGTGCTGCACGACCTGGTGGGCATCCAGCGCGGCTACATGACCACCATCCACGCCTACACCGGCGACCAGCCGACGCTGGATACCATGCACAAGGATCTGTACCGCGGCCGCGCCGCCAGCCTGTCCATGATCCCCACCTCCACCGGCGCGGCCAAGGCCGTGGGTCTGGTGCTGCCGGAACTGAAGGGCAAGCTGGACGGCTCGTCCATCCGCGTGCCCACCCCCAACGTCTCGGTGGTGGACCTGAAGGTGGTCGCCGGGCGCGACACCTCGGTGGACGAGGTCAACGAGGCGCTGCAGGCCGCCGCCGACGGCGCCATGAAGGGGGTGCTGTTCACCACCACCGACCCGGTGGTGTCCAGCGACATGAACCACATCGCCGCGTCCTCCACCGCCGCCCTGCCGCAGACCCAGGTCATCGACGGCTCGCTGGTGCGCGTCCTCAGCTGGTACGACAACGAATGGGGCTTCGCCACGCGCATGAGCGACACGGCGCTGGCGATGAGTAAGCTGATCTGATGAAGCCGGGGGCGGATATCCTCCTCAGGCTGTCCGCCCAGCATGCCCTGCTCGGCGCTGTCACCCCGAATCTGAGATCGTTCTCGGTCGAGATGAATGATGAAACAGTCATCTGTCAGGCTGTTTTTGGAGAAGCGCCTGCGGCCGAAGAGATCGATCTGGTTCAGTCTGCGGGCACTGAAATCATCGCTGATTTCGTGGACGCTAAGATCGACGAGCGATTTATCGTCTGCGGTGATCAGGCCATGCCTAAGGCTCTTACCTATCTGATTTATCAGCGGCATGAGCCGCAGGACTGACCATGACCTCCTTCCGCACCCTCTCCGACCTCACCGACCTGTCCGGCAAGACCGCCCTGGTCCGCGTGGACTTCAACGTGCCCATGGAAGGCGGCAAGGTCAGCGACGACACCCGCCTGCGCGCCGCCCTGCCCACCATCAACGCTCTGCGGGATCTGGGCGCAAAGGTGGTGCTGATGGCGCACTTCGGGCGGCCCAAGGGCCAGCCGAACCCCGAGATGAGCCTGAGGCCGGTGGTGGAGCCGCTGGAGCTGTTGCTCAGCGCCCCGGTCTGGTTCGCCGAGGACTGCGTCGGCGAGACGCCCCGCGCCGTGATCGCCGACGATCTGGCCCCCGGAGGCGTGGCCCTGCTGGAAAACGTGCGCTTCCACGCGGGCGAGGAGAAGAACGACCCCGATTTCGCCGCCGAATTGGCCAAGCTGGGCGACATCTATGTGAACGACGCCTTCTCGGCCGCGCACCGCGCCCACGCCTCCACCGAGGGCATCGCGCGCCTGCTGCCCGCCTACGCCGGCGAGTCCATGCGCCGAGAGCTGGAGGCGCTGGACAAGGCGCTGGGGACCCCGGTCAAGCCGGTGCTGGGCATCGTCGGCGGGGCCAAGGTCTCATCCAAGCTGGACCTGCTGAAGAATCTGGTGGCCCAGCTGGACCACTTGGCCATCGGTGGCGGCATGGCCAACACCTTCCTGTTCGCGCAGGGCGTCGATATCGGCGGCTCCCTCTGTGAAAAGGACATGGCCGACACCGCCCGCGAGATCATCGAAGAAGCCCGCCGTCAGCGCTGCGAACTGCTGCTGCCCGTGGACGTGGTGGTCGCCAAGGCGGTCAAGCCGGGCGTGGAGTCCGGCGTCCGCGCCCTGGACCGCATCGCCGCCGACGACCTGATCCTGGACGCCGGGCCCGAGACCGTCGCCCGCCTGAAACGCGCCATGGACCTGTCCAAGACCCTGATCTGGAACGGCCCGCTGGGCGTGTTCGAGGTGCCGCCCTTCGACAAGGCCACGGTGGACGCCGCACGCCACGCCGCCGAACTGGCCAAGGCCGGCAAGATCACCGCCGTCGCGGGCGGCGGCGACACCGTCTCGGCCCTGAACCACGCGGGAGTCGTGGACGACATGACCTTCGTCTCCACCGCCGGCGGCGCCTTCCTGGAGTGGATGGAGGGCAAGCCCCTGCCGGGCGTCGAGGCGCTGCGCGCTTAGATACTCTCTTTCCGCTCATCCCCGCGAAGGCGGGGATCCAGTCCTGTCCAGCTTGACGTCGGCGCCTCAGGACGGGCGAACGGCGCGTGTTCGTGACCCGCTGCAACACCCAAAGCACTGGGTGCCCGCGTTCACGGGGATGAGCGGATGGTGGAAAACCGAACCGTTCCGCTTCCCGCCGCGTTGAGCCCTCATGCTCAATGACCTGATGCAATACGCCGGCCCCATCCTGGGCGCTCTGATCGCGGGGGCCATGATCGGGTTCGAGCGGGAGTATCGCGGCCGGCCGGCGGGTTTCCGCACCCATATCCTGGTCAGCCTGTCCTCGGCCCTGCTGATGCTGGCGGCCGTGCATCAGGCCCAGTGGACCTTCGATCTGACCGGTGACGTCAATCTGGTCATGGACCCGACCCGCATGGCCCACGGCATCCTGACGGGCATCGGCTTCCTGTGCGCCGGGGTGATCTTCCGCACCGGCTTCTCCATCCACGGCCTGACCACGGCGGCGTCCCTGTGGATCACCTCGGCCATCGGCATCCTGTTCGGCGTCGGCATGTTCGCTCTGGGCGGGCTGGCGACGGTTGTGACGGCTCTCATCCTGATCGTGCTGCGGGTGGTGTCCAAGGGTTTGCCCCAGAAGACAGTGGTGGACGCCGAGGTGTGCTGGACCGCCGGCGCCGCCCCCGCCGAGGCGGTGGAGGCCATCCTGTCGGAACACGACGGCGCCCTGAAGCGCACGGGCTACACCCGCGACGGCGATCAGGTGCGCCGTCTTTACCGCCTGCGGGCCAGCGACGCGCACTTGGCCGAACTGGGCGACAGGCTGGGCGCCGTGCCCGGCGTCACCGGCTTCCGCCTCGATCCCAGAGACGACTGAACACGACAACTGACGGGGCTGGTCATTGTTCGCTAACCCTCTTTGGGGCATGACTGGAACGAATGACGAACAGCGCGATTCGAGTCCTCGGCCTGGACCCCGGCCTGCGACGCACCGGATGGGGCGTCATCGCCTGCGAGGGCGCGCGCCTGTCGTGGGTGGCCCACGGCGTGGTGGCCCCGCCCGAGACTGCGCCCTTCTCCGAACGCTTGCTGCATCTGCTTGAAGCCGTCGGGGCGATTTGCGCCGAGCACCGCTGTGACGAGGCGGCCATCGAGGAGGTGTTCGTCAACATGAACCCGTCCTCCACCCTGAAGCTGGGCCACGCCCGCGCCGCCGTCATGCTGGGCCCGGCCCGCTGCGGCCTGTCCGTGGCCGAATACGCGCCCAACCAGATCAAGAAGGCCGTGGTGGGCGCCGGCCACGCCGACAAGACCCAGATCGCCTTCATGATCCGCCGTCTGCTGCCCACGGCGGGCGATGTGAAGGCCGACGCCGCCGACGCCTTGGCCGTCGCCATCACCCACGCCCACCTGCGCCGCGTCCGGACGCTGGCCGCATGATCGGGCGTCTGAGGGGTACTTTGGTCGAGACCGGCGAGCACGACTGCCTGATCGACTGCGCCGGAGTCGGCTATGTGGCCAGCTGCGGCGCCCGCACCCTGCAGCGCCTCCCCGCGCCCGGCGACGAGGCCATCCTGCATGTGGAGACCCAGTGGAGTCAGGAGAACGGCCCGCGCCTGTACGGCTTCCTGACCCGGGACGAGCGCCGCGCTTTCACCACCCTTCTGGCCATTCAGGGCGTGGGGCCCAAGGCGGCGCTGGCGGTGCTGGACGTGCTGCCGCCGGGCGAGCTGGCCGCCGCCGTAGCCCGCGAGGACAAGGCGGCCGTGGCCCGCGCCAACGGGGTCGGACCCAAGCTGGCCCTGCGCATCGTCACCGAGCTGAAGGGCAAGCCGCTGGGCGACACGACCTTCGCCCCCTCCGCGCCTGGCGTTCACAGCGCGCCGTCGGCGCCGGTGCCCTCCATCACCGGCGAGGCGGTCTCGGCCCTGCTGGGTCTGGGCGTGGCCGAGGTCAACGCCCGCCGCGCCGTGGATCACGCGATCATCAAGCTGGGTGAGGACGCCGATCTCTCCGCCGTCATCCGCGCCGCCCTGCAGGAGCTGGGGCGGTGACCGACGATCGCATCATCTCCAGCGACGCGGCCCCGGGCGAAAGCCACGATCGCGCGCTGCGGCCCCAGACGCTGTCCGAATTCGTCGGTCAGGAGCAGGCCAAGGGCAATCTGAAGGTCTTCATCGACGCCGCGCGCGGCCGGGCCGAGTCCCTGGACCATGTGCTGCTGTTCGGCCCGCCGGGGCTGGGCAAGACCACCCTGGCCCAGATCGTGGCCCGCGAGCTGGGCGTCGGCTTCCGCGCCACCTCCGGCCCCATTCTGGCCAAGGCGGGCGATCTGGCGGCCATCCTGACCAATCTGGAGCCTCGCGACGTCCTGTTCATCGACGAAATCCACCGCCTGAACCCGGCGGTGGAGGAAATCCTCTATCCCGCCATGGAGGATCATGTGCTGGACCTGATCATCGGCGAGGGGCCCTCGGCGCGTAGCGTGCGCATCGATCTGGCGCCTTTCACCCTGGTGGGCGCCACCACCCGCGCGGGCCTGTTGGCGACGCCTCTGCGCGACCGGTTCGGCATCCCCCTGCGGCTGGAGTTCTACACCCCGGCCGAACTGGTCCGGGTCATCACCGGCGCGGCTCGCAAGATGGGCGCGCCCATCGACGACGAGGGCGCGCTGGAGATCGCCAGCCGCGCGCGCGGCACCCCCCGGGTGGCCGGCCGCCTGCTGCGCCGGGTGCGCGACTTCGCCGAGGCGGAGGGCTCACCCGTCATCGACCGCCTCGCCGCCGCCCGCGCGCTTGCGCGGCTGGAGGTGGACGAGGCGGGGCTGGATTCCCTGGATCGCCGCTTTCTGAAGGCCCTGATCGAGAATTACGGCGGCGGCCCCGTGGGCATGGACACCCTCGCCGCCGCCATCGCCGAGGCCCGCGATGCGGTGGAGGACGTGATCGAGCCCTATCTGCTGCAACAAGGCTTCATCCAGCGCACCCCCCGCGGCCGCATGGCCTGCGCGAAAGCCTACGCCCACCTGGGCCTGACCGAGCCGCCGCGAACACCGGAACAGGGCGGGCTGTTCGGGAAGTAGGCGGTTTCTGCTAGTCAGGCAGTCATGACCGACCTCCCCACCGCCGGCCGTTTCGAGGGCCGGGAGCATATCCTGCCCGTGCGCGTCTATTACGAGGACACCGATTTCACCGGCCTCGTCTATCACGCCAACTATGTGCGCTATTTCGAGCGGGGACGATCCGACTTCCTGCGGCTGGCGGGGGTGGGCCACGCCGACCTGCTGGCGGGCGAGACGCCGCTGGCCTTCGTCATCACCAGCATGGACCTGCGCTTCCTCAAGGCCGCCCGCATCGACGACGCCCTGATCGTGCGCACCACCTATGACACCCTGCGCGGCCCGCGCCTGACCATCCGCCAGACCATAGAACGCGGCGACGAGGTTCTGTGCTCGGCCCAGGTGGAGGCTGCGGTCATCGACCTGACTGGTCGTCCCCGCCGCGCGCCCGCCACCCTGATCGCCGCCGTCACCCCGTGGCTGAAACCCTGACGAATCCGGTTTTTCAGCCCGTCACACCCGCCTGTTAACCCTTAAGCCTTGAAATCGTCACGCCATCCGGATGGATAGGCCCGATGCTTGCACGGCGCGCGGCGATTCTTCGCCCACGCCCACCAGGGACTGAATTTTATGGTCGACGCCGCTCCTCACACCGCCTCCATGCTGGATCCCATCGCGCTGTTCCTCGCCGCCGACTGGGTGGTGAAGGCGGTGATGATCGGCCTGGCCATCGCCTCGCTGTGGTCCTGGGCCGTCATTCTGGACAAGGCGTTCAAATTCGCTTCGCTGAACCGCCAGGCCAACGCCTTCGAGAATGATCTGGCCTCGGGCCGGTCGCTGGAGGACATGGCCAATCAGGCGGGCGCCAATCCGTCCCACCCCCTGCCGCGCATGCTGGTGCTGGCCATGACCGAGTGGCGCACCGCCCGCGGCCAGAACCTGACCGACCATCAGAGCGCCATGCTTATCTCGCGCATCGACCGCAGCCTGGACTCGGTCATTGCCCGTGAGAGCCAGAAGGTAGAGGACGGGCTGGGCGTGCTGTCGGTGGTGGCCACCTCGTCGCCCTTCATCGGCCTGTTCGGCACGGTCTGGGGCATCATGAACGCCTTCGGAGCCATCGCCGAGGCCGGCAACACCAACCTGACCACCGTGGCCCCGGCCATCGCCGAGGCCCTGTTCGCCACAGCCATCGGCCTGGCCGCCGCTATCCCGGCCTACATGGCCTACAACAAGTTCTCCATCGACGCGGGCAAGTTCACCGGCCGTCTGGAAAGCTTCGCCGACGACCTTCAGGCCGCCGTGGCCCGCCGTCTGGGCGGGGCCGCCGCCACGCCGCCGCCTCCGCCGCCGTCCGATTTCGACGGCTTCAACCGGGGGCGCTGAGCCATGGCCCTGGGTTCCGGTCCCGGCGCGAGCGGCCATGTGCGGGGCCGCCGCCGCGCCAAGAAGCGCCCGCTGAGCGAGATCAACGTCACGCCCCTGGTGGACGTGATGCTGGTGCTGCTGATCATCTTCATGATCTCGGCCCCCCTGCTGACCGTCGGCGTGCCGCTGGAGCTGCCGCGCACGGATGCGTCTGCAGTGTCGGCGGAAAACGAGCCGATCAGCGTTTCGGTGGATCGGGCGGGCGGCATTTATGTGGATCAGGACCCCGCCAGCCTCGACCAGCTGGGCCCCCGCGTGGCCGCCATCGCCGGGGCAGGCGTGACGGACCGGCCCATCTTCGTGCGCGCCGACGGCGCCGCGCCCTATGAGGCGGTGGCCCGGGTCATGGCGCGGCTGTCAGCCAGCGGCTTCTCAAGCATCAATCTGATCACCGACACGGCCCCGACGGCTTCGACCGCCGCGTCCACGGCCCCCGCGCCCGAAAGCGAAGGCTGAGCCCATGCGCCGTCCCGGCATCGCCACGATCGCCTCGATCGGGCTGCATGCGGCCGTGGTGGCGCTCGCCCTGATTCCGTGGCCGCGCAAGGATCCGCCGGTGATGGTGTCCTCGGTGCCGGTCAGCATCGTTTCCAGCGAGGTGGCCGCCGCCGCCCCCGCCGACAATCCCTCCGACGAACAGGTCGACGCCGAGGCGCTGGAGACGCTTCAGGAGTTGCTGGAAACCGAGGCCCAGCTGGAGGAAATCCCCGAGGTTCCGACCCCGCCCCAGCCGCGCCCGCCTGAGCCTTCGCCCGAGCGCGCCGATACGCGCCGCCCGGACCCGGCGCCGTCGCCGCGTCCCAGTCAGACCCCGCCTGAAAAGGCCCGTCCGACTCCCGCGCCGCGCCCCAGCCAGAACCGCCCAGATCCGGGCCTGGATCTGGACGCCCTGGCCGAGCCCCGCCCGCGCACCCAGCAACAGCGCCCCACCGGCCAGTCCGGCGCGGGTCAGGCGCCGCGCGCCACGGGCTCCCAGATCGCCAATCTGGGCGGTCAGGTGACCCGGCACTGGATCCTGAACTGCGATCTGGAGGGCATGCGCGACCTGTCCATTCCCGTACGCGTCACCATCACCTCATCGGGTCGCATCAGCTCGGGTCCCACCGTGACGGACCAGCGCAGCGGCGCCACCTGGCGCACGGCGTCCGAGGCCATGCTGCGCGCGGTTCGCGCCGCCGAACCCTTCGACGTGCCCGACGGTTTCCAGACCCAGGAGATCAATTTCCGCTTCCGCGCCGACCAAGCCTGCGCCAACCGGTGAGGGAAGGGGAGCCGCTATTCCGCCCGCGCGTTTGTGACTTGCACGCGCATGGCCAAGCCTGAAAGTCGCCGCAATGCTCCGGCGCCATGCCGAAGCGCCTACCAACCGCCTGCCCGGGGAGATTTCATCTCATGCGACCGAACAAACGCCTCAACGCGCTGATCGCCGGCGTCGCCGCCATCGCCCTGGCGCCGGCCGCCGTCACGCCGGTGATGGCCCAGTCCGGACCCCAGGAAGTGGAGATCACTGAAGGCGTCCTGCGCCCGCTCCAGATCGCCGTCGCTCCGTTCAGCGGTCCCAACGGCGCGGACATCTCCGGCGTCATCTCCAACAACCTGCAGCGCTCGGGCTTCTTCGATCCCATCGATCCCAACGCCTTCATCCAGCAGGATCTCAGCCTCTCCAACCAGCCGGACTTCCCCCAGTGGACCCGCATCGGCGCCCAGGCGGTGCTGTACGGTTCGGCCACGCCCCAGGCGGACGGACGGGTGCAGGTGGGCTTCCGCCTCTATGACCCTTACCGCGAATGCCAGCTGGTGGGCTTCGCCTTCACCGCCACGCCCGACAACTGGCGCCGCCTGGCCCACAAGGTGTCGGACGTGGTCTATCAGCGCCTGACCGGCGAACAGGGCTATTTTGACACCCGCGTGGTGTTCGTCTCCGAAAGCGGCACGGGGCTGGAGCGCTTCAGCCGCCTGGCCGTGATGGATCAGGACGGATTCAACCCCTTCTTCCTGACCAGCGGCGAGGAGATCATCCTGACGCCGCGCTTCTCGAACAACCCCAACGAAATCACCTACATGGCGCTGGGTGACGACTATTCGCGCATCTACATCATGAACCTGCAGACCGGCCGCCGTGAAAGCATCGGTGAGTTCCCCGGTCAGGTGTTCGCCCCGCGCTTTTCGCCTGACGGTTCGCAGATCGCCTTCTCCATAAGCGTGGGCGGCAACACCGACGTTCACATCATGAACCTGCGCACCCGCCAGACGCGCCGCCTGACGTCCGATCCCGGCATCGACACCTCGCCGTCGTTCAGCCCGGACGGCGGCCGGCTGGTGTTCGTGTCCGACCGCTCCGGCTCGGCCCGGCTCTACACCATGAACACGGACGGCTCGGGCCAGCGGCCCATCTCGCGCGGCGGCGGCGTTTACACCGCGCCGTCGTGGAGCCCGCGCGGCGACCTGATCGCCTTCACCAAGCAACAGGGCGGACGCTTCCATATCGGCGTCATGGACGCCTCGGGCGGTAGCGAGCGCATTCTGTCCTCCAGCTATTTCGAGGAAGGGCCATCTTGGGCGCCCAACGGCCGCTACATCATGTTCGCGCGCCAGGCGCCCGGCGGCGGCTCGCGCCTGTGGACCGTGGACGTCACCGGCCGGGTGGTGGGTCAGGCGTCCTATTCGGGCACCGCCGGCGATCCCGCCTGGTCGCCGCTGCTGGACCCGCCGCCAGCCAATCTGGGCGTCGGCCAGGCCTCGGACAGTTGTCCGGGGTGAGCAAGGCGGTCGGGAGCCAACCGCTCAACTGTGCGTTACCGCCGCTGGCGCCCTTGAAAAGCCAAGGTTAGGGCTAAGGGCAAAGCTGGGCAGATTACTGCCGGAGCCATGAGAAGGAGACGACCCTGATGCAATCCCACCGTTCGATCATCCGTCTGTCGACCGTCGGCGTTCTGGTCGCCGCCATGGCCGCCTGCGCCCCGCGTCCCGAGCCCGAGCCCATCCAGCCCGACCCCGGTCCGTCGCAGCCGTCGCAGCCCAACCAGCCCGGCGCCCCCACCGGCCCGGTGAACCCCGGCACGCTGCCCGGCGCCGCCGCCCCCGGCTCCGTCGGCGACTTCCGCCAGAACATCGGCGATCGCGTCTATTTCGATCTGGACAGCTATTCGGTCCGCGCCGACGCCATGCCGCGCCTGGACGCCCAGGCCCAGTGGCTGAACCGTTATCCGAACGTGCGCGTGCGCATCGAGGGCAACGCCGACGAACGCGGCACCCGCGAATACAACCTGGCCCTGGGCGCCCGCCGCGCCGAGGCCGTGCGCAGCCATCTGGTCAACCGCGGCGTCGCCGCCAACCGCATCGACACCATCTCCTACGGCAAGGAGCGTCCGATCGCGCAAGGCTCCACCGAGGAAGCCTTCGCCCAGAACCGCAACGCTCACACCGCCATCATCTCCGGCGCGCCGCAGTAAGCGCGCCTCGCTCGCCTATCCCTCCCCCGCCGGGGGAGGGCGCTGAGCCGCAGGCGAAGCGGGTGGGGGCGGCTCGGCAAGGCCGCGCTCAAGCGGTGGCGCATCAAGACCGTGCTCCCGTCGCCCAGCCCTCCCCACCCGGCCGTCGCTTCGCGCCGACCGCCCTCCCCGAACGGGGAGGGAGACGCCTTGCGTCCGCCGCAAACCGATGGAACCTATGCAGGCATGACCCAGCTTCGTCCGTTCACCGTCTCCGCCCTGATCGCCGGAACCGCCTTGGCGCCGCTGATGGCCGTGGTGCTGGTCGCCGCGCCCGCGACCCCCGCCGGGGCCCAGCAGGTTCCCGACCAGCCTGTCGAATGGACGCCGCGCCGTCTGAACCAGCTGGACCGCAACGTGCGCCGCCTCGAACGGGCCGTGACCCAGCGCAACGCCGCGGGCGACCCCGTCCTGATCGAGACCGACCCCGAGGTGGTGGTGCTTCAGGGCGTGGTGGACAACATGCAGCGCCGCCTGTCGGACCTGGAGGCCACGGTCCAGCGCATGAACGGCGACATCGAGCGCCTGACCTTCGCCAACGACGAGGCCCAGCGGGACAATGCGGCCATGCGCCGGCTGCTGACCGATTCCAACAACCGCATCGCCGAGCTGGAGGGCCAGCTTGAGGCCGTGGCCGAGGCCAACGCCCCCATCGTGGTGGATTCCCCCACTGGCGACGCTCGCCAGGACTTCGAGCGGGCCATCCGCCTGGCCAATGAGCAGGACGTGCGGGCCCTGCGAGCGCTGGAGGTGTTCGTCATCACCTGGCCCGATGAGCCCCAGGCCCGCGAGGCCAATTACCGGCT
Source organism: Brevundimonas sp. (assembly GCF_047617075.1). GTDB lineage: Bacteria > Pseudomonadota > Alphaproteobacteria > Caulobacterales > Caulobacteraceae > Brevundimonas. Next base: position 218,852 of record NZ_JBLGCI010000001.1, read on the forward strand.
GGGCGACCTGCGCGCCGAGGCGGGCGACCAGCCCGGCGCCGTTCAGGCCTACGCCTCGTCCCTCAGCGGTTGGCCGCGCACATCATGGGCCCCCGACGCCACCATCAAGCTGGCCTCGGGTCTGGACGCCACGGACCGCGACGAGCAGGCCTGCGCCGCCGTGCGCGAGTTCTTCGAGCGCTATGGCGAGGGCGCGCCCACGACCCTCATCAACCGCGCCGAGCGCATCCGCGATCAGGCGGAGTGCGAGGCCTGATCGACAGCGTCGCCGCCGCGCTGGACGCGCGGCTGTCCCGCGACGCGGATCGCCCTGTCGCCCTGGCCCTGTCCGGCGGCGGCGACTCCATGGCCCTGCTGCATGTGGCGGCCGACTGGTGCGCGCAGCGGGGCCGGCGCCTGCTGGCCCTGACCGTCGATCACCGCCTGCATCCTGACAGCGCCGACTGGACCGCTTTCGCCGGTGATGCGGCCCGGGCCGTCGCCGCCGACTGGCGCGCCCTGTCGTGGGACGGCCCCAAGCCCTCCACTGGCTTGCCCGCCGCCGCCCGCATGGCTCGCCACGCCCTGCTGGCCGAGGCGGCGCGAGGGGCCGGCGCCCGCGTCATCCTCATGGCCCACACCGCCGACGACATCGCCGAGTCCGACTGGATGCGGGATCAGGGCGCCACGCTGGGCGGCCTGCGCGACTGGTCCCCATCCCCCACATGGCCGCAGGGCAGGGGAGTCATGCTGCTGCGCCCCCTGCTGACCGCATCCCGCGGGGACCTGCGCGCTTACCTCGCCGCCCGGAACGCCCGCTGGCTGGAAGACCCTGCCAACGCCGACCCCCGGTTCCTGCGCACCCGAGCGCGCCACGCCCTGAATCCTTCTCCCGATGGGAGAAGGGGGAACCCGCGCACCGGAGCGACAGCGGAGGTTCTGCGCGCGGGGGATGAGGGTTCGGTGACTCAGGAGGAATCACCCGACCCTCACCCTGCGCGCGAAGAACAGATGCTGGCGCATCTGTGCGCGCAGCCCTCTCCCATCGGGAGAGGGGACGACTGGGCCGGCCTCCTCCTCCTGCCGCGCGTCATCGCCGCCCGAACCCTCGCCGCCGCCCTGCTGAGCGTGTCCGGCCAGACCACGCCGCCCCGTGGCCCCCGCCTGGCCGCCCTTCAGGCCCGCCTCGCGTCCGACGCCGACGTCACCGCCACCCTCGCCGGCGCCCGCGTCGAGACAGAAGGCGACCAACTCCTCATTACTCGCGAACCCGGCCGAGGCGGCCTGCCGGACATTCCCCTTCCGCCGAACGCGCCCGCCGTCTGGGATGGGCGTTTCGAAATCACCGCGCCTGTCCCCGGTTGGCGCGCCGGTCCGCTGCAGGGCCGGATGGCCGGTCTGGGCCCTGCCGATCAGGCGATCGTGAAGCGTCTGCCCGCATCCGCGCGCCCCGCTTTGCCCGTACTGTTCCGGGACGATGACCCTCGCCCGCGTCTTGCATGGGGCGTCGCGCAGACGCGCTGTCTGGTCGCAGGCCGCTTCATCGCCGCCGTCGGCGGGATCGGGCATGAAGACCAGTTGACGCATTCAAGTGGCGAAACGCCGCCCGCTGACCTATTTCTGAACCGTAGCGGCGGCTGAACGTCGCCGCACCGAGTTTGAGGACCCTTATGAACCTTCGCACCCTGGCCATTGTCGGCGTCATCATGATGGCTGTTCTGGCCGCCTACGCCATGGTCGGCCCGTCCGGCCCCGGAACCGCCGGCAAGGCGGGCGCCGGAACGCGGCCCGCCGAGATCACCTATTCGGAACTGCTGTCCCGCATCCAGGCCGGGGACATCGAGTCGGTGGTCATCAAGGGCGACACCGTGCGCGGGGCCTTCAATGACGAGACTACCTTCACCGCCACCACGCCCTATCCCAACGAGGGCCTGATCGAGCGGCTCGAGGCCGCCGAGGTGGCCATGGACGTGGAGACCACCCGCAATCCCTGGTGGATGAGCCTGCTGGGCCTGATCCTGCCGGTGGGCCTGCTGATCCTGTTCTGGTTCTGGATGATGAACCGCATGCAGGGCGGGGCGCGCGGCGCCATGGGCTTCGGCAAGTCCAAGGCCAAGCTGCTGACCGAGCACAAGGGTCGCAAGACCTTCGACGACGTCGCGGGCGTGGACGAGGCCAAGGAGGAGCTGAGCGAGGTCGTGGACTTCCTCAAGGACCCCGGCAAGTTCCAGCGTCTGGGCGGCAAGATTCCCAAGGGCGCCCTGCTGGTGGGCCCTCCGGGCACCGGCAAGACCCTGCTGGCCCGCGCCGTGGCCGGTGAGGCGGGCGTGCCGTTCTTCTCCATCTCCGGCTCGGACTTCGTGGAGATGTTCGTGGGCGTGGGCGCCAGCCGCGTGCGCGACATGTTCGAACAGGCCAAGAAGAACGCCCCCTGCATCATCTTCATCGACGAGATCGACGCCGTCGGCCGTCACCGGGGCGCCGGTCTGGGCGGCGGCAATGATGAGCGCGAGCAGACCCTGAACCAGCTGCTGGTGGAGATGGACGGCTTCGAGTCCAACGAAGGCATCATCCTGATCGCCGCCACCAACCGGCCCGACGTGCTGGACCCGGCCTTGCTGCGTCCCGGCCGCTTCGACCGTCAGGTGGTGGTGCCCAACCCCGACGTGAACGGCCGCGAGAAGATTCTGCGCGTGCACATGAAGGACGTGCCCCTGGGCGCCGACGTCAATGTGAAGACCATCGCCCGGGGCACCCCCGGCTTCTCCGGCGCCGACCTGGCCAATCTGGTCAACGAGGCGGCCCTGATGGCGGCCCGCAAGGATCGCCGCATGGTCACCCATCGCGATTTCGAGGACGCCAAGGACAAGGTCATGATGGGCGCCGAGCGCAAATCCATGGCCATGAACGAGGAAGAGAAGAAGCTGACCGCCTATCACGAGGCCGGTCACGCCATCGTGGCCATGAACGTCAAGATGGCGGACCCGGTGCACAAGGCCACCATCGTTCCGCGCGGCCGCGCCCTGGGCATGGTCATGCAACTGCCGGAGGGCGACCGCTATTCCATGAAGTACCGCCAGATGGTGGATCGCATCGCCATCATGGCGGGCGGCCGTGTGGCCGAGGAGCTGATCTTCGGCAGGGACAACATCACCTCCGGCGCCTCATCCGACATCGAACAGGCCTCCAAGCTTGCAAGGGCGATGGTCACCCGCTGGGGCTTCTCCGACAAGCTGGGCACGGTGGCCTACGGCGAGAACCAGGAAGAGGTCTTCCTGGGCCACTCCGTCGCCCGCAACCAGAGCGTCTCGGAAGAGACCGCCCGCATCATCGATGAAGAGGTCAAGCGCCTGGTCACCGAGGGCTGGGACGAGGCCCGCAAGATACTGACCGAAAAGGCCGGGGACCACGAAAAGCTGTCCCAGGCCCTGCTGGAGTACGAAACCCTGTCCGGCGACGAGATCAAGGACCTGCTGGAAAAGGGCCTCGCCCCCAACCGGGACGAGAACAACTTCCCCAACGCCGGTCCCTCCGTCGCCGTACCGGTGACCCCCGTCTCCGACGGCGTCGAGGTCGGACAGCCCACGGTGCATTAGGTCGTTCGCCGTCCCTTTCTCTCGAACGGGCGACAAATGCGGGGGCGGGGGAACGGCGTGTCGTCCCACGGCCTTATGATCACGCCATGCCGTCGTCCGTCCTGAAACCCGAAGCCCTGCTGCGCCCCACGCCCCGGGGGCTGTGGTGCGAGCCGGGCGATTTCTACATCGACCCGCCGCGTCCCGTGGACCGGGCCGTGATCACCCACGGCCACGCGGACCATGCGCGGGCCGGGCACGGATCGGTGCTGGCCACGCCCGAGACCCTGGCCATCATGGGCGAGCGCTACGGCCAGGATTTCGCGGGCCGGACCCAGGGTCTGGCTTGCGGCGAGACTGCCGAGATCAATGGCGTCTCGGTCCGCTTCGCCCCGGCTGGCCATGTGCTGGGCTCGGCACAGGCGGTGCTGAGCCATCGCGGCCTGAGCGTGGTGGCGTCCGGCGACTACAAGCGGCGACGCGACCCCACCTGCGCCCTGTTCGAGCCGGTGCCCTGCGACGTGTTCATCACCGAGGCCACCTTCGGTTTGCCCGTATTCCGCCACCCGCCCGACGCGGGCGAGATCGGCCATCTGCTGAAGTCCGTGACCCAGTTCCCCGACCGGGCCCATCTGGTGGGCGCCTACGCCCTGGGCAAGGCGCAGCGGGTGATCCGGCTGCTGCGCGAGGCGGGCTATGACGAGACGATCTATGTGCACGGCGCGCTGGAGCGGCTGAACCGGCTGTACGAACATTACGGCGTGGATCTGGGGCCGCTGGCGCCCGCGACGGGGTCCAAGGCGGACTTCGCCGGAAAGATTGTGGTGGCCCCGCCCTCGGCCATCGCGGACCGGTGGAGCCGCCGCTTTCCCGATCCGGTCACGGCCTTCGCCTCCGGCTGGATGCGGGTGCGGGCCCGCGCCCGGCAGCGGGGGGTGGAACTGCCGCTGATCCTGTCCGACCACGCCGACTGGGACGAGCTGACCGACACCCTGACCGAGTTGAGGCCCGATCAGGTCTGGATCACCCATGGGCGCGACGACGCCCTGTGCCGCTGGGCCGAGTTGAACGGCCTGAACGCCCGGGCCCTGCATCTGGTGGGCTATGAGGACGAGGACGACGAGGACATGAGCAGCGAGGCGGACGGCTGATGCGCGCCTTCGCCACCCTGCTGGACCGGCTGTCCATGACGGCGTCGCGCAACGCCAAGCTGACCCTGATGCGCGACCATCTGGCCGACGCGCCGGACCCGGACCGGGGCTGGGCCCTGGCCGCCCTGACCGGGGCCCTGTCCTTCAAGGCCGCCAAGCCCGCCATGATCCGTCAGGCGGTGGAGGGGCGGGTCGATCCCGAGCTGTTCCGCCTGTCCTATGACTATGTGGGCGATCTGGCCGAGACCGTGGCCCTGATCTGGCCCGCGCGCCACGGCGCCAACCGCGAGCCGGAGTTGTCCGAGGTTATCGACGCCTTGACCCACGCCAAGCGGGGCGAGGTGCAGGGGCTGCTGGAGGGCTGGCTGGACGCGCTGGACGCGGACGGGCGTTGGGCCTTGCTGAAGCTGCTGACCGGCGGCCTGCGGGTGGGCGTCTCTGCGCGGCTGGCTTGGCAGGCGGCGGCGGACTTCGGCGGGGTCGCGGTGGCCGACATCCAGGAGGTCTGGCACGCGCAGGAACCGCCCTACGCGGACCTGTTCGCCTGGCTGGAGGGCAAGGCCGAGCGCCCCTCCGCCGACGCCCACGGCCGCTTCCGGCCGGTCATGCTGGCCCAGCCGCTGGACGAGGAAACGGACCTGCCGAAACTGGACCCGGCCGCCTACGCCGCGGAGTGGAAATGGGACGGCATCCGCGTGCAGGCGGTCTCGGAGGGCGGGGTGAAGCGGCTTTACAGCCGCACGGGCGAGGACATCTCCGGCGCCTTTCCCGACGTGCTGGAGGCCCTGACCTATGAAGGGGTTATCGACGGCGAACTGCTGGTCATGCGCGACGGACAGGTCGCGTCGTTCGGCGATCTGCAACAACGGCTGAACCGCAAGACGGTGGATGCGAAACTGGTCGCCTCCAACCCTGCCGGGGTGCGGGCCTATGACCTGCTGGCGGCGGACGGCGAAGACCTGCGCGGCCTGCCGTTCGTGGAGCGCCGGGCGCGGCTGGAAGCGTTCGTGACGGCGGCGGGATCGGACCGCATCGACCTGTCGCCCATCCAGCCGTTCGCGACTTGGGACGAGCTCGCCGCCCTGCGTCTGGCCCCGCCGCCTGGCGATCCCGCCATCGCCGAGGGGCTCATGCTGAAGCGGCTGGACAGCGTGTATGAGGCCGGGCGTCCCAAGGGGCCGTGGTTCAAATGGAAGCGCGACCCGCACCTGATCGACGCGGTGCTGATGTACGCCCAGCGCGGCCACGGCAAGCGGTCCAGCTTCTATTCCGACTACACCTTCGGCGTCTGGACCGAAGACGCGGACGGCGCCCATGTGCTGACCCCGGTGGGCAAGGCCTATTTCGGCTTCACCGACGAGGAGCTGAAGCAGCTGGACAAGTTCGTGCGCGACCACACCACCGACCGCTTCGGCCCCGTGCGCGCCGTGCGGGCAGACCGCGAGTTCGGGCTTGTGCTGGAGGTGGCGTTCGAGGGGCTGCAGCGCTCCAAACGCCACAAGTCCGGCGTCGCCATGCGCTTCCCCCGCATCAGCCGCATCCGCTGGGACAAGCCCTCAAAGGAGGCGGACGAACTGGCGACGCTGGAGAGGATGCTGAACTGATTTTCTCCTCCCCATCACTTGGGATGGGGAGGTGGCGCGGGCGCGACTCAGCGCCCGTGACGGAGGGGGCGGCGCGGACGAAAGGGATTGGTGTCTCGGGCGGCAGACACCGAGCCGCCCCCTCCACCACGCCCTTGCGGGCGCGGTCCCCCTCCCCATGAATGGGGAGGAGAATGAGGTCAGCTGCGCGTCCGGTCCCACACCCCGAATTCATGGGCGATGCATTGGGCGATCAGTTTGCGCCAGACGGGCTCGGCGATGGCGGGGGACAGGCCGGCGGCGTCCGACGCGGCCAGCACCTTGGCCACCACGTCCTCGATGCGCCAGTCGTCGTGGACCACATCGCGGCTGGGCTTGATGCGCGCGGCGGCCTCCATGTAGCGCTGCCGCTCGGCCAGCAGGGTCACCAGCGCGCGGTCGAGGGCGTCGACGCCCTCGCGCACCTGGCTCATGTCGGCGCAGTCTTCTGGCGGGGTGCGAGGGTCTATGGAGACGGAGTTCGGCGCGGTCATGGTCCGGCTTTAGGGGAGGGCGCCGCGCCCGCCAAGCCCGGTCAGCCCACGAAGGCCCGTTCCAGCACGAAATCGCCCGGCTCGGCGTTGGAGCCTTCCCGCATGCCATAGCCTTCCAGAAGCTCCGCCGTCTCCTTGATCATGGCCATGGAGCCGCACAGCATGACGCGGTCCTTCGCCGGATCGAAGCCTTCCTCGAGGCCGAGATCGCGGAAATAGTCGCCCGATCGGATACGGTCGGTGATGCGGCCCGCATTGTGGAACGGCTCGCGTGTCACGGTGGGATAGTAGGTCAGCTGGGCCTTCGCCTCGTCGCCGATCAGGGGGTCTTCGTGAATGCCGCCCTCGAAGAATTCGCGATAGGCCAGATCCTCGGCCTTGCGCACCGTGTGGGTCACGATCACCCGGCCGAAGCGGGAGTAGGTCTCCGGCTCGCGCGCCACCGACAGCCAGGGCGCCAGGCCGGTGCCCGTGCCGATGAGGTGCAGCCGCTCGCCGCCGGTCAGGGCGTCCAGCACCAGGGTGCCCGTGGGCTTCTTGCCCACCAGCACCGTGTCGCCGGGCTGGATCGTCTGCAGCCGCGAGGTGAGGGGGCCGTCGGCCACCTTGATGGAGAAGAACTCCAGCTCCTCGGCCCAGAAGGGGCTGGCCACCGAATAGGCGCGCACCAGCGGCTTGCCCGCCTCGGTGGGCAGGCCGATCATCACGAACTCGCCCGAACGGAAACGGAAATCCTCGGCCCGCGACAGGCCGAAGCTGAACAGCTGGTCGGTCCAGTGTTTCACCCACAGCACCTGGGCCTCGTGATACGGGCTGGGCTTGGCGGGTTTTGCGGCGACGGCGAGGGTGTCGGTCATGGGGCTTCGACTTAAGCCCTTCGGTGCAGATGCGAAAGGTTCGCGGGCGCGACATTTTCTGCGGCGTGCGAACACGGTTTCTCAATCCGCTCATCCCGGCGAAAGCCGGGACCCAGTGCTTTGGGTGGTGCAGCAGATCAGGGCCATTCTCCGCTCGCCAGTCCTGAAGCGCCGGCGCCAAGCGGGACAGGACTGGGTCCCGGCTTTCGCCGGGATGAGCGGAAGAGTGTTGTCAGCCCCTGCCCAACCCGCCTAGCTTCACCGCCATGCGCACATTGCTTCTGGCTTCGAGCCTGCTCATCGCCCCGCCCGCTTTCGCCCAGTCGATCGATTCGAGAGCCCCGGTCCTGACGCCCGAGCGGGTCTTCGCCGACCCCAGCCTGAACGGCCCGGTGGCTCGCGGCGTCAGCCTGTCGCCGGACGGGGAGCTGGTGGCGTTCCTCCGATCAAGGGAAGACGACGTGAACACCCTGGACCTGTGGGCCGCGCCCACCGGCGAGGGCGAACCCTACAAGCTGATCGACGCCCGGGCGCTGGTCCCGGACGCCGGCGAACTCTCCGAGGCGGAGATCGCCCGGCGCGAGCGCATGCGCATCAGCCAGCGCGGGGTGGTGGAGTATTCCTGGGACGAGCAGGGCCGCTACATCCTGGCCCCGCTGGAAGGCGACATCTTCCTGGCCGACCGCAACGGCGAGGTTCGCCGCCTGACCGAGACCGAAGGCGACGAGATCGACGCCAAGGTGTCGCCGCAGGGCACATGGGCCTCGTGGGTGCGCGACCAGAACCTTTACATCCAGCCGCTGGCGGGCGGTGAGGAGCGCGCCGTGACCACCGACGGCGACGGCCTGATCACCTGGGCCACGGCGGAGTTCATCGCCCAGGAGGAGATGGACCGGGACACCGGCTACTGGTGGAGCCCGGACGAGGCGCGCATCGCCCTGACCCGCGTGGACGAAAGCACCGTGGACGTGATCCCGCGCCTGGACATCCAGGGCGGCGGCGCCACCACCATCGAGCAGCGCTATCCCCGCGCCGGTCGGCCGAACGCTGTGGTGGACCTGTTCATCCACGACGTGGCCTCGGGCGAGCGGATCGAGGTGGATCTGGGCGAGAACGACGACATCTATCTGGCCCGCGTGAACTGGTCGGCGGACGGGGGCGTGCTCTATGTGCAGCGCCAGTCGCGGGATCAGCAAACGCTGGACCTGCTGGCCGTTGACCCGGCCACGGGCGCGAGCCGCGTCATCGTCACCCAGACCGACGCCGCCTGGGTCGGCCTGACCCACGATTTCCGCGCGCTGGAGGACGGCCGCTTCGTCTGGTCCAGCGAAGAGGACGGCTGGCGGCATCTGTATCTGTACGAGGCCGACGGGGCGCTGGTGCGCCAGATCACCGATGGCGACTGGGCGGTGAAGTCCCTGGACGGAATCAACGCGGAGACGGGCGAGGTCTTCTTCACGGCGTCGTTCGAGATCGCGGACGACGGTGCGCGCGAACTGCCCATCGAACAGCGTCTGTGGCGCACCACCCTGGATGGGGCGGCCCCGACGCCCGTCACATCCGAAGGCGGCTGGTGGTCCGTAAGCATGAACGGTCCGGCCACGGCCTTTGTAGGTAACTATTCCGATCCGGCGACGCCCAGCCGCAGCGGCCTGTACAGCGCCGACGGGACGTTCATCCGCTGGATCGAGGAGAACCGGCTGGACGAGGACCACCCCTACCACCCCTATCTGGCGCGCCACCGCACCCCGGATTACGGCACGCTGGAGACGGCGGGGGGCGAGACGCTGGTCTGGCAGATGACCACGCCCCACGACTTCGATCCGTCGCGGCGCTATCCGGCGGTGATCCAGGTCTACGGCGGCCCGTCGGGCGGCGGCGTGCGCCGGGGCTGGCAGCCCATGACCACGCGCCTGCTGAACGAAGCCGGCTATGTGGTCTTCCGCATTGACAACCGGGGGGAAGGCTATCGCTCCGCCGCCTTCAAGCGCGCGCTCTACCGACGCATGGGCACGGTGGAGATCGAGGATCAGGTGGTCGGCGCGAACTATCTGCGCAGCCTGCCATACATCGACGCGGACCGCGTCTCGGCCATGGGCTGGAGCTACGGCGGCTTCATGACCCTGCACATGCTGACCGAACCGGAGATGGGCCTGACCTCGGCCATCTCGGGCGCGCCGGTGACGGACTGGAGCCTGTACGACACCCATTACACCGAACGTTTCATGTCGACGCCGGAGGATAATCCTGAGGGCTACGCCGCCTCGGACGTGGTGGATCAGCTGGACCTGATGACCGGGCGGCTGCTGCTGCTGCACGGCATGGCCGACGACAACGTCATCTTCGAGAACACCACCCGCGTTCTGAACGCGCTGCAGGAACAGAGCGTCCCGTTCGAGACCATGCTCTATCCCGGCCAGCGCCACGGCATCCGGGGCAACGCGCGCCAGCTGCACCAGTGGCGCACCTATCTGGACTTTCTGGACCGTACGATCGGGGAGCGGAGCGAATGATGCGCAAGGGGGGCGTTCTTGCGGCGCTGGCGGGGCTGACGCTTTCGGCCTGCGCCACATCAGGATCCACAGGTCTGGAGGCTCGTGACCGGGCGACGGTGAACAGCGTCATCGCCTGGAGCCCGGCGGCCGGTTCGGCGACCTGGGACGCCGGGACCGCAGACCGGTCCATTGTCGGCATGCCCATTCTGATCAAGGACAACATCGAGACCGCCGACATGCCCACCACCGCCGGGTCGCTGGCTCTGGTGAACAATGCGCCCGGACGTGACGCGCCGCTGGTGGCGCGGCTGCGCGAGGCGGGGGCGGTGATCGCCGGCAAGGCGAACCTGTCCGAATGGGCCAATTTCCGGGGCGCGGACTCCATCAGCGGCTGGAGCGCCGTGGGCGGCCAGACCCGCAATCCCCATGCGCTGGACCGCAACCCCTGCGGCTCGTCTTCGGGCAGCGCGGCCTCGGTGGCGGCGGGGCTGGTTCCTGCGGCCATCGGCACCGAGACCAACGGCTCCATCGTCTGCCCGGCGGCGGCCAACGGCGTCGTGGGCTTCAAGCCTACTGTGGGCCTGGTCTCGCGCACCCACATCATCCCCATCAGCGCCAGCCAGGACACCGCCGGGCCCATCACCCGCACGGTGGAGGACGCGGCCCTGATCCTGTCCGTCATCGCCGGGACCGACCCGTCCGACCCCGCCACCGCCGAGGCGGACGCCCGCCGCACCGATTATCGCGCGGCGCTGGACGCCGGATCGCTGGCGGGGGTGCGCATCGGCGTGGCGCGCTTCGCCGCCGGCTATCATGAAGGAACCGACCTGGTGTTCGAGGCGGCCCTGGCCGAGCTGCGCGCCGCCGGGGCCGAACTGGTGGAGATCACCGAGGGACCGGAGATGGGGCCCATCGGCCAGGCCCAGTTCACCGTCCTGCTGACCGAGTTCAAGGCCGGACTGAACGCCTATCTGGCCTCTACCGATCCGGTGCAGGTGCCCTCTCGCACCCTGGCCGATCTGATCGCCTTCAACGAGGCGACCCCGCGCGAGCTGGCCCTGTTCGGCCAGGAGTATTTCGTTCAGGCCGAGGCCACAGGCGGTCTGGACGATCCCGAATACATCGAGGCACGGGACACGGCCCGGCGTCTGGCCGGACCTGAAGGCATCGACCGGCTTCTGGCCGAACATGACGTGGTCGCGCTCGTCGCCCCCACCGGCGGACCGGCATGGCCCACCGATCCTGTTCTGGCCGACAATTTCACGGGCTCGTCCAGCACCCTGGCCGCCGTGGCGGGTTATCCGCACCTGACCGTGCCCATGGGTTTTGTGCGGGGTTTGCCGGTGGGCCTCTCCATCTTCGGCGCCCAGTGGGACGACGCCCGCATCCTGTCGCTGGGCTATGCCTATGAGCAGCAGAGCCGGGCCTTCCGGGCGCCGGCGTTCCTCAACAGCATCAACGATAACGAAGAGATCGCGCCCCTGCTGCGGCCGGCTGCGTCGCAGTAGGAACCGGGCGCCCGCGTCGCCGTTCAGAGCCGGTGGAAAGCCAGCTCCTGATCAATGTCATCGGCACGGGCGCGGCCCTGTGCACCATCACAAGCTTCGTGCCGCAGATCATCAAGATCATCCGCGAGCGCGACGCCTCGTCGGTGTCCTTGCGGATGTACGGCCTGACCGTCAGCGCCTTTTCGCTGTGGACCATCTACGGCGTCATGCTGGGCGCCTGGCCGCTGGTGGCGGCGAACAGCGTGTCCTTGATGCTGGCGGCGACAGCCCTGGTCTGCAAATGGCGCTTCCGCGACGGCGACCCGGAGGAGTGACGACTGTCATTCTCCTCCCCACGTCGTGGGGAGGGGGACCGCGCCCGACAGGGCGTGGTGGAGGGGGCGTCTCGGTGTCTGCGGAACGAGTCGCCAGTCCCTTACCGTCGGCGCCGCCCCCTCCGTCACGGGCGCTGAATCGCGCCCGCGCCACCTCCCCATCTCGAGGGATGGGGAGGAGAGGGTTAGCCGAAAACCTTGGCCATCAGCCGTTCCAGCCATTCGGCGTCCACGGCGTCGAAGGCGGCCTTTTCGGTGGCGTCCACGTCCAGCACGGCGATCAGTTCGCCGGAAGGGTCAAGAACGGGGACCACGATCTCGCTGGCTGAACGCGAATCACAGGCGATGTGGCCAGGGAAGGCGTGCACGTCCTCGACGATCTGGGTTTTCCGTTCTGCGGCCGCCGCCCCGCACACGCCCCGTCCGAACGGAATGCGCAGGCAGCCCAGCGTGCCCTGATACGGCCCCACCACCAGTTCCTCGCCCTTGGCCGCGTCCACCACATAGAAGCCGGTCCAGAAAAAGGCCGGGAAGGCGTCCGCCAGCATGGACGAGACCGTAGCCATGCGCGCCACGCGATCCGGCTCGCCGTCCAGCACAGCGAGAATCTCCTGCTCCACCTCGGCGTAGCGGGCGGCCTTGTCGGCGGGGCGGTCGTCTCGGGCGGCGTAGGCCATGGTCTCTCCTGTTGCGCCCCGCATATAGGTCCACAGAAACCTTTGCGACAGACCCCGATGTGCTCGTGCCTCAGGCGAATAGCCAAGCCCCTGATTCGCCTTGGAAACGCATATTTTCGCCACACTGTGGCAACGCTTGAAGCAGCTTGGCGTTAAGCTCTCGTTAACCTTGACAGAAGGTTAACTCGACCGGATCGTCCCGGTCGAACAGGGTTACGGGCGGGCCGTCGGGGCCCTTTGGCCAGCGGGGCGTTATGGACGATCACGACCACCCTGAACCCAGACGACGCGGGTTCGACCGGTTCAACCGCTCCGGCGGTTCCGGGCCGTTGCCGTTCATCGCGGCGGCGGTGGTTGTGGTGCTGGCCGTTCTGGGCGCCTTGCTGCTTTCCGGATTCGGGGATCGTGGTCTCAGGTTCTGGTCGCGCGGCGATCCGGCCGCCGCCGCCTGCCCGCGCCCGGCGTCGGTCACCGGCGCCGAGTTCAACGATCAGGAAGCGGGCATTCGCCGCCTGCGACGCCTGGCGTTCCGGGGCGACTTCTTCGCCCAGCTGGAGCTGGGCGGACGTTACGCCGCCGTGCGCGCCACCGACCGCAATCTGGAAGACCCGATCGAGAGCTCGGTCTGGTACGCCATGGCCCTGGCCAACACCGAAGGCTTTGCCCCCATCAACAGCGCGCGGCGCGCCGGTCTCGGATCGTGGCGGCCCCTGTCGGGCTATGACGACTGCCGCGCCTTCGAGCGCCGCGTGGCCTATCAGCGTCTGGACGCCCAGCTGTCGCGCATGACCCGCGAGGAACAGGAAGAAGTCCGCGACCGGGTCATCTACGTGCTGTCGACCCAGGACGCGGACGGTTACCGCACCCTGGCCCGTCTGCACGACGAGCTCTACGGCCCGTTCGGCGAGCCCGTCGACAATGTTCAGGCCCGCGAGGCCTGGGGCCACGGCGCCCGCGTCGGCGGCCCCGGAAGGGTGAACCGCACGGGCCGTCAGGCGGCGGTGAACCTGTTCCCGCGCAACGATGTGGACGCCTACCTCTACAACTATCTGGCGGTGCAGACCGGCGACGTGGGCGCCTATGTGCTGCTGCGGGATTTCGAGGCCTCCACGCCCGCCCGTTCGCGCTACGGCGCCTTTGTGGAGGCCAAGGCCCGTCAGTGGGTGCCGCCGTTCGAGTTCTATCCCAACGAGGCGCCGCAGTCGGGCGTGCCCCACTCGGACGAGAGCCGGTCGCGGGGTGACGCCTATGACTACGCCCTGACCCGGATCACCGAGCTGCCCTTCGTCCATGTGGGCCGGGCCATGCGCTATCTGGGCGTGACGGACAATGTCGCTTCGGCGCCGAACGCCCTGTCCCGGCGCCAGGTGGAAACGCTGGAGGCCATGCTGGGCCATCCCATGGAGGCCCGGCTGTCCTATCAGGAGCGGCTGCGGGCCATCCAGCTGGCGGCGGTGAACGGCTCGTCCGAGGCCCAGCTGGTGCTGGCGGTCATGTACGCCGAAGGGGTCGGCGTGCCGGCCGACTACGCCCGCTCGTTCCACTGGTTCCAGGAAGCGGACCGTCAGGGCTCGCCCGAGGCCAAGTTCGCCATGTCCAGCTACTTCGCCCTGGGCGTGGCCGGGGTGGCCGATCAGGACAAGGCCGAGGCCGTGGTCTACCGCATCGAATCCGCGCTGTCGGGCTTCACCCCGTCGGCGTCCCGCCTGCAGGCCGTCCTGGCCCAGGTCTCGCGCGCGCAAAGCCGATAGAGGCGCCGGAAATGAAAAAGCCCATCTTCACCCCCGCCCGCGTCACCCTCGCCGCCGCCGTTTCGGGCATGGCCCTGATCGGCCTGGCGGGACTGGCCGACAGCCCCGCCAGCGCCCAGACCGCCGCCAAGGTGGAAAGCCAGACCCGGCCCAATTTCGGCATCCTGCTGGACCCGCCCACCCGCACCCGCGCCCGGCCCCAGCGCCGGTGGAGCTATGGCGACCATCGCCGCCGGTGGGATCACGGCTATGGCCGAGGCCCCACCTATCCGCCCCCGCCCACAGCCAGCGAGCAGGTCGTCTTGATCGACTGCGGCGGCAATCCCGGTTCGGGCGGGCTGGAGAACGCCGTGGCCCGCGTGGCGCCGGGCGGAACCCTGATCATCCGCGGCCGCGCGGGCGCCTGCGTGGGCTGGCTCAACATCGACAAGCCCATGACCATCATGGGCGACGCGGGCTTTGATCGCCGCGACTGGGACCGCTCGCCGTCCGCCACCATCCAGGCGCCGGACGGCCTGCCCTGCATGACGGTGGCCCAGGGCGTGCGGGTCGAGGTGCGCGACATCGTGTTCGAGTCCCGCAACGCGGGGGAGGCGGCCTGCGTGGTGGGCTACGGCGCCCAGATGATCTTCGATCGCACCGGTTTCCGCCACGGCGGCGACGAGCCGGCCATCTACGCAGACGGCGGGGCGCTGGACATCCGCAACAGCGTCATCGAGGCCCACACCATCGCCCCGGCCATCGTCGCCGACGGCGCGGGCGTCTCGGTCTATGAGGTGGACATCACCCACGCCCAGGCGGGCATGGAGGTGATCCCCGGCCCCGGCCAGACCGCCCAGCTGACCCGCGTGTCCATGAAGGGCACAGAGGCGCCCAACAATTTCGGCCCCCGCTCCATCGGCCTGATGGTCCGTTCGGGCCGGGACTACGGCCGGGTCATCGTCGAGGGCTCGCGCATCTGCGGCTATGTGGAGGGCGTGGCCATCGAGGGCGCCTCGGTGGAGGTGCGCGACAGTCGCATCTGCCGCGCCGACAAGGGCGTTGTGCTCTACAACGGCGAACTGGTCCTGACCGACAGCCGCGTGCGCGCCGACACCCTGGGCGTCGCCGCCGCCTCGGGCCGCGCCGTCATCACCGACAACGTGTTCGCGGGCGTGCGTCAACTGGTGTTCGCCGAAGAGCGAGCCTCGGTGGAGGAAAGCGGCAATCGGGTCTGGTCGCGCCACGACATCTGCCGGCCCCGGTTCCAGCCCCGCTACCGCGACCGCTACGCCTTCGAGCCGGCCCGGGGCCAGTCCTGGCAGTGCCAGTACGATCCCTATCCCCGCGACTGGTGGGCCCAGGACGACGGCTGGTACGGCGACCCCTATCAGGATTACGCCTACGGTCTGGACGGCTGGGACCGCTACAATCAGGGCTATGGCTGGTACGACCAGAACGGCCGGTACGTTGACGACCGCCGCTATCTTGGCGACGACCGCTGGAACCGGGGCGGCCGCCGCGGCTGGGGCTGGTAGGGCCTCCGGCATCCGCACGAACATGTGATCCGTAGCTGATCCTGTCGGGGTCAGTTGGAGAGGACCACATGATCAAAACAACCACCATCGCCGCCGGCGCCGTTTTGGCGCTCGCCGCCGCGACCGCGACCCCGGCCGCAGCCCAGGACTGGCAGGGGCCCTATGTGGGCGGCTATCTCGGCTACGGCTTCCAGCCCGACGACGATGACGAGCGCATTTTGTTCGACACCGATCTGGACGGCCAGTTTGGCGACACCGTGCGCACCGGCGCGGGCGCTGACGCCTTTTCGCCCGGCTTCTGCGGCGGCCGAGCCACCGGCCCCACCCCCGCGGACGGCTGTGACGACGATGACGACGGCGCCGAATTCGGCCTGCGCGCGGGCTACGACTGGCAAATGGGTTCCTGGGTCGTGGGCGCGGTAGGCGAAATCGGTCGCCCCGACATCACTGACAGCGTCAGTGGCTTCAGCACCACCCCGGCTCGCTACACGTTCACCCGCGAGGTCGAGAACATCGCCGCCCTGCGCGGACGTATCGGTTATGACGCCGGCCGGTTCCTGCCGTATGTGACCGCTGGCTTTGCGTCGGCTGAAGTGGAGGGAACTTATTCCACCAGCAACGGGGCCAACAGCTTCACGCCCATGTCGGTCAGTGATCGCCGCTCCGGCTACCAGCTGGGCGCCGGGGTGGAGACCTGGGTCACCTCGAACATGACTGTCGGTGTCGAGTATCTCTACACCAACCTCGAGGACGACGATTACATCGTCCGCACCGGCCCCGGCACGGCCCCCGCCACCAACCCGTTCCTGCTGGTGGATCCGACCGGGACGGATCAACGACGCAGCGACGGAGATTTCGATTTCCACGCGGTGCGCGTCACCGCCGCCTGGCGCTTCTGATGAGGCCTGGCCTCCGTCCCTCAGGGGCGGAGGCTATCGCCCAGGGCGCGCTTCGCCAGCGCTGCGGCGTCGTCCACCCGCGTGCCCGCCGCCTTGCGCTCGGAATACCGGTCCACCAAGCCCTGCGCGTGCGGCCGGGTCAGGACGGTGAAGCGGACCAGCTCCTCCATCACGTCCACGATGCGGTCGTAGTAGGCTGACGGCTTCATGCGCCCCGCCTCGTCGAACTCCTGCCAGGCCTTGGCCACGCTGGACTGGTTCGGGATGGTGATCATGCGCATCCACCGGCCCAGCAGACGCATGGTGTTGACCGCGTTGAAGGACTGGGAGCCGCCGGACACCTGCATGACCGCCAGCGTCCGCCCCTGGGTCGGGCGCACCCCGCCCATGTTCAGGGGGATGTGGTCGATCTGCAGCTTCATCAGGCCCGAGACCTGACCGTGCCGCTCGGGGCTGGACCAGACCATGCCCTCAGACCACAGGGCGTGCTCGCGCAATTCGTGCACCGCCGGGTGGTCGTCGCCCGCGATCTGGTCCGTCAGGGGCAGGTCGGACGGGTCAAAGATCCGGGTCTCGCAGCCCATCAGCCGCAGAAGCCGCGCGGCTTCCTCCGCCGTCAGCCGCGAATAGGACCGCTCACGCAGCGAGCCGTACAGCAGAAGGATGCGCGGCGGATGGTCCATCGGGCCCATGTCCAGCGCCGGCCGCGTGTGCAGATAGTCCGGATCCAGCGCGGGCAGATGGTCCGGGTCGGGCAGGGGGCGTAGACGGTCCATCAGCGCACCTCCTTCGACGGGGCCGTATCGGGGAACCAGCGGCGGCCCATCCACAGGGCCACCGACACCAGCAGGATCAGCACCGGCACCTCCACCAGCGGGCCGATCACGGCGGCGAAGGCGACCGGGCTGGCCAGGCCGAAGGCGGCGATGGCAACGGCGATGGCCAGCTCGAAATTGTTCGAGGCGGCGGTGAAGGCCAGGGCGGTCGTGCGCGGATAGTCCGCCTCGATCAGCTTGCCCATCAGGAAGCTGACCACGAACATGATCAGGAAATAGATGGTCAGGGGCACGGCGATGCGCAGCGCGTCCAGCGGCAGGGCTGCCACGTCGGACCCCTTGAGGCTGAACATGGCCAGGATGGTGAACAAAAGGGCGATCAGGGTGATCGGCCCAATGCGCGGGATGAAGCGCGTCTCGTACCACTCCTCGCCCTTGCGGGCGACCAGCACCCGCCGTGTCAGGTACCCGCCCAGAAACGGCACGCCCAGATAGATCAGCACGGCGCCCGCGACGGTCCAGACGCTGACGTCAATGACGCTGCCCTCCAGCCCGAACAGGGGCGGCAGGACGGTCAGGAACAGCCAGGCGTAGACGCTGAAGAACAGGATCTGGAACACCGAGTTGAACGCCACCAGCCCGGCCACATACTGGTTGTCGCCGCGCGCCAGCTGGTTCCAGACCAGCACCATGGCGATGCACCGGGCCAGGCCGATCAGGATGACCCCGGTCATGTACTCCGGGTAATCGCGCAGGAAGATCACCGCCAGGGCGAACATCAGTACCGGCCCCAGCACCCAGTTCTGGAACAGGGACAGGGCCAGCACCCGCTTGTCGGCAAACACACGGGGCAGGGCCTCGTATTTCACCCGCGCCAGCGGCGGATACATCATCAGGATCAGGCCGATGGCGATGGGGATGTTGGTGCTGCCCACCGACAGACTGTCCAGCCACGCGGGCAAGCCCGGGATCAACGACCCCAGCGCCACGCCCGCCAGCATGGCGGCGAAAATCCACAGGGTCAGCCAACGGTCGAGGAACGACAGGCGGCGCGGCGGGGCTTTCTCCTGAACGACGGTGTCCACCATCAGCGCACCCGGTTTCCGGCGTCGTCGATGATGACCTCGCCGTCTTCCTTGACGAAGGGCTTCAGCGGCACGCCCGGCAGCAGGTCCAGCACCGCCTCGGATGGACGGCAGAGCTTCACGCCCGCGGGCGTCACCACGATGGGCCGGTTCAGCAGCACAGGGTGCGCCTCCACCGCGTCCAGCAGCTGATCGTCGGTGAGAGTCTCATCATCCAGCCCCAGCTCCGCATAGGGCGTGCCCTTCTGGCGCAGCACGTCGCGCAGGGGCACGCCCATGCGGTCCACCATGTCGGCGATCAGGGCGCGGGTCGGCGGGGTCTTCATATACTCCACCACATGGGGTTCGATCCCCAGATGCCGGATAAGCGCCAACGTGTTGCGCGAGGTCCCGCAGGCGGGGTTGTGGTAGATGATGATGTCCATGATCAGTCCGTCAGACAGGGGTTCAGTTCGGCCATCAACGGCCGGCAAAGGTCGGCGCGTCCGCCGCAGCAGTCCTTGAGCAGATAGAGCACCAGCCCCGTCACCCGCTCGAAGGCTGCGCGATAGACGATGGAGCGCCCGCGCCGCTCGCCCCGCACCAGACCGGCATGGGACAGCACGTTCAGATGGGCCGACAGGGTGTTGGCCGGCACGGCCAGCGCCTGCGCCAGATCCCCCGCCGCCATCCCCTCGGGCTCATGCCGCACCAGCAGCCGAAACGCCTCCAGCCGCGTGGGCTGTCCCAGGGCGGCGAGAGCGGTCAGGGCGTCTTCTGATTCCATATTTCCAGAATAATGGAATCAATCGGACAGGCAAAGCCGCGCTGTGTCGGGACCACTTAAGACTGGCTCATCTGCTCACTGAAAAGCCGCACAAATTTTCCGGCGACCACTTATCCGACCACTTAAGGGCGCCTCAGTCGCGTTCTGGCCAGCCGCTCGCCGCCAAAGGCAGGTCGGCTTGGCGCCAGAGGCAGACCTTGGCTTCAATCCGAAAGAACGACATCCGGTCGCTCAAGATAAGCACTACGGCTGGGCGCCCCGAAGCACTTCCTGCTCCCAAGCGTCCAGCATCATCTTCTTTTCCTAGGGCTTGATTCACATTCTTGCGTGCATCATGCCGCGTGTGCGGGCGGGCCGGTTGTGGAGTGATTGATGGCGCGCATCCTGATTGCTGACGATGATCCGCTGTTGCGGGCGCTGCTGCAGCACAAGCTGGCGACGGAGGGTCATCAGGTGCTTGTGGCCGAGAATGGCGGCGAGGTTGCGGCCCTGGTTGGCGATCATGGGCCGGACCTGATCGTGCTGGACGCCATGATGCCGGTGATGGACGGCTTCGAGGTGCTGCGCAGGCTTAAGACCGATGAGAACACCCGCCACATTCCCGTGGTCATGCTGACGGCTCTGAAACGAGAGCACGACGTGGTTGGCGCTCTTCAGCTGGGCGCCGCGGACTATCTGGCCAAGCCCTTCATTCCAGACGAGCTGGTGCAACGGATCCGGCGGATTTTGAGCGCCTCGGACATGGAGCAAGGTGATGATCGTTCAAGACGTCCCGGCTGAGGTCCGCACGGACCCGACGGCCTTGTACGAGGCGGCGGTGGCCGACCGGCGCGCGGGACGACACGAGGCGGCGCTTCTAAAGCTGAACACCGTCCTGCAATTCCGCCCCGGCGACGTGGACGCCCGGCTGAATCGCGGCCTTTCCCTGCTGGCCCTCAATCGGCTGGACGAGGCTGAAGCGGACTTCGAGGCGGTGCTGGTCGCCGCGCCGGATTATGTGGACGCCAGACTGGGCCTCGCGCGCGTCGCGCAACGTCGCGGAGACGTGGCCCGGGCGCGGATGGAGACGGACAGAGCCGCCTTGGCGGCGCCGGACCGCGCCGATGTGGCGGCGCTGAGCCGTGCATTGCGGCCGCCGCCCACTTGGCGGCTAGATCTGGACGTCTCACGCAGCCGCCTCCGGGCCAACCTGCCCGACTGGACCGAGGCGCGTTTGGGCGCCGTCCGGACGCTGGATGAGCGCTGGACGCTTGGCGCGTCCGGCGAATGGACCGAGCGGTTCGGCGAGGACGACCTGTTTCTCGAGGGGCGCGTGGATCGTCGTTTCGCCTGGGGCGGGGCCTATGCCGCCCTGGGTGGCGCGCTGGAGGCCGAGTACCGGCCGGAAGCCTCTCTGCGGGCCGGCGCCGACATCCGTATCTCGCCGACGTTCAGCGGCACCCTCGACGCCTCCGCCGCCCGGTTCGCCAGTGGCGATGTGACCAGCCTGCAGCCGGGGCTGGCCGCCGACCTGGCGCAAGGTCGGATGCGGGTGGCGGCGCGCTGGATCAATGTCTGGGACGAAACCGATCAGCGCCGGACCGGCTACGCGCTGAGCGCCCAATGGACGGCTACGGACCGCCTGCGGCTGCGTCTGGACCACGCCGACGCGCCGGAAACCAGCGAGGGCGTCACCGTGGACGTGCGCGCCGTCAGCCTGGGCGCTGAAATCGGCCTGACCGACCAGGTCAGCCTGCGGCTGGGCGCCTTGCACGAAGACCGCGGCGCCTATGACCGGGAGGCGATCACGCTTGGTCTCGGCTGGCGGTTCTGGTGAGCATGCTGGCGCTCCTGTGGTGGAGCTCGCTGCTCTTCGGCGCGGCGGCGCTTGTCTGGATGGCCGGGCTGATCCTCGCCCGTCTCCGGCGCGAGCGGGCTGATCAGACGCGGGCTGCGGATCAGGCGCGCGTCCGCGCGTTGTTTCTGGAGACCATGGCCGGCGATGCGGATGCGGCGCAACGTCTGAGCCCCTACGCCGAACGCGCTCGATTAATGGCTGAGACTCTGGTCGAGGTGCTCGGCCTGGTGCGGGGCGTCGAGCGGGACCGGTTGATCGACGGCCTTGTAAAACTCGGATTGGCCGAACGCCTGCGACTTCGGCTCAATCGCGGCGGCAAGGCGGGGCGGATCGCCGCGGCCGAAGCGCTGGCGGCGTTTCCCGACGTGGCGACCGTGGAGGCGCTGCGCGCGTCGCTTGGGCGATCCCGTGACGGCGATTTTCGCGTGGCGGTTCTCACCGCCCTTCTGGCCATGGAGGCCGCGCCGCCACTGCAGGACATGCTCATCGACCTGGCGAACCGCGACCTGCAGGATTCGCTGTTGTACGAACCGGTCATCCGCCGGGCAGCGGCCGACTCGCCGATGGAAGCGCTGGACGTTTTCCTGCTGTCCGAAGCGCCGTCCGCCACCCGGGCGGTGCTGGCGGACGCTTTGGGCGCCTCCGGCGACTATCGGGCGGTGGAGCCGCTATGCCGAACCGCCGCCTCGCCTGAGCTGGAGCTGCGCATCGCCTCCGTCCGCGCTCTGGGGCTGCTTGGCCATCCCGCCGCCGAAGAGGCGGTTACGGGAGCGTTTTCAGACCCGGCATGGGAGGTGCGGTCCGCCGCGTGCGAGTCCGCTGGCCGGATCGGCTTGGTGCAGACCGCGCCCATGTTGATCCAGGCGCTGGGAGACCCCGCCTGGTGGGTGCGATTCCGCGCCGGCGAGGCCCTTGCCGCCCTGGGCGAAAAGGGTCTCGCCGGCCTGCGCATGGCGGTCGGTATCGATCAGGACGTGGTGCGACGCGCGGCTTCCCTTGCACTGGCCGAGCGCGGCCTAGCGGAGACGGCGTCATGACCCAGGGCCTGGCGGTCGTCATGGTGGGGTTCGCCCAGTCCATCGCCCTGTTCGTCATCGGCATGGGCCTGGCCCAGAACGTCATCTATCTGATCCAGCTGCTGCTGGCGGCCGGCGCCCTTTCGGCGCGCCCGTCGATCCCGCAGTCTGGCGTCCTGTGGCGCCGTTACGCCGAAGCGTCGCCGCCCATCGCCCTGCTGGCGCCCGCCTACAATGAGGCGCTGACCATCGTTCAGAGCGTCCGCTCCCTGCTGTCCCTGCGCTATCCCAGCTTCGAGGTGATCGTCATCAACGACGGCTCTAAGGATACGACCCTTCAGGTGCTCATTGACGCCTATGACCTGAAGCCGGTGGAACGCCATTACGATCAGGCGCTGGATCATCAGCCCATCCGCGGTGTGTACGCCGCCGCGCACCAGCCCCGTCTGATCGTCGTGGACAAGGAGAATGGCGGCAAGGCCGATGCGCTCAATGCGGGGATCAATGTGTCCCGTGCGCCGATCTTCTGCTCCATGGACGCGGACTCCCTGCTGGAGCCTGACGCCTTGCTGCGAGCGGTCAGGCCCTTCGTGGAGGACCCGGAGCGCACAGTCGCGGTCGGCGGCACCGTGCGCATCGCCAACGGCTGCCTCATCCGCGACGGCCAGGTTCTGGAAGTCCGGCCGCCGCGCAATCTGCTGGCATTACTGCAGACCGTTGAATATCTGCGCGCCTTCCTGATGGCGCGCCTCGCCTGGAGTCGCATCAACACCCTGACCATCATCTCCGGCGCATTCGGCCTGTTCCGGCGGGCCCGGGTGATCGAGGCCGGCGGTTACACGCGCGGTACGGTCGGCGAGGATATGGAGCTGGTGGTGAAGCTGCACCGGCTGATGCGTGATCAGCGCCGACCGTACCGTGTCGGCTTCGTTCCTGAACCGGTTTGCTGGACCGAGGCGCCAGAGGATCTGCGTGTTCTTGGTCGCCAGAGATCACGCTGGCATCGCGGCGCCCTGGAAACCTTCGAGCGCCACTGGGACGTGATGTTCCGTCCCCGCTACGGGCGCCTGGGCCCCATCGGCTTCGGCTACATCTTCTTGGTCGACGTGCTGGGGCCCATCGTGGAGTTGCTGGGCTATCTGCTGATCCCGGCCTTCTGGGCGCTGGGACTGCTCTCGCTGGACTATCTGCTGGCGTTCCTGGCTGTCAGCTTCACCTTTGGGGTGGTGATCTCCGTCGGAGCGCTGGCGCTGGAGGAGTCTGAGTTGCGGCGCTTTACCCGCGCCCGTCACCTGCTGCTGCTGACCGCCGTCGCGGTGCTGGAGAACTTCGGTTATCGCCAGCTCAACAACCTGTGGCGTCTGCGCGGCCTGTGGCAATATCTGCGGCGCAGCCAGTCGTGGGGAACCATGACCCGCAAGGGCTTCAGTCCTCCCGCTTAGCCAGCGCGTCCCTGATCGCGGCAGTCA
The DNA here is from genome assembly GCF_047617075.1 of Brevundimonas sp. Taxonomy (GTDB): domain Bacteria; phylum Pseudomonadota; class Alphaproteobacteria; order Caulobacterales; family Caulobacteraceae; genus Brevundimonas. The sequence continues at coordinate 242,640 of NZ_JBLGCI010000001.1, forward strand.
GCCGCTCGACACCCGCGCGATCCGGCGCTTCGCCTTTGGCGAAGGCGTCATCGCATTCCCCCGCTGCGGCGCTGATGTCGGGAAATCCGAAGGTGCCGGCGGCGCCTGCCAGGCTGTGGACCAGGTCCTGCATCTCGTCGACGTCCAGGGCGCCGCGCGCCAACAGATCTTCGAGTCGCTGGAGATCGCCGACGCAGCGATCCAGAAAGCGCACCCTCAGACCGGCCAGCACATCATTCATCGCCGGGCCGCCAGGATGGCTCGAACGTCCTGCGCCAACGTCATGGGATCGAACGGCTTGGTGATGACGTCGAGCGCCCCCAGAGCACGGTAATGGTCCACTTCGCCGGACTGCGCGCGGGCCGTCATGAAGATCACCGGCGTGGCCTGATGCGCCTGCCGTTCACGAATTCGGGCCAGAGTCCCGGGGCCGTCCAGATGCGGCATCATCACGTCCAGCAGGATTACGTCGGGGCCAAGCCCCGCATCCAGGGCCGCCAGCGCAGCCTCGCCCGAGGCGGCCGAGGTCAGGGTGATGTCCGGATCCAGTTCCAGCGCGAACGCCGCCACCTCGCGGATGTCATCCTCGTCGTCCACGTGCAGAATCTTCAATGCACTCACGAAGGTCCTCCGGTGCGGCGAGTCAGGCGGCGCACGGTGCGCGCCAGCTGGGTCAGGGACATGCGCGACTTGGTCAGCACCGCCCGTACGGCCGGTGCCGCTTCACGGTCCATGTCCTGGGCGGAGTAGATCACGACGGGAATGGTGCCGCCATCCTCGTCCGTCAGTTCCGGCAGCAAATCCAGCCCGTTTCCGTCCGGCAAGCCAAGGTCCAAAATCACCAGGTCCGGACGCCTGGCCGCCAGCTCAGCCCGCGCCTCGGCCAGGCTTTCGGCCCCGACAACCTCGACCGATCCCAGGGCTTGCCGCGTGACCTCCAGAATGTCCCGATCGTCGTCCACATGCAGCACCAGCGGCTTTTTATTACCGCTGAACAGAGACTGTACGGCCAGTTTCAGGCGGGCCTGATCGACCGGCTTCTCCATCCAGTCAGCCACCTCCAGCGAACGCCCGCGCACCCGTCCGCGCGCCACATCGCCCGAGACCACGATCACCGGCATGGCGCGGGTGTCGTCGCTCGCCTTCAGCGCCCGGATGAGGCTGACGCCATCCGCATCGGGCAATTGCAGATCGACCAGCGCCGCCGCGTAGGATCCCGCCCGCGCGCTGGACAGGGCTTCGCGCGCCGTTCCGACCACATCGGCCTGATAGCCTTCGTGCGACAGCATCTCGGCCAGAACCCGGGCCGCGTCGGGGTCATCCTCGCAGATGAGCAGCCGTCCCGTTACGTTCCCGGTCGTCTCTTCCGGCCGGTTCAGAGGCAGGTCGAGATGGAAGGTCGCCCCCTCGCCCTCGGCCGACTCGAACCACAGCCTGCCGCCATGGCGCTCGGCGATCTCGCGCGCGATAGCCAGGCCTAGGCCCGTCCCGCCCTTGGCCCGCGTGTCGGTGGAGTCCGCCTGGGCGAACTTGCCGAAGATGCGGGCGCGAAATTCCTCCGGGATGCCAGGCCCGTGGTCCGCGACGCTGAGCCGGGCGATCCGCGCTTCGGGATTGACCGTCACGGTCACCTCGCCGCCCGACGGCGAGAATTTGGCCGCATTGGACAGAAGATTGGTCACCACCTGGATCAGCCGGTCGGCGTCGCCCCGCACCGGAGCAGGCTCGCCGTCGCCCAGGCTCAGGGTCACGCCCATCTGCTCGGCATAGCCGCGCACGCCGTCGATCGAGCGGGCGGCGATGTCGCGCAGGTCCAGAGGCGACAAGGCCAGAACCAGTTTCCCGGATTCCAGTTTCTCCACATCGAGAATGTCGTTGATCAACCGCACCAGGCGCTGGCTGTTGGAGTGCGCAATGCCGATCAGCCGCGCAGCCTTGTCCGGAAGGTTCCCGCCCGCGCCGCCCGCCAGCAAACCCAGCGATCCCGCGATGGAGGTCAGCGGCGTGCGCAGTTCATGGCTGACTGTTGAGACGAAGGCGTCCTTCATCTCGGCGACCCGACGGCGTTCGGTGATGTCGCGGATCACCGCCACCACATGACGGCCCGTGGGCAGATCCATGGCGCCCAGGGCCACGTCGGCCGGAAAGGTCTCGCCGTCCCTGCGCTTGCCGGTCAATTCCCTCAGCAGCCCGTCGTCCAGCGCGCCCTGGCTGGCGCCCAGTCGATCCAGAAATGTCCCTTCGCCATTGTCCGCCAGGTCGATCAGCACATTCACATCCCGGCGCCCGATCTCTTCCGCCCCCCAGCCGAACATGCGCTCGGCGGCCGGGTTCAGGGTTTCGATGCTGCCGCTGGGGTTCAGGGTGACGATGGCGTCGAAGGCGCTGTCCAGGGTGGCGCTGTGGCGAGCCGCCGCCGCTTCCAGCCGCTCCAGAAGCGCACTCCGTGTCGCCAGATAGCGCCACACCAGAACGGCTGTCCCGGCCGCTATGAGGACGAGCGCAGCGAACAGAACCATCACCATGATTTCTGTTCGCTTCGTGCGGGCCGTTGCGCCCTCGGAAAGGACCAGAAGGTGCTGCGCCTCTCGCGTCGTCATTTGGTCCACGAGGCGCCGGATCTCGTCCATGGCCGCCTTTCCCTCGCCGCTGGACACGGCCGCGAATGCGGCGTCCGTGCGCCCCGCTTCGCGAAGGTCGATGCTCCGTTCCATCGTCAGACGTTTGCGGGTGATGCGCTCGGAAAGGCGCAGATGGTCCACGGCCTGCGCATCATCCCCGCCGAACAGGGCGCCGAGGGCGGCCATCTGCGCGTCCAGCTGGGTCAGCGCTTCGTCGTAGGGTTCCAGAAAGCGCTCATCGCCGGTGATGATGTAACCCCGCTGCCCAGTCTCCGCGTCCTGCAGCAACGAGAACACGGACTGGATCTGCAGCCGGGTGTCGTACGACCGCTCGACAGCAGCCCGCAGCGCGCTGGCGCTGGCGAACTCCCGGCGGAGCTCCAGGCCCGTGACCACCAGAAGTACGGCCAGGATCGCGGACGCCAGCCCCACGACCACGCGGAAACGACGCCTGCCGGGTTGACGGACTTCGGGGTTCATCGGCTAGACCTGCATGATTGATGCATCCGGAGGTTGGGCATGAAGGTCTGTGTCATCGAGGACGATCCTCTGATGCTGAGTCATCTGGACGACATGCTGAAGCGCATGGATTACCAGGTCATGACCGCCGAAACGGTGGATGAGGGCCTCCGCATCGTCCGGGACTGGTCCCCTGATGCGGTCGTGGTGGACATCCTGATGCCGGAACGCGACGGCCTGAACTTCATCATGGAGACCCGACATCTCAGGGAAACCATGCATGTGATCGCCATAACCGGCGGCGGCAGGCTCGGCCCCGGGCCGATCCTGAAAATGGCCTCGGGCCTCGGCGCTCACGCCACCCTGACCAAACCGATCACCGAAGAGGCGTTGAAGGCGGCTCTGTCAGGAGTTTGAGACGAGCCTTGATCCATCACCCTTCAGAGCTCGGGATCCAGACTTTCCGAACCGTCACTTGAGCCCGAGGTAGACTTTCCCGGGTGATGCAGAGTCGAGCCGCCTACCCCCTGAGCCACTCTTAAGTGGTTTTGAGGCAGTTCTAAGTGGTCTCGACAGCCGCACTGGTAGGCGCGGAGGGACTCGAACCCCCAACCAGACCGTTATGAGCGGTCGGCTCTAACCATTGAGCTACGCGCCCGCCGTGGCGGAGCGTCTGGCTAGCAGGCCCGGCGGTCATGGGAAAGCCTGCAACATTACGGGCCCCCATGAGTCCATGAATGGAACCTGCACCATGGCGCCAAGCGTTCATTCAGGCGCGAAAGGCCAAGGTTCGGCCACGGCTGGGGCGCACGCTCCCGCCGGACGCACAACAGGAAGCTCCGAAGGAGACACCATGACCCGTTTTCCCGCCCGCGCCGTCGCCGTGGCCCGGCCCCGCCCGAACCTGACCCTGATGCTGGGCGCCGCCGTCCTGGCCGCCGGCGCGGTCATGACCGCCGCCCCGGCCCTGGCCCAGCAGGCGACGCCTGCCGCCAACCAGACCATTCTGGTCCAACCCGAGACTCCGACCCTGAACCTGTCGGCCTATGGCGAGGTGAAGGCCGCGCCGGACATGGCCAGTATCAATTTTGGCGTCGTGACCGAGGCGACCACCGCCGCCGAGGCCATGGCCCAGAACCGCACCCGCATGAACGAAGTGATGCGCGCCCTGCGATCCGCCGGGATCGAGGAGCGCTTCATCCAGACCTCGGGCCTCAGCCTTCAGGCCCAGTATGACTATGTGCAGAACGAACCGCCGCGCCTGCGCGGCTATCAGGCGTCCAACCGGGTCACGGTCGAGATTCGTGATCTGGAGCGTGTCGGCTCCACCGCCGATGCGGTTGTGAACGCCGGCGTCAACCAGATCGACGGCATCAGCTTCGGCCTGATCAACCCGCAGCAGGCCGAGGATCAGGCCCGCATGGCCGCCGTCCAGGCGCTGCAGGCCAAGGCCAATCTGTACGCCAATGCGCTCGGCGTGCGCCTCGCTGGTATCCGCAACCTGTCGGAAGGCGGCGGCTATGCGCCCCAGCCGCCGATGTTCGCCCGCGGCGCCATGGCCATGGACAGCGCCGAAAGCACCAGCGTGGCGCCCGGCGAACTGACCATCCGCGTCAACATCAACGGCGTCTACGACATCGTGCGGTAAGCCGCGTCCAAGGCCCTCTCCCTCCCCGTTCGGGGAGGGGGCTGAGCCGAAGGCGAAGCGGGTGGGGGCTGCACGGCAAGGCCGCCGCGCTCTCGTAGCCGAGCCCGCCCCACCCGGCCGTCGCTGCGCGCCGACCGCCCTCCCCGAACGGGGAGGGAGAACGACCGTCAGGATCAGATCAAGCTGCGTCCTTGATGTGGTTGCCGTCGTCCAGCAGCACCACATTGGGCGTGTAGTTGCGCGCCTGTTCTGCGGGCAGCTGGCCATAGGTGACAATGATCACCTTGTCCTTCTTCTGCACCAGACGGGCGGCGGCGCCGTTGACGCCGATGACGCGGGATCCGCGCGGCGCCTCGATGGCGTAGGTGGTGAAGCGCGCGCCGGTGGTGATGTTCAGCACATCCACCTGCTCGTGCGGGTAGATCTCGGCGGCGTCCAGCAGGTCGCGATCAATGGCGATGGAGCCCTCGTAGTCGAGGTCCGCCTGGGTCACCGTCGCGCGGTGCAGCTTGGATTTCATCAGGGTGACCAGCATGGGGAGCTCCGGCCTCCTCTATCCGTGGGGCGGGGGACATCCCCCGTTGATGGGCCGCATATAGGGGTTTCGCCGCCCGTCTTCAATCAGGACTGCGGCGGTGCAGCATGAAGTTCGCGCGTTACGGGACGTTCATTTGACGGTGACGCCCCGCCCTCTATGGTCACGACTGGCCACGTGTGGCCGAACGACGATTTTTCAGGAAACCGATGAAGCAGTTCGCACTCACCATCGCCGGGGTCTTTGTCGGCCTTCTGTTGTTCTTCATTGGAATTCCGCTGCTTCTGATCGCGTCCGCCGCCGGGTCGTCCAAACCCGCGGTTCACGCCCAGTCGGTGCTCGAGGTGGATTTGCGCGGCGGCCTGACCGATCAGGCGCCCACCAATCCCTTCGCCGGCTTCGGCGGCTCCGGCCTTTCGGTGATGCGCGTCGTGGACGTGCTGGCCCAGGCCCAGGAGGATGACCGCATCAAGGTGGTGCTGGTGCGCCTGCCTGAAAGCGGCATGACGCCAGCCTCGGCCGACGAACTGCGCCAGGCCATCCGCCGCTTCCGCGCCTCGGGCAAGCCGGTGATCGCTCACTCCCAGGGCCTGATGCCGCTGGGCGCGGTGGTGTCCACCTACATGCTGGGCGCCTCGGCCGACGAATTCTGGATGCAGGAGAACGCCAGCTTCCAGGCCACGGGTCTGGCCAGCGAGGAAATCTTCTTCGGTCGCGCCTTCGAGCGTTACGGCGTCACCGCCGACTTCGAGCAGCGCTACGAGTACAAGAACGCGGTCAACACCTTCACCCAGAGCGACTTCACCGAGGCCCACCGCGAGGCGGCCGAGGGCTGGATGACCTCCATCTATGTGAACGCCCTGGCCAACGCCGCGCGGGATCGCGACATGGAGGCGGCCGCCCTGCGCACCGCCTTCGAATCCGGTCCCCACACCCCGGCCGAGGCCGAGGCGCTCGGCCTCATCGACCACACCGGCGGCGTGCATGAGGCCGAGGCCGAGGCCCGACGCCGCGCCGGCGACAACGGCCGCATCATCCGCTTCAGCGACTATTCCGCCGCCGTGGGTGAGCGCACCGGCTCGGGCCGCAACGCCATCGCCATCGTGGGCGGGGAGGGCGCCATTCTGACCGGACGCAGCTCGGCCGACCCGTTCGGCGCGGGCTCGATGATGAGCTCCGACGACATCGCCGCCGCCATCTATGACGCCATCGAGGAGGACTCGGTGCGGGCCATTGTGTTCCGCGTCTCGTCGCCGGGCGGTTCGCCCGAAGGCTCCGAACAGATTCTCGAGGCTGTGCGCGCGGCCAAGGCGGCGGGCAAGCCGGTTGTGGTGTCCATGGGCGCCTATGCGGCGTCGGGCGGTTACTGGATCTCGTCCGAGGCCTCGGCCATCGTGGCCCAGCCCTCGACCCTGACCGGCTCCATCGGGGTGTACGGCGGCAAGTTCGTGCTGGACGAGGCCCTGGGCCGGTTCGGCGTGGACATTCAGGGCCTGACCGTGGGCGGCGAATACGCCGACGCCTTCACCCCCGAGCGTCCCTTCAACGAGGCCGAGCGCGCCGCCTTCTCCGGCTGGATGGACGGGGTCTATGAAGACTTCATCGCCCGCGTCTCCACCGGCCGCGACCTGCCGGCCGCCCGCGTGCGCGAAATCGCCCGCGGCCGCGTCTGGACCGGCGCCCAGGCCCGTCAGCTGGGGCTGGTGGACGAGATCGGCGGCATCCATGAAGCCATCCAGCGGGCCAAGGCCCTGGCCGAGATCCCCGAGGACGAGTCGGTGCGCTTCCGCCGTTATCCGCGTCCCCTGTCCACCTGGGAGGCGCTGGGCGAGGCGTTCGGCGCCTCGGGCGAAGCCGCCGAAACCCTGATCCGCCTGAACGGCGTCATGTCTGATCCGGACGTCCAGGCCGTCGTGGCCCGGGCCCGCGCCGAGCGCATGCGCTCGCAAGGGGCCGTGGTCATGGCCGATCAGCCGCTGCGCTGAGACACTCACCTGTGAGGGGATGTCGCATTGACGGCGTCCCCTCGCGGACCGACATTGATGTTCATGCGTTGAGCAGGATCACCGCCTCTTTCAGTGATCGTTCATGACGGCGTCGCCAAGGTAGCTCATGACCCAGTTCCAGACCCGCTTCACCCGCATCGGCTTCTCGCCGCGCCCCGCGCGCGGGTCCGGCCTGATGGGCGCGGTCATGTGGCTGGGCGGCATGATCGCCGCCGGGATCGCCGTAACCATCGGCGCCCTGCTGGCCGTGTTCACCGCCGCCGCCGTGGCCGTGATCGCCGTGGTGGCCGGGGTGGTCATGTTCCTGACCGGCTTCGCCATGCGCGCCCGCCGCTCGGCCCGCGCCCGCACCGCTGCGGCCGGTCCTGACGGCGTGATCGAGGCCGAGAAGGTGGGCGACACCTGGGTGGCCCACGGCTGGGAACGTCAGGGGCGCTAGACCCCGCTTTTCATCGGGCGCGGTCCGGTCGAATATGGGTCCATGACCGCCCTGGACTTCATCGACGCCCCCACCCCTAACACCGACGCCCGGCGCGCCCCGCCGGACATGATCCTTCTGCATTACACCGGCATGCAGACCGGCGCCGAGGCGCTGGACCGTCTGCGTGATCCAAAGGCGCGCGTGTCCGCCCACTATGTGGTGGAGGAGGACGGCCGGGTGTTCCGCCTTGCTCCAGAGGAGCGCCGGTGCTGGCATGCGGGCGTGTCCTGGTGGAAGGGCGAGACCGACATCAACGCCGCCTCCATCGGCATCGAGATCGTCAATCCCGGCCATGAATGGGGATACCGCGCCTTTCCGGAGGCCCAGATCGACGTGGTCATCGCCCTCATCGCCGACATCCGCTCGCGGTGGACCATTTCCGACAATCGCATTCTCGGCCACTCCGACGTGGCGCCGAACCGCAAGACCGATCCGGGCGAACTGTTCCCTTGGAAGCGCCTGGCCGAGGCCGGCCACGGGCTATGGTTCGAGCCTGCCGCCGAACGCATCGCCGCCCTGGGCCCCCCGCTGGGCCCCGGCGACGAGGGGCTGGGCGTCCATGTGCTGCAGGCCGGCCTGCACCGTTTCGGCTACGAGCCGGCGCCCTCCGGCGTCTATGACGATGACACCCGCATCGTGGTTGAGGCGTTCCAGCGCCACTGGCGGCCCGAGAAGGTGGACGGGATCGCAGACGGCCAGACGCGCGCTACCCTGATGGGCGTTCTGCAACTCGCGTCCGCCGAATCCCTGACCGGCGTTCTGGACGGATGACCGGGCTTTCGAAAAGTGGGACGGAGCGGGCGGCGAAACGCGAGGCCGACCGCGCGCTGCTCCAGAGGCGCTGGGTGGAGATTGAACGGCCCCGCCTGAAACGTGCTGTATTGGCGGAGGTCGAGCGCCGCGTTCTGACGTCCTTCATGAACGACACCCGTTGGCGCGAGCTGCGCGAGGCGGTGGAGACCCTGCCTTTCCCCCCGGTTTTCCAGCGTCAGGACGTGTTGGGGCCGCGCGAGCCCTTGTGGGCCTGCGATCAGATGTCCTGCCTCGGCGACTGGAGCCATGAGGGGCTCGAACCTTTCTTCATGATCGAGTGGATCCGGGTCGTGCCGAAGCTCTGGGCCGAGCAAGGCCGGCTTCTCCCGATGAAGCAGGTGGGCGACTGCACGGTCGAGCTGCGTGAGGTGCTTGATCGTCTGCGCCTGCCGTACCGGGAGGACGCGCGCGGGTTCTGGATTTACGGCTATGCCCAGGCTGATCCGTCAACATTGACGGAAGCGCCGGAACGGGCCCCTTGAAGCCGCGCCGTCTGCCGGGCGTCCTGATGCCGGCCCAGGCCGAGCCGGCGTGCCGCCATAAATCCGACTCCGGCGAGTGGTCAGGTGATGATGCGCCGTGCCGACGTGAACGGCTGTCACCGCGCGTCGGCTTCTGCTAGCGGGACATCATGATGATCACACCCCTGTTTATCGCCCTGGCCCTGGTTGGACAGACCGCCCAGGAACCGCGACCGGCTCCTGAAGCCCCCGTGACACAGGTCGACGAAGTCACCATTACTGGGCAGCGTGTGCGCGAAGCGGTCAGTTCGTTTCTGGATGAGGTTACGGATCCTCCCAGAGGCCGGGGGCCGGCGCGCTGGAGCGACAGCGTCTGCGTGGGCGCCGTCAATCTTCGGCGTGAACTTGCGCAGCCGATGATCGATCGATTGTCGCAAGTGGCGCTTGATCTGGAACTGGACATCGGCGAGCCCGGCTGTCGCCCCAACATTCTGATCATCGCCACGGATGACGGTCCGGGCCTGGCGCGCGCCCTGGTCGATGAACGGCCCCGGGCGTTTCGGCCGGGCTACGCCGGCGCATCACAAAGCCGGGCCAGCCTCGAACAATTCCAGAGCAACGATCAGGCGGTGCGGTGGTGGCACGTCAGCATGCCGGTCGATGCGGATTCCGGGCGTCCCGCGGTTCGCTTGCGGGGTCAGAACCCGCCCGTTGTCCCGAGCCAGGGCAGCCTTCTTCGCACGCAGATTCGCAACGACCTGACCCGAGCGATCGTGATTATCGATCTGGCGAGAGCGGAGGGCGTGTCCCTTCGGCAGCTGGCTGATTATGTCGCCATGGTCGCGTACGCCCAGGTGAATCCCGAAGCGGACACCCGGCCCTATGAGACCGTCCTGAACCTCTTTGATGACCCGTCGTCCGCGCCTGATGGAATGACCGACTGGGATGTTTCCTATCTGGCGTCGCTTTACGCCGCCGAACTGGATCAACGCAGTCCCACCGCTCAGGTGGGCAGGATCGGCTCGATCATGGCGCGCGATCGGGAAGAGCCTGCCGAGCCGGCCGCTGAAGACTGAGCAGTCGCTCTGTTGATGCAGGCTGTGTTATCCTCCGGGCGCCAGACGGCCGGGCGGTCGCGGCGGGGTTCGCCCCGTCGAGGAAAGTCCGGGCTCCACGGTGAAAAGGCGGCGGATAACTTCCGCCCGGGGTGACCCGAGGGACAGCGCCACAGAAAGCAAACCGCCTTCTTCGGAGGGTAAGGGTGAAAGGGTGGGGTAAGAGCCCACCGCGTCTTCGGCAACGAGGGCGGCATGGCAAGCCCCGCCTGGAGCAAGACCGAATAGGGACGTCGCGCGGCTTCGGCCGCAGGGCTCACCGCCTGGGACGTCCGGGTAGGTCGCGAGAACCGGTCAGCAATGGCCGGTCCAGAGGAATGATCGTCGCCGTCTTCCGAGACGGAACAGAACCCGGCTTACAGGCCGTCTGGCATTTCAACCCCGTTAACCGGTTGGGCGCCCATGTGGCGAGCACAGTCATCCACAGGCTGTGAATACTTGTGTGTTCCGCGAATGTTCTGAAAGTTAACAGAAACGGCCGCCCAAAACGGGTCTTCATGGTTAAGAAGTGTCAACTAATCCCATTGTCTCCCAACTGATCCCATGGTACCCCAATAGTGAACCTGGGGAGGGTCGGCGTTGTGCCGGTCCGCATGCGGCGACGGGTGTCGGGACGGATCAACGGGTCCGAGGCGGGCAAGGGTGTTTCTCTCAACCCACGAGAAGCAACTGGACGCAAAGCGTCGCCTGCAGGCGCCGCAGGAATTCCGCACCGCCGAAAACGGCGCCGCCACCGGCCTGTACTGCTTCCCCTCCATCGAGGCCGACTGCCTTGAGGCGGGCGGCGAGGGGTTCGTGGCGGCCTATCGCGCCTTCATCGACAGCATCCCCTTCGGCGATCCGTTTCGCGCCGCCATGGAAAGCCAGTTCTACGGCGGGCTGAAGCAACTCTCCTACGACACCGCAGGCCGCATCACCCTGACCGAGGCCCTGGTGGAGCGCGGCGGCCTGACCTCCGATGTGGTCATGGTCGGCCTGGGCGACCGCTTCCAGATCTGGGACCGCGCCCGCTGGCGCGAGCATGAGGCCGAGCAGCGCAAGCTGGCCCAGCAAGCCATGCGCGAGATGGGCGAGGCCCGCCGCCGGGCCGCCCTCACGGCGCGCGGGGAGGGCGGCTGATGACGGCTCCCCACGCTCCCGTCCTGCTGGATGAAGTGATCGAGGCGCTGGACCCGAAGCCGGGCGAGGTCATGGTCGACGCCACCTTCGGCGCCGGCGGCTACTCCCGCGCCATCCTGGCGCGCGGCGCGGCCGTGGTCGGTCTGGACCGCGATCCCACCGTGCGCCCCCACGCCGAGGCGGTCGCAGCCGATTTCCCCGGCCGGTTCGAACTGAAGCAGACGCCCTTCTCGGGCCTGTCCGCCGCCTTCGCCGAGACCGCGCATGAGCGGCTGGACGGCGCCGTGTTCGACATCGGCGTTTCGTCCATGCAGCTGGATCAGGCCGAGCGCGGCTTCTCCTTCATGCGCGACGGCCCGCTGGACATGCGCATGTCGGCCGACGGCGAAAGCGCCGCCGACATCGTCAACAGCTGGGACCACGGCCCGCTGGCCCACATCCTCAAGCTTTATGGCGAGGAGCGTCAGTCCGGCCGCGTGGCCACGGCCATCCTGCGACGCCGTGTCGAGAAGCCCTTCACCCGCACGCTGGACCTGGCCGAGGTGGTGGAGAAGGCTCTGGGCGGGCGCCGGGGCGCCCCCATCCACCCGGCCACACGCACCTTTCAGGCCCTGCGCATCGCCGTGAACGACGAACTGGGCGAGCTGACTGCCGGTCTGGAAGCAGCCGAGGCGACCCTCGCCCCCGGCGGGCGGCTGGCGGTGGTCACCTTCCATTCGCTGGAAGACCGCATCGTCAAGGCGTTCCTGACCGAGCGCACCGGCAATACGCCCGGCGGCTCGCGCCATGCGCCGATACAGGTCGAGACTCGCGCCCCCAGCTTCACCCTGCTGTTCAAGGGCGCCCGCGAGGCCGGCGAGGCGGAGCGCGCCGCCAATCCCCGCGCCCGTTCGGCCCGCCTGCGCGCCGCCGTGCGCACCGACGCGCCCGCCTGGGGGAGGATGGCCGCATGACCGCCGCCCTGCGCTCCGTTTTCGACTGGAAGGTTCGCGGCTTCCGCGTGACCGAGATCATCGGCATCGCCATCCTCGCCGCCGTGGTGGTCTCGGTCTATTTCGTGAAGGCCCAGGCCGCCCGCCAGAGCGCCGAGATCGCGGCCTTGCAATCGGACATCAGCGAGCAGCGCCAGCGCGTTCGCCTGCTCACCGCCGAAACCGCCCGACTGGAGGAGCCCGCCCGGCTGGAGGCCCTGTCCCGTCAGGCCGGCCTGGCCCCCATCTCGGTCGAGCAGCGCGCCGACCTGAACGCCCTGCCTGCCCTCGCGACCCAGGCCGAGCCTGAGGTGATCGAGCCCGCGCCGCCTGCGGAGGCCGCGCAATGAGTTCGGTCGAGCCGCGCCACATCCCGTCCGCCGCGCCGACGTGGCGCTGGCTGACCGGCCTGATCTGGTGGATCGAGCACGCCTTCGAGCGCGCCAAGGCGGACCAGCGGCCCGAGGAAGACACCCGCGTCCGCATCGCCCTGATGCTGGTGGTCTTCGGCGTTCTGTTCACCGCCCTTGTGGGCGGCGCGGGCCATGCGGCCCTGTTGTCCGGCGATCCCAACGCGGGCGGCTGGCGGTCCGGCCCGGTGCTGGCGCGCGGCGACCTGACCGACCGCAACGGCGCCCTGCTGGCCGCTAACATCCGTCACTACGGCCTGTACGTGGACCCGGCCGAGGTCTGGGACCGGGAGGCCGCTCTGGAGGCCATGACCGCCGCCCTGCCGCGCATTCCGCGCGACCGGCTGCGCGAGGCGCTTTACGGCGACCGCCGCGTGGTGGTGATGAACGGTCTGACCCCTCCGGAGCGCGCGGCCCTGCACGATCTGGCTCTGGGCGGCGTCTATTTCGAGGCCGAGAACGCACGGGTCTATCCGCTGGGCGGTACGGCGGCCCATGTGGTCGGTTTCGCCGGCGCCCGGGGCGTCACGGGCGCCGAGCTGGCCTTCGATCGCGAGATCCGCGAGGCCGGCGAGACGGGCGGCGTCGTGCCCCTGTCCATCGACCTGAGGGTGCAGGCGGCGCTGGAGAACGAGCTCTACGCCGCCGCCGAGGAATTGAACGCGCGCGGCGCGGTCGGCATCATCACCAACATCCAGACCGGCGAAGTGCTGGCCATGGCCAGTTACCCGGAGTTCAATCCCAATCGGCGGGGCGAGACCGGCGATGCGGAGCTGAACCGCGTCACCTCGGCCCACTACGAGATGGGCTCGGTGTTCAAGGCCTTCACCGTCGCCGCCGGGCTGGACACCGGCCAGGCGGACATGACCTCCACCTTCGACGCCTCCGATCCCCTGCAGATCGGCAATCGCACCATCCGTGACTTCCACGCCCAGAACCGCATCATGACGCTGGAGGAAGTGTTCCTGCACTCTTCCAACATCGGCACCTCGCGCCTGGCCATCGAGATGGGCGGCGACACCATGCAGCGGTATTTCCGGGACCTGGGCCTGTTGGACGCGGCGCCCATCGAGCTGCGGGAATCCGCCGCGCCCCGCCGTCCGGTCAACTGGCGCGACACCACCCTGGCGTCCCTGTCCTTCGGCTACGGCATCATGGTCACGCCCGCCCAGGCGGCCGGCGCCATGGGCTCGCTGCTGAACGGCGGGCGCTACGTTCCGCTCACCCTGCGTCCCGCCGACGGCCCGCACCCGGGTTCGCGCCGCGTGGTCAGCGAGGAGACCTCGCGCGAGATGCTGGAGCTGATGCGGGCGAATGTGGTGCGCGGCTCGGGCACGCGCGCCGACGCTCCCGGCCTGCGGGTCGGCGGCAAGACCGGATCGGCCAACAAGGTGGTGAACGGGCGCTACGATCCCACCCACGCCATCGGCACCTTCGCCGCCGTGTTCCCCACGGACGGCCCGCTGGATGCGCCGCGCTATCTGGTCTTCATTCTGATGGACGAGCCCCAAGGCTATCCGCGCACGGGCGGCTTCGTGGCCGCGCCGGTGGCCGGGCGGGTCATCGACCGCATCGCCGGTTTCGTGAACGTCTCGCGCGGCGCGGACCGCTGGCGCACCGCCACAGGCGAGCCCATTCCCCAGCCCGGTGACGACGCGAGGGCCGCCCAGTGAGCCTCGCGGGTGTGCGCCTCTCAGAACTGCTGCGCCGCGACATCGGTCATGATCCGGTCATCACCGGCGTGACCGCTGACAGCCGCAAGGTCGCGCCCGGAACCCTGTTCGCCGCCATTCCCGGCGCCGCCGCCGACGGTCGCGCCTTCATCCCCCAGGCCCTGTCGCTGGGCGCCGCCGCCGTCCTGGCGCCCAGCGATACGCCGGGCGAGGCGGCTCCGGTGCTGGTGCCCTGCGGCGACGTGCGGCGGTCCTACGCCTTGGCCGCTCGCGGCTTTTACGGCGCCCAGCCCAGGACCTGCGTCGCTGTCACCGGCACCAACGGCAAGACCTCCGTCGCCGCCTTCTGCCGCCAGATCTGGACGCGGCTGGGCATCCAGGGCGCCAGCGTCGGCACCCTGGGCGTCTGGCACGGCGATCACGCCCTGACCCGCGCCAGCCTGACCAGCCCGGACGCGGCGGACTCCGCCAAGATCCTGTCCAAGCTGGCCGAGCGCGGCGTCACTCATGTGGCGCTGGAGGCGTCCTCCCACGGGCTGGAGCAGCGCCGTCTGGACGGCGTCTCGCTGAAGGCCGCCGCCTTCACCAACCTGACCCAGGATCATCTGGACTACCACGGCGACATGGCGACCTATCGCGCCGCCAAGCTGCGCCTGTTCGACACCCTGCTGCCCCGCGGCCGCACGGCGGTGCTGAACGCGGATTCGCCCGCCTATTCCGGCTTCGCCTCCCACGGTTTGATGTCGGGCCTGTCCATCATGGGCGTGGGCCAGCGCGGCCGCGACCTGGGCCTCATCGCCAGCGCCGCGACCAGCGAAGGTCAGCGCCTGACCATCGACGCGCGCGGCGACATCTTTGAGGTCATGCTCCCTCTGGTGGGCGCGTTCCAGGCGTCCAACGCCCTGGTGGCCGCGGGCCTGTGCATCGCGGCGGGCGAATCCCCGGACCGCGTGCTGGCGGCGCTGGAGCACCTTCAGGGCGCCGAGGGCCGCATGCAGCATGTGGCCACGGGTCCCCAAGGCGGCGACGCCTATGTGGACTACGCCCACACCCCTGACGGCCTGGAGACGGTGCTGACCTCCTTGCGGCCCCACGCCACCGGCCGACTGATCGTGGTGTTCGGCTGCGGCGGCGACCGCGACCGGGCCAAGCGGCCCCTGATGGGCGCCGTCGCCCAGAAGCTGGCGGACGTGGCCATCCTCACGGACGACAACCCCCGTTCCGAAGACCCGGCCGCCATCCGCGCCGAAGCGAAGGCCGCCGCCCGTGACGCCATAGAGATCGGCGACCGGCGCGAGGCTATCCGTCACGCCCTCGGCATGATGCGCGACGGGGATGTGGTGGTGGTCGCCGGAAAAGGGCATGAACAGGGCCAGATCGTCGGTGGAATCACCCATCCCTTCGACGACGCCCAGGAAATCGCCGAGGCCCTGAAGGAAGACGCGTGATGCCCCAATCGTCGGGGAAAGACCCCCTCTGGACGGCCGTCGACATCGCCGTCGCCACGGGCGGCCGCATGGACGGCGCCGGGTTTCAGGCCCGGGGGATCACCTTCAACAGCAAGGAAGTGGAGACCGGCGACCTGTTCGTGGCGCTCAAGGGCGCGCGCGACGGTCACGAGTTCGTCGCCTCGGCCTTCGAGGCGGGCGCGGCCGGCGCCCTGGTCGAGCGCCCGGTGGACGGCGGCCCCTGCATCGTCGTCCCCGACACGCTGAAGGCGCTTGAGGCCCTGGGCGCCGCCGCGCGCGACCGCGCGCCTCAGGTAAGGCGCGGCGTGGTGACCGGCTCGGTCGGCAAGACCAGCGTCACCCAGGCCATCAAGGCGGGCCTCGATCTGGCCGGTCCCGCCCATGCCTCGGTCAAGAGCTTCAACAACCACATCGGCGTACCCCTGACCCTCGCCCGCATGCCTGCGCACGTGGAGCGCGCCGTGTT
The DNA here is from genome assembly GCF_047617075.1 of Brevundimonas sp. GTDB lineage: Bacteria > Pseudomonadota > Alphaproteobacteria > Caulobacterales > Caulobacteraceae > Brevundimonas. Next base: position 258,887 of record NZ_JBLGCI010000001.1, read on the forward strand.
CGAGATCGGCATGAATGCGCCCGGCGAGATCGCGCCCTTGTCGCGGATGGTCCAGCCCCACGCCGCCTGCGTCACCACGGTCGGCCCCGTGCACATCGAGGGCTTCACGGACGGCGAGACCGGTGTGGCGAATGAGAAGGCCGCCGTGTTCGAGGGCCTCGGCCCCGGCGGCGTCGCGGTCATCAACGGCGACAACGGCTGGATCGACCTGCTGCGTGGCAAGGCGCTGCACCACGGCGCGCGGATCATGACGTTTGGTTCGGGCGCAGACGCCGACGCTCGTCTGATCGACTTCACCCCAAGCGAGACCGGCGCCCGTGTCGAGGCCGAGGTGTTCGGCCGCCATCACGTCTTCACCCTTCGCCAGTCTGGATTCCACTGGGGGCTCAACAGCCTGGCGGTGATCCTGATGCTGGAGGCCCTGGACGTGCCGGTGGAGACGGCGATGCAGGCCCTTTCGGAATTCCAGCCCCTGGCCGGGCGGGGCCAGAACAGGAGCGTTCGCATTCGCGGCGGCGCCTTCCTGTTGATCGACGAGAGCTACAACGCCAACCCCCTGTCCATGCGGGCGGGGTTCCTCAGTCTTGGAGCGCGGCCCGTGGCCACGGGCGGGCGGCGCATGGTCGCCCTGACGGACATGCTGGAGCTGGGCGACCAGTCCGTGGCCCTGCACGCCGGGCTGGCCGAGACAATCGACGCGGCGGGTCTGGATCTGGTCTACACCGCCGGGCCTCAGATGAAACACCTGCATGACGCCCTGCGCCCGGAGCGGCGCGGCCTGTGGCGCGAGACCGCCGCCGATCTGGCCGAGGCGCTCATCGAGGAAGTCCGGCCGAACGACATCGTCATGGTCAAGGGATCGAACGGCTCGAAGGCTTCGGTGATCGCCGCGGCCCTGGCCGACATGGAGCGTCGCCAGGACGCGGAGGAGGGCGCCTCATGATCTATCTGCTGTATCTCTACTACGCCGACATCGCCCAGGCTTACCCCCTGCTCAATCTGGTGCAGTACCAGACCGTGCGCGTGGGTCTGGCGCTGGTCACGGCCATGGTCGTTGCGGTGGCCATGGGTCAGCGCTTCATCGACTGGATGCGCGCCCGTCAGGGCAAGGGCCAACCTATCCGGGCCGACGGGCCGGAAAGCCACATTCTGACCAAGCAGGGCACGCCCACCATGGGCGGGCTGATGATCCTGGCGGGCATCGCGGCGGCCGTGCTGCTGTGGGGCGACCTGACCAATCCCTACATCTGGATCGTGTCGCTGGTGACCGCCGCTTTCGGCATCCTCGGCTTCATCGACGACTACGCCAAGGTGACCAAACAGTCCTCCGCCGGCCTGACCTCGAAACAGAAGCTGGCGGCCCAGCTGGTGGTCGCGGTCATCGCCGGCGTCCTGACCGTGGTCTGGATGCAGATTTCGCCCACCTCGCCGGGACTCGAAACCTCGGTGGCCTTCCCGTTCTTCAAGGAAGTCCTGCTGAACATCGGCTGGTTCTATGTGGTGTTCGCCGCCGTGGTCATCATCGGCGCGTCCAACGCGGTGAACCTGACCGACGGTCTGGACGGCCTGGCGGTGGTGCCCGTGATGATGGCCGCCGCCTGCTTCGGCATCATCAGCTATCTGGTCGGCAACTTCCTGTTCTCGGAATATCTGCAGGTGCACCACGTGCCCGGCGCCGGCGAGCTGGCCATCTTCTGCGCCGCCATCATCGGCGGGGGCATGGGCTTCCTCTGGTACAACGCGCCCCCGGCCAAGATCTTCATGGGCGACACCGGGTCGCTGGCGCTGGGCGGATCGCTGGGCGCCATGGCCGTGGCCACCAAGCACGAGATCGTCCTGGCCATCGTCGGCGGCCTGTTCGTGGTCGAGGCCCTGTCGGTCATGATCCAGGTGGCCTACTTCAAGGCCACCGGAAAGCGCATCTTCCTGATGGCGCCCATCCACCACCACTTCGAGAAGATGGGCTGGGCCGAATCCACCGTGGTGGTCCGCTTCTGGATCGTGGCGGCCATGCTGGCGCTGGTTGGCCTGTCCACCCTGAAGCTGAGATAGCCATGATCACCGTCCCCGGTTTTGAAGGGCGGCGTGTCGCGGTCTTCGGGCTGGGGCGCAGCGGCCTGACCGCCGCCCGCGCGCTCCGGGCCGGCGGCGCCGAGCCCGTGCTGTGGGACGACAGCCTGTCCAGCCGTCTTCAGGCCGAGGCGGAGGGCTTCGCGGTCGAGGACCTGTCCCGCGCCGACTGGTCCGGCTTCGCCGCCCTGATCCTGTCCCCCGGCGCGCCCCTGACCCATCCCTCGCCCCACTGGACCGTTCAGATGGCCAAGGATGCGGGCGTGCGGGTCATGGGCGACATCGAGCTGTTCGCCCGCGCCGTCTCCGCCCTGGCGGAGGTCGAGCGGCCCAAGGTCATCGCCATCACCGGCACCAACGGCAAGTCCACCACCACGGCCCTGATCGGCTGGGTCCTCCGTCAGGCGGGGCGCACGGTCCATGTGGGCGGCAACATCGGCATCGGCGTGCTGGCCCTGCCCGAACCCACGCCGGACGCCATCTATGTGATCGAGGTCTCGTCCTATCAACTGGATCTGACCAGCCGCTTCGGGCCGGACGTGGCGGTGCTGACCAACATCAGCCCGGACCATCTGGACCGCCACGGCGGCATGGCGGGCTATGTGGCCGCCAAGCGCCGCATCTTTCAGGAACAGCCGCCGGGCGGCGTGGCCGTGATCGGCGTCGATGATCCGTACAGTCAGGGCGTGGCCCGGGGGCTGACCGCCTTCATACCGATCAGAATATCCGCTCATCCCCGCGAAAGCGGGGACCCAGTTCTGTCCAGCGAGACGCCGGCGTTTCAGGACCAGCGAGCGGCGCCTGAAGCTGATCCGCTGCAACACCCAAAGAACTGGGTCCCTGCGTTCGCCGGGATGAGCGGGGTCGGTCTGCGTGGCGGCTGGCTGATGGACGGCGACGAGCGCATCGCCGATCTGTCCAGGGCGGCGTCCCTGCCGGGCCGGCATAACGCCCAGAACGCCGCCTGCGCCTACGCCGCCGTGCGCGCCGTGGGTCTGACCCGCGAAGAGGCCGTGCACGGCCTGCTGACCTTCCCCGGACTGGCCCACCGCATGGAGCCGGTGGCAAGCCTGGGCCGGGTCGCGTTCATCAACGACTCCAAGGCCACCAACACCGACGCGGCGAAACAAGCCCTGGCCAGCTATCCCCGCGTCTGGTGGATCGCGGGCGGCCGCGCCAAGGACGGCGGCGTCGCCGACCTGTTCTCGCTGTTTCCCCGCATCGCCCACGCCTATCTGATCGGCGAGGCTGCGGACGCCTTCGCCGCCGAGATCGACGACGCGGCGCCCGTCTCCCTGTGCGGCGATATGCAGTCGGCCGTGACGGCCGCCGCCCGTGACGCCGCCGAATGGGCAGAGGCGAACAACGAGGACGCTGTGGTCCTGCTCAGCCCCGCCGCCGCCTCCTTCGACCAGTATCCGGATTTCGAGGCGCGGGGCGAGGCGTTCCGCGCCGCCGTGCTCGGCCTCGGCGCCGCGCCGCCCGTGATCGAGGATGCCGCGTCATGACCGTGAACACCTACGCCCACCCGTTCTCGCGCAACGACACCTCGCCCATCGCCCAGTGGTGGTGGACGGTGGACAAGGGCCTGCTGGCCGCGGCCTCGACCCTGATCTTCCTGGGCGTGGCCTTGTCCTTCGCCTCCAGCCCGGCGGCGATCCGGGCCGATGAGTCGATCACCGATCCGTTCCACTACGCCTGGCGCATGATCCTTTTCGCCGGCGCCGGGGGCTCGGCCATGCTGATCGCCTCCCTGCTGTCGCCGCGCGGGGTCCGGCGCATCGCCGTGCTGGCGCTGATCTGCGCCATCATAGTCATGCTGCTGTTGCCCTTCATCGGCAATGAGGTGAAAGGCGCCGCCCGCTGGGTGAACATCGGCCCGTTCGGCCTTCAGCCGTCGGAGTTCGCCAAGCCGGGCCTGATCGTCTTCGCCGCCTGGATGTTCGCCGAGGCCCAGAAGGGGCAGGGGGTGCCCGGCGTCTCCATCGCCTTCGCCGTCTATGTGCTGACCGTGGGCCTGCTGGTGATCCAGCCAGACATCGGACAGACCCTGCTCATCACCACCACCTTCATGGCCGTGTTCTTCATGGCCGGCGTGCCCATCCGCTGGATGGCGGTTCTGGGCGGGATTTTCCTCAGCGGACTGGTGGCGGTCTATTTCGTCTTCGATCACGTGCGCGATCGGGTCGGCAAGTTTCTGTCGCCCGGCGCCGCGGACACCTATCAGATCGACCGCGCCTCCGAGGCCATCTCGGCCGGGGGCCTGCTGGGCCGGGGCGTGGGGGAGGGGGTGATGAAGCGCAATGTGCCTGACCTGCACACCGACTTCATCTATTCCGTCGCGGCCGAGGAGTTCGGGCTGGTCTTCTCGCTGATCCTGATCGGCCTTTACGCCTTCATCGTGCTGCGCGGCCTGTCCCGCGCCATGAAGCTGGCCGACCCGTACCAGCAGACGGCGGCGGCGGGCCTGTTCCTGCTGATCGGGCTGCAGGCCACCATCAATATCGCGGTCAATCTGAACCTGATCCCCACCAAGGGCATGACCCTGCCGTTCGTCAGCTATGGCGGCTCGTCCATGCTGGCCATGGGCCTGACCATGGGATTCGCCCTGGCGCTGACACGCCGACGCCCGGGAGCTTATGAACCGGGCGCCTTGCTGCCGCGCAACCGCCGTCGCATCCTGCCGCGATGAGTCCTTCCCGAGTCTGCGTCCTCGCCGCCGGCGGCACCGGCGGCCACATGTTCCCCGCCGAAGCTCTGGCCCGCGAGATGGCGGCGCGCGGCTGGCGCGTCGTCCTGGCCACCGACCGGCGCGGCGAGCAGTACGCCCACAGCTTTCCTGCCGAGGAGCGGCTGGATCTGGACGCGGCCACCGGCTCCGGCCCGCTGGGCATGCTCAAGGCGGCCAGCGCCATCGCCCAGGGCGTGCTTCAGGCGCGCAAGGCGTTTGATCGGCTGGATCCGGCGATCGTCGTCGGCTTCGGCGGCTATCCGTCCGCGCCCGCCCTTCTGGCCGCCATCAGCCAGAAGCGGCCGACCCTGATCCATGAACAGAACGCGGTGCTGGGCCGCACCAACCGCTGGTTGGCCCCCTATGTGGATCAGGTCGCCTCGGCTTTCCCGACGCTGGAGCGCACGCCCGACAAGCTCCGCGCACCCATCCAGGTGGTCGGCATCCCCGTGCGTTCCGACATCCGCGCTCTGCACGACCGCGCCTATGTGGCGCCCGACTACCGCATCCGGGTGCTGGTCACAGGCGGCAGCCAGGGCGCCCGCATCCTTTCCGAGACCGTCCCCCGCGCCCTCGCCGCCCTGCCCGAGACCCTACGCGCCCGCCTCAAGGTCGAACAGCAGACGCGCGCAGAATCCCTCGAGGCCGCACGGCAGATATACCTCGAAGCCGGAATCGCCGCCGAGGTGGCGCCCTTCTTCCGCGACATGGCCGCCCGCCTGCACGCCGCCCATCTGGTGATCGGCCGGGCCGGGGCCTCAACCGTGTCGGAGCTCGCCGTCGCGGGCCTGCCCTCGATCCTGATCCCGCTGAAGATCGCCACCGACGACCACCAGCGCGCCAACGCCAAACTTCTGGCCGACGCCGGCGCCGCGTGGGTCATCACCGAGGACGATCTGACGGTGGACAGCCTGACCGCCGCGGTTCAGTCCCTGTTGTCGAACGCATCGGGCCTGGCCGCCCGCGCCGGCGCCGCGCGCTCGGTGGCCATGCCGGACGCGGTCAGCCGCCTGGCGGATCTGGCGGAGCGAACCGCCCGGTCCTAGTCCTGCGTCTCGAGCAGGCGGAAATATTCCTGCGACAGCTCATAGGCCTCCTGCGTCCCGGAGAACGGCTCGCCGTCCCGGAAGTCCTCGCAGGCCGCCTGCACCAGACGCTCGCGCACCGTTCCCGGCTCGGCGCGCTGCGGCGGCTGGAGCGAGAACTGGCCATACTCGTACTGCATGGCGTCAAAGAACTCGGCCCGGGTCGTGCGGGTAGTGCGGGCCTCGCAGTCCACCTCGACGCGATAGGCCGTCCCGTCCCAGTCCGGCTGCTCCGGTGTGCGCGGATAGAAGTGCCACCACCACATGGCGCGGCCGCCGTCCGGGTCCACATCCACCGCGCCCCGCGCATGCAGGTTGGCCCCCTGCACCGCCACCAGCTCCAGAACCTCGTCCCGGGATTGCTGATCCGGGTGCGGGGTCGGCTGCGACAGGGCGGCGGCGATCAGGACGGCGGCGAGCGTCGACATGGCGTTCTCCTTGAGGGTTCGCGGCGCAGCATATCCGCCGCCGCCGCCGCGCAGCCTGATCATCCCTGACGCCGGGTCTTTCCGCCGGGTCTCATGCCGCCTAGGCTGAGGCCATGCCCGAGCCGATCCTGAATCTGACCCGCGAGGTGTTCGCCCTGTGGCGCCGGTTCGACTGGCTGCCGGAATGGGCGGTGATCGGCCTGGTCATCCTGGTCACGGTGGCGGTGGGTCTGATCGCCAACAGCATCGTGTTCCGCATCCTCACCTTCGTGGTGCGAAAGCGCGATCTGTTCTGGCGCGGCGTGGTGGCGCGGGCGCGCATGAAGGTGCGGCTGGCGGTGCTGATCATCGCCTTCGCCCTGGCCATCACCATCTCGCCGCTGGACCCGGAAACCAGCGAGTTCATCCGCCGCACCCTGCTGTTCGCCTTCATTCTGGTGACCGGCTGGATGGCGGTGGGGGCCATGGACATGTGGGCGGTGGTCTATCTGCGCCGCTTCAACATGGCGTCCGAAGACAATCTGATCGCGCGAAAGCACGTCACCCAGACGCGCATTCTCCAGCGGGTGGCGGCCCTGCTGATCGCCCTGATCACCGTGGCGCTGGCGCTGCTGACCATCCCCGACGTTCGCCAGTGGGGTCTGTCGCTGCTGGCCTCGGCCGGGGTGGTGGGCATCGTCGCTGGTCTGGCGCTTCAGCCGTTCCTGACCAATCTGATCGCCGGTGTGCAGATCGCCACGGCCCAGCCCATCCGCATCGACGACGCGGTGATCGTCGAGGGCGAGTTCGGCAATATCGAGGAGATCACCTCCACCTATGTGGTGGTGCGGCTGTGGGACTGGCGGCGCATGATCCTGCCCCTGACCTATTTCATCACCACCCCGTTCCAGAACTGGACCCGCGACAGCTCGCGCCTGATCGGCTCGGCCTTCTTCTTCGTGGATTACGCCGCGCCCATCGACCGGCTGCGCGAGGCGTTCGAGGCGATCGTCAAGGCATCGCCCCACTGGGACGGCGACGTCATGGTGCTTCAGGTCACCGACATCACTGAGCGCACCTTGCAGGTCCGGACCCTGATGAGCGCCAGAAACGGCGGCGCCGCCTTCGACCTGCGCTGCGAGGTGCGCGAGAAGCTGATGGCCTTCATGCGTGATGAATGCCCACAGGCCCTGCCGCGCGAACGCTTCGCCGCCGAGGACGTCAGTCCGTCGGCCCAGGGCCATCCCGCTCAGCCAGAAGCACGCGCCCCAGACTGACCGCCGCGTCGATTGACCTGACGGATTCGGCGTCCGGCGTCGCCGCTCCGCAGGCGACCTCGAACAGATCGCCCATGTCGCCGCCGGGGCTGACCGGCGTGGCGGGTGTGGAATCCGGCGTGACCGGTCCCTCGGTCCCGTCCTCGCCCAACGAGGCGAAATCCAGCCGATCCCCCGTGCGTCCGGCGCAGTCGAAACGCCAGTTGGACCAGCCGCCCGCGTAGGCGCGACCGCCCGCCTCGAAGCCCGGCTCCACCACCTGCAGCGCCCGGATCGTCACCACCTCGCCCTCGCGCTCCAGACTGGCGCGGTCTGCGAACACGGCGAAGCGTCCGACGCTGCTCAGCACCAGATCGTGGTCGATCAGCTGGGGCGCGTTGGTCTGAAGGGCGGCGGCGATAAGGATGGCGAGCATGGTCGTCGCCTAGCAGGACGCCGAACCCCGGCAAAGCGCCTTGGCCCTTCGCAGGCGGGATTGTGACGGCTATAGCCCTGTGATGATCGCGCGCCTCAGACCCGTCCCGTTCCATCTCGGCCCCGTCCATTTCGTCGGCATCGGCGGCATCGGCATGAGCGGCATCGCCGAGATCATGCTCAAGATCGGCTATCAGGTGCAGGGCTCCGACGCCAAGGCCAGCGCCAACACCGAGCGGCTCGAGGCCCTGGGCGCCCGCATCTTCATCGGCCACGACGCCGCCCATGTGGGCGAGGGGGTCTCGGCGGTGGTCTATTCGACCGCCGTGAAGGCCGACAATCCCGAAATGGTCGTCGCCCGCCAACGCCGCATTCCGTTGGTGCGCCGGGCCGAGATGCTGGCCGAGCTGATGCGGCTGCAGTTCTCCATCGCGGTCGGCGGCACCCACGGCAAGACCACCACCACCTCCATGGTCGCGGCCCTGCTGGATGCGGGCGATCTGGACCCCACGGTGGTCAACGGCGGCATCATCAACGCCTATGGCACCAACGCCAAGGTGGGCGACGGCGACTGGATCGTGGTGGAGGCGGACGAAAGCGACGGCAGCTTCCTGCGCCTGAAATCCACCGTGGCCATCGTCACCAACATCGACCCGGAGCACCTCGACCACTACGGCGACTTCGACGCCGTGCGCCGGGCTTTCGTGGACTTCATCGAGAACATCCCCTTCTACGGTTTCGGCGTGGTCTGCCTGGACCACCCGGAGGTCCAGAAGCTGGTGGCCACCATCGATAACCGCCGCCTCATCACCTACGGCGTGAACCCCCAGGCCATGGTGCGGGCCGAGCACTGCGACATGGGCCCCGACGGCGCCCGCTTCGATGTGGTGATCCAGGGCGCCGGCCTCGCCGCGCTGGAAGAGCCCCTGCGCATCAGCGGCCTCCACCTGCCCATGGCCGGCTGGCACAACGTCTCCAACGCCCTGGCCGCCATCGCCGTGGCCCGCGAGTTGGGGGTGGATGACGAGGCCATCCGCAAGGGCCTTGCCGGCTTCGGCGGGGTCAAGCGGCGCTTCACCACCACCGGCATCGTGGACGGGGTCCGCATCGTGGACGACTACGGCCACCACCCGGTGGAGATCGCCGCCGTGCTGAAAGCCGCGCGTCAGGTGGTGGACACCGCTGCCGGCGGCAAGGTGGTGGCGGTGGTCCAGCCGCACCGCTTTACCCGCCTGCGCGATCTGATGGACGATTTCTCCACCTGCTTCTCCGACGCCGACACCGTGCTGGTGGCCGACGTCTATGCGGCGGGCGAGACGCCCATCGACGGCATCGACAAGCACGCCCTGGTCGAGGGCCTGCGCCGCTACGGGCACCGCCACGTGATGCCGCTGGAAAACGCCGCCGTCCTGCCCCGCGCGGTGAAGGACGAAACCCACCCTGGCGACGTGGTGGTCCTGCTGGGCGCCGGCGACATCACCGCCTGGGCCTACGCCCTCCCGGCGCAGCTGGAGGCGCTGGGGTGACTTCTCATACCGCTCATCCCGGCGAAGGCCGGGATCCAGATCGTATGGCGAGGCGTCCGAAGGTTTGCATTGCCGGCTTTGGCCGGGGGTCCCGGTTTGTGATTTTGCATCTGGATCCCGGCCTTCGCCGGGATGAGCGGAGTTAAGTATGGCCTGGACGGATGCCTTGCCCACCGTGCGCGGCAAGCTGCTGCGGGACGAGCCGCTGGGTCCCTACACCTGGTTCCGGGTGGGCGGAAACGCGGACGTGCTGTTCATCCCCGCCGACGGCGAGGATCTGGCTGATTTCCTGAAGGCGCTGGACCCTGCCGTCCCGGTTCAGGTTCTGGGCGTGGGCTCCAACGTCATCGTGCGTGACGGGGGCGTGGAGGGCGTCGTCGTCCGTTTGGCCGGCCGCCCGTTCGGCGGCGTGACGGTGGAGGGCGAAACGGTCACCGCCGGCGCCGGGGCGCTGGACGCCATGGTCGCCCGCGCGGCGGCGAAAGCAGGCGTGGGGGGGCTCGAGTTCTATGCGGGCATCCCCGGCACCATCGGCGGCGCCCTGGCCATGAACGCGGGCTGCTACGGCGCCGAGACAAAGGACGTTCTGGTCTCCGCCTGGGGCCTGAACCGGGCGGGCGAGCGGGTCGCGTATCAACTGGCCGATTTCGGCTACACCTATCGCCATTCCGAGGCGCCCGCCGACATCATCTGGATCGAGGCGGTCTATCGCGGCCGACCCGACGACCCGGCGGCGGTGCAGGCCCGCATGACCGCGATCACCGAGCGGCGCGAAAAGACCCAGCCCATCCGCGAAAAGACCGGCGGCTCCACCTTCAAGAACCCCGAGGGCCATTCCTCGTGGAAACTGGTCGATGACGCGGGCTGGCGCGGCAAGCCGTTGGGCGGCGCGAAGTTCAGCGAACTGCATTCCAATTTCATGATCAATTTCGCCGACGCCACCGCCGCCGACATCGAGGGGCTGGGCGAGGCGGTCCGCGCCGACGTTAAGGATAAATTCGGCGTCGACCTGCAATGGGAGATCAGGCGCATCGGGCGGCCCGCCTGAGCGCGGAGCGCGACCAATGAACCGCCCGATCAAAGACCTCCACGTCGCCGTCCTGATGGGCGGCCTGTCCCCGGAACGGGAGGTGTCCCTGTCGTCCGGCCGCATGTGCGCCGACGCCCTGGAAGGGCAGGCGGCCCGGGTCACCCGCGTGGACGCCGGGCGCGACCTGGCCCAGGTGCTGGCCGAGCTGAAGCCCGATGTGGCCCTGAACGCCCTGCACGGCGTCTGGGGCGAGGACGGCTGCGTCCAGGGCATCCTCGAGACCCTGCAGATTCCCTACACCCATTCCGGCGTCATGGCCTCCGCCGTGGCCATGGACAAGGACAAGTCCAAGGCCGTGCTGAAGGCCGCGGGCATCGCCGTACCCGGCGGCGGCCTGTTCGACCGCCACGACGTCGCCGCCCGTCACGTCATCGCGCCCCCCTATGTGGTCAAGCCCAACGCCGAGGGGTCGTCCGTCGGCGTCTATCTGGTGCGCGAGGGCGCCAACCGCCCCATCAAGGAGGTGGGCGAGCCGGGCTGGACCTATGGCGAGCAGGTCATGGTCGAGCCCTTTATCCGGGGCAACGAACTGGCGGTGACGGTTCTTGGGGAAAAGTCCGGGCCGCGCGCCCTGACCGTGACCGACATCACGCCCACCAAGGGCTTCTATGATTATGAGGCCAAATACGCCCCGGGCGGCTCCCGCCACGTACTTCCGGCCGATCTGCCGGCCCATGTGTTCGAGGCGGCCCTGCGGATTTCCGAGCAGGCGCACGCCGCACTTGGTTGCCGAGGCGTGACCCGATCGGACTTTCGTTATGACGATCTTAACGACGATCTTGTTCTGCTGGAGGTCAATACCCAGCCCGGCATGACGCCGACCTCGCTCGCGCCCGAGCAGGCCGCCTTCACCGGGATGGCGTATGCAGATCTTGTACGGTGGATGGTGGAGGACGCCTCATGCCCGCGGTAGTGCGCGGCGGTCGGCGACAGAGTTCAAATCAGGCCCCCCGAAAGAGCGCTCCCAGGAAAGGCGCGCCGCGTCGGGGCGGTTCGCGCAACGCTCCTGCAACGCCCGGCAAGATGGCGGCGCTGGGGCGTCTGGACCTGTCGCCCCGCGCGGTGATCATCAGCTTCGTCGCCGGCGTCGTGCTGGTGGGCGCAGTGCTGTTCACCGGCGCGCGCGCGGATCGCATCGGCGCGTCCATCTCCAGCGGCGTGAACAATCAGCTGGCCGGCATGGGTCTGGCCCTGACCCGCGTGCACGTCACCGGCGCCTCCGACGAGGCCCGCCCTGCTATTCAGGCCGCTATCGACCTTCAGCGCGGCCAGCCCATCACCGCCGTCGACCTGGACGCCGTGCGCGCCTCGGTGGAGCAGGTGGGCTGGGTCCGCTCGGCCCGCGTGGTGCGCCTGTTGCCCGACACCCTCGTGGTGGCCGTGACGGAGCACGACCGTCTGGCCGTCTGGCAGACCGGCGGCCGCAACTATGTGGTCGACAGTACCGGCCAGGTGATCCCCGGGGCCGACCCCGGCCGCTATCCGCGTCTGCCGCTGGTGGTGGGGACCGGGGCGGCCGAGGCTGCCTCCGACATCTTGCCCCTGCTGCGTCAGCGACCGCGCCTGATGAGCCGCGTCGAGGCCCTGGTCCGCGTGGACGAGCGGCGCTGGGACGTGCGGCTCAGGGACGGCGGCGTCATCCAGCTGCCCGCGAGCAATCAGGAAGCCGCCCTCATCCAGCTGGATTCCATGGACCAGCGCGAGCGTCTGCTCGACCTCGGCTTCGAGCGCGTCGATCTTCGCGCCCCCGACGCCGTGGCCGTCCAGCCGACCGGCGAAGCGTAAGGGAGGGCCGCATGACGCGAGATCGAAACGAAGCGGGTCAGGTCATCGGCGCCCACAACCGCGCGCCGGTGGTGGCCGCGCTGGATCTGGGCCACGCCAAGATCGCCTGCTTCATCATGAAGCCCGAGGGCGTGCGCCACGCCGACCGCACCGTGCGCGTGGCTGGCGCCAGCCACGTTCAGTCGCGCGGCATCAAGGGCGGCGCCATCGTCAACATGGACGAGGCGGCCCAGGCCATCGGCCACGCCGTCGAGCGCGCCGAGCGCGCCGCGGGCGCGCCGGTGTCGGGCGTCATCGTCTCCACCGCAATCGGCCAGACCGCCAGCCACCGGGTGCAGGCCCGCGTGTCCCTGGGCGCCAATCCCGTCGGCGACGCCGACCTTGCCCGCGCCATCGCCACCGCTCTGGCCCAGATTCGCCTGCCCAACCGCCGCCCCATCCACGTTCTGCCCGTCGCCTGGTCCGTGGACGGCTCGCGCGGCGTGCGCGACCCGCGCGCCATGCGCGGCGCGTCCCTGGGCCTGGATCTGCTGGTGGTCTCCATGGCCGAAGGCGTCTTCGCCACCCTCAGTCATTGCCTCGAGCTGGCGCACCTGGATCTCCAGGGTGTCGCCGCCGCCCCCGTCACCGCCTCTCTGGCGGCGCTGGAGGAGGATGAGATGGATCTGGGCTGCGTCGCCATCGACATGGGCGGCGGCTCCACCTCCGCCGCCGTCTGGGGCGGGGGCAGCTTGCTGCACGTGGAAAGCCTGAACGTGGGCGGCGATCACGTCACCTCGGACATCGCCCGGGGCCTGTCCACCTCCAAGGCCGGCGCCGAGCGGCTGAAGACCCTGCACGGCTCGGCCATGGCCTCGCCCAATGAGGACCGCGAGATGCTGGAAGCCCCGCCGCGCGGCGAGGACGCCTCCGCCGGGCCCGTCATCGTGCCCCGCGCCATGCTCAAGACCGTCATCGCCCCCCGCGTGGAAGAGACGCTGGAGCTTCTGCGCGAACGTCTCAAGGCGTCAGGCCCCGGGCTTGAGCCCGGCACGGGCATCGTCCTGACCGGCGGTGCCAGCCAGTTGAACGGCGTGCGCGAACTGGCCGTGCGGGTGTTCGACCGCCCGGTGCGGCTGGGCCGGCCCCAGCGCGCGCCGCACCTGGCCGACGCCGCCTCCGGCCCCGCCTTCTGCTCCGCCGCCGGCGTTCTGCTGCGCGCCGCCTACGGCCCGCGCGAGTCCGTCTCGGCCCGCAAGCTGATGTCCCGTCAGCTCAGCGCCGCCGACGCCCCCCGTGTCCACTCCGGCGGCTTCATCGCCCGCGCGGCGGGCTGGCTGCGCGAGAACCTCTGACGCGCAAGACCGTCGCGCGATGGTCGTGAAAAAGGCCGACCGTTGCGAGACTGTGGCTAGATTGTAACATTACCGACGTCAGTTCGCCGCGAAGTCGCCTCAATGCTTGCTCGTGAGCCATTCGCCGCTAGTGTCCCTTCAGGGGGCGCATCAGCAGATGTCGGCGCCTGTCTGTGTTTCTCATCAGCTGAGCTCGGGTTAGACCATGAAAATAAATCGCAAACTGCTCCTCGGCAGCACGGCTTTCGCAACCGCTTTCGCGATTGCGGCTCCGGGCGTCGCCCAGGACGCTCCGCCGCCGTCCGGGGACGACGCGACCACGGTCGAAGAGATCGTCATCACCGGCTCGCTGATCCGTCGTGATCCGGCCAACGCGCCGACGCCGCTGATTCAGGTCGGCCGCGACGACATCCTGGAAACCGGCCAGACCACGGTCATCGACTACCTGGCCACGATCCCGGCTCTGTCCAACTCGCTGGTGCCCTCGGACACCACCGGTTCGGGCCTGAATGACGGCGGCCTCGAGTTCGCCAACCTGCGCAGCCTCGGCACCGGCCGGACCCTGACCCTGGTCGATGGCCGTCGTCACGTCGGTTCCTCGGCCGGTTCGCTGTCCGTCGACGTCTCGACCATTCCCCGCCTGCTGATCGAGAACATCGAGATCGTCACCGGCGGCGCCTCGTCGATCTACGGCGCTGACGCCGTTTCGGGCGTCATCAACTTCATCCTGCGCGACGACTTCGAAGGTCTCGAGATCGACGCCAACTACGGCATGATCAACTCGGAAGGCGAGGCCACGCGCCGCGTCTCGGCCCTGCTGGGTCAGAACTTCATGGATGATCGCCTGAACGTCTATGTTCACGGCGAGTACGAGCTGACCGACGAAGTCACCTCGCTGGACATTCCGTGGATCGCCAATGCGCCCTTCGTTCTGGGCGTCGACGCCGACCCCACCGCCGTTCCGTCGGACGGCATCATCGACTCGGCCCTGTTCACCGGCGTTGTCCGCATGGACCGTCCGCGCTGGGGTCAGACGACCCTGTTCGGCGGTCAGCGCGCCAGCGACCTGAACAATCCGAACGTGCCTTATGACGGCGGCGCTTGCGCCGGCGCCAGCATCAGCTCGCTGTGCTACGCTGTGACCCCGGGCCAGACCTTCTGGTACGAAGGCGGCGGCGCCCGTCTGGCCGACTTCGGCACCCGCGTGGGCAACACCGGCATCTCGCGGCCGTTCAACATCGGCGGCGACGGCGTCAATCCGTCGGACTTCTCCACCTCGTCGCGCCTGCCCGAGCAGGAATCGGCCCGCTTCCAGGCCGGCCTGAACTTCGCGGTGACGCCCAACGTCGATTTCTTCTTCGAGGCGAAATACGTCACCGAGGATTCGGACGACGTCGCGCAGCCGACGTTCTTCGACATCAACCTGCTGGACATCACCTACGGCCCCACCTCGGCGCCGGTTCTGCGTGGCGTTCAGGCCTTTGATCTGCGCTGGTCGGACAACGCCTTCCTGCCGCAGAACGTCAAGGACGCCATCGCCGCGAACACCGCTGAGGTCTGGGGCCCCCCGACTCAGGGCGGCGACAGCCAACTGCTCGGCGTGATCGCCGCGCCCTTCGCTCGCCACGTGATGTTCGGTCCCGAGCGGGCCCAGAACAACACCCGCGAAGTGACCCGTTTCGTGACGGGCTTCGAGGGCCGTATCGACAGCCTGGCGTTCGTTGACAACATCAACTGGGACATCGGCTACACCTACGGTGAGATGCAGAACGTCAACACCGAGATCGCGGTCGACTCCCAGCGCTTCCAATGGCAGGCTGACGCCGTGGTCGACACCGCCGGCGTCGTCGGCGCCGCAGGCGAAATCGTCTGCCGCATCCAGGTCATCGACGCCCTGGGTCTGCCGCTGACCGACTTTGTCCGCGGCGGCGACATCCGCGACACGGAATACGGTCGCAACTCGATCGACGAGTGCGTTCCGCTGAACGTGTTCGGCGCCGGCAACCAGACGGACGAGGCGCTGGCCTACTCCGCGGCCGAGATCAATGTCCGTCAGACCAACGAACAGCACCAGGCCCTGGCCCGCATCGGCGGTCAGCTGTGGGACTTCTGGGGCGCCGGTCCGATCGGCGTGGCTCTGGGCTACGAGTACCGCAAGGAATACACCGAAGGCATCGGCCGCAGCGCCGACACCGCCGGCCGCTTCCTGTTCCTCAACACCGGCCCCGACTTCCTGGGCGCCGAATACGAGAGCAACGAAGGCTTCGCGGAACTGTCGATCCCGCTGCTGCGTGACTCCGTCTTGGGCGAGTACGCCGAACTCAGCGGCTCCTACCGCTATTCGGACTACACGACCGTGGGCGAGGTGGACGTCTACGGGGTGAACCTGATCTATCGTCCGATCCGGGACATCACCTTCCGCTCGAGCTTCAACACCGCGGTTCGCGTGCCGAACCTGGGTGAGAACTTCAGCCCGGCGACCCAGACGTTCTTCAACGCCGTCAACGACCCCTGCGCCACGGCGGCCATCAACAACCCGGCCAACGCCGAGTTCCGGGACAACCGGATCCAGAACTGTACGGCTCTGGCGGCCCAGCAGGGCCTCAGCTTCGACTTCGCCGGCAATACGGCCACCAACACCGATGACTTCGTGCCGGTTTACGGTTCGGGCGTCGCCGGTGTGAACGCGGGCAACCCGTTCCTGGAGCCGGAAGAGTCGGAAAGCTTCACCTTCTCGGTGGTGCTGCAGCCGCGGTTCATCCCGAACCTGTCGGTCATCCTCGACTACTACGACATCGAGGTTGAGAACGTGATCGCGACGGTGTCGGCCCAGACGGCCGCCAACAACTGCGTGAACGGACCCAGCCTGAACGCCGCCGCCTGTAACACGATCTTCCGTAACGACCCGACCCCGGGCCGGGAGTTCTACATCGGCGCGCCGCAGGGCGATCCGATCGGCGGCTTCATTCAGGGCTCGATCAACTACGCCGCCCTGAAGACCGAAGGCATCGACTTCACCGTCAACTACGCGCTGGACACCTACGACTGGCTCGGACGTGACTGGGGTCGCTTCAGCTACAGCATGACCGGTCTGTGGCTGCTGAAGCAGGAGCAGTACACCAACGCGGACGATCCGACCGACGTCACCATCCTCGGTGGCCGTCTGTTCTACCCGCGCGTGCGTCTGACCTCGTCGCTGACCTATGCGCCGAACGACGCCTGGAGCGTGAACTGGACCGCCGACTGGCAGACCAGCCAGCCGATGGTGCTGCCGTCCTCCTTCATCGTGAACGAGGACTCCCGCCCGGCCAGCGAACTCGAGACGGGTGACTTCACTCGCCACGACTTCACGGTCCGCTGGAACGTCAACGACGATATCGCCCTGCGCGCCGGTGTCGTGAACGCGTTCGACAACAACCAGCACCCCTGGCTGGGAACGACGCTCTACAGCAACTTCGACCCCTACGGTCGTCGCTTCTTCGTCGGCCTGAACTACCGCCTCTGGTAGGATCAGCCGATCCGGAAACGGGAAAGGGCGGTCCTTCGGGGCCGCCCTTTTTCTTTGCCTCTTCGGGATCGGCGAACGCCGAAAGGCCTTTTCATTTCCCCGACTCAGGCTAGGGGGTAACCATCTCTTAACGTTGATGGTTCTTTCATTAACGCAGGGTTCGGGCCCATGTGATTCGCGGGGGTGTGTCGCGCAGGGTTCCGGTACAAACGGGTCGGAAGGTCGAAACGCAAATGTCGCTGTCGCTGGTGAAGCCGCAACACACTGAACTCAAGCCCCGCATCGTCGTGTTCGGTGTCGGGGGCGCCGGCGGCAACGCCGTCAACAACATGATCGACGCCGGCCTCGAAGGGGTCGAGTTCGTCGTGGCCAACACGGATGCGCAGCATCTGTCGTTCGCCAAGACCGACCGCCGCATCCAGCTGGGCGCCACCATCACCCAGGGTCTGGGCGCCGGCGCGCATCCGGAAGTGGGCATGAACGCCGCCGAGGAGTCCGTGGACGAGATCCACGAGCATCTGGAAGGCGCCCACATGGTGTTCATCACCGGCGGCATGGGCGGCGGCACCGGCACCGGTGCGGCCCCCGTCATCGCCAAATGCGCCCGTGATCGCGGCATCCTGACCGTGGGCGTGGTCACCAAGCCCTTCACCTTCGAGGGCCGCCACCGCATGCGCCTGGCCGACGCCGGCATCGCTGAGCTGCAACGCTACGTCGACACCCTCATCGTCATCCCGAACCAGAACCTGTTCCGGGTCGCCAACGAGAAGACCACCTTCGCCGACGCCTTCGGCATGGCCGACCAGGTGCTGCACTCGGGCGTGCGGTCCATCACCGACCTGATGATCCTGCCGGGCCTGATTAATCTGGACTTCGCCGACGTGCGCGCCGTCATGTCCGAAATGGGCAAGGCCATGATGGGCACCGGCGAGGCCTCCGGCGAGGACCGCGCCCTGCTGGCCGCCCAGAACGCCATCGCCAACCCCCTGCTGGACGAGACCAGCCTGAAGGGCGCCAAGGCCGTGCTGGTGAACATCACCGGCGGCATGGACATGACCCTGATGGAGGTGGACGAAGCCGCCAACGCCATCTCGGCCGAGGTGGACATGGACGCCAACTTCATCTTCGGCGCCGCCTTCGACCCGGCGCTGGAAGGCAAGCTGCGCGTGTCCGTGGTCGCCACAGGCATGGACGAGGAAGCCACCCAGTCGATCCAGCCGCCGCAACAGCGCCCGGTGGAAACGCCGCGCGCCCCGGCCGCGCCGACCGCCGCCACCAGCTACGCCGCCGCCACCCGTCATGAGCCCATGACGGCCCGTGAGCCCGCCGCCCCGGCCTACGCCCGCGAGCCGGTCCAGCCGGCCGCCCAGGCCCCGGCGCCCCAGCCCAAGGTCGAGGCCGACCCGATCATTCGTCCGGCCCAGCCCGCCGCCGCCTCGGCGGACCCCGAGCGCGTCATCGGTCGCATCGTCGACCCCTCGGTGGATGACTATGAGGACGAGGCGTCCGACTCCGAGCAAGGCGATCTGTATTTCGACCGTCGTCCGGAGCCCGCCCCCGCGCGCCGGTCGGCCCCGCAACCGGCCCAGCCGGCGCAATACGCCGACGACAGCCTGTTCGAGAACCAGGAGCCCAAGCGCGGCTGGAGCCTGTTCGGCCGCGGTCGCCGCACGACCCAGAGCTACCAGCAGGAAACGCCCGCCCCGGCTACGCCCCAGATGCGCCCGACCCAGCAGGCCCAGCCCTTGGACGAGCCGCAGCAGACCCAGGCCGACGACGATCTGGAGATCCCGTCCTTCCTGCGCCGCCTGGCCAACTAATTCGTAACCATCGCGATCCCTTGCGGCGCAAGGGTTTCGCGATGGATCGAAACAATCCGAAACCCTGATTTCATTTACCCTTTGCGACCCCGTCATTAACTGCATGACGGGGCGTAGACCGTCTTGTGACGGCAGTATTACGGGTATCTGGATTTGTT
This sequence comes from Brevundimonas sp., assembly GCF_047617075.1. Taxonomy (GTDB): domain Bacteria; phylum Pseudomonadota; class Alphaproteobacteria; order Caulobacterales; family Caulobacteraceae; genus Brevundimonas. The sequence goes on from NZ_JBLGCI010000001.1 coordinate 278,092, forward strand.
TGGACGCGACGATCATCACGAACGCACGCTGAGCGCGCCCGCCATCTGCGCGGGTGTGGGCGTCCATTCGGGCGAGCGCGTGCGTCTGGCCATCCGCTCGGCGCCCACGGGCACGGGCGTGGTCTTCGTGCGCACCGACGTCACCGACCGTGACAACCGCATCCCGGTGTCGGGCGAGGCCGTGGTCGAGGCGCGCCTGAACACCATGATCGAAAACGCCGACGGCGTGCGGCTGTCCACCATCGAACACCTGATGGCGGCCTTCGCAGCCCTGGGCGTCTCCAACGTCATCGTCGAGGTGGACGGCCCCGAACTGCCGATCCTCGACGGCTCAGCCCTGCCGTTCGTGCAGTTGCTGGACCGCGCGGGCTTCCGCCGCCAGCAGGCCCCGGTCCGCTACATCGAGATCCTCGAGCCCATCGTGGTGGAAGAGGGCGACAAGCGCGCCGCCCTGCTGCCCTGCGACCGCTATGAAATGCGTTTCGAGATCGACTTCGACTCCAAGGTCATCGGCAATCAGGTGGTGGATTTCGTGGTCGACGAGGCCACCTTCCGCGACCAGATCATGGCCGCGCGCACCTTCGGCTTCGCCCAGGATGTGGAGGCGCTGCGCCGCGCCGGCCTGGCCCGCGGCGGCAGCCTCGAGAACGCCGTGGTCATCGACGGCGACACCATCCTGAACCCCGGCGGGCTTCGGATGGAGCGCGAGTTCGTCAAGCACAAGGCGCTGGACGCCATCGGCGACCTCTATGTGCTGGGCGCGCCCCTGCTTGGCCGCTACGAAGGCGTCAAGGCGGGCCACGCCCTGAACAACCAGCTGGTCCGCGCCCTTCTGGCCGCGCCCCACGCCTGGCGCGAGGTCACCCGCGTCCCGGAACTGGCCCAGGTCGGCTGACCCACGGCGGAATTCATTGACCGCCGGGCGTTCCGCGCCCTAAGCCCGTGCCATGCTGCAAAACATCGAAGCCCTGTCCCGTGAGGCCCGTTCCTGGCCGTTCGAGCAAGCCCGCAATCTGCTGGCCCATCTGCTCAAACATCGCCTGGGCACGGACGCCGAGCGCGACCTGGCCGCGACTCTGATCGGCAAGGACAAGGCGGACGAGGCCCTGGCCACGCTCCCGGCCCTCGCGCGCCCGGTAATCTTCGAGACCGGCTATGGCCCCTCCGGCCTGCCGCACATGGGCACCTTCGGCGAGGTGGCCCGCACCACCATGGTGCGCAACGCCTTTCGCGCCCTGACTGGCGACCACTGGCCCACCCGCCTGATCGCCTTCAGCGACGACATGGACGGCCTGCGCAAGGTTCCCGACGGCGTGCCCAACCCGGAGATGCTGGCCGAGGATCTGCACAAGCCCCTGACGCAGGTGCGCGACCCGTTCGGAACCCACGACAGCTTCGGCGCCCACAACAACGCCCGTCTTCGCACCTTCCTCGACGGCTTCGGCTTCCAGTACGAGTTCATGAGCTCGACGGAGGCCTATCGCTCCGGCCGGTTTGATCAGGCGCTGCTGACCCTGCTGGAGCGCTTCGACGCGGTGCAGGCCATCATGCTGCCCACGCTGGGCCCCGACCGCCGCGCCACCTATTCCCCCTTCCTGCCCATCAGCCCGATCACCGGCCATGTGCTGCAGGTCCCGACGCTGGAGCGCAATCTGGATCGCGGGACCATCGTGTTCGACGACCCGGCCGGTGGGCGCACCGAGGTTCCCGTCAGCGGCGGCCATGTGAAGCTGCAGTGGAAGCCCGACTGGGCCATGCGCTGGGCGGCGCTGGGCGTGGACTATGAAATGAGCGGCAAGGATCTGATCGACTCCGTCAAGGTGTCCTCCAAGGTCTGCCGCGCCCTGGGCGGCGTTCCGCCCGAGGGCTTCAACTATGAAATGTTCCTCGATGAGGCCGGCCAGAAGATATCCAAGTCCAAGGGCAACGGTCTGACCATGGACGAGTGGCTGCGCTACGGCACGCCGGAGTCCCTCAGCTGGTACATGTTCCAGTCGCCCAAGTCGGCCAAGAAGCTGCACTTCGACGTCATCCCGCGCGCCATCGACGACTATCTGCAGGCGATCGCAACCTTCCCGACGCAGGAGCCGCCCAAGCAGATCGACAACCCGGTCTGGCACATCCACGCGGGCGCCCCGCCGGAAAACGCCAGCCCGGCGTCCTTCTCGCTGCTGCTGAATCTGGTGGGCGTCGCCAACGCGTCGAACAAGGCGGAGCTGTGGGCCTATTTCGCCCGCTACCTGCCCGACGCCACGCCCGAGAGCGAACCGGTGCTGGACCGGCTGATGGGCCATGCGCTGAACTACTACGAGGACTTCGTGAAGCCCACGAAGGCCTTCCGCGCGCCCACGGAAGCGGAGGCCGCGGCCTTCCTCGACCTGGCTGCGCGCCTGCGCGCGCTGCCGGCCGACACCACCGACGGCGAGGTGATCCAGAACGAAGTCTATGCGGTGGGCAAGGAACACGACTTCCAGCCCCTGCGCGCCTGGTTCGCGGCCCTGTACGAAGTACTGCTGGGCCAGTCGCAGGGCCCCCGCTTCGGCTCCTTCGCCGCCATCTACGGCCTGGACCGCACCATCGCCCTGCTGGAACAGGGCGCGCGCGGGGAACTGGCGCAGTAGGCGAGGGCAGGCGCCACGCGCTCAAGCAGCGAGCGACCGCGTCGCGAGCGTTAGCGCCCTGGCTGCGCTCAAGCAGCGAGCGACCGCGTCGCGAGCGTTAGCGCCCTGGCTGCGCTCAAGCAGCGAGCGACCGCGTCGCGAGCGTTAGCGCCCTGGCTGCGCTCAAGCAGCGAGCGACCGCGTTAGCGCCCTCAACAATCATGAACCCCACCTAACCGCCCGCGTCTGAACCGCTTCAGCTTCGGGGGCCTAGCCTCTCCTCATCGACAACGATCGAGCAAAGGAGAGAGCGTCATGTCGAATCTGAAGTCTTCCTCGAAAGCCGCTCTGGCGGTGATCATGGCCGGCGCCATGGGCCTGGCGGGAACCGCATCGGCCCAGTCGTACGGTCCCCAGCCCCAGCGCCCCATGGGCTCCGGCATCATCGGCTGTGACGCCCCCGGCGGCCGCCAGCAAGCCGGCGCCGTGATCGGCGGCCTGCTGGGCGCGGCCCTGGGCACCCAGATTTCGCGCAACGAGCGTGAGCTGGGCGCGGTGGGCGGCGGCGTCCTGGGCGCAGCGGCCGGCTCCTACATCGGTTGCCGCCAGCAGCGCGCCCGCTTCGACAACTACAACGCCGGCTACAACAACGGCCATGCGGAGGCCGCGGCCCAGGCCAACGCCTATGTGGCCACCAGCAACCTGCGCATCCGCTCGGGCCCCTCCACCGGCTACGGCCAGGTCGGCTCGCTCAGCGCCGGTCAGAGCTTCCAGGTCGCCGGGGCGCAAGGCGAATGGCTGCAGCTCGCCGGCGGCGGCTACGTCCACTCCGGCTACGTCCGCCGCGCGTACTGACTCTCCCATCACACGCGAGGCGAGGGCCGCTCCGAAAGGGGCGGCCCTTCTTCGTGCCTACTGGCTGACCCACAGGATGCGCGCCATCCAGTCGATGTCGCGCGGGTGCAGGGTGCGGGGCGGATGGGCCGGATTGATGGAGCTCAGCTCCACCCGCGTGGCGGTCAGGCGCGTGACCTCTTTGGCCATGACCTCGCCGCCGGTGGTGCGCACCACCACCCGGTCGCCCTTGCGCACATCGGTCACGGCCCGGTCCACGATCACCACGTCGCCCTCGCGGTACAGGGGCGTCATGGAGTCGCCGCTGATCTTCAGGCTGAATCGCGTGTCCCCGGCGGCGGGCAGCAGGGTGCGGTCCCATCCCTGACCGGTGGGATAGCCCGCGTCGTCAAAGAAGCCGTCCGCCCCCGCCTGGGCCATACCCAGCAGGGGCACGCTCTCGGCCGAGGCCGCATCCCGCGCCAGCCGCGCGAAATCCCCCAGGCTGACCCCCGCCACGTCCAGCGCCCGGGTCAGGCTTTCGGTGGACGGCCAGCGCGGCCTTGGCGGCTCACCCGGCCCAAACCGCTTGGACCGGTTGAAGCTGGTGGGATCCAGCCCCGCCGCCCGCGCCAGCGCCGACGGCGTCAGGCCCTGCCGCGCCGCCAGCGCGTCCAGACCTTTCCACAATTGGGCATGCGTCAGCGCCAAGGCGATCTCCCGATTCGCCCGAAGGTATCATGAAATAGGAATAAAAGCCGCTATTCGAGCCCGGCGGCTCGCCGTTCCTGCCACACCCAGAAGGTGCCGACGGCAAGGGAGCCGAGCAGGCCGAGCGTGGCGAGATTCAACACGGCCAGATGTGACCAGGCAGGCAGCCGTGGGTCAAACCAGGGGATCAAAATCCCCGCCAGAATCAGTAACTGAAACGCCAACGCCCAAGAGGGCCAGGTTCTGTCGGTCTTCCAGGTCAGACCGATCAGGAACACGAGAAACACGAGATCAATCGCCAACATTCCATACTGTAGATGGAACAGGTCGGTCCTGTTCTGGACCAACATAGTCGCAAGCCAGGCCACCAGATAAAGGCCCGCGAAACCTCTTTCCGGCTCTTCGCCTTTCCACAAGGCGAAGCCCAGAACGGCGACCACAAGGACGGCCCCGATCTGGGTATAGAGTGTTTCGAACATGCGAACGCCCCCAAGTCGTGGACCTGGGGGCGATCATGAAGACATTTCGCATCAACCGAAACGGTCAATGCCGAGATTACGAAGAATTAAGCGACGCGCAGGTCCGGGCGAACGAAGGGACGCTCCGAGGGGCGCTCCATGTCGTCGGGCTTCTCGACGGGGCCGACGGCGTAGGTGCCCCAGCCCATGCGGCGGTGGTCCTTGGCCAGTTCCTGGTGCGCGGCGATGATGGCCGAGCGGGCTTCGGCGAGGGCGGCGACCGCTTCCATGGCCTTGGCCTGGGCGCCGGCGCCGGCGATGGCCGACACGCCGAGCGGCTCGCGCGACGCGATCATCGTCTGAACCAGCGCGCTGGACTGGGCGATGGCGGCGTCCAGCGCCTTCTCCGTGGCGTACAGCTCATTGGCGACGCCGTCGACGATTTCAGCCTTGTACACTTTAAGAACCCTCCACTGATGGTTAGTGAAGTGTTAACACGCTTCGGTCGCCATGGGTAGGGTCTTTACGTCTCGTTCACCATGTTCGCGCGAACGCCGCCCGATCCGTCCATGGGCGGCTGATCATCCGGCTTGTCGACAGGGCCTGCCGCCACGACGTCGAGACCCAGTCGACGGGCCAGCGCGGACAGGGTGCGATGGGCGCCGCCGAGACGGGCGCGCGCCTGCGTCAGGGCGGAGAGGGACGCGGCCAGATCATCAAAGGCGGCCTGACCGGTGGTCGCCGACAAGCCCGCCCGCATCCGGGCTTCCGGAAGCGCGGCGACGAGCACGGCTGTTTCAATCAGGGCGTGGTCAACCGCTGCTTCTGCAGCATGAACCTTCCGGCTCAGGTCCTTGCCGATGATGTCGCGATGCATTGCCCACTCCTCACTGATGGAGGAGAGAAAACACGCTTAACGCGAATAATGCAATATTACTCGTTTAGGTTGCCGAGCAGGAAATGCGCCGTCAGGGTCGCGATCGGCTGTCGGCGTTCATCCTGCCACGCCTCGACGGTCACCGTGGCGACCCGGCGACCGGCCTTGCTGACGTGGGCGCGAGCGAAGGTGTCCAGAGGCTTTCCCGAGCGAAGATACGCCACCGTCACATTGATGGGGCGGGGCAGTCGGGGCCGAGGGTGCAGCAGCGCCAGCTGGGCCGTGGCCGTCAGCTCCAGCATCGCGGCGGTGGCCCCGCCGTGTAGCGCCGGCAGAATGGGGTTGCCGATCAACTGCGGTGAAAAAGGCATCACGACCGTCAGTTCATCACCCGACACGAGTGACCTGAGCCCCAGGAAGCGGGCGTAGGGAATGCTGTCCAGATCGAACGCCACCGACTCGCTCACGCCGTCACCTGCGGGCGCGGCACATTGGCGCCGGGGCCGCGCTCGCCGTCGGAATTGACGATGTAGGCCGCCTGGGCCGCCGCGACCGGATCTTCCGGATCGCTGTCATAGGCGAAGGCGCGCACGAAACCGATGGAATGGGTCAGGCGATAACACCGGGCGCTGGCCCGAAGATCCAGGCCCGGCTCCGCCGCCCGCATGTAGTCGACTCTCAGATCCAGCGTCGCGATGGGTCGGAATTCGCCGAGTGCGACCCAGACGGCCAGTCCGCCCACATGATCCAGCATGGCGGTGACCAGGCCGCCGGCCAGCACGCCCGCTTCTGGATCGCCCACCAGCTCCTGGCGGTACGGCGCCGAGAGGATCACCGAATCGCCCTCCAGCGCCTCGAAACGAAAGCCGAGGGCGTGGGTGTGCGCCGCGCCTGCGGCCAGCTGGGGCAATAGGGATTCGATGGTCACGGCCATGAACCGTTCCTAGACCATTGTTTGAACTGGAGACAGCCTAGCCGGCGCGGCGCGCGGCCTCGGACGCCGGCTGGGAGTCCGCATCAGCCAGAGCCGTGTTCATGGCCATGCGAAGGCGTTCCGGCTTGATCGGCTTCTCCACCACGGCGGCCATGCCGCACGCGATGTACTTCTTGGCGTCGTCCGGGTCCGCGTTGGCGGTCAGGGCGATGATCGGCGTCGTCGCCGCCGGACCTTGCAGCGCCCGGATGGCCTTGGTCGCGGCGACCCCGTCCATGCGCGGCATCTTGATGTCCATCAGGATCAGGTCGAAGCGCGTGGCCTGCACGGCGTCCAGCGCCTCCTGGCCGTCCTCTGCGGTTTCCGAGGTGCAACCGAACATTTCGCAAAGGGCCTGGGCCACCACGCGGTTGGTGGCGTTGTCATCGACGATCAGAACGTGCGGCTGGCTCTGAAGATTCAGTTCGGCGATCTCTGAGACATTCGTATCGGCTTCGGACCTGATGATCGCCTGGGGCGCGCACAGGTCGAAGGCGAAGGTGACCCCCTTGCCCTGATTCCGTTCGGCCCAGATGCTGCCGCCCATGCCGTGAACGATGTGTCGGCAGATCGACAGGCCCAGGCCGACGCCGTCCGGGGCCGCGCCGTGGTCCGCTGCTGTGATGAAGGTGGCGAACAGGTCCTCTTCCGCCAGCCCGGCCAGGGCCGATCCGCTGTCGCGCACCCGTGCTTCGATAACGACGGAACCGCCGGTCGCGCGCGCCTTCAGGCTGGCCTCGACCATCCCGCCGCGCGAGAATTTGAGGGCGTTGCCGATGAGGTTGTCGAACACCTGCTTCAGGCGGCCGCCATCCATCTCGGCGGCCAGCTCGGTGTCGCCATCGTAACCGATCATCAGGCGAACGCCCTGGCCGAGCGCGCGCGGCTCCCATTCGGCCTGCAGTGCGTCCATCAGCCCCCGCAGGTCCGTGGGGCGCGGTTCAAAGAGCAGGTCGCCGGCTTCGGCGCGGCTTACGTCCATCGCGTCCTGCAGGATACGGAGCAGGGTATCCGAGGAGTCGACGATGGTCTGAACATGAGCCTGTGCGTTGGCCCCCAGCGGCTGGCGTTGCAGAAGCTCCGCCACCGCCAATACGCCATTCAGCGGTGTGCGCAGGTCATGGCCCAAGGCATTGAGAAAATCGCAACGCCCCCGAGCGACGGCCAGAGCGCGTTCCTGCTCCTGGACCCGCGCTTCTTCCTTGAGCGCCAGATCACGGATCTGCCGGTCCTTGCCCTCGCTCGCGGCGCGAAGCAGACCGACAGCCGTTCCTACGCCCCAGTAGGCGCCGTCACGGGTGACGATGAAGCCGCGCAGCAGGGCTCCGGGGCCGCTGTTCAGGATGGGACCGGCGAAGGCGTCGATCATCACGCCGGCATCGACCACAGCCGGCTCCGCGTCCATGAGCAGCTCGACGGACCGATGCGCATAACGGGCGTGCCCGTGATCGTCTGCGAATTTCAGCAGGAAGGCGTCCCGCTCGATCAGCCCGATCGGACGACCGTGCTCCACGACGGGTATGACGAGGGTGTCCGGCTCCCGGAGGAAGCGCGCGTACACCTCGTGACCGAGGGTATTCAGGCCGGCCGGCGTGATCCGTTCGGCGATGGACTCGATCGTCGGCATACGGCCGAGAACTCCCTGTTACCGGACCACACTGCCCCATCAGGCTTTGCCGAAGGGTTAAGCTGGGGATGAATCTCAAAAGGCGAGAGAATTCATTCGTCTATCGACGTTACTCCTTGCCGGATCCAGTCCGTGAACGCTGTCGATGAGCCCTCTTGTGCTACCGGTAACATCAGGATGCAGGCGTTGTCGTAAGGATGGAGGGCCAGAACTCGGGTTTTCAGCGTCGGCGCGGCGACCGCCGTCGTCTTGAACAGGGCCGGAACCTCCACCGTTTCCTCGACGGCGGCGGACCAGCGATAGATGGAGCGCATCGGGGCCAGCACGTTTACGCAGGCGCACAGCCCTTCGCCCACCAGAACGCGCCCCGCCGCCGCCGCGCTTTCCGCGTCGGGCCATGTGGTGTAAAGCACCGCCACTTCGTTTTTCATCACTGGACTCCCTTGCATGCGCGCGGCCCCCGGGCCGACCGCAGATTTGTCATGAGCGCTTCCCCGATCAACCCTTCGTCCTCCGCCCTGGTTCTGTTCTCGGGCGGGCAGGACAGCGCCACGTGCCTGGCCTGGGCGCTGGACCGTTTCGCGCGGGTCGAAACCGTGGGCTTCGACTATGGCCAGCGCCATGCGGTGGAGATGCAGGCGCGACAGACGGTGCGCAGCGGCATGGCCCGCGTCTTGCCCCGATACGCCGACCGCCTCGGCCCCGACCATGTGGTGGACATCACCGGCTTCGGCCGGATCGCCGACAGCGCCCTGACCGCCGACCGGGCCATCGAGATGGACGCGCGCGGCCTGCCTACCACCTTCGTGCCGGGCCGCAATCTGGTGTTCCTGACCTACGCCGCCGCCCTGGCCGACCGGCGCGGGCTGGAGGTGCTGGTGGGCGGCATGTGCGAGACGGACTACTCCGGCTACCCCGACTGCCGCCGCGAGACCATGGACGCCATGCAGCAGGCCCTGTCCCTGGGTCTGGACAAGCCGGTCCCCATCGCGACGCCCCTGATGCATCTGACCAAGGCCCAGACCTGGGCCCTGGCTGACGATCTGGGCGGCGAGGCCCTCGTGAACCTCATCATCGAGGACAGCCACACCTGCTATCTTGGCGACCGCGAGCACGGTCATCCGTGGGGTTACGGCTGCGGAACCTGCCCGGCGTGCGAGCTGCGCGCTGCCGGTTATCAGCAATGGGCGGCGGGCGACGCGTGACCTACACCGTCAAGGAAATCTTCCTCACCGTTCAGGGCGAGGGCGGCCAGGCGGGCCGCCCGGCCGTGTTCCTGCGCTTTTCCGGCTGCAACCTGTGGAGCGGGCGCGAGCAGGACCGCGCCACGGCCGTCTGCTCGTTCTGCGACACCGACTTCGTCGGCGTCGGCCCCGACGGCGGCAAGTTCGCCTCGCCGGATGATCTGGCCGACCGCGTCGCCTCCCTGTGGCGGGGCGGGCAGGGAGGGCCTCGTCTGGTGGTCTGCACCGGCGGCGAGCCCCTGCTGCAGCTGGACCCGCCCCTGATCGCCGCCCTGCACGACCGCGGCTTCGAGATCGCGGTGGAGACCAACGGCACCGTCGTCGCGCCGGACGGGCTCGACTGGATCTGCGTCAGCCCCAAGGCCGACGCCCCGGTTCTCCAGACCACGGGGCAGGAGCTGAAACTGGTGTATCCCCAGGCCCTGGCACGGCCCGAACAGTTCGCGGACATGGCCTTCGAACGCTTCTGGCTCCAGCCCATGGACGGCCCGGACACCGAGGCGAACACGGCGGCGGCCATGGACTACTGCCTGCAACACCCCAAATGGCGCCTCAGCGTCCAGACCCACAAATACATCGGCGTGCGTTGACCCCTGACATGACCCAGCCTGTCTTCGAAATCACCAAGGCCGCCACCTTCGATGCGGCGCACCACTTCCCCAACGAGCCGGAGGGCAGCCCCTATCGCCGCATCCACGGCCACTCGTTTCAGGTGGAGGTGTCGATCCGATCCGACCGGCTGGACGCCAACGGTTGGGTCGCGGACCTGAATGCGCTGGACGCTGCGTTGAAGGCCGCCGCCGGCGAGCTGGACCACGGCATGCTGAACGAGCACGAGGGGCTCGAAATCCCCTCCCTCGAACACCTGTGCCTTTGGTTCGCCCGCCGCCTGACCCCCGCCTGGCCGGGCCTGTCCCGCGTGGTCGTCAGCCGCCCCACCATCCACGAACGCTGCGCCCTGGAGCTCTGACGCAAAAGAAAAACCTCCCCCGCACGGGGCGGGGGAGGCGAGGCGGAGTGTCTTTATCGGTCGAGGATCAGAACCGGCCCTTCAGCCCGATGGCGAAGGTGGCGCCGTATTCCTCGAACTGCAGGGTGGTGTCGGGCGTGCCCTGGTACAGCTCCAGCGGGTCATCCAGCAGGTTCTGCGCCTCGAACAACATCTCGATGGCGTCGTTCACGCGGAACGAGGCGGTCAGGTCCAGCTGCTGGCTCTCCATCACATAGATGTCGAACTCGCGGCTGTCGCCGATCTCCTCCAGGTACTCGCCCCGGAAGGAATAGCTGACCCGGCCGCTGAACCGGCCCTGCTCATAGCCCACGTAGAAGTTGGCCGTCTCTTCCGCCGCCTGGGGCAGGCTGAAGGTCTCGGTGCGGCCGTCCACGTTGAACTCGGTGTCCAGCAGGGTGGCGTTGGCGCCGATCAGCACGCCGTCCAGCGCCGGGGCCCAGCGGCCCAGTTCCTGCTCCAGATTCAGCTCGATGCCGCGGATCGAGGCGTCGGTGCCGTTGACCGGCCGCGTGACCTCGAAGCCCGGGAACATGGCGTCGTTCTGGAAGGTGCGCTCGACGATGTAGCTGTCCAGCTCCTTGGAGAACAGGCCCACGGACATCACCGAACCGCCGCCGGGATACCAGTCCAGCAGCAGGTCCAGATTGCTGGATTCGTAGGGCTCCAGATCCGGGTTGCCCATGTCGATCTCGACATCCTCGTTGTTGATCTCGAAGCGGGGCGACTGGTCGCCAAAGCTGGGCCGCGCGATGGTGTTGCTCCAGGCCGCGCGGATGACCAGATCGTCGCGCGGGGTGAAGCGGGCGTGGATGCCCGGCAGGACGTTGGTGTAGCTGGATTCGACCGAGCGCGGGTTGATGGTCAGATCGCCGTTATCGTCAAAGTTCAGCTCCGAACCTTCGGCCGAGAACTCGGTGTGCTCAACCCGCGCGCCGACGATGAAGCGCCACGGGCCGTTGTCCCAAGTGCCCATCAGATAACCGGCCGACACGTCCTCGTCCGCCGAATAGTCGTCGGCCACGTTCAGGATCAGGTTGTCCTCGACGTCCTGCGGGCGCTCCAGGATGTCGCCCAGGTTGGCGTTGTAGTAGTCCACGAACAGGTCGCTGCTGATCCCGTCGCCGATGGGGTGGAACGGATAGTCGGGCGCGTCGGTGGTGAACTGGTCCAGCCGCACGTCCGGCACGTCGCGCAGCTCGGTTTCGCCCACATCGGCCACCTTGCTCTTGAAGCGCATGTCCACGCCGCCGCTCAGGGTGAAGCCCGCCACGCCGAAGGCGTCCGCCCGCTCGACGTTGAAGTTCAGGTTGGTGTCGTCGTCGTCCACGAACTTGGGCACCAGAACCACGCGATCCAGGGCGTAGTTGGCGTTGTTCAGATAGCTCGCATCCGCCGCGCCGCCGTCACGGATTTCGAACGTCGGGATGCCCGAGCCCTGGCGAACTACGGCGTCCAGGGGCGACTGATCGTTCTCAAACCTGCCCTCGATCTCGTCAGGCACGTTCTCGTCGGTCATGGAGTGGCCGATGCGGTAATCGAACGACCACAGCCCGCGCTGATGTTCGCCGCCGAAGGCCAGGGCCAGGGTGTCCTGATCCTTGGTGCGGAAGCGGATGCGGCGACGGAAGCCGTCCTCGGCGATGTCCTCATAGGTGGCGGTCTCGCCGTCGAAACCGGTCAGGTCGCCGTCGGCGAACACGAAGATGCTGCGCTGGCGCGTCTCGGCGTCGGTGAAGCGGCTGAACAGGGCGTTGGCGAAGAAGGTGTCGTTCGCCGTCGGCCGGTATTCCAGGTTCAGGTTGGCGCCATAGCGTTCGCGATTGACGAAATACTTGCGCAGCTGGACTTCCTCGACCACGAACTCGTCGTCGCCCAGGTCGTCGTTGAAGCTGTAGGCCGCCTCGATGTTGTCCGACTGGAAGTTGCGGTCCAGGTAGTTCATGCCCAGCGAGACGCCCAGGTTGTCCTGACCGCCGCCGACGCTGAACAGGCTGGTGTAGTTCAGGCGCGCTTCCGGATTGAAGTCCTCGCTCAGCTCGCTGTACGAGCCTTCCACGCGATAGCGGAAATTGTAGTTCTGGTTCTCGTTGAACGGCGAGCCCGAGCGCACGTCGATGGAGCCGCCGATGGCGTCGCCCGGCATGTTCGGGGTGGGAACCTTAACGATCTCCAGCAGGTCGATGGAGCCCGAGGGGATCACGTCCAGCGGCACGGCGCGGTCGCCGTCCTCGGGCGTGCCGATGCGCATGCCGTTGATGGTCACGGTGCTCAGGCCCGGACCGACGCCGCGCACGCTGACGAAACGGCCCTCGCCCTGGTCGCGGGTGATGGACACGCCCGGCAGGCGCTGCAGGCTCTCGGCCACGTTCTGGTCGACGAACTGGCCGATGTCGTCGGCGGCCACGTAGTTGGCGATGGCGTCGGAGTTGCGATAGCGGTTCAGGGCGTCGTTCTGGGCGATGCGCTGCGACATCACCACAACCTCGGCCACGGTCACGCCGGCCTCGCCGCCCAGGGCGACGTTGACGCTGGCCGCACGGCCTGCGGCCACCTCGACGGTCGCGCTGGCGTCCGCCAGACCCAGATAGCTCACAGTCACCGTCGCGGCGCCGGCGGGCACGCCGGTCAGGGTGAAGGCGCCGGCCTCGTCGGTCAGGGCGACCACGGGGCTTCCGGCCACGCTGACGCGAGCGCCGGTCAGGGGCGCGCCGGTCTCGGTCGAGGTGACCCGGCCCTGAATCTGGCCGGCGGGCGCCTGGGCGTAAACGGCGGCGGGGGCGAGAAGCGCCAGCACGGAGGCGGTGGCGAGGGCTCGGGCGGTCAGGGTCATGGTGCGGTCCTCGGTGGGCGTCGCCGACCGCACGGAATGATCCGCACACGGTCTGACGACTTTCGAGGCCCGCTATGGCCAAGCTTCATGACACCGATGTCTTGGTTGTGTGTCAGTCCTGCGAACTTGACCTTGGGGCGGTGCGCCGCCGTGGGGATGAGGCAATCAGGTCACGCCGGACGAAACACAGACCCCAGCCCCGCCTCGCCGTCACACACGACCAAGCCCCGCCGGACCAGATCGATCAGGTGCGCCAGCACCGACAGCGAGGCGGCCGGCCACAGGCGCTGATCCACCGCCGCGTACAGGGCCGGGACCATCTCGCCGATGGTGCGGTCCCCCGCCTCCAGCCGCGCGAGAATCTGGGCCTCGCGCTCCAGTCGGTGCGTCCTGTACGCCGTCAGGAACGGCGCCACGTCCGTAACCGGCGCGCCGTGGGTGGGCCACAGGGTCTTGAACCCCCGCGCCGTCACCCGCTCAAGGCTGTCCATATAGGCGCCCATGTCCCCGTCCGGCGGCGCCACCACGCTGGTGGCCCAGCCCATCACATGGTCGCCGCTGAACAGGGCGTTCTCCTCGATCAGGGCGAAGGCCAGATGGTTGGACGCATGCCCCGGCGTGGCCAGGGTCTCCAACGTCCAGTCCGGCCCCACGATCCGGTCGCCGTCCGTCAGGATCACATCCGGTCGGAAAGCCTGATCCTCCGCCTCGTCCAGCCCGCCCGACGCATGGGTCTCCCGCGCCGGCGGCCGCGCCGCCAGCACCAGCGCCCCCACCGCGTCCGCGAAAGGCCGGGCCAGCGGCGCATGGTCCCGGTGCGTGTGGGTCACCAGCACATGGCTGACCGTCTCGCCCTCAACCGCCGCCAGCAGGGCCTTCAGATGCGCCGCGTCGTCCGGCCCGGGGTCGATCACCGCTACGGTTCCGTTTCCGACGATGTAGGTTCCCGTCCCCGTGAAGGTGAACGGTCCAGGATTGTTCGCCGTGACCCGCCGGATGCGCGGCGAGACGCGGCGGCAGACGCCGTATTCGGGATCGAACGCTTTCACATAGGGGATCATGGCGTCCCATTCCGGACGGCGCGGCGCTTGCGGTCAAGACGGTCTGAACCGCCCGGAGACGCCGAAATGGCCCGAACTATCGCCCTTGACGCCCTCATCACTGTCTCAAATCGGCTCCAGCCGCTGATCGCCGCCGTGCTGTGTGTCATGGCGATGCAACTGATCGCCGCCGCCTGCACGCCCGAACCGGCCGCGCCCTATGCAGTGCGCGCGGCGGTGGAACGCTAGAGCGGCAGGCCTGACAGGTCATAGCCTGCGGCGGCCGCGGCCGCCCGCGCCTCATCCGGCGTCATCTCTCCCGACGACGCGCGGCCCATGGCCCATGCAGCGGCCGAACGCATGCCGGACCGGCAATAGATCAGCGCCGAGTCCGACGTGTTCAGCAAATCGGCCATGGCGGTCGCCTGCTCGGGCGTGGGGCGGCCCTGAATGGGCTGCCAAGCGTAACTCAGGCCCGCCGCCCGCGACCAGGCCTCAATCTGAGCAGAGGTCGGCTGGCCGGGGTCTTCGCCATCGGGCCGGTTGTTGATGATGAGCGTGACGCCCAGATTCCTGGCCGAGGTTACGTCGTCCTCGCTGATCTGGCCCCAGACATGAACGCCCGGTTCAAGCGATCGGAAGCTCACTGGTCCCGCCGTACGCGAATGGCGCGGCTGCTGCCGACGGTCATCATGAAGCTGCCGAGGGCGGCGCGGCGAACCCGCACTTCGGTACCCTCACGGTTGGGGAAGAATACCGATTCCGAATCAATCTGGCGCCAGGTCGAGCCGTCGGCCAGGCGGAAAACCCATTTGCCGTCGCCGCCGCGGCTGGCCCGGGTCAGGGTGGTCTCCACGCTGGACACCTCGTCTTCGCCCGTGGTCACGCGCCCGAATGCCGGAAGGCTGGGCAGGTCGAAGCCGAACAGGGCGCGGCGGCTGTCGCGCACCTGGGCGCGGTCCACCACCACCACCTCGCCTTCGCGCTCGGCGGCGTCCAGCGCGGCTACGGCGGCGTCATAGCAGGCCAGTCGCGCGGCCTCGTCAGCCGTTGCCCTGCAAGCCGTCAGCCGGTTCAGCAGCTCCGGCCGGGGCGCTTCCTGGGCCTGGGTCGAGAAGGGAACGGCCAGCACGGCCACAAGGGGGAGCGCCTTGCGAAGAAAAGTCATGATGCGAACCTCGGTCGTCGACGATGTCGCACACCTATGACACCGGCGGCGGTGCTTCGCCAGCAAGGGCCTTCGGCGACAGAACCGTGGCGCGAATGCGACAGTCTGGCGACGACAACCTTACAGGCCTGTAATTCCGTTGACGCTGTTACGCCGCAATTCCTATCGTGCCGTCCAATCTGCCGGGAATTTTTCCGGTGGGTGACTGCTGAATCAAACGTACCGGACGGGGGCAGGTCGGTCATTTTGACCGATACAAACGCCGGTCTCAGGAGGGTGACCCTTGAACATCCAGAATACTCGTGAGCGCTTGCTGGCCTCGACGATGATCGGCGGCGCTGCGCTGCTGGCTCTCGCCGCGACGCCTGCCATGGCGCAGGACCAGGACCAGGAAGCGACCCGTGTCGATGAAATCGTCATCACCGGTACGCGTATCGCCCAGGCGAACCTGGTGACCACCAGCCCGGTGACCCAGGTCACGGGCGAGGACATCACCAACGCCGGCGTTTCGCGCGTCGAGGACCTGGTGAACCAGCTGCCGCAGGTGTTCGCCGGTCAGACCTCGACCGTCGTGAACGGCTCGTCCGGCACGGCCACGGTCGACCTGCGTGGTCTGGGTCCGAACCGCACCGTGGTGCTGATCGACGGCCGCCGCATGCCTTACGGCTCGCCGGCCATCGCCGCCGCCGACCTGAACCAGATCCCCTCCGCCCTGGTGGAGCGTGTTGAAGTCTACACCGGCGGCGCCTCGGCCGTTTACGGCGCCGACGCCGTGGCCGGTGTCGTCAACTTCATCATGCGCAAGAACTTCGAAGGCGTGCGCGTGGACGCCAGCTACGGCTTCTACCAGCATGAGAACGACTACGACGGCGTGGGCAATGTGCGCGCCGAGATCGCTCGTCGCGGCATCACCAACCCGGCCGAGTTCCAGCTGCCGGACGACAATGTCACCGACGGCGAAACCATGCAGTTCAGCCTGATCGTCGGCACCGACGTGGGCGGCGGCCGCGGCAACATCACCAGCTATTTCACCTATCGTGAAAACAACCCGGTGTTCCAGGGCGACCGCGACTACTCGGCCTGCGCCATCGGCGCTCCGAACGCGGCCAGCGGCGCGGACACGTTCAGCTGCGGTGGTTCGGCCACCAGCGCGGGCGGCTACTTCACCGACTTCCTGACCTACGGCTATACGCTGGATCAGGGCAGCGGCGGCTTCGTTAACTACAACCCCGACATCCACGCCTACAACTACGGGCCGATCAACTACTACATGCGTCCTGAGGAGCGTTACTCCTTCGGCGTGTTCGCCAACTACGAGCTGAACCGCGCGGCTGAGGTCTACACCCAGCTGATGTTCACCGACAGCTCGACCCTGGCCCAGATCGCGCCCTCGGGCTCGTTCTTCAACAACGCCACCATCAACTGTAACAACCCGCTGTTGCTTGAGGCGTTCGCCAACTCGGATCCGCTGGTCGCCAACCCCGCCGACATTGGCTGTGACGCTGCGGCGATCGCCGCCGGTGACGACACCACGTTCTACGTCGGCCGCCGTAACGTCGAAGGCGGTCCGCGCGTCCAGGACTACAACCTGAACTCCTACCGTCTGGTGGGCGGTCTGCGCGGCGACATCAGCGACGCCTGGTCCTACGACCTGACGGCGCAGTACGCCCGCGTCCAGTATACCGACCAGTACATCGGCGACTTCTCCATCCAGCGTCTGGGCCGCGCCCTGGACGTGGTGGATGTGGGCGGCACCCCGACCTGCCAGTCGGTCATCGACGGCACGGATCCGAACTGCGTACCCTACAATCCCTTCAGCCCGGGCGGCATCGACCAGGCCCAGCTGGACTACCTGACCCTGCCGCTGATCGCGACCGGCTATGTGACCAATCAGGTCCTGACCGCCGCCATGACCGGCGACCTGGGCGTCTATGGGGTGCAGAGCCCCTGGGCTTCCTCGGGCATGCAGGTGGCCTTCGGTACGGAATATCGCCGTGATTACCTGACGCTGAACCCCGACTCCGGCTACGGAAGCGGCGACGGCGCGGGTCAGGGCGGCGCCTTCATCGGCATCGCCGGCGCCACCACGGCGCGCGACTACTTCGGCGAGTTCATCCTGCCGATCGCGGAGGGCCTGCCCTTCGCCGAGTCCATCACCCTGGACGCCGCCTATCGTCACTCCAAGTACAACCTGGCCGACGACACCGACACCTACAAGGTGGGTCTGGACTGGGCCCCGACGAGCGACGTGCGCTTCCGCGCCTCGTACGCCCGCGCGGTCCGCGCGCCGAACGTGTTCAACCTGTTCAGCGCCCAGAACGTGGTCCTGTTCGGTCGCGGTTCGCCCGATCCGTGCGGCGCCGGCGGTTACGCCACCCAGGCGCAGTGCGTCGCCACCGGTGTTCCGGCCGCGGCCTACGGCTCGGTCGGTCTGAACAGCCCGGCCAACCAGTACAACCAGCAGACCGGCGGCAACACCGCCCTGAACGCGGAAGAAGCCGACACCTACACCTATGGTGTGGTCTTCACCCCGACCTTCCTGCCGGGCTTCAACCTGTCGATCGACTATTTCGACATTGAAGTGGCTGGGGCCATCGGGGCCTTCGGTGCCTCGAACACCATCGACGCCTGCTACGGCGGCGCGCCCTTCAACGCGCCCGATCCTGCGGCGTGTGCGCGTCTGAACCGCGCTCCCGGCGGCCAGCTCTGGACGAACAACGGCTTCGTCGAGAACCTGTCCATCAACACCGGCGGCATCATCACCCAGGGTGTCGACTTCGTCGCCAACTACAACATGAACCTGGACGACTTCGGTCTGGCGGGCATGGGCGGCCTGGCGTTCAACCTGACCGGAACCTGGCTCGACACCCTCGAGATCCAGCCCGCCGACGGCGCTCCGACGCTCGAGTGCGCCGGCTTCTATGAAGGCTCCTGCGGCTTCGGTTCGCCTGAGTGGCGTCACCGGTTCACCACCAGCTGGTCGACCCCGTGGGATGTGAACCTGCTGCTGACCTGGCGCTACCACGGTGAGGTCGAGCACTTCGGCCTGACCGGCGCCGGTCTGGACCGCATCGACCGCTACTTCGATGCCTACAACTGGTTCGACGTCGGCGCGACCTGGCAGGTGTTCGACAACACCCGCTTCCGCGTGGGCATCAACAACGTGTTCGACGAAGATCCGCCGCTCAGCTACTCGGGCAACGGAAACGGCAACACCTACCCCGGCGTCTATGACGCCATGGGTCGCTACATCTTCTTCGGCGTCACCGCCGACTTCTAAGAAGCTGACAGCGAGAAAATGGGGCGGCGGGCTTTCGGGTCCGCCGCCTTTTTTCTTGGACGGTGCGTGATTTCGCCGCCCCAGAAAAACCACCTGAGCCGTTCATGCGTTAGGGTGATCAGCCGGGCGACCGGCGCCGTCACGACGATATTCAGGATACCGCATGACCGTTCTGCTCGCTCTCGCCGCCGCTCTCGCCATCCAGTCGCCGGATGACGGCCCGATCCGCACGGGAGGCAGTTCCGTCGAGAGCGCCGAAGCCGTCAGGGTTCGTGAGGCGATCGCCTACGCCAACCCGCTGCCGCCGGGCGCCCCGACGAACGATTACGCCCTGGTGGCCTGGTGCGACGCGCTCGTCTCGGGTCACGTGCGGTTGGGCGAGACCCTGACCGAACCCTCGGACCTGGATCTTGAGATCATGCGGTTGGGCCGGCTGGAGGCCGCCGATTTCCGCGCCGGTCTGACCGCCGCCCGTGAACGCCAGTCGCCCGAGACCCTCGCCGCCGCCGAGGCCGCCGTCGCTGAGCGCACGGCCCTGTGGGACGCGGCCGTGGCCCGCGAAGATGAAGCGGATCGCAGTCAGGTCTTCGGCCTGTTCTTCGGCTTGCCGGGCCGCTGCGAGCACGCCGCCCGGCGTCTGCGCGACAATGTCACCACCCCGCCGGCGACGCCGGAGGAAGTCGGCCTGGAGTAGGGCGAAACCTCAGCCTTCGCGCTGCATCCTGACAAGCCAGCCGATCAAGGCGCCCCGGTCGTCGCGCATGTCCTGAAACGGTTCCACAGTCAGGCCCGACCCGCGGGCGTGATCGGCGAATTTCTGAATGCCGGTCTCATCGAGGGCTGAGCGGATCTGGCTGTGCTGGCGTCGGCGCCATGCCGCATTGGCGTCTGCGGCCCGCGCCAGGCTCTCCAGCGCGCTCTGCGGTTTGTACGCCGACGTTCTTCGGGCCAGATCGCCCATGAAGTCCATATACTGGCGCGCGGTCAGCGCCCGGGGATCGTCGCCCATTCGGGCGTGTGCGCGGTTCAGGCCGTTGCGGAACGCCGTTTCCGCCGCAGTCACCCGGTCCGCCGACTGACCCGCCTGATGGGCCCTGAAGGCTTGCCTGGCCAGGCGCATCAATGCGCCATCCGCTTCCACGCGCTCGAGCGCGGCCAGTTGCACGCGGGCCTGTTCAGTGATGGCGCTGCGGTCGTGGTGCATCAGCAGCTGCGCGGGAGCGCCCCCCTTCAGCACGCGGGCCAACTCGGCCAGGGCGGATCTGTGGTCCGCGTATTCAATGCCGAACTGAGAGGACGCGGCGTCGAACGAAGCCGCCGCGAACGGCAGCTGTTCAAGGCGGACGCCGCCCATGAGCTGGAAGGCTCCTCGATGCGGGGGCAGTTCAGCGTAATCGACCCCGACGACCTCGAACCGGCGGCCATGGGCCCGGGCGGCGTCGCAGGCGTATCCGGCCACCTGGCCGCCGCCGGTCGCCAGATCGATCAGCCGCGCGCCGTCAGGCAGGCCCGCGAAGAACGAAACCCACAGCTCGCGCGCCTCGAAGGGCCTCGCGCCCCCGGCGGCGCCCAGAGTCATGACCTCGGGCCTGGCGTCCCGCCAGTAGTCGCTCCAGTGGCCTGCGGCGTCGGCTCCCGATCGTGTCATGAGGTCTCGAACCCTGGCTGCTGCGGTCGCCAGCGTAGCGGACAGAACACCGCGTCCCCAAACGGAAAGCTTCTGGGGCCATCGCCGGCGAAGTTCTCTCGGATCATGCAGTCCTTTGCAGGTCGGGGCGATCGCGCTATCGCCTGAGCATGTCCATGCGCCCGCTGTTCGTGACCCAGGTCTATGAGGCCTCCCTCGCCGATACGCCCGGCTTCGAGGCCCTCAACACGGGTCTGCTGGAGCTGATCGAAATGCTCGCGTCCGAGGACACGGCCGGCCGCGCCTGGTGCCGCACCCACGGGTATCGGGGCTACACCTCATACGGGTCGCTGAACGACCTGCCGCGCCGCTTCCCGGAGTTCGCGGACCTCAAGCGGCTTCTGGATCGCCATGCCGCCGCCTATGCAAAGGCGCTCAATTTCGATCTGGCCCGCAAGCCGCGCCTCGACAACCTGTGGGTTAACGTCCTTAAGCCCGGCGGCGGCCATTCCGGCCACATCCACCCCCACGCCTTCCTGTCCGGCACGGTCTATCTGTCGGCGCCGGACGGCGCCTCGTCCCTGAAGCTGGAGGACCCGCGCCTGCCCATGATGATGGCGCGCCCCGCCGTCCACGCCGAGGCGCCCGAGGCCGAGCGCCCCTTCGTCTACCTGGCGCCCGCCGAGGGCACGATCCTCATCTGGGAAAGCTGGCTCCGCCACGAGGTCCCGCCCAACGCCGCCAGGTCCGAGCGCATCTCCATCAGCTTCAACTACGCCTGAGGCCCGCCAGACCGTCCCACGCCAGCATGGCCGCCCGCGCCGTGCCGCGCAGCTCGTCCGCCGTGGCGCCGTTGCGGGCGCGGAAGGCCATGCCCTGCTGCACCGTGGCGTAGAAGGCGGCCATGGCTTTCAGATCCGCGTCAGGCGCGATTTCGCCCGCGTCCCGGCCTTGGCGCAGGCGAGTCTCCGTCGTGGCGATGGTGCTCTCTCGAATCTGCCTGATGTCGTCGCAGGCGGCCGGGGGCAGGGCGTCGGGGTGGGCCGCCGAAAGCGCCACGAGGCAACCGGTGGGCCTGTCCTCGACGTCCGCCGCCCCGGCCGTCGCCATCAGCACCGCCTCCATGGCCTCGCGGGCCGTGGCCGACGCCATGGCGCTGCACAGCACCCCGCTGTTGGATTGCTCGTACAGCTGGACCGCCTCGCGAAACAGCTGCTCCTTGTTCCCGAACGCCGCGTACAGGCTGGGGGAGTTGATCCCCATGGCCTCGGTCAGATCGGCCATGGACGTGTCCGCATAGCCCTTGGTCCAGAACACCCGCATGGCGCTGGCCAAGGCCTGGTCACGATCAAAACTGCGAGGGCGGCCGCGCGTCGGCACCTTTCGGACTCCTTATTCGAATGATCGATACATAATCCCTTGACGAGGGGGAGCAAGCTTTCCATCTGGAGTTCTGTGCTATTCATTACAGAAAGGCTGCACATGACGTCCTCCTCTCTCCCACTCTCCGGCAAGCGCGCCCTCGTCACCGGCGGCAGCCGCGGCATCGGCGCCGCCATCGCCCGCCGTCTGGCCGCTGACGGCGCCGACGTGGCGATCACCTATGAAAAGTCCGCCGACGTCGCCGAGGCCCTGGCCGAGGAAATCCGCGCGAGCGGGCGCAAGGCCGCGGCCATTCAGGCGGACGCCGGCGCCGTCGCCGGAGCCCAAGCGGCCATCGACGGCGCCGTCGCCGCTCTGGGCGGCCTCGACATCCTCGTCAACAACGCCGGAATCGCCCGCATGGGTGACTTCGCCGATCAGCCGCTGCAAGAGATCGAGGCCCAGCTGAACGTCAATGTGCGCGGGGTCATGCTGACCACCCAGGCGGCCCTGAATCACATCCCCGAGGGTGGCCGGATCATCACCATCGGCAGCAATGTGGGCGAGAAGGTCCCCTTCGGCGGAATCACCGTCTACTCCGCCACCAAGTCGGCGCTGGAGTCCTTCACCCGCAGCCTGGCGCGGGAACTGGGGCCTCGTCATGTCACGGTCAATCTGGTGCGCCCGGGTCCGGTGGACACCGACATGAACCCCGCAGATGGTCCGATGGCCGCGTCGGTGCTCGGCTTCCTGGCGCTGGATCGCTACGGTCGACCTGAAGAGATCGCGGGCGCCGTCGCCTACCTCGCCGGTCCGGAAGCGGGCTTCATCACCGGCACGGGCATCGTCATCGACGGCGGCGCCAACGCCTGATTCCGCCGCCTTCAAACCGCCGCGCCGAAGAGGTAGCCATTTGCCTCACGGCGCGGCGGTCGCTACATCACGCGCCAACCTCCCCATACGAACGCAAGCAAGGGCGCAACGTACCTCATGGCGCAGCAATACATCTTCCAGATGCAGGGCCTGACCAAGACCTTTCCTGGCGGCAAGAAGATCTTCGAGAACATCTGGCTCAGCTTCTACAACGACGCCAAGATCGGCGTGGTCGGGGTCAACGGCTCCGGTAAATCCACCCTGCTGAAGATCATGGCCGGTCTGGACACCGAGTTCTCGGGCGAGGCCAAGGCCGCCGACGGCGTCAAGCGCGGCTATCTGGAGCAGGAGCCGCACCTGAACCCCGAGCTGAACGTGCGCCAGAACGTCGAGGCTTGGTGCGAGGAGAAGCAGTGGGTCGAGCGCTTCAACGCCATCGCCGCCGAAATGGCCGAGGACTACTCCGACGAACTGATGGAGGAGATGACGGCGCTGCAGGAGAAGATCGACGCCGCCGACGTCTGGGACATCGACAGCCGCATCGAAATGGCCATGGACGCCCTGCGCTGCCCGCCCGACGACTGGGAGGTCACCAACCTGTCCGGTGGTGAGAAGCGTCGCGTGGCCCTGGCTCGCCTGCTGCTGTCCAAGCCCGACATGCTGCTGATGGACGAACCGACCAACCACCTGGACGCCGAGTCCGTGGCCTGGCTGCAGCATCACCTGGAGAACTTCCCCGGCTGCGTCATTCTGGTGACCCACGACCGCTACTTCCTGGACCAGGTCACCAAGTGGACGCTGGAGCTGGACCGCGGCAAGGGCCACCCCCACGAGGGCAACTACTCCAGCTGGCTGGAAGCCAAGCAGAAGCGTGTTGTCCAGGAACAATCCGAGTCCGAGGCCCGTCAGCGCGCCCTGACCCGCGAGCTGGAATGGGTCCGTTCCGGCGCCAAGGCCCGTCAGGCCAAGTCCAAGGCCCGTCTGGCCGCCTATGAGCGCATGGTCGAGGAGCAGGAGAGCGCCCGCGACGCCCAGACCCACGCCCACATCCAGATCCCGCCCGGCCCGCGTCTGGGCAATGTGGTGCTGGAGGTCGAGGGCCTGCAGAAGTCGTATGGCGACAAGCTGCTGTTCGACAACCTGACCTTCAAGCTGCCGCCCAACGGCATCGTCGGCGTCATCGGCCCCAACGGCGCCGGCAAGTCGACCATGTTCAAGCTGATCACCGGCCAGGAAAAGCCCGACGGCGGGTCCATCAAGGTCGGCGAGACGGTCAAGCTGGCCTATGTGGACCAGTCCCGCGACGACCTGAAGCCGGACGAGACCATCTGGCAGGCCATCTCCGGCGGCACCGACGTGATGATGGTGGGCAAGCGCGAGATCAACACCCGCGCCTATGTGGGCAGCTTCAACTTCAAGGGCGGCGACCAGCAGAAGAAGGTCGGCCAGCTGTCGGGCGGTGAGCGCAACCGCGTGCACCTGGCCAAGACCCTGGCGTCCGGCGGCAACCTGATCCTGCTCGACGAACCGACCAACGATCTGGACATCGAGACCCTGCAGAACCTGGAAGAGGCGCTGGAACAGTTCGCCGGCTGCGCCGTGGTCATCTCCCACGACCGCTGGTTCCTGGACCGTCTGGCCACCCACATCCTGGCCTTCGAGGGCGACAGCCACGTGGAATGGTTCGAGGGCAATTTCGAAGCCTATGAGGAAGACAAGAAGCGCCGCCTTGGCGCCGACAGCCTCATCCCCCACCGCATCAAGTTTCAGAAGTTCGGGCGCTGAGACCCGGCGCGGCTGATCACAGGCTGATCAGCCGCGCGTCATCCGAACCCGGTTTCCCTGGGGGGCGACGCTTTCGTATGTCCCCGGGGCCGTACGCGCGAGAAACTGGCGTGTGAGGCCGCGCTGATCCGTCAGCTCGATACCGTCTGACGTGGGGCGCCAGCCGCCTAGTTGCGCCACAGAAGCGTTCCGCGCGCACCCGGGGCTGACTTCCAGCGACCAGGTTTCGCCGGCCGGAGGCGGCGCGGCCAATGGGATGGGGCTCAGGGACACGGCGCAGCTGTCGCCGTTCCATTCCAGCCGCCATTCCCCGGCCAGCTCTTCAGCGGCAGGCAGTCTCGGACTGGTCATTGGCAGAGCCTTTGAAGCGGCGGACAGCGCCAGGATAAGGGCCATGGCGCAGAATGTAATCGCACTGCGTGTCATGTGGCGTCATCACAACTGCTTGGTCGCGGCCGATTTGGGTTGCCGTAGACCGGTCGCCCCTTAAGGTCACCATAGACAATCTGGAGGGATAAACCATGTGCGGTCTGTGCGGTCTCGGCTATTTCGTTCGCCACGAGCAGGAAAATCCCTCGTTCGAACCGTTCTCCATCAACGCCGATGAACGTGGCGGCGGGCCGTTCAGCGGCAAGCCTTCCTTCACTGTCGAAGGCGCTGCTGGGGCCCTCGCCCGGGCCGGCCTGATCTGGGGCGGCGGACCCGGCGCCGTCGTCACCTTTGCGTTCCGCGATACCGCGCCGTCCTCCATGCCGGACGACACTGACGGCTTCTCGCGTTTCAACGGCATCCAGATCACGCAGACGCTTCTTGCGCTGCAAAGCTGGTCGGATGTGGCGGACATCACCTTCCAGAGGGTCGGGACGGACTACTCCAACGACGCCACCATCCTGTTCGGCAACTATTCCTCCGGCGCCGACGGCGCCGCAGCCTTCGCCTATCTGCCCGGAAGCGCGGGCTTTCTGGCCGCGCAGGGCGACGTCTGGGTGAACAGCACCCTGTCCTACAACGCGACGCCCGCCTATCTGAACTACGGTCGTCACACCCTGGCCCACGAAATCGGCCATGCCCTGGGCCTGCTTCACCCGGGTAATTACGACGCGAGCGAGGGCAGCCCCACCTACGCCAATGCCGACTACCGTGAGGACACGCGGCAGTTCAGCATCATGAGCTACTGGTCCGAAAGCATCACCGGCGGTTCCTTCCAGGGCAACCATCCCGCCGCGCCCTTGCTGGACGACATCGCCGCGATCCAGTTGATCTACGGCGCCAATATGGAAACCCGGACAGGGGACACGACCTACGGATTCAACTCCAACACGGACCGTGACTTCTACAGCGCCGACAGCATTTACGACGATCTGATCTTCGCGGTCTGGGATGCCGGCGGTTACGATACCCTGGATTTTTCCGGCTTTGCGGTGGGTCAGCTCATCGACCTGCGTCAGGGGCATTTCTCCAACGTGGGCGGTCTCGCCGGCAACGTATCCATCGCCATGGGTGCGGTGATCGAGCGCGCCATCGGCGGCTCGGGTGACGACGTCATGTATGCGGCGGGTGCGCCGATCGCCGTTTCCGTGGCGGACCTGGTGAAGGGCCAGGGGCAAGCCAACAACACGCGCGGCGCCGCCTTCTCGCTGGATGGCGGCTTCGGGCTGCAGTTTGATTCCGAGATCGTCTCGTCCACCTCGATTCCGCACGCCACGGTGCAGGCCACGAGCAGCGGAAACTACGAGTACTATCGCTTCACGGCGGGCGCCGGCGAAACGGTCACCATCGACATCGACGGAACGGGCGGAATGGACACCGTCGTTCGCCTGTACGGCGCCACCGGAGGTCCCCTGGCGCAGAACGACGACGGCCCCCTGGACGTCGGCAGCAGCGTTCGTCAGGACTCTTTCCTCACCTTCACCGTGCCGGCGGACGGTGTCTATTACATCGTCATCGGAACGTACGCGGGTCCAGGCTCGGGCGGTTTCGTGGACTTCAACCCCATGCCTGCCGGCGCGACCTACAGACTGAATGTTTCCCTGGACGGAGCCGATGCCCCTGTGACCGGCTATGAGGGATCGCGCCTGGATGGTGGAGCGGGCCGCGATGAACTCTATGGGGAGCGCGGCGATGATCAACTCTTCGGCGGTGAGGGGCGAGATCTGCTGGATGGTGGACTCGGCGCGGATTACATGGAGGGCGGCGCAGAAAGTGATATCTACATTGTAGATGATCGAGGCGATCAGGTTATCGAGATTGAGGATGATATCGGTTTCGATATTGTTCGTTCAAGTGTAAGCTTTGACGCCCGACCAACTCATATTGAGAACATCACACTCGAAGGTGACGACAACATCAACGCCGTCGGTAATGATTTGGACAACAGAATTACCGGCAATAGTGGAAACAACATCCTGAAGGGTGGAGGTGGGGTCGATTACATGCGCGGTGGCGCGGGTGATGACACCTACTATGTCGATGACAGGAGTGATGAGGTCTTAGAAATCTGGGGCGAGGGTGTCGACACCGTCATATCGTCAGTAAGCTTTGATGCCCAAACGCAGCAGATTGAGAACATCCAGTTGTTGGGATCGGCTAATATAAATGCGATCGGCAATAACCTGAATAATATTCTGATCGGAAACAGCGGCGCGAATATTCTCAAGGCCGGCTTTGGTGCAGACCGCATGGAAGGACGCGGTGGTAATGATACCTATATCGTCGATGATCGCGGCGACGTGGTCGTAGAGGTCGCCGGTGGCGGCGTCGACACTGTGCAGAGTTTCGTGAGCTTTGATGCTCAAACGGCCCACATCGAAAACATTCAACTGCTGGGGTCGGCTAATATAAATGCGGTCGGGAATGACCTCAACAATGTCCTGATCGGGAACAACGGCGCGAACATTCTCAAGGCCGGTCTTGGTGCGGACCGCATGGAGGGGCGAGGTGGCAACGATACCTATATCGTGGACGACCGGGATGACGTGGTGGTGGAGGTCGCCGGTGGCGGCGTCGACACCGTGCAGAGCTTCGTCAGCTTCGATGCGCGAACGGCCCACATTGAGAACATTCAGCTTCTTGGATCGACCAACATAAACGCCGTATCCAATGATCTCGATAACATCATCGTCGGAAACAACGGGGACAATATAATAATCGGCAACGGCGGCGTCGACTATATGACGGGCGGGTCAGGTTCTGACACGTTTAAGTACAACCTTCAGTCCGACTCGAACTATTCCGATTATGATCGTATTATGGATCTAGGGTCAGGTGACTTTATCGACCTTCGAAACATTGATGCAAACTCTAATGTCGCGGGAAATCAGGTTTTCGATCTGGTGGATGAACTTACGGGAGAGGCAGGGCAAGTTGCTCTCAACTGGAACGAAAGCGCCGGTTTCACAGTGCTGAGCGCCGATATCGATGGAGATGGCGTAGCGGATATGCGGATCGTTCTCTACGGCAACCATGAGAACTTCGAGAATATCCTCCTGTAAGCCGTTCATGGTCTCGAGCCGGATGAGTGCTGCATGAGCGAGCGCCCCGCCGTCCTGATCATGCAGCGGCATCTGGCGCCGCTGACGGCCTTTCTGGAGGGGGCCTACACGGTCTACCGGTTCTGGGAGGGGCCGCCGGTGGAGGCGCGCGAGGATATCCGCGCCATGGTGGTGGCCGGCGAGTTCGAACTGGACAAGCATCTGGTCGAGAGCTTGCCGCGGCTGGAGCTGATCGCCTGTTTCACCGCCGGTTATGACGGCATCGACGTGGACTGGTGCCGGGCGCGTGGGCTGCTCGTGACCCACGCGCCGGGGGTGAACCATGAGGATGTGGCCGACCACGCCCTGGGCCTGATCATCTCGGCGCGGCGGCGGATCACCGAGGGCGACCGGGCGCTGCGGGCCGGGCAGTGGACGCCGGACGCCAAGACCATCACCCCGTCCCTGAACCACCTGCGGGTCGGCGTTGTGGGGCTGGGCGCCATCGGCGAGGCGGTGGCGCGGCGCTGCGAGACCCTGCGCATGCGGGTCGCCTGGTGGGGCCCGCGCGAGAAGGATGCTCCCTGGCCTCGCGCCGCCTCCCTGCTGGATATGGCGCGGCACACCGACGCGCTGGTGGTCGCGTGCCGGGCTGACGAGACGAACCGGGGCCTGATCTCTCGCGAAGTGATCGAGGCGCTGGGGCCGGACGGTCTGCTGGTCAATGTGGCGCGCGGCCAGCTGTTGGACGAGGACGCCCTGATCGCGGCGTTGAAGGCGGGCAGGCTGGGCCATGCGGCGCTGGACGTGTTCGAGACCGAGCCCACCGATCCCGCGCGCTGGGCCGAGGTCTCCAACACCACCCTGACGCCCCACACCGGCGGGGCCACCAATGAGGCGGTGCAGGGCATGCTGGGCCTGCTGCTTGAAAACCTGTCTGCCCACTTTGAAGGGCGGGCGCTGAAGACGCCGGTTCAGTGAGCCCCGGTTGCACTCCCGAAACGAAAAACAGTCCAACTGGAGTCTAACGGGCGCACCTTGTCGTCCCGGCCGACGCGAAGCGGAGAGCCGGGACGGACGCTGCTGATGATCCACCGCCCGGACAGCCGTGAGGCTGGGCCGGGCGACCGGCGGACCTGACGGGACTGTCGGCCCGGATCGTCGCTTCGCGCCGTCCGGGCCCTATGTGGATGTGCCCATCCCGTCCCGGATAACGCCTGCGGCGTTTCCGGGATGACAAGGTGCGTGCCATGAGTCCGTTAGACGCTCGAGGCGAAAAAGAGTCCAACTGGAGTCTAGCGGGCCCGCCCAAAAACAGAGTCTGAATCGTCTGAAATCATCCCTCTGTTCACCGCAAAGACCGTCATTGTAGGGCCTGTGCGGGGTGGGGGATGAAAAAGGGCGTCTTCGCCACGTACTCTTTACAGCCCAAGGGATCAGTTCCCTGAAAATGCGGGATCAAGCACTCAGTCGGCGGCCAGCGGGTCGCCTGCTTCCATTTCCGTGTCGGTGATCACGCCGTCGCCGTCGGCGTCCAGACGCTGGAAGGCGCGGGTGGTCAGGTCGCCGAACTCCTGCGTGGATACAGCTTCGTTCAGGTCGATGTCGCTCTGTTCCAGAGCCGTGCGGAGAGAGAGCCGGCCGGCGCCCGAGGTGATCTCCTCACGATCCAGCCGTCCGTCGCCGTCCACATCCAGGCGGCGGAAGACCCGGTCGGCACGGGCGCGGTATTCGCCGAGGGTTTCGCCGTCGCGCGGGCCGATGATGACCAGCCCCTCCACCTCCACCGGTGGTTCCTGCGGCTCAAGCGCGGACGCAACGGGGGCGCCGCGTGGTGTCTTGCGGGCCGGCGCCGGTCCGGGGGTGGCGGCCTCATCCTCCGGGGCGGGAACGGCGTCCAGGCTCTCTTCCATCGGGGCCGAGGAAGGCTCGGCCGCGACGGGCGCTGGGGTCTCCTCCACCGTTTCAGCCGGCCTGGCCGCCGGTTCGCCGGGCTGCGCGTCGCAGGCCGCCAGGGCCAGCAGGCACAGGCCCGCCAAGGCGGATCCGCGCCCCGTTTTTGCTTGCATAATCATATAAAGATATCTTTATATGACGTCATGTCGTTCACGTCCGATCAGGCTGTGGAAGCCCTGCGCGCCGCGGGAGAGCCGACCCGTCTGCGGGTGCTGACCCTGCTCGCGGGCGACGAGCTTTCGGTCATGGAGTTGTCGCGCATACTGGACCAGAGCCAGCCGCGCGTGTCACGCCATCTGAAGCTGATGGCCGACGCCGGTCTTATCGAGCGATTCCCCGACGGGGCGCGCGTCTTCTATCGCCTGTCGTCGGATGTTGCGGCGCGGCGTCTGGTGGACACGGTGCTTGACCTGATCGAGGACGGCGCCGCCGAACAGGACCATCACCGGCTGGAGGAGGTGCGCCGCGAGCGCGAGGCCGAGGCCGCGGCCTATTTCGAACAGGTGGCGCCGCGCTGGGACCAGATGCGCTCGCTGTACGTCTGCGAAAGCGCGGTGGAGGCGGCCATCGAGCGCGCCGCCGGGCCGGGCCCGTTCGACCGGGTGGTGGATCTGGGCACCGGCTCGGGCCGCATGCTGACCCTGCTGGGCAAGAAGGCGCGCATGAGCATCGGCCTGGACCTGAGCCAGAACATGCTGAACATCGCCCGCAGCAACACCTCGAAGGCGGGGCTGGACAAGGTGGAGCTGCGTCACGGCGACATCTTCGCCACGCGTCTGCCTGGCCAGAGCGCGGATCTGGTGATCGTCCATCAGGTTCTGCACTATCTGATCGACCCCGCCGCCGCCGTGCGCGAGGCCGCGCGTCTGGTGGCGCCGGGCGGACGCCTGCTGATCGTGGACTTCGCCCCCCACGCTCTGGAGCAGCTGCGGGAAGAGCACCAGCATCGCCGCCTGGGCTTTTCCGACGCCGAGATCGCCGGCTGGCTGAGCGAGGCGGGGCTGGCGCCGTCCGCGCCAATCGCCCTGCCGCCCGACACCGAAGACCTGACCGTCACCATCTGGACCGCCACGCGGGCCGAAACCGCGAAAAGGAGCGTGGCATGACCGCCCCCGCCAGCCTGGCTGAAGCCCGCGCCCTGTTGCTGTCGCCGCTGGGGCCGGTGGCCCGCGCCGGACAACCGGGCGGCGCCGCGCCGCGCGTGTCCTTCGAGTTCTTTCCGCCCAAGACCGACCAGGCCGAAGACAACCTCTGGAACGCGATCCGGCGGCTGGAGCCGCTGAACCCGGCCTTCGTGTCCGTGACCTATGGCGCCGGCGGCTCGACCCGCGAACGCACTCACCGCACGGTCACCCGTATTCTGTCCGAGACCAGTCTGAAGCCCGCCGCCCATCTGACCTGCGTGGAGGCTTCGCGCGGCGAGATCGACGAGGTGATCGCCGAGTACAAGGCGGCGGGGGTGAACCACATCGTGGCCCTGCGCGGCGATCCGCCCGGCGGGGCCGGCATCGGCGGGGTCTATGAGCCGCGCGCCGACGGCTACGCCAACGCCACCGAACTGGCCGCCGCCATCAGCCGCGTGGGCGGGTTTGAGATCACCGTCGGCGCCTATCCGGAAAAGCACCCGGAGAGCCCCTCCATCGAGCACGACATCGATGTGCTGAAGGCCAAGGTGGACGCGGGCGCCACGCGGGCCATCAGCCAGTTCTTCTTCGACATGGACGCCTTCCTGCGGTTCCGCGACCGGGTGCGCGCGGCGGGGGTGACCATCCCCCTGATCCCCGGCGTCATGCCGGTGACCAATTTCGCCGCCCTGAAGCGCATGTCCGGCGCCTGCGGGGCCAGCGTGCCGGACTGGCTGGGCGCCCATTTCGAGGGTCTGGACGAAGACCCCGACACCCGCCGTCTGATCGCCGCCTCCGTCGCCGCCGAGACCTGCGCGCGGCTGCAGGAGGAGGGGTTCGGCGACTTCCACTTCTACACCCTGAACCGGGCCGATCTGGTCTACGCCATCTGCCGGGTGCTGGGCGTTCGCGAAGGAGCCGCCGCATGACCCGCGCCGAGCGCATCAAGGCCCTTCACGCGGCCGCGAAGGAACGCATCCTGGTGCTGGACGGCGCCTGGGGCGTGATGATCCAGCGTTGCGACCTGTCGGAAGAGGACTTCCGGGGCGAGCGCTTCCGCGAGCACAACCATCCGCAGAAGGGCAACAACGACCTTCTGATCCTGACCCGGCCCGACATCATCGCCGATCTGCACGACCAGTATTACGCGGCGGGCGCGGACATCTCGGAGACCAACACCTTCTCCTCCACCACCATCGGCCAGGCGGACTATGGCCTGGAGGACGCGGTGTGGGACCTGAATTTCGAGGGCGCGAAGATCGCCCGCGAGGTGGCCGACCGCTGGACGGAGAAAGAGCCGCACAAGCCCCGCTTCGTGGCCGGCTCCATGGGGCCGACCAACCGGACCCTGTCCATCAGCCCGGACGTGAATGATCCCGGCTTCCGCGCCGTGAGTTTCGACGAGGTTTACGGCGCCTACAAGCAGCAGGCCCGGGCCCTGCACGAGGGCGGGGTGGACCTGTTCCTGGTCGAGACCATCTTCGACACCCTGAACGCCAAGGCGGCCATCAAGGCGATCCTGGACCTGCAGGACGAGGGCTATGAGGCCTTGCCCCTGTGGATCTCGGGCACCATCACCGACCGCTCGGGCCGGACCCTGTCGGGCCAGACGGCCGAGGCGTTCTGGAACAGCGTGCGCCACGCCAAGCCCTTCGCCATCGGTCTGAACTGCGCCCTGGGCGCGGACCTGATGCGGCCCCACATCGCCGATATCGCGCGGGTGGCCGACACCCTGGTCGCGGCCTTCCCCAACGCCGGCCTGCCCAACGCCATGGGCCAGTACGACGAGCAGCCGCACGAGACGGCCTGTCATCTGCATGAGTGGGCGCAGAGCGGGCTGGTCAACATCCTGGGCGGCTGCTGCGGCACCACGCCGGATCACATCAAGCATGTGGCCGATGCGGTGGCGGGGGTGAAGCCGCGGGCGATCCCGGAGCGGCCCACGGCCATGCGCCTGTCGGGGCTGGAGCCGTTCGAGGTGGGGGCGTGATGACTCCGGCTTGGTACGCTGAATGGCGACACGACGCTGTCCATTCGTTGATGGAAAAGAATGCGATCCTGGATCGCGATCTTCGAATGAACCAATGGCCCAGGTGGCACTATGAGATGGACCGCCGGGAACTCAAGTTTTCGGACGATACTGGCGTCAGGCTCCTCGCGGAAATTCAGATTGTTGGATCAACCGCAGCGCACGACTGGCTCTGGTCATGGGCCAACAACTATTGGACCGACGAGTTGACGGTTGATGCCCGCCTTACTCGCGATTTCGGAATGGCCAACGACATTCAAGAACTGACCTCGGCATCGGTTTCCGACGAGAGTCTGAATGACCTCGGATGGGAGCTAACAGCCGTCGCCGCGAAGGTGACAAAGGCCGTGGGGGCCTATCGACCACAGTCCGAAACGGGTGGCCTTTTCCTCCTCATACGTTCGATCGCTGAAGTGAAACTCGCCTGATGCGTCCCATCTTCATCAATGTCGACGAGCGGACCAACGTCACCGGCTCGGCCAAGTTCAGGAAGCTGGCATGAGCGCCTTCGCCCACAACTTCGCCGACCCTGAAAAGGTCGCGCGCTACGCCACCATGGGGCCGCCGGCCTTCATGCCCGGCCATGGCGGGGTGCTGCAGATGGCCGGGGTGCTGCTGGCCGAGACCATGCCGGACGACGGACAGATGCTGGTCGTCGGCGCGGGCGGCGGTCTGGACACCCGGGCGCTGGCGGCGGCGGGGCCGAAATGGCGCTTCGTCGGGGTCGATCCCGCGCCGGCCATGCTGGATCTGGCGCGGGCCATCGTCGGTCCCGAGGTCAATGCGCGGCTGGAGCTGATCGAGGGCGTGGCGGCCGACGCGCCGCCGGGCCCCTTCGACGCGGCCACCCTGATCCTGGTGCTGGGGATGATCCCGGACGACGGATCGAAGCTGTCGATTCTCGAGGACATTCACCGCCGTCTGAAGCCCGGCGCGCCGTTCATTCTGGTGGACCGCTGCGGCGACCGCACGGGCCCCGCGTTCGAGCGTGATGTGGACCGCTACATCGCCTACGCCCTCGCCTCGGGCGTTGATGAAGCCACTCTCGAGGGCGCGCGCGCCAGCCAGAAGGCCAACCAAGGCCTCGTACCGCCCGAGCGGAACGAAGCCCTTCTGAGCGAGGCCGGGTTCTCCGGCGTCGAAGTGTTCTACGTCGGCATGGCCTGGCGTGGCTGGGTGGCCTACGCGTGATGAGCAGCATTTTTCCGAAAACGGTTCCCGCACCCCGCTCATCCCCGCGAACGCGGGGACCCAGTGCTTTGGGTGTTGCAGCGGTTCAGGACATGCGGGGGCCGACTGTCCGGAAACGCCGGCGTCCCGCTGGACAGGACTGGGTCCCCGCGTTCGCGGGGATGAGCGGAAGGGGCGCGCAATGAGACCGGTCTTCATCAACGTCGGCGAGCGGACCAACGTCACCGGCTCGGCCAAATTCCGCAAGCTGGTGGTCGAGGGCGACTATACGGCGGCGCTGGATGTGGCGCGCCAGCAGGTGGAGGCGGGCGCCCAGGTCATCGATGTGAACATGGACGAGGGGCTGCTGGACGGCGTCGTCGCCATGCGCACCTTCCTGAACCTGATCGCGGCCGAGCCCGACATCAGCCGGGTGCCCATCATGATCGACTCCTCCAAATGGGAGGTGATCGAAGCGGGGCTGAAGTGCGTGCAGGGCAAGCCCATCGTCAACTCCATCTCGCTGAAGGAAGGCGAGGCGGCGTTCCGCGAGCATGCGGTGAAATGCCTGCGCTATGGCGCGGCGGTGGTGGTCATGGCCTTCGACGAGGACGGCCAGGCCGACACCAAGGACCGCAAGATCGAGATCTGCACCCGGGCCTATCGCCTGCTGGTGGACGACATCGGCTTTCCGCCCGAGGACATCATCTTCGACCCCAACATCTTCGCCGTGGCGACAGGGATCGAGGACCACGACAACTACGCCGTGGACTTCATCGAGGCGGTGCGGGTGATCAAGCAGACCCTGCCCCACGCCAAGGTGTCGGGCGGGGTGTCCAATGTCTCGTTCAGCTTCCGCGGCAACGAGCCGGTGCGCCGGGCGATCCACAGCGTCTTTCTGTACCACGCCATCAATGCGGGCATGGACATGGGCATCGTCAATGCGGGCGACCTGCCGGTCTATGACGACATCGACCCGAAGCTGAGAGAAGCGGTCGAGGACGTGATCCTGAACCGGCCCCAGCGCACCAATGTGTCCAACACCGAGCGGCTGGTGGACATGGCGCCGGAGTACAAGGGCGAGAAGGGCGCGGCCCGGGTCGTGGACCTGAGCTGGCGCGAGCAGCCGGTGGCCAAGCGCATCGAGCACGCCCTGGTCAACGGCATCACCGAGTTCATCGAGGCCGATACGGAGGAGGCGCGGCAGGGCGTCGAGCGGCCGCTGCACGTGATCGAAGGCCCGCTGATGGACGGCATGAACGTGGTCGGCGACCTGTTCGGCTCGGGCAAGATGTTCCTGCCCCAGGTGGTGAAGTCGGCGCGGGTGATGAAACAGGCCGTGGCCTATCTGGAGCCCTATCTGGAGGCCGAGAAGGCCGGCAAGCCGCGCGAGCAGGCGGGCCGCATCCTCATGGCGACGGTCAAGGGCGACGTGCACGACATCGGCAAGAACATCGTCGGCGTCGTGCTCCAGTGCAACAATTACGAGGTGGTGGATCTGGGCGTCATGGTCCCGGCCGACCGCATCCTGGATGAGGCCAAGGCGCACAACTGCGACATCATCGGGCTGTCGGGCCTGATCACGCCGTCGCTGGACGAGATGGTGTTCGTGGCCTCCGAGATGGAGCGGCGCGGGTTCGACATTCCCCTGCTGATCGGCGGGGCCACCACGTCCAAGACCCACACGGCGGTGAAGGTGGAGCCGGCCTACAAGCGGGGCTCGACCACCTATGTCACCGACGCCAGCCGGGCGGTGGGCGTGGTCTCGGGCCTTTTGTCGGCCACCGAGAAGGACCGCATCCAGCAGGCGACCCGCGACGAGTATGTGCGGGTGCGCGAGCAGTATGCGCGGGGCCAGACCCAGAAGGCCCGCACGCCCATCGACAAGGCGCGGGCGAACCGCTTCGCTATCGACTGGGCCGCGCACAAGCCGGCGAAGCCCTCGTTCACCGGGGTGAAGGCGTTCGACGCCTGGGATCTGGCCGATCTGGCCGAACACATCGACTGGTCGCCCTTCTTCGCCAGCTGGGAGCTGGTGGGCCGGTTCCCGGACATTCTGGACGACGAGATCGTGGGCGAGGCGGCGCGGGACCTGTACAAGGACGCCCGGGCCATGCTGGACCGGATCATCGCCGAGAAATGGTACACCGCGCGCGGGGTGGTGGGCTTCTGGCCCGCCAATGCGGACGGGGACGACATCATCGTCTGGGCCGACGATGACCGCACCACCGAACTGGCCCGGCTGCACACCCTGCGCCAGCAGATGGCCAAGACCCCCGGCAAGCCGAACGTCGCCCTGTCGGACTTCATCGCGCCCGAGGGACAGGACTGGATCGGCGGCTTCGCCGTCACCGCCGGACACGGCGAGCTGGAGAAGGCCGCCGAGTTCAAGGCCAAGGGCGACGACTATTCCGCCATCATGGCCACGGCCTTGGCCGACCGCCTGGCCGAAGCCTTCGCCGAGCGCCTGCACAAGACGGTGCGCACCGAGCTGTGGGGCTATGCGGCGGATGAAGACACCACCGTCGCGGACCTGATCGCCGAACGCTATCAGGGCATCCGCCCGGCGCCGGGCTATCCGGCCCAGCCGGAGCATACGGAAAAGCAGACCCTGTTCGACCTGCTGGACGCGCCGGGCAATGCGGGCATGGCGCTGACCGAGAGCTTCGCCATGAACCCGCCCGCCTCGGTCTCGGGTCTGTATTTCAGCCACCCGGACAGCTTCTATTTCGGCGTCGGCAAGATCGACAGGGATCAGGTCGAGGACTACGCCCGGCGCAAGGGCTGGGATCTGGCTGTCGCCGAACGCTGGCTGGCCCCGATCCTGAACTATGACCCCGATCAGGCGGCGCGGGAGGATGCGGCGTAGGTCCTTTTCCTTCTCCCGATGGGAGAAGGGGGACCCGCGCACGAAGGCGCGTCAGCGGCTTCGTTCTGGCGCGGGGGATGAGGGTCGTGCTTGGCCCCGACGCGTCCGACCCTCACCCTGCGCGCTAAGGACGGATGCTAACGCATCCGTGCGCGCAGCCCTCTCCCATCGGGAGAGGGAAGGCTGGTTTCTCTCGGCCCAGGAGGAGGCTATTGACCCTCAGGACAAGCCCACAACGAAAAAGAGAGACCCCATGACCGCTGCGGATCAGGCGAAGGCGATACTGGAGCGGCTGGGCGTGGGCGATGTGTTCGGCGCGGCGGGCGTCGAGACGCGCTCGCCCATCGACGGGTCCAGCGCGGGGCGCGTGGCGGAGGCCTCAGGCGACGACATCGACCAGGCGGTGGTGAAGGCGCAGGGGGCGTTCGACGCGTGGCGCCGGGTTCCGGCGCCGCGGCGGGGCGAGCTGGTGCGGCTGCTGGGCGAGGCGCTGCGGGCGGCCAAGGATGATCTGGCCATGCTGGTGACGCTGGAGGCGGGCAAGATCGTCTCCGAGGGCGCGGGCGAGGTGCAGGAGATGATCGACGTCTTCGACTTCGCCGTGGGCCTGTCGCGACAGCTGTACGGCCTGACCATGCCGTCCGAGCGGCCCGGCCATCACATGCGCGAGACGTGGCAGCCGCTGGGGCCGGTGGCGGTGATCTCGGCCTTCAACTTCCCGGTGGCGGTCTGGTCGTGGAACGCGGCCCTGGCGCTGGTGTGCGGCGACCCGGTGATCTGGAAGCCCTCGGAGAAGACGCCCCTGACGGCCATCGCGGTGCAGGCGGTGTTCGACCGCGCCGCCGCCCGGTTCGGCGACGAGGCGCCGGGCGGCCTGTCCCAGGTGCTGATCGGCGGGCGCGGCGTGGGCGAGGCGCTGGCGGCGGACGGGCGCATCCCGCTGGTGTCGGCCACCGGCTCGACCCGCATGGGCAAGGCGGTGGCGACCGCCGTGGCCGGGCGGCTGGGCCGCAGCCTGCTGGAGCTGGGCGGCAACAACGCCATGATCGTCAGCGACAGCGCCGATCTGGATCTGGCGGTGCGGGCCATCGCCTTTTCCGCCGTGGGCACGGCCGGCCAGCGCTGCACCTCCCTGCGCCGTCTGATCGTGCACGAGGCGGTGGCCGATCAATTGCTGGACAGGCTGGGGAAGGCCTACGCCAGCCTGTCCATCGGCGATCCGCGTCAGGACGGGACGCTGGTGGGACCGCTGATCGACGGCGATGCAGGGCGGGCCTTCGACGCGGCCATCGAACAGGCGCGGGCCGAGGGCGGCGAGGTGTTGACGGGCGGCGTGCACGCGGACTGGGCCGGCGGGGTCTATGTGAAGCCCGCCATCATCCGCATGCCGGCGCAGTCGGCGGTGGTCATGCGCGAGACCTTCGCGCCCATTCTCTACGTCATGACCTATGCCGATTTCGACGATGCTGTAGCCATGCAGAACGCGGCGCCGCAGGGGCTGTCGTCCTGCGTCTTCACCGAGCGGATGCGCGAGGCGGAGGGATTCCTGTCCGCGTGGGGCTCGGACTGCGGCATCGCCAACGTCAACATCGGCCCCTCGGGCGCCGAGATCGGCGGGGCGTTCGGCGGCGAGAAGGAGACCGGCGGCGGGCGCGAGAGCGGCTCGGATTCCTGGAAGGCTTACATGCGCCGCCAGACCCAGACCCTGAACTTCTCCGGTGCCCTGCCCCTGGCCCAGGGCGTGCGGTTCGAGGTGTAGAAGAGAATCCGGAAATGAACTTTTCTGTGCGGCCTGCTTTGATCCGGCATGGCTCTTGATCTCGATATTCTGTTGGAGGGCTCGCCGGCCTACGGCGTGCTGGACGCCAGGGACGGCGTGGTCCTG
The DNA here is from genome assembly GCF_047617075.1 of Brevundimonas sp. GTDB lineage: Bacteria > Pseudomonadota > Alphaproteobacteria > Caulobacterales > Caulobacteraceae > Brevundimonas. The sequence goes on from NZ_JBLGCI010000001.1 coordinate 316,896, forward strand.
TTCCGTCGCCCCGGCCACGAGCGCGAGTTCGGCCGCATCGCCGCCGAGGCCGTGCTGTCGGCTGGTGAGGAATACGAGGCCATCCCCCTGACCAACGAGAAGGCCGAATGTGATCGGCTGTTCATAGCGCCGCTGGCCGAGCCGAAATCCTTCGAGCAGAGAGACTGAGCCGACCTCAGTCGCCGCCGGCCTGGCCGCCGACCCACGTGCGGACCGCCTGGCCCGCCGCGTCCAAAAGAACCAGGTCGGCCGTCAGGCCGGCTTCGATCCGCCCGCGCTGGTCCGACAGGCCCATGAAGGCTGCAGGGGCGGCGGCGGCCATGAAGGCGGCCTGGGGCAGGGTGAGGCCCAGGCGGTCGACGGCGGTGCGAACGGCGGATGCCATATCCAGGTCGGCGCCCGCGAGGGTGCCGTGCTCGTCCATGCAGACACCGTTCTGCACCGTGATGCGGCGGCCGTGCAGCTCGAACACCTTCTCGGTCATCCCTACCGACGGCATGGCGTCGGTCACCAGCATGAAGCGGTCCAGCGGCCGGGCGCGCAAGGCGATCTTCAGGGTGGCGTCATGCACATGGCGACCGTCCACGATCAGGCCGCACCAGCAGTTCGGATCGTCCAGGGCCGCGCCCACAACGCCGGGCTCGCGATTGCCCAGCTGACTCATGGCGTTAAACAGGTGGGTGACGCCGGTGGCGCCCGCGTGCAGGGCGCGGCGGGCCTCGTCATAGCCGGCGTTGGTATGGCCGATGGCGACCACCACTCCGGCGGCGGCCAGACGCCCGATCATGGCCGGCGCCGCCGCCTCCGGCGCTACGGTGACCAGGGTGCGGCCGCGCTTCAGCGAGGTGAGCAGGGCCAGGCCTTCCTCGTCCAGATCGCGCAGGCGATCCAGACTGTGGATGCCCCGGCGACGAGCGCTGAGATAGGGGCCTTCAATGTGGATGCCCAGAACGCCGGGTACGCCCTGTTCGATGGCCGTCTCCACCGCGCGCATGGCCCGGTCGATGACGTCCAGATCGTCGCTGATCAGGGTGGGCAGAAAGCCGGTTGTGCCGAAACGGCGGTGGGCCGCGGCGATGGCGGCGATGCCCTCGACCGTCGGTTCGTTGTTGAACAGCACGCCCCCGCCGCCGTTTACCTGGGTGTCGATGAAGCCTGGCAGCAGGGTCCCGCCGGCCAGATCCACGCGCTCCCCCTCGGGGGCGGCGTCGGCGACGACCACCTCGGCGATGCGGTCGCCGTCCAACACCACCGCCACGTCGTCGCGCAGGACGTCGCCGGTCAGCACTCGGCCGTTTGTCAGAACCGTGCGCATCAGACCGTTTCAGTGACCTTGTTCAGATGGGGTGGGCGGTCGGGATCATAGCCCCGGGCCACCGACAGGGCATTGGCCATGCGGTAGAAACTCTGAATCATCAGGATCGGCTCCAGTCCGGGATCGGCGGCCAAGGCGGGCAGGCCGCCGGGATCGCCGGACACAGCCGCAAGGACCTGGGCGCCCCGCGCGGTCATGTCCGCCGTCATGGCGCGCACCCCGTCGCGGGTTTCATCATTCTGGGCGAACACAAGCGCGGGAAAGCCGGGCTCCACCAGCGCCATGGGGCCGTGCAGGACTTCGGCGGTGGAGAAGGCCTCGGCGTGCAGGCCGCAGGTTTCCTTGAACTTGAGCGCCGCTTCCAGCGCCACGCCATAGCCGACGCCGCGTCCTAGAACATAGAGATTGCGGGCGTCCTTCAGGGCCTCGACCCCTTGTGACCAGTCCAGCCCCCAGGCCTGAGCCAGCTGGGCGGGCAGGGCGTTGAGGCCGGTCCGCAGGCCCGCGTCGTCGCTCCATTCCGCCGTCAGATGGGCCAGGGCGCTCAGGGAGGCGATGTAGGACTTGGTGGCCGCCACACTGCGCTCGGCGCCGGCGTGCAGGGGAATGACCATGTCGGCGACCTCGGCCAGCGGCGAGTCGGCGTCGTTGACGAGGGCGATCATGCGGGCGCCGGCCTCTTTCGCTGCGCGCACGGCGGCCAGAAGGTCAGGGCTCTTCCCGGATTGTGAAATGGCTAAGCCCAGCACCCCGTCGAGGGTCTGGTGGGTCTGGTAGACGGAGCTGACCGACAGGCCCGCCGCCGAGGTCAGGACGCCCAGCCGGGTGCTCATCAGATAGCGGCCGTAGGTTCCCGCGTGGTCCGAACTGCCGCGTCCGAAGGTGACGACGGCGCGGGGCGGTTCGCGGCGCAGGATTTCCGCCAGCGACCGCACCACATCGGTGTTGGCCGCCAGCTGGCGCGTGACCACGGACGAGGCCTCGGCGGCTTCGGCGAACATGCGGGTGGATTCGGCGTACGGGACGGTCACGGCGGCGGCTCTCACGACAGGGCGTTCAGTTCGGCGACGAAGTCATAGGCGTCTCCGCGATAGTAGGATTGCGTCACCTCAACGGCCCGGCCGTCCGCCAGGATGCCGCGCCGCTCTATCAACAGGGCGGGATCGGTAGGCCGCAGGCCCATCAGCTCGGCGTGCTCGGCGCCCAGAAGCACCGCGCGCAGGCGTTGCAGCGCGCGGGCGGGGCGGTGGCCGGTCTTCTCCAGCGCCGCATAAAGAGAGTCACCCACGTCATTGGGCGAGGCCAGGCAGAAGCCGGGGATGGTGGAGAACTCCAGCGCCATGACCGCGCCGTCGGCGTAGCGGATGCGGCTGAACCGATAGACCGGCGTGCCAGGCGACAGGCCCAGAGTCATGGACTCCTCCGGCGTCACGGAGCCCCGCGTCTTGTTCAGCCAGGCGCTGTGCGGCGTGCGCCCGCGCGAGATCATGTCCTCGGTGAAGGACGACAGCTTGGAGAAGTTCTTTTCCACGCGCGCGGCGACGAAGGTCCCGGCGCCCTGGCGGCGGGTCAGCAGACCTTCGCCCACCAGACCGTCCAGCGCCTTGCGCACAGTGATCCGCGAGATCTTGTACTCGGCCGCCAGATCGCGCTCGGCGGGCAGGGCGTCGTCGGGCGCCAGAACCTTGGCGTTGATGGCGTCGCGCAGGGCTTTCTGAAGCTGCTTGTAAAGGGGCGCGTGGTCGCCCTGATCCAGCGCGCCGATCCGTTCAGAAAACATGGACGAGACCTCCCCCTTGCGGGCCGAATATCCCGCGTCGTCGATGACGGTAACACCGGACCAATGAGATACCAATATCAAATTTGTTCGGAATTGGCCTCATTTTGGGCTTGTCATTTTTTCGTAATGGGGCACTGTCCCGTTTCATTGGCCTGATACGCCCATGGCCTCGCACCATATCAGCGGGATTATTGGTCTTATATTGGGCTTCAATCGGCTTGGGGGCGGGGGCCCCCATCTTTGAGGGGAGAGTGCCGAGTGACCAGAGTTCGCAAATCGCTAATCGCGGCGTCCGTCAGCAGTCTGGCCATCATGGCCGCCGGGGCGGTGTCCGCACAGTCTCAGGATGTGACCGAGGTGGACGAGGTCGTCGTCACCGGCATTCGCGCCTCGCTTCAGCAGTCGCTGGAGACCAAGCGCGACTCCAACTCGATCATTGACGTGGTCACGGCGGAGGACGTGGGCCGCTTCCCGTCATCCAACGTGGCCGAGGCCATCACCATCATTCCGGGCGTGACCATCGATCGGGAGTTCGGCCAGGGCGAGAAGGTCTCGATCCTGGGCACCGACCCCGCCCTGAACCGCACCCTGCTGAACGGCCAGACGGTGGCCTCGGCGGACTGGTTCATCCTCGATCAGCCGGGCCGGACCTTCAACTACGCCCTGCTCGCGCCCCAGATCGTAGGCAGCGTCGAGGTCTACAAGACGCCCGAACCGCGCATCGACGAAGGCTCCATCGGCGGCACGGTGATCGTCAACACGCGCCAGCCTCTGGACGCGGGCATCGATCCCATCTCGGGCGCGGTCACCTATCTGTGGAACGACCGGTCAGAGGAAGGCGACTTCCAGTATTCGGTCATGGGCAACTGGACCAATCCCGAGCGCACCTTCGGCGTTCTGGTGGCCGCCCAGCGGGCCAGCGACTTCCTGCGCCGCGACGGGGTGCAGTCGTACGGCACCATAACGGCGGCGGAATATGCGCCTTCCACCCAGGCGTCATGGAAGCCCGGCTCACCCACCTGCGTCGGCGCCTGCGCCGACACCCTGGCGGCCAATCCGGACGCCATCGGCCTGAACGCCCTGGCCGCGTCCTATTTCGAGCAGCAGCGCGACCGCGACAGCTACATGGCGGCGCTGCAGTGGCGGCCGACGCCGAATCTGGAGCTCAATTTCGACTGGCTGCGCATCGACGCCAGCTACGACAACACCAACCAGTCCATGTTCGCCTTCCAGGGCAACACCTGGAACGCCATCGACCGCCTGACGGACATCACGGTCGAGGACGGGATCATCACCCGGGCGTCCTTCGACAACGCCCTTTCGGTGCTGGACGTGCAGTATCGCGAAGCCGCCATGACCTCGGACAGCTACCGGCTGAATCTGGAATGGTCAGGCGACCGCTGGGACGTCTCGGCGGTGGCGGGTTACACGACGGCCGAGGGCGGGACCCAGCGTCAGCTGTTCGGCGAGTTCCTGAACTGGTCGAACTATACGGTGGACATCTCGGGGGCTCCCGGGCGGCCCGGCGTGGTCACCTATGAGAACAACATCATGGACGACCCGACCGCCTTCGCCTTCGACGGTGGCTGGGGCACGGGCGATCCGACCCAGGGGCCGACGGACTGGAACTCGGGCTGGGGCGGCAACATCGTCTCGAAGCCGACCACCGACGAGGAGCAGTACGCCCAGATCGATCTGGGGTACGCGCTCATGGGCGCGATCAACCGTGTGCAGTTCGGCTACAAGTACCGCGACCACGAGACCGACCAGCGTATGTCGGGCGTGTCGATCCCCATCTTCGGCTATGTGGGCGACACCTCCATGTTCAACCCGCGTCAGGTGGCGTCCAACTATCTGGACGGCTTCGACGTGAACGACCAGATGCGCACCCGCTTCGTTCTGGATGGCGCCGCGCTGGCGGACTATCTGGCCTCGGGCGCCTATCTTCAGCCCTGGCAGACCGCGCCCGAAGTGACGGTGTTCGGCAATGCCGAATTCACCTCGCAGAACTGGAACATCCAGGAAGCGGCCCACGCCGCCTATGTGCAGGCGGATTTCGACACCGGCCGCATGCGCGGCAACTTCGGCCTGCGCTATGTGCGCACCGAGTCCGAGAGCGGCGGCTACACCTGCATCAACCAGACGGCGGCCGGCTGCGGGACCACCGAGGCTGACTGGGAGTGGGTCGTGGCCACCAAGGACTACGACAACTGGCTGCCGAGCGTGAATGTGGCCATCGACGTCGCAGATGATCTGATCCTGCGCCTGTCTGCGGCCCAGGTGATCGCGCGACCGAACTTCGCGGACATGTCCAACTACTTCTGGCTGTCGGACCAGATCCTGACGGGCGGCGGCGGCAATCCGGACCTGAACCCGTATGAATCCCTGAACCTGCACGCATCGCTGGAGTGGTATTTCCAGCCCGAGGCCATCCTGGGCGCCGAGTTCTTCTACAAGGACATCGACAACTACATCCTGCAGCAGACCGCGCCCGAGGAGCACTTCAATCAGGCGCAGCAGGCGGTGACCACCTATCAGATCAGCCGCCCGGCCAACGCCGGTTCGGCCGAGGTGCGTGGGGTGGCCCTGGCCTATCAGCAGACCTTCGCCTACGGCTTCGGCCTGCTGGCCAACTACACCTATGTTGACGCCGAGGCGGACGATGGATCGCCCCTGCCGTACAACTCGAACCACCAGCTGAACATCAGCCCGTTCTACGAGAATGGACCGTTCTCGGCCCGCGTTGGCTACAGCTGGCGCTCGGAATATTTCACGGGCGTGGACCGGGCCAACAACATGTACGTGGACGACCACGAGAATCTGGACGCCACGGTCAGCTGGGCCTTCAACGACCAGGTCAGCATGACCTTCGCCGGCCAGAACCTGCTGGACAGCGAGTACTACAACTACGCCGACACCGTCGCCCTGCCGCGCGGCGTGTACCGGACCGGCCGAAAGTTGATGGCGACGCTCGCCGTCAACTTCTGACGGAAAGGCGCGGGGCGGACTTTCCCGCGCCCCGCGCCGCCATCTTCGTCAGCTAATCCCCTGAGCGAACTGGGGCGGCCGCATTGCGCCGCCCCGTCTTTCGCCGGAAAGTCTTCCCGAGTGCGAGGGGCTCTTCATGATCAAGACCATTTCATCCGCCGTCGTCCTGTCCGTAGCCGGACTGATGACGGTCGCGGCCCCCGCGTGGGCGCAGCCCCCCTCCCTGATCCCGGCGCCCGTCGCCGCCACGCCCGCCGAGGGCGTGTTCCGTCTGGACGCCTCCACCGTGGTGCGGGTTCCGCCGGGCGATGAGGACGCGGCGCGGGCCGCCGCCTATTTCACCGACCTGATCCAGCGAACGCGCGGCCTTGTGCTGGTCGTGTCGGACGAGCCCGGGGCGGGCGTCATCTTCGAACGCCACGAGGGCGGGGAAGAGGACTCCTATGGGCTGGCGGTCGGGCCGGGCGGGGCGGTCATCGCCGCATCGGACTTCGGCGGGCTGCTGTACGGGGGCGTCAGCCTGTGGCAGCTGGCCACCGCCGAGGCCGGGCAGGGCGCCGTCGAGATCCCCGCCATCAACATTGACGATACGCCCCGCTTCGGCTGGCGCGGGCTGATGCTGGATTCCGCGCGCCATTTCCAGAGCATCGAGATGGTCCGTGCCCTGATCGACGTCATGGCGACGCACAAGCTGAACGTGCTGCACTGGCACCTGACCGACGACCAGGCCTGGCGGCTTCAGATCAACGCCTATCCCCGCCTGACCGAGGTGGGCGCCTGGCGCCAGCAGGCGGGGGCGGCGGGCTTCGACGAAAACGGCGAGCCCCTGCTATATGGCGGCTTCTACACCCAGGATCAGGTGCGCGAGATCGTGGCCTACGCCGCGTCGCTGAACATCACGGTGGTGCCCGAGATCGAGATGCCGGGCCACGCCCTGGCGGCGGTCGTGGCCTATCCCGAGCTGGGCTCGGTGGAGAACCTGCCGGACGCGGTGTTCACCGACTGGGGCGTGTTCCCCTGGCTGTTCAATATCGAGGACGGGACGTTCGAATTCCTGGAAACGGTGCTGGACGAGGTCATGGCCCTGTTCCCCAGCGAGTACATCCACATCGGCGGCGACGAGGCGGTCAAGGATCAGTGGGAGGCCAACGCCCATATCCAGGCGCGCATGGCCGAGCTGGGCGTCGCGGACGAGAACGAGCTGCAGAGCTGGTTCGTGCGGCGCATTGAGCGCCATCTGAACGCCGCCGGGCGCAACCTGATCGGCTGGGATGAAATCCTCGAAGGCGGGCTGGCGCCCAACGCCACGGTCATGTCCTGGCGCGGCATCGACGGCGCCATCGAAGCGGCGCGGCTGGGCCATGACGCGGTGCTGTCGCCGGCGCCGACCCTGTATTTCGACCACCGCCAGAGCGACAGCCCGGACGAGTCGCCCGGGCGGGGCGCGGTGATCAGCACCCGCGACGTCTACGCCTTCGATCCGGCCCCCGACGCCCTGACGGAGGACCAGCTGGATCATATCCTGGGCGTTCAGGGCAATGTCTGGACCGAGCACATCCGCACCGAGGAGCGCCTGTGGGACAAGCTGTTCCCGCGCATGGCGGCCGTGGCGGAGCTGGGCTGGTCGCCGCCCCATGTGAACGACTGGGAGAATTTCGCGGCGCGCCTGCCCGACCAGCTGGATCGCTATGAAGCGCTGGGCGCGACCCACGCCACCATCTGGCTCGAGCCCATGCTGTCGCTGGACGTGGCCGATGAGGGCGCGGACGAGGCTCTCTCGGTTTCGCTGTCGAGCGAGTTCGGTGCGGGCGAGATACGCTACACCACCGACGGCGGCGACGTGACGTCCGCCGCGCCGGTCTATGAGGGCGCCGTGATCGTCCAGCCGGGCGCCACCATCCGGGCGCAGAGCTGGCTGAACGGCGAAGCGGTGGGCCGCGAGCGCCAATGGACCGTGACGCGGCGGGACGCCGTGACCCGCACCAGCCATCAGCTGGGCCAGTGCGTGGGCGGTCTGGTGCTGGCGCTGGAGGACGACGCGCCGCGCAATGCCGACACCGACGAGCGCGCCGTGCTGGTGACCGACATCCTAAACCCCTGCTGGGTCTATGAGGCGGCGCCGCTGGACGGGGTGACCATGGTGACCGCCCACGTGGGGTCTCACCCCTTCAACTATCAGGTGGGCGCGGCGCGGGACTCGGTGCCGCTGCACCCCAAGTCCACGCCTGAAGGCGAGCTGGAGATCCGGCTGGACAGCTGCGAGGGTCCGTTGATCGGCGCCTTGCCGCTGGCGCCGGCCGTGGACCATGACGGCGTCACCGTCCTGACCGGCGAAATCGCGCCGCAAGATGGTCGCCATGACCTGTGCCTGCGGTTCACGCGGGACTCGGTCGATCCGATCTGGGCGATCGAACGGATCACGCTCGGTAGCCGGGAGCGGCCATGACCGACATCGTCCTCGTCGCACCCATGGCTGGCTGGGCCGCGCCGCTTTCCGAAGCGCCGGACCCGGTCTTCGCCGAACGGATGATGGGGGACGGGGTGGCGCTGGACCCTGTCGAGGGCCTGCTGCGCGCGCCCTGCGACGGGGTGGTGACCATCCTGGCGCCCGCCCGTCACGCGGTGACCATCCGGGGCGAAAGCGGGGTCGAGGTGCTGATGCACATCGGGCTGGAGACCGTGGCCCTGAAGGGCGAGGGCTTCACCGCCCGCGTCGCAGAGGGGCAGTCCGTGAAGACGGGCGATCCTTTGGTCGAGTTCGATCTCGACATGATCGCGGGGCGGGCGAAGAGCCTTATTACCCCGATCATCATCATCAACGGAGAGGCCTTCGAGGTGGCGAGCCGGGTCACGGACCGCGAGGTCAAGGCGGGCGATCCGCTGATGACCCTGCGGGCTCTTGGGGCTACGGCGGCGACTGCACAGGCGGTAGGCCCCGAAGCCGAACGGCAGGTGGTGACGCCGCTGGCCCACGGCATCCACGCCCGCCCGGCGGCGCGCATCGCGGCGCTGGCCAAGGGTTTCGACGCCGAGGTGACGCTGGCGGCCTTCAACCGCCGCTCCAGCGCGAAGAGTCCTGTGGGGGTTATGGCGCTCGCTATCCGCCACGGCGACGCCGTCACCCTGTCCGCCAGCGGACCGGACGCCGCGCGGGCGGTGCAGGCGCTGGCGGAACTGATCGAAGGCGGCATGGGCGAGGCCGGGGCGGCGCCTGCTGCGAAGACTGTGCCGGAGCCGACCCCGAGGCCTCGGCGGGCTTTGCACACCAGCGTGCTGCGCGGGGTGACGGCCGCGCCGGGCGTGGCCATCGGCAAGGCCGCGCGGCTGGTCCGGACCGAGATCGAGGTTCCTGTCGACGGGCGCGGGGCGGAAGCCGAACACGCGGCGCTGAACGAAGCGCTGGAGACGGTGCGTGAGCGGCTTCAGGCCCTGACCGGCGGCGACGCCACACGGGGCGCCATCGCCGGCGCGCACCTGGCCTTTCTGGACGATCCGGAACTGCTGGCCTCGGCCCAGCGCGGCATCAATGAGGGGCGCAGCGCGGGCCATGCCTGGCGCACCGCTATCGACGGCTTCGTGCAGGCGCTGAACGCCCTGGGTGACCGGCGCATGGGCGAGCGGGTGGACGACCTGAAGGATCTGGAGCGTCAGGTGCTGGCCGTGCTGACGGGGGAAGGCGAGGGCGGTGCTGACGTGCCGCAGGGCGCCGTGGTCATCGCCGAGGAGCTGGCGCCGTCGCAGGTCATGGCGCTGGACCCGTCGCGGATCGGCGGCCTGTGCATCGCCCGGGGCGGGCCCACGTCCCATGTGGCCATTCTGGCCGCATCCATGGGCCTGCCCTGTCTGGTGGCGGTGGGCGACGCGCTGATGGACGTGATGGACGGGGCCGCCCTCATCCTTGACGCCGACGCCGGGACTCTGCGGGTGTCGCCCGACGCCGCGGCGCTGGAGGCGGCGCAGACGGATCTGGCCCGGCGCCACCAACGCCATGCCGCCGCTCTCGAGAACGCGAGCGAGGACTGCCGTCTGCTGGACGGAACGCGCATTGAGGTGTTCGCCAATCTGGGCGCCGTCGGCGAAGCCGAGCGGGCGGTGGCGGGCGGCGCCGAGGGCTGCGGTCTTCTCCGCACCGAATTCCTGTTCCTCGAGCGCGAGACCGCGCCCGACGAGGACGAACAGGCGGCGCAGTATCAGGCCATCGCCGACGGGCTGGGCGGACGGCCGCTGATCGTGCGGACGCTGGATGCGGGCGGCGACAAGCCCATGCCCTATCTGCCCATTCCCCACGAGGAGAACCCGGCGCTTGGGCTGCGCGGGGTGCGGGTGGGGTTGTGGCGGCCGCAGCTGCTGATGACCCAGCTGCGGGCCATCCTGCGGGTCACGCCCGCCGGCCAGTGCAAGATAATGGTGCCCATGGTGGCCAGCCCCGATGAACTGGCCGCCGTGCGCCGCATGCTGGAGGAGGCGCGGCGCGACATGGGGGTGGCCACGGCGGTTCAGCTGGGGGTGATGATCGAGACCCCCGCTGCCGCCGTCACCGCCGACCTGATCGCGGAACAGGCCGACTTCCTGTCCATCGGCACCAATGACCTGACGCAGTATGTGCTGGCCCGCGACCGGGGCAATCCGGCGGTGGCCGCCGACATTGACGGGCTGCACCCGGCCGTCCTTCGCCGGATCCGCCAGACCGGGGGGGGGGGTCCGGCCAAGGGCCGCTGGGTCGGCGTTTGCGGAGGACTGGCGGGCGATATGGCTGCGGCGCCGATTCTGGTGGGGTTAGGCGTGACCGAGCTGTCGGCCTCACCCGCCGTTCTACCGGACCTGAAGGCGCTGCTGCGCGGCCTGACCCTGGACGCCTGCCGCGAGCTGGCGGCGCGGGCGCTGGCGTGTTCCTCCGTGGACGAGGTGCGCGCCCTGGCTGATGATTTCCGAAGGGGAGCCGACCGATGAAGGCCCTGCTCGAACGTCTGCAGCCTCTGGGCCGCGCCCTGATGCTGCCTATCGCGGTGCTGCCCGCCGCCGCCCTTCTGCTCAGGCTGGGCCAGCCCGATCTGCTGGACATCGCCTTCATGTCGGCGGCCGGGGACGCGGTGTTCTCCAACCTGGGCCTGCTGTTCGCCATCGGCGTGGCCGTGGGCTTCGCCCGCGACGGCAACGGCGCCGCCGGGCTGGCGGGCGTGGTCTGTTTCCTGATCGCCACCGAGGGGGCCAAGGCGCTGCTGGTTGTGTCGCCCGAGGTCGTGGCGGGATTGCCTGAAACCACCGTCGCCCTTGCCGAGGCGGCATGGCGCGACGGAGCGCTGGCGCGGCTCAGCGTGCCCATCGGCATCATCTCCGGCCTGATCGCGGGCGACTTCTACAACCGGTTCTCAGGCATGAAACTGCCCGAGTATCTGGCCTTCTTCGCCGGGCGGCGCTTCGTGCCTATCGTCAGCGGCGTGGCCGGGCTGGCGCTGGCGGCGATCGTGGGCTTCGGCTTCTCCGGCATCAGCGGCGCCATGGACGGCTTCAGCCGCGCCATCGTCGGCTCGGGCGAGGTGGGGCTGTTCTTCTATGGCGTGCTGAACCGCCTGCTGATCGTCACGGGCCTGCACCACATCCTCAACAACATCGCCTGGTTCGTGATCGGGGACTACGGCGGGGTGACGGGCGACCTGCGCCGCTTCTTCGCCGGGGATCCGGAGGCGGGCCCCTTCATGTCCGGCTTCTTCCCGGTGATGATGTTCGGCCTGCCCGCCGCCTGTCTGGCCATGTATCACGCCGCGAAACCGGAGCGGAAACAGGCCGTGGGCGGCATGCTCATGTCCTTGGCCCTGACGGCGTTCCTGACGGGGGTGACCGAGCCCATCGAGTTCACCTTCATGTTTCTGGCTCCGGTGCTGTACGCCGTGCACACGGTGCTGACCGGCGCGGCCATGGTGATCATGAGCCTGCTGGACGTAAAGCTGGGCTTCGGCTTCTCGGCGGGCCTGTTCGATTATGTGCTGAACTTCAACCAGTCCACGCGGCCGCTGATGCTGATCCCCGTGGGTTTGGCCTACTTCGCGCTCTACTACGGCCTATTCCGGCTTGTGATCCGCTGGATGGACCTGAAGACGCCGGGCCGCGAGGATGAGCCGGTGGCGGCGGCTTTCCCTGCGCAGGCGACGATCTCCGGCGGGCGCGGCGCGGCCTATCTGGCGGCCCTGGGCGGGGCGGCAAACGTGGAGAGTGTCGAGGCCTGCACCACCCGTCTACGCCTGATCCTGAACGATCAGACCGCGGTGGACGAAGCAGCCCTGAAGGCCCTGGGCGCGCGCGGACTGGTGCGGCCCTCTGACCGCGCACTGCAGGTGGTCTTGGGTCCCATAGCGGATCAGGTGGCGGGCGAGATTCGCAGCGCGATGAGCGGGGCGGCCGCGCGCCCGACCCCGCCCGGCGCTCGGGAATGGCTGGTCGCCTTGGGCGGAGCGGACAATGTGCTGTCGGCTGCCCAATGCGACGGGCGGGTGCGCGTCCTTCTCAGGGAAACCTCCCGCATGGACGTGGATGCGCTGAAACGCCTGGGGGCGCGGGCGACGGCCAGAACGCCGTCGGGCGTCCACCTGATCCTCGGCGCCTCCGCAGGGGCGGTGGCCGCCTTGCTGGGCGGCGCATGAGCAAAGCCGGGCGGCGCCGACGGGTTTCCACGATCCAAATTCACAATCTTAAGGCCCCGTTTACCATGGGGGCGGCACTTTCTGCCTAGCGGGAGCGTTCGAGGTCGCCCGCGTGTTTGGGGCGGTGCGCGTGGGCGGATTCACGGCGGCTTTGCAGAGATTCGGTATCGGCCGTCTGGCCGCCGTGCTGGGTGTTGCAGCAGGCGTGACCGCCGTGCTGATCGCCCTGATGCTGCGCGTCGGCCAGGAGCCGGACGCGCTGCTGTACTCCAACCTCGATCTGACCGAGGCCAGCGAGATCACCGCCGCGCTGGACCAGCAGGGCATCAGATACGCCACCCGCGGCGACGGCTCGACCATCATGGTTCACCGGGACGAGGTGGGGACCGCGCGCCTGATGCTGGCTTCGTCCGGCATGGTGACGTCAGGCAGCGTCGGCTATGAAATCTTCGACACCCAGTCCGTGTTGGGTCAGACCGAGTTCCAGCAGAACCTGAATGAAAAGCGTGCCCTGGAAGGCGAGCTGGCCCGCACCCTGTTGAGCCTGCGCGGCGTGAACACCGCCCGGGTCCACATCACCCTGCCGCGACGCGAGATGTTCCAGCAGCAGGCCGGCGACCCCACCGCCGCTGTCGTGGTCGGCGTCGGCGGGCGCGATCTGACGGGCGACCAGATTCGGGGCATCCGCAACCTGATCGCCGGGTCCGTGCCGAACCTGCGGCCTGACCGGGTGACCGTGATGGACGAGGCCAACCGCACCCTGGCCGCCGGCGCCGAGGAGGAAGGCTTCACCGCCGGGCTCGGCGACAGCCGCAGGGCCGAGGTGGAGGCCGCCATGACGGCCCGGATCCGTGATCTGGTCGAAGGCGTGGTCGGTGTCGGCGCGGCGCGCGTCCAGGTCTCGGCTGAGATCGACACCAGCCGGCAGACCACCCAGGAGCAACGCTACGACCCGGACGGTCAGGTGGTGCGCTCCACCTCCACCTCGGCGTCCAACTCACAGGACAATCAGGCCCAGCCGGACGGCGTCGTCGGCGCCCAGCAGAACATCCCCGGCGGCGAGGATCCGGCCATGATGGCGCTGGGCTCCACCAGCGGCGACCAGTCCGAGATCACCAACTACGAAATCTCCAACACCACCACCACGACGGTGCGCGAGCCAGGCCAGGTCCAGCGCATATCGGTGGCCGTGGCGGTCGACGGCGTCCTGACCCCGCCGGAAGGCGGCGAGGGCGAGCCTACCTATGCGCCGCGCTCGGAAGAGGACATGCAGCGCATCGAGGCCCTGGTCCGCTCGGCCATGGGCTTCAGCGAGGATCGCGGCGATCAGGTCAGCGTCATCAATGTGCGCTTCAACCGCGAGACGCCCGCCATCGGCGGCACCGAGGGCGGCGCCCCGCTGTTCAACTTCACCAAGAACGACATCATGCGCGGGGTGGAGCTGCTGATCCTGCTGGTCACCGGCCTGCTGCTGATCTTCTTCGTCCTGAGGCCGCTGCTGAAGACGGCGCGGGGCGAAGGCGGGCCGTCCGTGACGGCGCTGCAGACCATGGCCATGGGCGGTGAACCCGCCATGGCCGGCGCCTTGCCGCAGGGCGGCGGAAACGCCGCGCTCCCCGCCCCCAGCTCGGAGATGGACCAGCGCATCGACATCGCCCGCATCGAGGGTCAGGTGAAGGCGTCCTCGGTCAAGAAGGTTGCCGAGTTCGTGGACAAGCACCCTGAAGAGTCCGCCTCGATCCTGCGCACCTGGGTGCAGGAGGGCTGATGGCCGCCCGCCTCGCCAGCAAGAAGTCGGGGGTCGATGATCCCCGTCGCCTGACGGGCCCTGAAAAGGCGGCCGTGATCCTGCTCGCCCTGGGCGAGGAGCACACCGCGCTGTGGCAGTCGCTGGACGAGGACGAGATCAAGGAAATCTCCCAGGCCATGGCCGGCCTCGGCACGGTCAACGCCAATGTGGTCGAGGAGCTGATGGTCGAGTTCGTCTCCGGCATGTCCGGCGCGGGCACGCTCGTCGGCAGCTACGACCAGACCCAGCGCATGCTGTCCGCCTTCATGCCCGCCGAGCGGGTCGAGGCCTTGATGGAGGAAATCCGGGGCCCGGCCGGCCGGACCATGTGGGACAAGCTGGGCAATGTGAACGAGGCGGTTCTGGCGAACTACCTCAAGAACGAATACCCCCAGACCGTCGCTGTGGTCCTGTCCAAGGTGAAGTCCGAGCACGCCAGCCGCGTCCTGACGGCCCTGCCCGAGGACTTCGCCCTGGAGTGCGTGCAGCGGATGCTGCGCATGGAGCCGGTGCAGCGCGAGATCCTCGACAAGATCGAACAGACCCTGCGCACCGAGTTCATGTCCAATCTGGCCCGCACGTCCAAGCGCGACAGCCACGAGGCCATGGCCGAGATCTTCAACAGCTTCGACCGCCAGACCGAGGCCCGGTTCCTGGGGGCGCTGGAGGAGCGCAACCGCGAGGCGGCCGAGCGCATCCGCGCCCTGATGTTCGTGTTCGAGGACCTGGGCAAGCTGGATCCCAGCGGCGTTCAGACCCTGCTGCGGGCGGTGGAGAAGGACCAGTTGGCCCTGGCGCTGAAGGGAGCCACCGACACACTGCGCGAGCTGTTCTTCTCCAACATGTCCGAGCGCGCGTCCAAGATCATGCGTGAGGACATGGAGGCCATGGGCCCCGTCCGACTGAAGGACGTGGACGCCGCACAGATGACCATGGTCCAGGCGGCCAAGGATCTGGCGGCCAAGGGCGAGATCATGCTGGCCGGCCAGGGCGGCGACGACGAGCTGATCTACTGACATGACCCAACCGCAGCATCAGCCCTTCGTTTTCGACACCGAGTTCGACGCCAATGGCGCGGTGGTGGCGTCGCGCCCGACCCAGACCGTGAAGCGCGTTTATCTGGCCGCCGAGGTCGAGGCCCTGACGGCGCAGGCGCGCGCCGAGGCCCGCCAACAGGCCATGAACGAGATCGAGGGCGTCCAGGCCATGGCGCTGGCGGAAATCGGTCAGGCCTTGAACCGCGCCCTGCCGGGCCTGGCCCGTGTTGCGCACGAGCACCGCGCGGCCTCCGCCGAACTGGCGCTGGCGGCCGCCCGCATCATCGCCGGTCAGGCGCTGGAGCGGCTGCCGCAAGGGCCGCTGCACGAAGCCCTGGAGGCGCTCGGCCACGAGATCGACGCCTCGCCCCGGCTGGTGGTCCGCACCGGCGGCCTGTCCGACGACGCCCGCGCCCGCATCGAGGCCGTTTGCGCCGAAGCCGGCTTCACCGGTCAGGTCTCGTTCCGCGACACACCCGGCATGGACGCCGCCGCCTTCGCTCTGGAATGGGCCGACGGGCGCGCCGAATACAGCCCCGAAGATTCCGCCCGCCGCGTGGGCGAGGCTTTGACCGCCGCCCTGGCGACCGAGGGCGGACACGCCGAAACCCTGAACACGCCGCAAGGAGAAGGCTGATGGCCACCGACGATCTGGCCCTTGAGGAATTCGCCGAGGGCACGGCCCTGACGACGGCCGACGAGGCGGGGGACAAGTCCGCCACGGACCTGGCGCCCGTGTTCGATGTGCCGGTCAACATTTCCGCCGTGCTCGGCAAGGCGCACATGTCGGTGGCGCAGCTGCTGAAGCTGAATCGCGGCTCGGTGCTGGAGCTGGACCGCAAGGTCGGCGAGGCCATCGACATCTTCGTCAACAACCGGCTGGTCGCCCGCGGGGAGGTCGTCGTCGTCGAGGATCGTCTGGGCGTGACCATGACGGAAATCATCAAGACCGAGGACTCCGGCGCCTGATCGGCGACGGGATCGGAACAGAGTTTAGAGGAGAAGGACCATGCGGCTCCTGGTGGTGGGACGGCTCAGCGGACAGCTGGCGGCGGCGGTGAAGATGGCCATGGCGCACGGCGCCAAGGTGGGTCATGTCGAGAGGTGCGAGCAGGCCACCGACACCCTGCGGCGCGGGCAGGGCGCCGACCTGCTGATGGTCGACTACCATCTGGACATCGCCGCCCTGATTGCGGCCAACGAGGCCGAGCGCATCCATGTGCCGGTGGTGGCCTGCGGCGTGGACGCCGACGCCGATCTTGCCGCTAGCGCCATCCGCGCCGGAGCCAAGGAGTTCATCCCCCTGCCGCCCGAGGCGGACCTGATCGCCGCCGTGCTGGCCGCCGTGGCCGACGACGACCGGCCCATGATCAGCGCCGATCCGAACATGGAAGCGGTCATCAAGCTGGCCGATCAGGTGGCGAAGTCCGAGGCCTCCATCCTGATCACCGGCGAAAGCGGCGTCGGCAAGGAGGTGATGGCCCGTCACCTGCACAGCCAGTCGCGCCGCGCTGACAAGCCCTTCATCAGCGTCAACTGCGCCGCCATTCCCGACAATCTGCTGGAATCCGAGCTGTTCGGCCACGAGAAGGGCGCCTTCACCGGCGCCGTGGCCCGGCGCATCGGCAAGTTCGAGGAGGCCGACGGCGGCACCCTGCTGCTGGACGAAATCAGCGAAATGGACGCCCGGCTGCAGGCCAAGCTGCTGCGCGCCATCCAGGAGCGGGTCATCGACCGGGTGGGCGGCGCCAAGCCCGTCTCGGTCAACATCCGCATCATCGCCACCTCCAACCGCGATCTGGCCCGTGCGGTCAGCGAGGGCACGTTCCGCGAGGATCTGCTGTACCGCCTGAACGTGGTCAACCTGCGCCTGCCCGCCTTGCGTGAACGCCCCGGCGACGTGGCGGTGCTCGCCGATCACTTCGTCAAGAAGTACGCGGTCGCCAACGGCGTGCCGGCCCGGCCCCTGTCCGAGGCGGCCCGCCGCGCTCTGCTGAGCCACCGCTGGCCGGGCAATGTGCGGGAGCTGGAAAACGCCATGCACCGGGCGGTGCTGCTGGCGACCGGCCCGGAGATCGGCGAGGACGCCCTGCGCATGCCCGACGGCCAGCCGCTGGGCGCCTCCATGGGGGCGACCGCCGCCGCGCCCAGGGACGCCGGGGTCGCGGGTCACGCGGCCCAGGCGGCCGACGCCGTGACCCGGGCCTATGTGGGCCAGACGGTGGCCGAGATGGAAAAGACGCTGATCCTGGACACCCTGACCCACTGTCTGGGCAACCGCACCCATGCGGCCAACATCCTGGGCATCTCCATCCGCACCCTGCGCAACAAGCTGAACGAATACGCAGACGCGGGCGAGGCCATCCCCGCGCCCCAGAGCGGCGTCGCCGGCGCCGCCTACAACGTCGCCTGAGCGGGAGTGCGGGCGTGAAGCGCAGAAGCGTGATCGCGGGCCTTGGGGCGCTGGCTGCGGCGGGATGTTCGCGCGGACCGCCGATCGTTCACGCCTTCATGGGACTCAGCAAATGGGAGGAGGATCGAGGCGCGCGCATGGGGTTTTTCGCCATGCAGGGACGCAGCGTGGCCGAATGGCGGGCGACTGAGCGCTTCACCTTTTGCTCGACCTTCAAGCTGTTTCTCGCCGCCGCCACGCTGGAGCGAGTGCAACGGGGGGAAGAGCGCCTCGACAGACTCATCACAGTCGGCGAGTCCGACCTTGTTCCGCACGCGCCCGTAACCGGGGAAGCGGTTGGAAATGAGATCAGCGTGGAAACGCTCTGTCAGGGCATGGTCGAACTGAGCGACAATCCCGCTGCCAACATCCTGATTCGGGAAATGGGCGGATTGGACATGTGGAGAACCTGGCACCAGCAGGCGCTCAACGACATGACCACGAGTGTTGATCGCCTGGAGCCGGAATTGAACCTGATCAACGGCGAGATGGACACGACCACGCCGTTGCAGGCGGTTCTGAACATGCGTGCCCTGCTGGGGCCAGATCAGCGTCGCTTGTCTCCCGAGCACAAGGAACTTCTATCCCGTTGGCTGGTGAACAGTCCGACGGGCCCCAACCGTATCAAGGCAGGCGCGCCACGGGACGCCACAGTCGGTCACAAGACCGGAACCAACGGCCAGGGCATGGTCAATGACATCGGGGTGATCTGGCTGACGGAGGGTGAGCCCATTTTCGCGGCGGCCTACTATTCCGGTCCCGAGACGGACGGGCCCGAATGGGTCGAGCCCGCGATCGCTGAAGCGACCTTCGAAGCTGTGCGAGCGTTCGGTCATGGCTGACGTCGGGATGATGAAGGACGGCATGGCGCGCCCCACCGGGCGTGACATGTTCGGCTGGGTCTTGCGCGGCGAGGTGGCCCTGGCGCTGGGCGTCGTGCTGATCATCTGCCTGCTCATCATCCCGATGAGCAGCTTCGTTCTGGACATGCTGCTGGCCATCTCCATCACCGGCTCGGTGCTGGTGCTGATGACCGCCCTGCTGATCAAGAAGCCGCTGGACTTCGCCGTCTTCCCCACCGTTCTGCTGGTGGTGACCCTGTACCGGCTGGGCCTGAACCTGGCCTCCACGCGCCTGATCCTCAGCCACGGCCATGAGGGCACGGCCAGCGCCGGTCAGGTGATCGAGGCGTTCGGCGCCCTGATGATGGGCGGGAACTTCGTCATCGGGGTGATCATCTTCGCCATCCTGCTGGTGGTGAATTTCGTGGTCATCACCAAGGGCTCGACCCGCATCGCCGAGGTGTCGGCCCGCTTCACCCTGGACTCCATGCCGGGCAAGCAGATGGCCATCGACGCGGACCTGTCGTCGGGCCTGATCGACGAGGCCGCCGCCAAGGCGCGGCGCAAGGAGCTGGAGCAGGAATCCACCTTCTTCGGGGCCATGGACGGCGCGTCGAAATTCGTGCGCGGCGACGCCGTGGCCGGCCTGATCATCACCTTCATCACTGTCATCGGCGGGCTGCTGATCGGCATCGCCCAGCACGGCATGCCCGCCGGCGACGCGGCGTCCAGCTATGTGCTGCTGGCGGTGGGCGACGGTCTGGTGACCCAGGTGCCGGCGCTGATCGTGTCCATCGCCGCGGGCTTCCTGGTGTCCAAGGCCGGGGTCGAGGGCTCGGCCGACAAGGCGCTGGTGGCCCAGATGGCCATGAACCCGGTGGCGCTGGGCATGGTGTCGGCGGCGGCGGGCTTCATCGGCCTGATCCCCGGCATGCCGCTGTTGCCGTTCGCGGTACTGTCGGGGGGAGCGGGCTATCTGGCCTGGCGGCGCGGGCGAAACCGGTTGAAGCCGGAACCGGTCGAGGTGGTCTCCAACGGCCCGGCGGAGGATGTGGAGGAGCCCATCTCCACCGCCCTGACCATCGACGAGGTCAAGATCGAGCTGGGCTATTCGCTGCTCAGCCTGATCAACGATCTGGAGGGGCGGCGCCTGACGGACCAGATCCGCGCCCTGCGCCGGTCGCTTGCCCAGGAATTCGGCTTCGTCATGCCCGCCGTGCGCATTCTGGACAACATGCGCCTGGCCACCCAGGGCTACGCTATCCGCATCAAGGAGATGGAGGCCGGGTCGGGCGAGGTCCGCCTGGGCCAGCTGATGGCCATGGACCCGTCGGGCCGTCAGGTGGAGCTGCCCGGCGAGCATACCCGCGAGCCCGCCTTCGGCCTGCCCGCCACCTGGATCGACGACGGCCTGCGCGAGGAGGCCACGTTCCGGGGTTACACCATCGTCGATCCCTCCACGGTTCTGACCACGCACCTGACCGAGATCCTCAAGGAGAACATGGCGGATCTGCTGTCCTACGCCGAGGTGCAGAAGCTGCTGAAGGAGCTGGGGACCGAAGAGAAGAAGCTGGTGGACGAGCTGATCCCCACGGTGGTCACGGTCACGACCCTGCAACGGGTGCTGCAGTCCCTACTGCGCGAGCGGGTGTCGATCCGCGACCTGCAGGCCATTCTGGAGGGGCTGGCGGAAGCCGCGCCGCACACCAGTTCGGTCACCCAGCTGGTGGAGCATGTGCGGGCGCGTCTGGCCCGTCAGCTGTGCTGGCAGCACAAGGGCGACGACGGCGCCCTGCCCATCATCACCCTGAGCCCCGAATGGGAGCAGGCCTTCGCCGAAAGTCTGGTGGGGCAGGGCGAGGACAAGCAATTGGCCATGGCGCCGTCACGCCTGCAGGACTTCATCCGTCAGGTGCGCGACGTGTTCGAGCGCGCGGCCATGGGCGGCGAGGCCGCGGTGCTGCTGACCGGCCCCATGATCCGTCCCTATGTGCGCTCCATCATCGAACGCTTCCGCGGCCAGACCGTGGTGATGAGCCAGAACGAGGTCCATCCCAAGGCGCGGCTGAAGACCATCGGGCAGGTTTAGGGGCGAGCTCGTTCACAGCACCCATTGGGATGGGATATCGCCACGATCAGGGAACATAGTCGGAAATTACGATGGGCCATGCCCCTCTCACTCCGACGAAGAACAAGCCTCCATCGATGTCGGTGGCTATCAGGCGGCAGCCACGGTCAACGCCCGGGGATGTCACACATAGCGCGTTGCCTATGAGCTCGTAGGATCCGTAGACTTCAGCACGATCTTGGCGCTGGATGTAGGTCCCGTCCGGGAGAAACACTTCGCCACGATCTGAAGAGCGCGCGCCTTCGCGTTCGATATCGCCATGGACGTAAATGCCGCGAGAGGTGATAGACACGAGCTCTTCGGCCGTCTTGGGTTGCAGCCTTTGAGGCGCCTGCGGAATCTCGCGATTGGCCCGAGGTGCAGTGGCAGGCGGTTCTATCCCCAGCGACAGAACGATCAGGAGCCACAAGCAAGGATTCATAGTGGCTGAGTCTCAGCGGTGAGCCGTTCTGAACAGGGCGGAACCGACCTTTTGTAGCCGCGGCATGCACATGAGCGCGTCACCACCACCTACCCCACCTCCCCCTTCTCGAACCCCGTCCAGACGTCGTCGTAGTCCAGCTGCATGGCCGGGGTCTCCACCGCCGATTTCGTGGGGCGGAAGACCCAGCGGCTTTCGAACATGAAGGCCAGGGTGTTCTCGATCTTGTGGGGTTTGAGGTCGGCCTTGATCGCCTTGTCATAGGCGGCCTGGTCGGGGCCGTGGCCGCTCATGCAGTTGTGCAGGGACGCGCCGCCCGGCGCGAAGCCGCCGCCTTCCTTGGCGTCGTACGCGCCGTGGATCAGGCCCATGAACTCGCTCATGACGTTGCGGTGGAACCACGGCGGGCGGAAGGTGTCCTCGGCCACCATCCAGCGGGGCGGGAAGATGACGAAGTCGCAGTTGGCGACGCCGGGCGTGTCCGACGGGCTGGTCAGCACCGTGAAGATGGACGGGTCGGGGTGGTCGAAGCTGACTGTGTTGAGGGTGTTGAAATTGGCCAGGTCGTATTTGTACGGCGCGTGATTGCCGTGCCAGGCCACCACGTCCAGCGGCGAGTGGTCCAGCTGCGTCGCCCACAGGCCGCCATGGAATTTCTGGATCATCTGCACCGGGCGATCCACGTCCTCGAACCACGCCACCGGCGTCAGGAAGTCGCGCGGATTGGCCAGGCCGTTGGCGCCGATGGGGCCCAGGTCTGGCAGACGGAACGGCTCGCCGTAGTTCTCGCAGACATAGCCTCGAGCCGAGCCGTCGGGCAGTTCGACCCGGAAGCGCACGCCGCGCGGGATGACCACGATTTCGCCGGGGCTGGCCGCGATGCGGCCCATCTCGGTGAACAGGTCCAGGGCGCCGTCCTGGGGCACGATCAGCAGCTCGCCGTCGGCGTTGTAGAAGACGCGGTCCTTCATTGAGGTATTGGCGGCGTACAGGTGCACGCCGAGCCCAGCGGTGGCCGCCGCGTCGCCGTTGCCCACATAGGTCACCAGTCCGTCGACCCAGTCGGTGGGGGCGTCGGGCAGGGGCAGGGGATCCCAGCGCAGGCGGTTGGGCGTCGGGGGCTGTTCGGTGAAGGGGCCCGTGCGGATCAGCTTGCCGCCTTCATAGGGCGCATAGGCGCCGTGGTTGGCGCTGGGCCGTAGGCGGTACAGCCATGAGCGACGGTTGGCGTGACGCGGGGCGGTGAAGGCGGTGCCCGACAGCTGTTCGGCATACAGGCCGAAGGGCGTCTTCTGCGGCGAGTTGCGGCCCTGGGGCAGGGCGCCGACCACGGCCTCGGTCGCCACATGGTTGCCGAAGCCGGGCATGTAGCCCTCGGGCGCGCCGGAACGGGTCTGGGTCATGGCTTGGCTCTCCCATCGCGCCCGCACCCGGCGGACGGTTCTAGTTGTTCGGTTTGGCATAGAGCGTCCGTATGCGGGGCGCCAACCCCTGAGAGGAACACCGATACTGTCTACCGGTTTCCTTAACATCGATCAGTCAAAACTGGCGCTAACCGCCGGAATTCACGCAATGATGAGTTCTGGAAGGGTGCAAATGCAGCCGGAATGTGCATGCTGACTGACGGGAGACTGTTCAGGGCGGGGAATGTCGGGATCAACCGAATCACGCATCCGGGAAAACTACAGTCGCGTCGCGCCGGCTTTATTATCAGCGTTAACCGACTATCTGATTGTTTCGCGAAGACAGTCCGATGATCTGGACAGACAACTGGTCCTGCTGATCATCATGCTGCGCAGCGCCATGGCGCCGGGCTTCGCCGAGTTGTCGTCAGAGCGCCTGCTTTCGGGCGATGTGGACACCGTACCGACCCTGTGGACCAATATCCGCTCCATCGCGGATTCATCGGGCATTCCGCGCGAAACCGTGCGCCGCAAGGTGAACGACCTGATCAAGGAGGGACTGGTCAGGCGCTCCGGCCAGCTGTTGACCATCACGCCGCAAGCGTTCCCCGACAATCGTTTCGTGGTGGACAAATTCATCCGTCTGGCCGCCGTCAGCCATGCGACGGTCGAGAAACTGCCGCCGGTCAACGACTGAAAGCCCTAAGGGTCTGTCCCTGTAAATCCGTCATCCTCGGGCTTGTCCCGAGGATCCATTGCAGCCTCAAGCGCGATTTGCAGGCGCTTTATTGTCCGGTGGGCCCCGGCGACCTTTCGAGACCGTCTTCACCATAGGCCCTCGGGACAAGCCCGAGGGTGACGGAGTATTGAAATC
This sequence comes from Brevundimonas sp., assembly GCF_047617075.1. Classification (GTDB taxonomy): domain Bacteria; phylum Pseudomonadota; class Alphaproteobacteria; order Caulobacterales; family Caulobacteraceae; genus Brevundimonas. The sequence continues at coordinate 340,563 of NZ_JBLGCI010000001.1, forward strand.
AATGAACTATTTTTGTGCAGCTTACAGGTGCACGATCTAGCGAATGCGGTCTTTCAGAGCCTGCGCCACCTGGGCGGACAGAATCGGCTTGGCGAAGAACGCGCTGTCCTTCACGCCCTGATCCTCCCAGTGGTGCGGATCGTTGCCGGAAATATAGACCACCGCGATTGCCGGATTGATCGACCGGGCGTGGCGCGCCACGTCGAACCCAGTCTCGTCGGCGGACAGGTTGAGGTCGACAACCACGCCCGACAGGCCCGCCCCTTCCTCGTCGAGGCGCGCCTTGGCGCCCGCCGGATCCGACGCCATCACCACCTCGAACCCTGCGCGAGACAGCTCAGCCTCCAGGGTGAACAGAACCAGGGTTTCGTCTTCGACCACCAGAACACGCATGGGATTCCTCAGTTCATGCGACCGGATGGGCGCCGGCCCAGGCGGAATGGTTAAGCGGGAACTCGAAACAGACGGCGGCGCCGTTTTTGCGGCGGAACTGGGCCCAGCGCCCGCCGAACTCATGGCGGACGGCGTGGTCAATCAGGCGGCGCGCGAAGTCGTCCCCGTCCAGATCGAAGCCACGAAGGGCAGGCGACAGCCAGACAAGATGAAGACGGTCACCGCGCCTGTGTGCCCGGATTCGCGGTCGTGTCGAACCGTCCGGCGTTTCAGGACCGGATTGGTGAAGAAGTTCGTGAAGCATCAGACCCAGGGTGATGGCGGCCTTCGGCGTCAGCTTGGCGCCGGCGCCTCCGCCGCTGATACGGATGCTGCTGCGCTGCGGATGCGGCAGGGCGCCGAGCAGGGCGGCGAGACTGACATCCGGCCCTTCGCGGTTCAGCAGGATATTCACGGCGGCCAGGGCTGACAGGCGGCCTGCGAAGACGGTGCGGAATTGGTCCAGCGAAGGGGCCTGGGCGGCGCTCTGTTCGGCCAGGGCCAGGACTACGGCCAGGATATTGCCCTGTCGATGGGCCAGCTCCTCGCGCAGGAACTGTTGGACTTTCAGGGCGTGAACCTGCTCGGTGACGTCCCGGCCACGGCAGAATATGGCCTCCACCTTCGCCGCCTCGTTGGTCAGGGGCTGGAGACTCAGGTCCAGATAGCGATCCTTCTCGGGATCGGCGAACGTCCGGAAAGGTTGGGCATGAGCCACATACGGGCGTCCTGTGGCGCGCACACGGTCCATCTGCCGAATGATCTCGCGCCCCCTTTCCGACTGAACCATGTCCCGCATGGAGCGGCCCAGCATCTGGACGTCCCCGGCGATCTTTTGCATGGCCGGATTGATGAGTTCGAACACATGATCCGGGCCGACCACCAGGGACAACATGTCCGTGGCCTGTTCGAACATCTGGCCCAGGCGGCGGCGTTCTGACCAGACCAGGGCGTCATCCGGCTCCTCGGCGAGGCCTTCCGGCGCCGCGCCCCGACCTAGGGTGACAGCGGCGGTCACCTCGCACACCGTCAGCAGCAAACAGCCGCGACCGTCCAGTTCGAACGGCGAAGCGGACAGCCGCCACCAGGCCTCTCGTGGCGCGACGCTCAGGTCCTTCTGGATGTCGTACCGAAAGGGCGGGGGACGAACGACCGTCTGTTCGGCCAACGCCTGTCTGACGGCGCTAAGGACCAACCGCCGGCTGGCGGCGCGTCGTGCGTCCCGGCCCATGAGGCTGGCGGCCAGCGACTGACCCACGAGAGGCCCGGCTTCGTCCGGATTGGTGGCGTGAAAGGCGGCGTTGGCGAAAAGGATCGTCTGGTCCGCGGCCAGCAGGATCTGAACATCCGGCGAGGCGTCCAGCACCGCAGCCAGCGCCGGCAGTGAAGTATAGGCGGAGGCGCAGCCCGCGGCGGCGGTCGCTTTTTCCTCCTCCCCATGGCGACTCAAGGCGTCCATGAGGACAGCCTAGAACAGATAACGGCGTTTCCCCACCGCATATGACATGACACCGGTGGCGAAAATCATTCGCAACGACCCATTTTGGGTCACAGGGCCCGCCCGCCGAGCGCTGCTATTTCGATTTTGGTAAGGACTGATCGCGTTATCTGTAGCCTGTAATCGCGTATATTTTCTGCGTAACTCCATATTTCACAAGTAGAACACTGAGTGAGGTTTATTTTGACTAAGGCTTATTCCGTAGCCGCCTGTATTGCGGCTGTATCTTCGGTCGTTGTTTCGGCTTTTTCTCCCACAAACGCTGAAGCGCAGACGGCTTCCCCGGCCGTCGACTGGTCGGTCGAAATCGGCGCGGCGACGGAATATGTCGGGAAAGGCCTGGGCAAAAGCGACGGTGATCCCAGCATCTTCGCCGGCGTCCAGGCCACCCACGGCGGCTTCTACGCCAAGGTCTGGGCGTCCAGCGCCGACCTGCCCCAGGGATCGACTGCCGAGATCGTCTCGTCGATCGGCTACAAGACCCGCTGGGCGGGCAACGGGCTGAACTTCTCGGTGGTGAACCGCGATTTGCCCGGCACACGGTCAGGCATCGACAGCAACTATTTTGAGTTCCAGACGGACGTGTCGCGGCGCCTCGGCCCGGTGAACACCCGCCTGCGCGTCAACTACACGCCCGACGGTTTTTCCGCCACGGAAGAGGCCTGGTGGATCGAGCTGAACGGCTCGGTGAGTGTGGCCGACGCCACCCGTGTCAGCGCCGCCTTCGCCAACCGCGCGGCCGAGAACGGCGCAGACTACAACGCCTGGAACCTGGGCGTGAACCACGACCTCACCGAAAACCTGGCCCTGGATGTACGCTGGTTCGACACCGACGCGCATTTCCGCGGCGACCGCTACGACGGCCGCCTGGTGGCCGCTCTCACCGCGTCCTTCTGACCCCCAACGATCCGGCGGCGACCCCGCTCGAAGACCTTCTGAAAGGCTTTTTCCGTGAACCTGAACAATCTCAAGATCGGTCAGAAGCTGGCGGCAGCCTTCGCGCTGGTCGTCGCCGCCATCGTGGTGATGGGCGTCGTCGTTTTCCTCAACGTGCGGGTGGTCGATAACGCCCGCATCGCGAACAGTGAAAGCGTGCGGTCCATCGAGCTGGTCCAGCAGGCCCAGTTCTATCTGGGCCGTCAAGAGAACAGCTTCCGCGGCTTCCTGATCTCGGGCGACGCCTACTATCTGGAGCGGCTCGACGCCCACCGCGAGAACTTCAAGCAGCGCCTGAACGGCCTGCGAGAACTCGGAGAGGGCACAGCGGATGAACTGGCCCTTATCGACAGCGTCGAGGGCGCGGCCGACGAGTGGTTCGTTAATGTGGTCGAGGTCGGTTCGGCCCTGGCGGCGGATCCGGCGACCTACAGCCAGGCCACCGACATGGTCGGGCGTGAAGGGGTCGCGGACACCTACATCGAACGCGCCGAGGCCGGCATGGACGCCGTCATCGAGCGTGAGCAGGCGCGCCAGACCGCCAGCAGCGCGAACCAGATTCAAGCTTCGACCACCGCCGTGGTCGTGCTCGGCGTCGGCATCCTGCTCGCCGCCCTGATCGCGGCCGGGCTGGGCGTCATGATGGCCCGCGCCATCGCCAGCCCCGTCGTGAACATGACCAATGTCATGCGCAAGCTGGCCGGGGGCGACAAGACCGTCGAGGTGCCGGGCGCCGGCCGCAAGGACGAGATCGGCCAGATGGCCGCCGCCGTGCTGGCCTTCAAGGACGCCGCCATCGCCAATGATCGTCTGGAAGGCGAGGCCGCCGACCAGCGCCGCATGACCGAGGCCGAGCGCGCTCGCGCCGAGGCCGAGCGGGCCGAGGCCGCCCGCCAGCAGGCCGCCGTCGTCGCGGCCCTGGCCGAGGGTCTGGAGCAACTGAGCAAGGGCAATCTGACCTATCGCCTGACCCAGACCTTCCCCGAAGAGTATCTGAAGCTGCAGAGCGACTTCAACGCGGCCATGGGCCAGCTGAAGGACGCCATGACCACGGTGGTGACCAATGTCTCCGCCATTCGCTCGGGGGCCGGCGAAATCAGCCAGGCCGCCGACGACCTGTCGCGCCGCACGGAGCAGCAGGCCGCCAGCCTGGAAGAGACCGCCGCGGCTCTGGACCAGATCACCGCCACGGTCCGCAGGACCGCCTCGGGCGCCAAGCAGTGCTCGGACGTGGTGCTGGCCGCGCGCGGCGACGCCGAGAAGAGCGGCGAGATCGTCCGCGACGCCGTGGGCGCCATGAGCGCCATCGAACAGTCCTCGACCCAGATCAGCCAGATCATCGGCGTGATCGACGAGATCGCCTTCCAGACCAACCTGCTGGCGCTGAACGCCGGGGTCGAGGCCGCGCGCGCCGGTGACGCCGGTCGCGGCTTCGCGGTGGTGGCGTCCGAAGTGCGGGCCCTGGCCCAGCGCTCGGCCGACGCGGCCAAGGAGATCAAGACCCTGATCTCGTCCTCCGGCACCCAGGTGGGCGCGGGCGTCAGCCTGGTCGGCCAGACCGGCGAAGCCTTGACCCGGATCGTGGAGCGCGTGGCCGAGATCGACGGCCTGGTGTCCGAGATCGCCGCCTCCGCCCAGGAGCAGGCCACCGGCCTTCAGCAGGTGAACACCGCCGTCAACCAGATGGACCAGGTGACTCAGCAAAATGCTGCGATGGTCGAGGAATCCACCGCCGCCAGCCACTCCCTGGCCCAGGAAGCCGACGTGCTGAACCAGTCGGTCTCGCGCTTCCAGATCGGCGAGAACGGCCGGGCCGCGAGCGCGCCGGCGCCCACGGCGCCCAAGCCCGCCGCCAGGCCTTCCGCTGTCCAGCGCACCGTCACGGCCCTGAAGGCCATGGGCGCCGGCGGCGCGGCCCGCAAGCTGGAAACCGTGGCCGCCGAAGACGGCTGGGAGGAGTTCTGATGACGGCCCTGGCCTTGCCGGCGGTGCTGGACATCCGCGCCGCCGCGCCTCTGCGGGATGATCTGCTGGCCCGGCGCGGGTCGGACATCGTCCTTGACGGCGGCGAGGTGGAGCGGGTCGGAGGCCTGTGCCTGCAGGTGCTGATCAGCGCGAAAAAGACCTGGGACGCGGACGGCAAGGGGTTCGCCCTGAACCCGGCCTCGACCGCCCTGAACGAACAACTGGCGGCCTATGGCTGCGCGGACCTGAACATTGACCCTGTGGGGGCGACCCGATGAAGACCGTACTGACCGTCGATGACTCGCGCACCATGCGCGACATGCTTCTGATGGCTCTGAAGGACGCCGGCTACAACGTCATTCAGGCCGAGGACGGCGTGCACGGCCTGGAGACCCTGAAGGCGCACGGCGCCGATGTGGTCATCACGGACATCAACATGCCGCGACTGGACGGCTTCGGCTTCATCGAAGGCATGCGCGCCGATCCCGAATACCGCGGCACGCCTGTGCTGGTTCTGACCACCGAGAGCGACGCGGCCAAGAAGCAGCGCGCCCGTGATGCGGGGGCGACCGGCTGGATCGTCAAGCCGTTCGATCCCGTCAAGCTGGTGGACGCGGTCCGCCGGGTCGCGGCCTGAGCGGGAGCGCGCGATGACCGAAGATCCCTTCGAGGCGATCAAGGCGACCTTCTTTCAGGAGTGCGACGAACTGCTCGCCGACCTGGAAGCCGGCCTTCTGGCGCTCGAGAACGGCGAGGGCGACGACGAGACCATCAACGCCGTGTTCCGTGCGGTGCACTCGGTCAAGGGCGGCGCCGGGGCCTTCGGCATGGAGGCGCTGGTGCGCTTCGCCCACGTCTTCGAGACCCTGATGGACGAGCTGCGAGCGGGCCGCAAACCCTGTGACGACGCCACCATCAAGACCCTGCTGCGGGCCTCCGACGTCCTGAACGACCATGTATCCGCCGCGCGGGGCGCCGGCGCCCCGGTGGATGAGGCGCGCTCAGCCGGTCTGGTGGCCGAGCTGGAAGCCCTGACCCATGGCGAGGCGGCGCCTGCCGCCGCTCCGGCCCCGACTGTTGCAGACGTGGAAGAAGACGAATTCGGCTTCAAGCCGGTGCAGTTCGATCCCATGGATCTGACCCCCGCCGCGCCCGAGGCCGGCGGCGACTGGCGCGTCGTGTTCCGCCCCAACGCGGCGCTTTACGCCAAGGCCAATGATGCGGGCCTGCTCCTGCGCGAACTGGCGCGGCTGGGCGAAGCCTCTGTTGAGATCGACGCCAGCGGCGTGCCCATGCTGGATGCGCTGGAGCCGGAAGAGGGCTGCCTCAGCTGGACCATCCGCCTGCCCGGCTCGGTGGAAGAAGCCGCCATCCGCGAGGTGTTCGAGTTCGTCGACGGCGACTGTGATCTGGCCGTCCTGCGCGACGAGGCCGACGCTCCGCTCGCCGAGCCGGTCGCCGAGCCGGAGCCTGAGCTGGACATCGCCGCCCTGCTGGCCGCCGCCCAGGCGCCGGTGGACGCCGCGCCCGTGGCGGCGACGCCCGAACCCATTCCCGCGCCCCAACCTGTGATGACGCCGGCCGTCCCCGAGGCCAAGGCTGCCCCTGCCGCGCCCGAAGCGACCGCCAACGCCCCGGCCGCCCAGGCGCCGGTGACCATCCGCGTCGACCTGGACCGGGTCGACCGCCTGATCAATCTGGTGGGGGAACTGGTGATCCAGCAGGCCGTGCTGGCCCAGCGGGTCAGCGAGACCGCCATGATCCGCGCCTCGGGCGTGGGGCAGGGGCTGGAAGATCTGGAGCTGCTGACCCGCGAGATCCAGGACAGCGTCATGGCCATCCGCGCCCAGCCGGTGAAGTCGGTGTTCCAGCGTATGCCGCGTCTGGTGCGCGAAGTGGCCCAGATGACCGGCAAACAGGTGCGTCTGGTCACCGAGGGCGAGGCCACCGAGGTGGACAAGACCGTCGTGGAGCGTCTGGCCGAGCCCATCACCCACATGCTGCGCAACGCCATCGACCACGGGCTGGAGAAGCCCGAGAAGCGCGTCGCCGCCGGCAAGCCCGCCGAGGGCCAGGTGCGCCTGGCCGCCCTGCATCGCTCGGGCCGCATCGTCATCGAGATTTCCGACGACGGCGCGGGCATCAATCGCGAGCGTGTCTTCGGCATCGCAGTGGAGAAAGGCCTGATCGAGGCCGACGCCCAGCTGAGCGACGAGCAGATCGACAATCTGATCTTTATGCCCGGCTTCTCGACCGCAGAGACCATTTCCGACGTGTCCGGCCGCGGCGTGGGCATGGACGTGGTCAAGCGCTCCATCCAGTCGCTGGGCGGACGCATCTCCATCGCCAGCAAGCCGGGCGAGGGCTCCACCTTCACCATGAGCCTGCCGCTGACCCTGGCGGTTCTGGACGGCATGGTGGTGTCCAGCACCGAACAGACCCTGGTCGCGCCGCTGGCCGCCATCGTCGAGAGCCTGACGCCGCGCGCCGAGGACATCCATCTGGTGGGCGGCCACACGCCGGTGATCCGCTTCCGCGAGGAGTTCGTGCCTCTGGTGGATGTGGCCGCGACCCTGGGCTTCGGTACGGGGCCTGAGCCGGCCTCCACCGGCGTGGCCCTGATCGTCGAGGCCGAGGGCGGCGCCAAGGCGGCCCTGCTGGTGGACGCCATCCAGGGCCAGCGCCAGGTGGTCATCAAGAGTCTGGAGACCAACTACCAGGCCATCGACGGCGTGGCCGCCGCCACCATTCTGGGCGACGGCCGGGTGGCCCTGATCCTCGATGTCGACGCCCTCGTCTCGAACACGCGCCGTTCCGCGCGCAAACCCGACCTCAAGCTGGCGAGCTGAAATCATGACCGAAGCCAATATCCAGACCGGCGCTCGACGCGAGCTGATCTCCTTCCGGATCGGCGAGCAGGAATTCTGCGTGGACATCATGGCCGTGCGCGAGATTCGCGGCTGGACACCCGCCACGCCCTTGCCCCGCACGCCCGGCTACATGAAGGGCGTCATCAATCTGCGCGGCGCCGTGCTGCCGATCATCGACCTGTCCGGCCGGTTCGGCCTAGGCGCCACCGAGCCCAGCGCCCGGCACGTCATCATGGTGGTGCACATCGGCGGGCGCACCGTGGGCCTTCTGGTCGACGCGGTGTCCGACATCCTTCAGCTGACCGATGATCAAGTGCAGCCGACGCCCGACGTGGCGGCGGACGAGGTCAAGGCGTTCGTGAAAGGCATCTTCGCCATCGACGGTCGCATGATCAGCCTGATCGCCCTGGACCGCATCCTGCCGACCGAGCCGGAGGCCGAAGCGGCATGACCCAGACCGCCGACATGGCGCGCCCGGCGAAGGATGCCGCGCTGGTGCAGGGCGAATTCGCCTTCACCGCCGAGGATTTCCGCCACATCGCCCAGGTGCTGCATGCCCATGCCGGCATCGCCCTGACCGAGGCCAAGGCGGCCCTGGTCTATTCGCGACTGGCCAAGCGCCTGCGGGCGCTGGGCCTGCGCAGCTTCCGCGACTATTGCGCCCTGATCGACGGCGCGGACGGTCTGGACGAGCGCCAGGCCATGTTCGCGGCCCTGACCACCAACGTCACGCGCTTCTATCGCGAGCCGCACCATTTCGATCACCTGCGCGACAAGGTTATGCCCGCCCTGGCCGAGCGGGCGCGACAGGGCGGCCGGGTGCGCCTGTGGTCCGCCGCCTGCTCCAATGGGCAGGAGCCCTATTCCATGGCCCTGACCGTGCTGTCTGTTCTGCCTGAGGCGGGCGAACTGGACGTGCGAATCCTGGCCACCGACATCGACCCGAACATGGTGGCCGAGGGCAGGGCGGGCCTCTATTCCGCCGAGGCGCTCGAGCCCGTGCCCGACACCCTGCGGCAGCGCTGGTTCAAGCGGGATACGGGCGGCGACCGCATGCTCTATTCCGCCGCCCCCGAACTGCGCCGCCTGATCACCTTCAACGAGCTGAACCTGATCGGGGACTGGCCCATGAAGGGCAGGTTCGACGTGATCTTCTGCCGCAATGTGGTGATCTATTTCGACGACCAGACCCAGGAGACGGTCTGGAGCCGGTTCCTGCCGCTCATGAACCCCGGCGCCACCCTCTACATCGGCCATTCCGAGCGGGTTTCCGGCCCCGCCACCGCGCAGCTGCGCACCAGCGGCCTGACCACCTATGAGGCGCTGTCATGACCGTGACCGTTCTGGTGGTGGACGATTCCCCGACCATGCGCGGCCTGATTTCGGCCGCCCTGAAGCGCGATCCCGAAATCGAGGTGCTGGGCACCGCCGGTGATCCGCTGGAGGCCCGCGACGCCATCAAGCGCCTGAACCCCGACGTCATCACCCTGGACGTCGAGATGCCCAACATGAACGGGCTGGAGTTTCTCGAGAAGATCATGCGCCTGCGGCCCATGCCGGTGGTGATGGTCTCGACCCTCACCCAGGCGGGCGCCGAGGTGACCCTGGCGGCGCTGGAGCTGGGCGCCGTTGACGCGGTGGGCAAGCCGTCGGGCGGGACCACCGCCATGGATGCCTTCGCCGACCTGCCCCAGCGTGTGAAGGCGGCGGCCGGCGCCCGAGTGCGCGCCAGCGGACCCGTTACGGCCCCCTCGGTCGACGCCGCATGGCGCGCCCGCCCCGATCATGTGGTGGCCATCGGCGCCTCCACCGGCGGCGTGGAAGCCCTGATCACCGTGCTGTCGTCGTTCCCTGCGAACTGCCCGCCCACCGTCATCACCCAGCATATGCCGGCCACCTTCACCAAAAGCTTCGCGGCGCGGCTGGACAAGCTGTGCGCGGCCTCGGTCAAGGAAGCGGAGGACGGCGACGTGCTTCTGCCCGGGCGCATCTTCCTGGCCCCCGGCGGCCAAGCCCATCTGGAGGTGTCGCGCGGCTCCTCGCCGCGATGCCGCCTGCGCACGGGCGAGACGGTCAGCGGCCATCGGCCCTCGGTGGACGTGCTGTTCGAATCCGTCGCCCGGTTGGACCAGAAGGCCGTCGGCGTGATCCTGACCGGCATGGGCCGCGACGGGGCGCAGGGCCTGCTCGCCATGCGCCAGTCCGGCGCCCGCACCCTGGGCCAGGACGAGGCCACCAGCGTCGTCTACGGCATGCCCCGGGCCGCCCATGAGCTGGGCTCCGTGGAGCGCCAGCTTCCGCTGGGCCGCATCGGCCCCGCCATTCTCGAACTCGTATCCGCCGCCTCCCCGGCCGCTTCCCAGCCCTCAGAGGTCCACTGACATGCCCGCCGCTTCCGCCATCCAGACCCTGATCGTGGACGACCAGCTGACCATGCGCAGCCTGATCCGCGCCAGCCTGCAGCAGATCGGCGTGGTCAACCTTCGCGAGGCCAACGACGGCGAGGAAGGTCTGCGCGCCATGATCGCCCAGCCGGCGCATCTGGTGATCTCCGACTTCAACATGCCGAACCTGGACGGCCTGGGTCTGCTACGCGCCATCCGCGCCCATCCCCCCACCAGCAAGTCCGCCTTCATCATGCTGACCGGCCGGGCCGACAAGGAACTGGTGCAGCGCGCCGTGCAATTCGGCGTCAACAACTACCTCGTGAAACCCTTCACCGCCGGTCAGCTGAAGGAGAAGATCGAGGGCGTCTTCGGTCCGCTGACATGAATGCCGCTGCGATCCTCACCGAAACGCCGGTCTCCGTGCGCCTGCACGTAGGGCAGGGCGAGCACCTGATCACCGGCGATCCCCAGGTGATGCTGACCACCATCCTTGGGTCGTGCGTAGCCATGTGCCTGCGCGACCCGGTCGCCCGGATCGGCGGCATGAACCATTTCCTGCTGCCCTCGGGGCGCACCGACGGGGCCGACGAGGGCCGCCGCTACGGCGCCTACGCCATGGAGGTGCTGATCAACGGCGTGCTTTCCGCCGGCGGACGCCGTAATCGTCTGGAGGCCAAGCTGTTCGGCGGCGGGCGCATGTTCGACGGTCTGGCCGACGTGGGCGTGGCCAATGCGAACTTCGCCGAGAAATTCCTGGCCGACGAAGGCATCCCCATCATCGCCTCCAGCCTGCGTGGCTACGGCGCGCGTCGGGTCCAGTTCTGGCCCGCGAGCGGCCGCGCGCTGCAGAAGGCGGTCAGCGACCGCCCGGTGGAGCGCCCTGTCCCGCCGCCGACGGTCGTGGATTCCGGCGAACTGGAACTGTTCTGATGAGCGCCGACACCCGCTTTCTGGCCGCCCTCGCCGAAGAACTGGCCCGTGGCCGCGTCATGGCCGAGACCCTCGCGCCCCTGCTGTCGACCGCGCGGTCGGGGGACAGCGGCGACTCCATGATCCGCGCCCAGGGCCTCGACCTGTTGGTGCAGCATCTGGACGCCCTGGCGGCCATGACCGCGCGGGTGGCCCAGGGCGACGCGCCCGGGGACGCCGTGGTCGCCGCTCCGCTGGGCGGTCTGGTGGAGCGCATGTGCGCAGCCCTGGACGGCCGGATCGCGTCCGCCACGCCTCATCCGCCGCCTTCCGGCGATCTGATGCTGTTCGACTGACCATGTCCCGCGCCATCTCCCCCGAAACGCGGATCAATCTGGAGCGCACCTCGGCGCTGCTGATCAACGACAATCCGCAGGGCCTCGATATCCTCAGCTCCATCGTCCAGGGCTTCGGCCTGAAGGAGCAGATCAAGTGTGCGTCGCCCGACGATGCGAGGGGAGTCATCAAGCGGCGGCCGGTGGACCTGATTCTGGTGGAGTGCGCCTCCGCCGCCGAAAGTTCGGAGTTTGTCCGCTGGCTGCGCCGGGAAGGCCCGAAAACCAGCGCTTTCACCCCGGTGATAATTCTGACCGGCCACGCCTCCGAGAGTTTTGTCAGCCAGAGCCGGAATTGCGGCGCCAGCTTCATCGTGGCCAAGCCGTTGACGCCCATGATCCTGCTGCAGCGCATCCTCTGGTTGACCAAGGATCAGCGGGAATGGGTGGAGTGTGACACCTACGTCGGGCCTGACCGCCGGGTGCGCAACTACGGACCCCCGCTGGGCATGGCCGGGCGCCGCGCCGGCGACCTGTCCGCCGAGGTGGGTGTGGCGCTTGAGCCGAACATGGACCAGTCTGACATCGACATGCTGATGAAACCGCAAAGGGTGGCCCTGTGACCGCTGGTTCCGACAACGCCGCCCGCCTGTTCAAGGTTCGCCCCGCCATCGCCGACCAGATCCGTCTGCCCGGCGGCAAGAAGGTGGGCGAGGCCGTGGCCGCCGCTGACGCCGCCCTGGACGATCAGCGCGCCTCGGCTGTCGAGGGGCTGGTGCAGGGGGTGGAGCGTCTCGAGGCCCTGTGCCGCGAGCCGTCCGATGACGGCTTCGCCTCGGTCTATCCCCTCGCCGCGAATCTGGCCGGGACGGCCGGGTTCTTCGAGACCGGGCCATTTTACAGGGCGGTCTACAGCCTGTGCGAACTGACCGAGAAACTGGGCGCCGCCGGGCGCCGGGACTGGTCGTCGGTGGACGTCCATGTCCGATCCCTGCGGCTCATCCTGACTACCGGCTTTCAGGACGGTCCCGAGGCGAAGGCCATGCTGGACGGACTGGCGTCCCTGGTGCGCCGGGTGGATGGCTCGACATGAACCCATCGATCGAAATCGACGACGCCCGGCGCCGGGTCGTCATGACATCGGGCTTCAACGTCATGTCGCGCGATATGATCGACGCCATGATCGAGCTGGTTCTTGAGGCGCCGCAACGGGCGGACCACGACTTCATCATCGACCTGCGGGAATCCTACGGCGACGGCTCCCATGACGACGTGGTGCGAGCGGCGGAGATCTTCCGTGCCTGCGGGGCGGGGCGGCGGGCGGCCCGGACCTGTTTCGTCAGCTTTGACTCCGGCTTCGTCCACTGGGCGCGGACCATGGATTTCTGCTTTCCCAATCGCACCCACCACGTGTTCATGAACGCCGAGGCCGCGCACGCCTTTCTGGATCGCGGGCGGAGTGCGGAACGCGCCGTCGCGGCGGCCTGAACCGTCAAGCGGAGCCTTTGCGGGCGAACGGCGTTAACCTTCGGCGTTGAACCGGAGGCGTCCATGACCACTCGCACCACCCTGTCCATTCTCGCCGTGTCCTTTTTGGCCCTGAGCGCCGCCGCCTGCTCACGCGAGGAAGCGCCGGTCGAGGCGGTGGAGGACGTACCCGTGGCCGAACAGCCCGAAGCGCCGTCTGCGCCGGAAGTCAGCTACGCGTGCGAAAGCGGCCGGTCGCTGAGTGTGCGCTATGTGGACTCCGCCAGCGCCGAGGTGACCTATGAAGGCCAGACCTACACCCTGAACATCGCCCGTTCCGCCAGCGGCGCGCGCTATGCGGGCCAGGAGCTGGAATGGTGGACGGCGGCGCGCGGCGATCAGGAGACCGCGACCCTCAGCCGTCTGGGACCGAACGAGGAGGTGGGCTCCACCGTGCTGGAGCGCTGCACCCGCCCGGCTAACACGGTTCTGCCGCCGCGGGGGCCCGGCGAGACCGGGGAACTCGAGGATGTGGATTCGGACATGGCTCCGCCCTGCCGGGGACCGGCCCTGCGCCTGACCCGCGAAGGCGGCGACGCCGGCGCCGGCAACCGGCAGGTGGTGCTGGCCCTGACCAACGCCGGTTCGACCCCTTGTTCGGTGCGCGGCTACCCGGGCCTGACCCTGCGCGATGGGGACGGCGACGAACTGGACCAGATCCGCACGGTCGAGCAGCTTGGCAACTATTTCCGCGCCGGCCAGACGCCGGAGGCGGTCGAGCTGGAGCCGGGCGCCAAGGCGTATTTCGACCTGTCCTACAGCGCCGTGCCCCATGAAAATCTGGGCGAGACCCGCTGTCCCTCCGTGGCGGAGGTGATCGCCACCGCGCCTGGCGACACCGCCGAGATCCCGCTGGAGCTGGAGATGCAGCCCTGCGGCCGTCAGGTGCGGGTCAGTCCGCTTCGCCCGGTCGAGGACGGTTCGCGCCCGGACTAGGGACGGGTGGTCTTGCGCGCGGATTCGGCGTAACTCGCGCCGAGACCTGAATCCTCGACCCCGGAGTGAGCATGCCCGCGCAATTCCATACCCGTGTCCGTGCCGAACTGGACTCCATCGACCAGCAGGGCCTGACCAAGCCCGAGCGGGTGATCGCCTCGCGCCAGGGGCCGGTCATCACCGTGGCGGGGCGCGAGGTGCTGAACTTCTGCGCCAACAACTATCTGGGTCTGGGCGGCGACGAGCGCGTGGCCCAGGCGGGTATCGCGGCCACCGAACGCTGGGGCTCGGGCACGGCCTCGGTGCGCTTCATCTGCGGCACGCTGGAGATCCACAAGGAGCTGGAGGCCGCCATCGCGGGCTATCTGGGCTTCGAGGACGCGATCCTGTTCGCCGCCGCCTTCGACGCCAACGGCGGCATCTTCGAGCCGTTGTTCGGGGAGGAGGACGCCATCGTCTCCGACAGCCTGAACCACGCCTCCATCATCGATGGCGTGCGGCTGTGCAAGGCGAAACGCTACCGCTTCGCCAACTCGGACATGGACGATCTTGAGGCGAAGCTGAAGGAGGCCCGCGCCGCCGGGGCCCGGGACATCATCATCGCCACCGACGGCGCGTTCTCGATGGACGGCTACATCGCCCGGTTGCAGGACATCCGCGTGCTGGCCGATAAGTATGACGCCCTGATCATGGTGGACGACTGCCACGCCACGGGGTTCCTGGGCGAAAAGGGCAAGGGTTCCTACGCCCATCACGGGGTCCAGGTGGACTTCGTCACCGGCACCTTCGGCAAGGCGCTGGGCGGGGCCATGGGCGGCTTCATCTGCGCCACCACGGAGGTGGTCCAGCTGCTGAAGCAGCGGGCGCGGCCCTATCTGTTCTCCAACGCCCTGTCGCCCGCCGTGTGCGGCTCCAGCCTCGAGGCCATCCGCATCGCCCAGGGCGATGAAGGCGACAAGCTGCGCGCGCAACTGGCCGCCAACGCCGCGCGCTTCCGCAGCGCCATGACCGAGGCTGGCTTCGACCTGCTGCCCGGCGAGCACCCGATCATCCCGGTGATGCTGGGCGACGCCAAGCTGGCCCAGGACTTCGCCGCGCGCATGCTGGAGCTGGGCGTCTATGTGATCGGGTTCTCGTTCCCGGTCGTGCCGCGCGGCGCCGCCCGCATCCGCACCCAGATGTCGGCCGCCCACACCTTTGACCACATTGACCAGGCGGTCGAAGCCTTCACCACGGCGGGCAGGGAGCTTGGGGTTATCTGACCTCGCCGACCGACACCCAAGGACTCAGGAAGACCACATGACCCAGACCATGAAGGCCCTCGCCAAGACCCGGCCCGCCGAAGGGCTCGAGCTGATCGACGCGCCGGTGCCCGAGGCGGGCCCCGAGGACGTGCTGATCCGCGTCCAGCGCACGGCCATCTGCGGCACCGATATCCACATCTGGAACTGGGACGAGTGGTCCCAGAAGAACGTGCCTGTTCCCATGATCACCGGCCACGAGTTCTCCGGCGAAATCGTCGCCGTGGGCAAGGACGTGGATCGTCCCATCAAGATCGGCCAGCGGGTCTCGGTTGAGGGCCACGTTATTGACCTGAACAGTGAGGCGGCGCGCGCCGGCCATTTCCACCTGGACCCGGCCACTCGCGGCATCGGCGTGAACCGTCAGGGCGGCTTCGCCGAGTTCGTCGTGGCCCCCGCCTTCAACGTCATCGAGCTGCCCGACGAGGTGCCGTGGGAGATCGGCTCCATCCTCGACCCGTTCGGCAATGCGGTGCACACGGCGCAGCAGTTCGACCTGCTGGGCGAGGACGTGCTGGTCACCGGCGCGGGCCCCATCGGCATGATGGCCGCCGCCGTGGCCCGTCACGCGGGCGCGCGCACCGTGGTGCTGACCGACATCAATGACTTCCGGCTGGAGCTGGCGCAAAAGGTGGCGCCGGGCGTGCGCACGGTGAACACCACGAAGGAAGACCTGCACGACGTGATCCACGAGCTGGGCATGAAGGTGGGCTTCGATGTGGCGCTGGAGATGTCCGGCTCGCCCATCGCCTTCAAACAGTGCGTCGACACCCTGATCATGGGCGGCGGCATGGCCATGCTGGGCATTCCGTCAAAGCCCATGGAGACCGACTGGGGCGCCATCATCCTCAAGGCCCTGACCATCAAGGGCGTCTACGGGCGCGAGATGTTCACCACCTGGCGCAAGATGCTGGGCCTGCTCAAGGCCGGCCTGGACCTGACCCCGCTGATCACCCACCAGCTGCCCTACGATCGCTTCGAGGAAGGCTTCGAGGCCATGAAGTCGGGCCAGTCGGGCAAGGTGGTTCTGGACTGGTCGAAAATCCGCTAAACCTTCTCCTCCCCATTCATGGGGAGGGGGACCGCGCGGGCGACTCAGCCCGCGTGGTGGAGGGGGCGGCTCGATGTTACCGGATCAAGTCGCCAATCCCCTTTCATCCCGCACCGCACCCTCCGTCACGGGCGCTGAACCGCGCCCGCGCCACCTCCCCATCTCGAGTGATGGGAAGGAGATTTGACCTCACGACGCGCGGCGCCAGTCTTCGGGCGGCGTGAACCCGTACGCCCAGGCTCCGGCGTTGTCGCGCCGGGCGGCGCGCTCCTCCAGCACATAGCGCTGCGAATAGCGGGTGTAGGCCACTGCGTGGCCCCGGCGGACCTGGGCGGCGCCCAGGTCCTGACCGCCGGCGTGGCACACGGCGACGATGCGGCCATAGCGGTCGCGGTCCATCTCGGCGCAGTCCACGGATCGGCCGCCCACCAGAGTGCGCAGGGCGTCCGCCGAAGCCCGACCGCAGGCATGGCCGCCGCACATCTGGCGGGTCTCGAAGGCGTCCACGCCGTGCAGGCGAATACGCTGGCCGCCGATCTCCAGCCCGTCGCCGTCCACGATACGGGCGGGGCCGGAAATGTCGCCGGTGGCGGGCGCATCGGCGGCGGGCGCGGGCAGGGGCGGCAGGTCGGTCGTCAGCGCCGCGTCCACCCAGTCCGGTTTCAGGATCACGGCCACCGAGACGACGGCGGCCACGATGACGCCGCGCTCAAGCGGGCTCAGGCGGCGAAAACGGCGACGGCGAAAGGAAAAGGCGCGGCTCATCCCGGCAGGATGGCCGCGCCATGGTTAGGGCTTCGTCATTGCGGATGGTGAACGCTCAGACGTCCAGGATCGGCGTGAAACCGCCATAGATCATGCGCTTGCCGTCGAAGGGCATTTCCATGTTCTGCATGCGCGGGTCCTCCATCATCTTCGCCCAGCCGGCGTCGCGGGTCGCCTTGTCGGGCCAGGTGATCCACGAGAAGACCACGCTCTCGCCGTCCTTGCGCTGAACCGAGCGGCGGAAGTCGGTGACCTTGCCGTCGGGCACGTCGTCCTCCCAGCATTCGACGATGCGCTCCGCCCCGAACTCCTTGAAGATGCCGGCGGCGAATTTGGCGTGTTCCAGATAGGCGTCCTTCTTGTCGTCCGGCACGGCGGCGAGGAATCCGTCAACGTAGGCCATGGGTCGTCTCCTTTGGATGGTGGGGTCAGGCGTCGGCGGCGGCCCGCTCCAGGGCGGCGATGTCGATCTTCTGCATGGACATCATGGCCTGAAAGGCGGCCCGTGCGCGGGCGGGGTTCGGATCGTTGTAGAAGTCCATCAGGCGGCGGGGAATTATCTGCCAGCTGACGCCCCAGCGGTCCTTGCACCAGCCGCACTGGCTTTCGGCGCCGCCGTTCCCGACGATGGCGTCCCACAGGCGGTCGGTTTCGGCCTGATCGTCCGTCATGATCATGAAGGACACGGCCTCGGTCTGGGGAAAGATCGGCCCGCCGTTGAGGCCCAGATAGGGTCGGCCAGCGAGGGTGAACTCGACCATCAGCTCGGCGCCCTCGGGTGAGGACGGGTTGTCGGCCGGACTGGCGTGAACCCGGTCGACGCGGCTGTCGGGCAGGCCCAGCGAGACATAGAACGCGGCCGCCTTGCTGGCCTCACCCTTGTCGTACCAGATGCAGGGGATGATCTTGTCGGTCATTGGAGGTCTCCGGTCAGCGGTTGATCTCGGCGCGGCGTTTCACTTCGTCCTCCGATGGCGTCTCCATGGCGAAGGAGCCGCTGGAAACATCGCCCGCACGCTCATATCGGGCGACCACGACGCCCGTGCTCGTGGTGCGCGAGCCTTCCAGTTTGAGGCCCGCCGGCGCCGCCTCGCCGCCGAACAGTCGCTTTCCGCGACCGAGCACGACCGGGAAGATCAGCAGGGTGAACTGGTCCACCAGATCGGCCTTCAGCAGCGACTGGATCAACTCTGCGGAGCCCTGGGTCAGCAGGTCGGGGCCGTCCTCGGCCTTCAGCGCCCGCACGGCCTCGACGGCGTCCGGCCCGATGGCATGGCTGTTGGTCCAGTCCAGCGGGCGCGGCGAGCGGGTGGCCACATATTTGGGCATGGCGTTCAGGGCGTCGGCGAAGGCGTCCGACTGGTGCGGCCAGTGGGCGGCGAAGATGTCGTAGGTCTTGCGACCCAGCAGCAGGGCCTTCGGCCCGGCGAAGAAGCGATCCACCTCCTCGCCCAGCGCCTCGTCGAAATGGGGGACGACCCAGCCGCCGTGGGCGAAGCCGCCCGAGCGGTCTTCCTCCGGCCCGCCCGGCGCCTGCATGACGCCGTCCAGGCTGACGAAGGCGGCCACGTGGAGCTTGCGCATGGCTCAGGCCCCCGCGGTCTCGAGCGCCCCGGCGCCTTGCTCGGCGGCGGCCGGGTCCATCCACATGACTTCCCAGATGTGGCCGTCGGGGTCGGCGTAGCTGCGGCCGTACATGACGCCGAAATCCTGGGTCGGGGTCGGATCGCCCAGGCCTCCCGCGCCGGTGGCCGCCTTGACGGCGGTGTCCACCGCCTCGCGACTTTCCTCCGATACGCACAGCAGCACCTGGGCGCTCTTCTTCGCATCCGGGATGGCCCGGTCGGTGAAGGTGCGCCACTTGTCGTGGGTCAGCAGCATGACGTGGATCACGTCGGACACCACCATGCAGGCGGCGGTGTCGTCCGAGAACATGGGGTTCTTCACCGCGCCGACGGCTTCATAGAAGGCGATGGAGCGATTGAGGTCGGCGACGGGCAGGTTGATGAAGATCATCCGGGTCATTGGGTTCTCCGTTCGTCTCTGTGGACACCCTGCGCCGGATAGTTATAAGATGCAAGCATGAAGTTAGAAAAAATAACTAAGCAGTCCGGACGGGTTTATAACGACGCCTGCGGCACCGCCCACGGGCTGGAGCTGATCGGCGAGCGCTGGGCGCTGCTGGTGGTGCGCGAGCTGATGCTGGGGCCAAAGCGGTTCGGGGATCTGAAGGCCGACCTGATGGGCATCAGCGCCAATGTGCTGACCCAGCGGCTTGAGCGGCTGGAGGCCGTCGGCATCGTTACCCGCCGCAAGCTGCCGCCGCCCGCCTCGGTGCAGGTCTATGACTTGACCGACTGGGGCCGCGAGGCCGAGCCCATCATCATGACCCTGGGGCGCTGGGCGGCGCGGTCGCCGGGCCACGATCCGACCCTGCCGCTGAGCGGGGTGTCCATGATGCTGTCGCTCCGCACCATGATCGACAGCAAGAAGGCGGGAGACATGCGTCTGGACGCGGGCTTCGTCTTCGGCGACGAAACCTATCGCGCGCGGCTGGCGGACGGGGAGTTGGTGGTTGCGCGGGGCGAGGTTGAGGGCGCGGACTTCGTCATCACCGCCGCGCCCGAGATGACCGCCGCCGCCGTCTATGGCGATCAGCCCCTGACGGCGATGGAGGCGGGGGGGGCGCTTGTTCTGACGGGGGACAAGGCCCTGGCCCAGCGGTTCATCGACCTTTACGCCCTGCCGCCCAAGGCGGGGACATAAGGCTTACGTCCGCTCAAGCACCTCGCGGCGCAGGGGCGACACCGCGGCGGCCAGGGCGTCCTCGTCGCCCTCGTGCTCGATCAGGCTGGTGATGCGGCGGCCCATGTCCAGAAGCCAGGCCGGGCGCTGGTTGGTCAACCCGTCCGCGACGGCGGGATCGTCGCCGGACCAGGCGAGCAGGGCGCGGATGCTTTCCCTCGCCTGATCCAGCGGATTGGGGTCCGCGTCGATGCGCCCGGCGCCGCCCGCCCACTGCACCGCCTGCACGATCTGGTCGCGGAAGCGCGGGTCGCTCCATGTGGAGGGGGTGTGGCCCAGGTTGGTGTAGAACAGCCGCCCGTGGCCGATCTGGCGTACCCAGGTCACCGGCACGGCCCACGGCCGCTTCGTCGGGGTGCGCGCCATGTCGAGGCTCTGCAGCACCCGCACCCAGGTCGGGTCGAACTCCTGAAACTGATAGATCTCTTCGCGATAATCGAAGGCGTCCGGCCACATGCCCACGGTGGGGTGGTCGCCGTGGGTGCGCACGCGGATCGGGTCGCCCTGATTCCACGGATGGCCCGCGAAGTCGCCGCCGACCATGCCGACCCAGGCCTCGCGCCCGCCGGGGAAATCCAGTCCCGTGTCGGCGGCGCTGTGCAGACCCACGAAGCCGCCCCGGCCCGAGGCGAGCCACGCCTGAACGGCTTGCCACGACTGCTGCGAAATGGGCAGGGCGCCGGTGGTGTAGGCCACCAGCACATCCACATCGGCCAGCAGGGCGGGGGTGATCTGCGAGGCATCCTGGGTCGCCCGGGTGGTGAAGGCGCCGGACGCGCGCCCGATCTCGGTCATGGCCAGTTCCGACATGGCCAGGCCGCCGTCATCCGGCCGGGCCACCGGGTCATGCAGCCATCCGACCGACTGGCTGAGATACAGCACCCGCTGGGCCCGGCGGGGCCGGGCTTGAACGATCGAGGGCGCGGCCAGGGCGGCGGCGCCGACGCCCAGCAACGCCTGACGGCGATGGATCATTGGTGTCCTCCCTTGGGGAGGAGTCTAACCCTGCCCGGAGCACCGGCCTAGGCTCAGTGCATTTCCATTGTCGTCATTCCCGGCCTTGTGCCGGGAATCCATACGCGCGGCGCGTTCCGAATGGGCCTTGAAGTGTCGACGTCTATGGATCGCCGGGACAAGCCCGGCGATGACGGAAGCTCTCATTTTGTGGGCGCGTCGGCCAAACTAGACCGTCTTGTCCAGCAGGGTCCCGAGCATCTCGTCGGCGGTGCGGATGACCACCGCGTTGGCCTTGAAGGCGTGCTCGGCCGTGATCCGCTCCACCGTCTCTTCGGCCAGATTATCCAGCGGCGCGGCGGCCGTGCGGCGCGCGGAGGCGTCGAAGCGTTCGGCGGCGGACATCATCCCGGCGGCGGCGATGGACAGGGCCTGCATGGCGGTCTCCTCTGATCCCGCCACCCTGACGCGGCGAGGTGACCGGACCGTTCAGGAACAGGGTGAATCCATAAGTGAACGCAATACCGCCGCTATTCGTGTATAGATGCCCGCTCTCCAACGCCCGGCCCGGTGCAATACCGGCCGGGCGCGGTCGTTTCCACGGCCGCCCAAGTCAAGATTCAGGTTTCCAATGCCCTTTCCCGCCATTCACCCCGCGCTTGACCGCGCGCTCGTCCAGCGCGGCTACGCCGAACCCACCGCCGTGCAGGACGCGGTTCTGGAAGCGGGGCTGACCGAGGCCGACCTGCTGGTCTCGGCCCAGACGGGCTCGGGCAAGACGGTGGCCTTTGGTCTGGCGGCGGCCCCGACCCTGCTTGGCGAGGCCGAGCGCTTCGGCCAGACCCGCAATCCGCTGGCGCTGGTGATCGCGCCCACGCGCGAACTGGCCATGCAGGTGGCGACCGAACTGACCTGGCTCTACGCCGACGCCGGCGCGCGCATCGTCACCTGTGTCGGCGGCATGGACGCGCGTCAGGAAGCCCGCGCCCTGAACGTCGGCGCCCACATCGTGGTGGGCACGCCCGGCCGCCTGAAGGACCACATCGACCGTCGCAATCTGGACCTGTCGGCCCTGAAGGTCGTGGTGCTCGATGAAGCCGACGAGATGCTGGACATGGGCTTCCGCGAGGACCTGGAGTTCATTCTGGAGCAGGCGCCGTCCGAGCGCCGCACCCTGCTGTTCTCGGCCACCATCGCCCGCGAAATCGCCACCATGGCGAAGAAGTATCAGCGCGACGCAGTGCGCATCGACACCACCAACCGCAGCCAGCCGCACGGCGACATCGAATACCGCGCCATGCGCATCGCGCCGAACCAGATCGAGCACGCGGTGGTCAATGTGCTGCGCTTCTTCGAGGCGCCGGGCGCCCTGGTGTTCTGTTCCACCCGCGAGGCGGTCAAGCACCTACAGGCGGCGCTGCGCGAGCGGGGCTTTTCCTCGGTGGGCCTGTCGGGCGAGCTGAGCCAGCGCGAGCGCACCGATGCGCTGCAGGCCCTGCGCGACGGTCATGCGCGGGTGTGCGTGGCCACCGACGTAGCGGCGCGCGGTCTGGACCTGCCCGATCTGGGTCTGGTCATCCACGCCGAACTGCCTGTCAACAAGGCCACCCTGCTGCACCGTTCGGGACGCACCGGGCGGGCGGGCAAGAAGGGCGTGTCCGTCCTGCTGGTCCCGTCCACCCGTCGTCGCAAGGCCGAGATGCTGCTGGGCTCCGCCGGTCTGGACGCCACCTGGAGCGCCGCGCCGGGCGCCGACGAGATTTTGGCCAAGGACGAGGAGCGCCTGCTGGCCACCCCGATCTTCGACCAGACGGTGACGGACGAGGACTTCGCCCTGGCCCGGAAGTTCGCCGCCGAGCGTACGCCGGAGGAGCTGGCCTGCGCCCTGGTTCGCCTGATGCGCAAGGAAATGCCGGCCCCCGAGGATCTGACTGATCCGGGCGAGGGACCGCGCGGACGGCGCGAGCCCGGCGCGGCGCCGAACGGCTCCGCCTGGCCCACAGACCGGCTGCAGCCCGATGAGGTGACCTGGTTCCGCGCCGACATCGGCCGCCAGAAGAACGCCGACCCTAAATGGCTGATCCCGCTGATCTGCCGTCTGGGCGGGATCACCAAGAAGGACATCGGCTCGATCCGCGTGTTCCCCGACGAGACGCGGTTCGAGATCGCCCTGTCGGCCCAGGCCGGGTTCCTCGCCTCGGTCAAGGCGGCCAAGGGCGCCGAGGTGGCCATCACCCCGTCCGAGGCCCCGAACCAGGGCTTTGGCGGACCGCGCCCCAAGAAGCCGTTCAAGCGCCGCGAGAACGACAACGCCCAGAACCGCGCCGCGCCCTACCGCCCCGAGCGGACGGCCTCGGCGACGTCGGGTGGGGAGGGCGACGCCCGCCCGTTCGACCGCAAGCCCTACAAGGGCAAGCCCAAGCCCGGTTTCAAACCCGGCGCCAAGGCGGGCAAGCCGGCGTTCAAGAAGAAGCAGCGCGCCTAGATTCGCTCGAAGTCGAACACCGAAATCTGAATCGACACGCTCGCCCCCGCGCGGCATGGTCGCTCCGCTGAACGGAGCCAGACCATGTTTCACGGGGGCCATCTGAAACGGCGGATCAGCCAGTATGCGGCCCTGTGGCTGGGGGCGTTCCTGCTGTCGGGCGGGGCGATCCTGATCGCCACCCTCGGCATGGACCTTATGGTCGCGGCGGACCTGATCCTGCCGGTGATGCTGGCCCTGACCCTTCTGGCGCTGGGCGCCGGGGTGGTGCTCAGCCTGATCTCGCCGCACACCCTGGGCACCAAGCTGGCGGTGTTTCTGGGCGCCCTGATCCTGGTGCTGCCGCTGCTCTGGGCGCCGGTGTCGGCGGCGGTGGTGATCGCCTTCTTCGCCGACCGGTCCATCGAATATTCCACCGTCTATGCCGACTTCCGCATCGGGATCAGCCGGGTGCTGTATCCCGCCACGGCGGCCCTGTTCGGCGGCGGGGCGTTCAATCTGATCTGGGGCGTGTTCCAGGCGGTGGCCAGCTTCATCGGCTTCGTGGCGGCGGTGGTGCGCATCTGGCCGCTGATCCGCCGGCTGCTGGGGCCCGAGCCCGCGTCAGACTTGCGATGACGGCGGGGCCGTCGCAAGTTCGGTCCCGGAGGAGACCATGACCCAGCCCGCAGCGGCCGAACGCTATCCGTCGTTCGAAGCCTTCTATCCCTATTACATCCACGAGCATTCCAACCGCACCTGCCGCCGCATCCATGTGGTGGGCACCGGGCTGGTGATCGTGGCCTTTGTGCTGGCGGTCGTGACCCTGAACCCGTGGTGGCTGCTGGCCATGCCGCTGATCGGCTACGGCTTTGCGTGGGTGGGGCATTTCTTCTTCGAGAAGAACCGCCCCGCCACCTTCAAATACCCCCTGTGGAGCCTGATGGGCGACTTCCGCCTGTTCTTCGAGACGGTCAGCGGGAAGCGGAAGTTCTAGATCACCCGCCCCGGCCCGGATCCTGGAAGAAATAGAGGCTCAGCGCCATCACCGCCACGGCGTCGCGGTCGGGCGAGCCTTGCGGGGCAAGTCGAAGGTGGGGCACCACGGCCAGGCTGATCTGGGCTTTTGGCCGAGCCCACATGGCAAAAACCGCCGGCGGATTGCTCCACCGGCGGCTTTCTACACGTCGTCGATTCGACAGGGGGGCTGAAACTTAATCGACGACGCGATAGCGGCCGTTTCCATCGGGGCAGGCGCGGACGTAGCGGTTTTCCACGCGGCCGTCGGGAAGACGGATGTTGCTCTCGACCAGGCGGCACTGGTCGGTGTTGTCATAGTCGCGGACCGGCTGGCCGTAGCCGTAGCCCGGGTCGCGATCCTGATAGCCGTACTCACGGTCATAGCGGTCGTCGTAGCGACGATCGTCATAGCCGTAGTCGGCCGGGTAGGCCTGGCCATAGGGCTGCGACTGGCCCGGTTGGCAGGCGGCGGTCGAGCCGGTGACGCCTGCTCCGATGGCGGCGCCGACCACGGCCCCCAGGGCGCCGCCTTCGCTGCGCACCCGGCGGCTGGCGACGCCGCGACCGGCGGCCAGGCCGACCAGGGCGCCGACCACGCCGCCCGCCAGCTGGCGCTGACGACGATCACGGACGCACTGGTCGTAATAGGGCTGGCCGCTCTCGTAGCCCTGTGAATAGCCATAGCCGTGCTGGGCCTGGTTTCCGTAGGAGGAGCCGTAGCTCTGGCCGTAAGGCTGGCCGTAGCTTTGGGCCGAGGCGGGCAGGGCGGTCGCACAGGCCGCAATGGCGGCCGCGGCGACGGCGGAATTCTTCAGGAAGGCGTTCATCGTTTCAGCTCCGTCCTTGGGGTTGCGGCGCTGAAAGGATCAGCACCCCCTTGTCGACGTCCGTTATGGCTGAACGAAGCTGAACGGCTTTTGAGCGGGCCGTTCATCTTCGTTCATGTTTCGGTTTGGGCGCGGGACGGGCTATGAGCGCGCCATGTCCGAACAAATGACCATCGCCCGCGTGGGCCACCAGGGCGACGGGATCGCCGAAACCCCCGCCGGCGCCGTCTTCGCGCCCGGAACCTTGCCCGGCGAGGTGGTGCGCGCGGTGGTCAGGGACGGCCGCGCCGAGGACATCGAAGTTCTCGAGCCCAGCGCCGACCGGGTTCCGATCCAGTCGCAGACCTACGCCGAGTGCGGGGTCGCGCCGCTGCAGCACTGGGCGAGCGCGCCCTATCTGGCGTGGAAGCGGGATCTGGTGGTCGAGACCCTGAAGCGGGAAGGCATCGAGACCGAGGTGGAGGCGACCGTGGCCACCCCGCCGGGGGTGCGCCGCCGCATCGCTCTACATGCGCGGCGCGGCGAGGATGGTCGGGTGCGGCTGGGCTTCAAGGCCCGCCGGTCGTGGCGGGTGGTGGAGCTTGAACACTGCCCCCTGTCCGAACCGCGCATCAACGCGGCCCTTCCCAGCCTGGCGGCGGTGGCGGCGCCGTTTCTGGGCGGCGCCAAGTCGGCGCCGACCCTGCATGTGACCGTGACCGACTCCGGTCTGGACGTGGACATCACCGGGGTGGAGCGCGGCGGCCGATCCGCCGACGTGGCGCAGCAGGGCGTACGCGCGGCGCGGGCGGCGGACATCGCGCGGCTGAGCATGGACGGCGAGACTCTGGTGATGATGCGCCAGCCCACCGTGCGGTTCGGCCGGGCCACTGTGCCCCTGCCCGCCGCTTCGTTCCTGCAGGCTTCGCCCGTAGCCGAGGCGGCGATGGTGGAGCGGGCCGTGGCGGCGGTGCGCGGCGCCAAACGGATTGCGGACCTGTTCTGCGGCGCGGGGACGTTCACCTTCCCGCTGGCCGAGGTTGCGCCTGTGCTGGCGGCGGACGCCTCTGCGGGGTCCATCGCGGGGCTGAAGGCCGGCGCCGGGACGGCGCAGGGGCTGAAGGGCATCGACGCCCAGGCCCGCGACCTGTTCCGCCGCCCCCTGTCGCCCCACGACTTGAAGGGCGTCGAGGCCATCGTCTTCGACCCGCCGCGCGCCGGGGCGCTGGAACAGACCCAGCAGTTCGCCGGGACCAAGTCGCTGTCGGTGGTGGTCGGGGTGTCCTGCAACCCCGTGACCTTCGCCCGCGACGCCCGGGTGCTGATCGACGCCGGCTTCGTGCTGGAGCGGGTCACCCCAATCGACCAGTTCCTGTGGTCGACCCATGTGGAGCTGGTGGGCGTGTTCCGGCGCTAAACCGACGCCACGCGGCGGTAGGTGGTCCGGCTGAAATCGCGCCAGGTGCCGTCCGTATCCTTCACGCGCCCGACTGAGCGCCGCTCGTCCGGCGAGACGATCTCGAACACGTCGTCATACTCGGTGTCGCCGCCCTTGCCCTCCATGTGCGGACCCCGGCTTCGCAGGTGCAGCTTCCCGTCCGCCTCGACCGCGCCGTCATAGGTCCAGAGCAAGGGATGCGCCCAGTGGATGAAGTCGCCGGAGGCGCGGCCGGTGTCCGGGTCGAGGGTCAACTGAAAGCGGTACTCGTCGCCTTCGATGACGATCCAGGCGCCACGGCGCGTGACGCGTTCGGTCCCTGTTTGAATTCGGTCGGCCTGATCGGGGACCGAGCGGCCCTCGAAGGTCCAGTCGCCGACCATCTGGTCCAGCCAGTCGCTCATGATGTCGTCTCCCTGATCGATCAAGGCAAGGGAGAGCGGGGTCTGTCAACATGATGGGTGCTTGCCCCCCGGCGCCGCTTGTCCCATGTGGCGGGGATGACCATTCCTCCAATCAATCCGTGGCTGTCGCTGGTGATCGCGGGCCTGCTCGAGGTGGCCTGGGCTTCGGGCTTCAAATTCGTCGGCGTGCAGCGTCCGGTGACGTCGCTGGTGGTGGGCGTGACCATGATCGCCAGCTTCTGGTTCCTGTGGCTGGCCACCCAGAAGCTGCCCATCGGCACGGCCTACGCCATCTGGACCGGCATCGGCGCGGTGGGTGCGGCGGGCGTGGGCATGCTGATCTACGGCGAGCCGGCCACCACGCTGCGGATCCTGTGCATCCTGCTGATCGTCTCCGGCATCGTGGGCCTGAAGCTGTTCTCGGGGGCGCATTAGTGCGGGGGAGGGTTCTCATCATCGCCGGGTCCGACTCCGGGGGCGGGGCGGGGGTGCAGGCGGACATCAAGGCCGTGACCATGATGGGCGGGTTCGCCGCCACGGCCATCACGGCCCTGACCATCCAGAACACCCTGGGCGTCCACGGCGTGCATCCCGTGCCTCTGGACGTGATCGCGGCCCAGGCGGACGCGGTGCTGGACGATATCGGGACCGACGCGGTCAAGACCGGCATGCTGGGCTCGGTGGAGGTGGTGCGCTGCGTGGCGGACATTCTGGACCGCGCAGGGGCCCCGGTGGTGGTGGACCCGGTGATGATCGCCAAGGGCGGCGCGTCCCTATTGGCGGACGACGCCGTGGCGGCGGTGCGCGACCTGATGGTTCCGCGCGCGGCCTTGCTGACGCCCAATGCGCCGGAGGCCGAGGCCCTGACGGGGATCGCGGTCGCCGATCTGGACGGCCAGCGGCGGGCGGGCGAGGCGCTGCTGAAACTGGGCGCGGGCGCCGTGCTGATGAAGGGCGGCCATGTGCCGGGCGAGACAGTGATGGACCTGCTGATGACCGCGCGCGGCGAAACCCTGCTGGAGGGCCCGCGCATCGAGACCCGGCACACCCACGGCACCGGCTGCACGCTTGCGAGTGCGTGCGCGGCGGGGATCGCCAGGGGCCTGCCGCTGGAGCAGGCGGTGGCGCAAGGCTGGGCCTATGTGGCCCAGGCCATCCGGCGCGCGCCGGGCCTGGGCGGCGGCCACGGGCCGCTGGACCACGGCTGGCCGCTGCGATGAGCGATCTGGAGAACCGTCTGAAGGCCATCGTGCGGGCCGATCCCGGCCTGATGCAGGTGATGACCACGGTGCGGGGGCAGGGGCTGAACGACTGGCGCATCTTTTCCGGCGCGGTCTATCAGAGCGTCTGGAACGCGCTGACGGGCAGGGCGCCGGGATACGGCATCAAGGATTATGACCTGGGCTATTTCGATCCGGATGTGTCGTGGGACGCTGAGGATGCGGTGATCCGGCGGGTGGCTGATGCGTTCGCGTCGCCGCTGCGCGAGATGGTGGAGGTCCGCAATCAGGCGCGGGTTCACCTGTGGTTCGAGGGTCGGTTCGGCGAGCCCTATGAGGCCCTGACCGGCACGGACGAGGCGCTGTCCCGGTTCGTGGCGCCGGCGTTTGCGGTGGGCGTGCGGCTGGAGGATGACGGCGAGCTCAGCGTGGCGGCGCCGTTCGGGCTGGATGACGTCTTCCACATGGTGCTGCGGCCCAATCCGAACCGGCCCAGGGCGAAGGGGTGGGCGAAGGCGGTGGAGAACGCCCGCGCCCGTTGGCCTGAAATCCGGGTATTGGAGTCCTGACAGCGAAACGGCGCGGCCTTTTCAGACCGCGCCTTCGGACGCCCCGGTGACTCAGGATTTACCAGCGGCCGCCGGGGCGGCGGTTGTTGTCGGCGCGCTCCATGCGGACGCGGGCCGACAGGCGGTCATAGCGGCGGTCCAGATCACCCATCTCCCAGCGGGTCAGGCCGTGGCGGCGATACTGGGCCTCGAGCCGCACGATGCTGTTCAGCTCGGCGCGCAGGCTGCGGGCCTCGCGCGGGCTGATGGCGCGGTTGTAGGCGGCGCGGTCGATGCGGCGGTCCAGGTTGATCTTGCGCTGGGCGATGGACTGCCAGCCCGGGGCGTGGGCGACCGGCCCGCCGCGCGGCGGGCCGTAGTGCTGGGCGGTGGCCGGGACGGCGACGGAAACCGCGGCGGCGGCCATCAGGGAGGCGGCGAGGGTCTTGTTCATGGCTTCGATCCTTCGATTGCGGTCGCCCCAGGGATCAGGGCGGCGATGACGGGATCAGTGAAGCGCGCGGCGCCTGATCGGCGCCTGAACGAGGCGTTTCAGATGGCGTTCACCTGGCTGAACGCGGGGCAGGAAAAAGGGCGCGACCCTTGCGGATCGCGCCCCTTTCGGTCGTTCCTTGGTCGCGCTTACCAGCGGCGACCGCCGATCCGGCGGTTGTAGCGATCCAGGTTGGCCTGAATGCGCTGATAGCGCTCGCGGATATCCTGCCGCTCCCAACGGGTCAGGCCGTCGCGGTCGAAGCTGTACTGCTGTTCAAGCCGAACCACGCGCTGAACGGCGCCCCGGTACTCGCGCGCCTTGCCGGTGCTCATGACGCGGGCCTGCCAGGCGCGATCGATCTGGCGTTCCAGACGCTGGGCCTGGCGGCCGCCGCCGGGATAGCCGGCCGGGCCGTGATAGGCCGGCCCGCCGCGCGGAGGGCCGTAATGCTGGGCTGCGGCCGGAATGGCGACGGAGATCGCCGCGACGGCCATGACGGCTGTCATCAGTTTTTTCATCATGGGCTCCTCGGTTTCGGTTCGGCGGCCGACCCCGTGACAGGGTGGTGCGATGGACACATAAGAGCATGCGCCGCCTGAGCCTGACCTGAACGGGGCGGTTCAGTTCGCGTTCATCTTCCTGAACCCGCGCGGAGCCTCTATGGTTCACGCGAAGTGACCGATGGACGCGCCGGTCATGACCCGTTTCTCACGCCCCTGTTCAGACGCCGTTCAGAGGCGCCGCTGTAAACCGCTCTGCATGAACCGTATTGGCATCCTTTTTCTGGCCGGGCTGATCGCCGCCGCTCCCATGGCGGAAGCGTCGGCTCGTGCGCTGGAGACCCAGGCGCGCGACCCCCTGATGAGCTCGCTGCGTCAGGACCGGGCGCGTGAGGAATCCCGTGAAGGCCGCCGGGTCAGCGCCAGCGAGGTGGCGCGGTCCGTGTCCCGGGGTCGCGAGGGCCGCATGCTGGGCATCAATGAACGCAACATGGGCGGCCGCGCCGTCTATGTGGTGCGCTGGGAATATCCGGGCGGACGCGTGGCCGACATCACGGTCGACGCCCGCACCGGCGCCGTGATTGGAGAACGCTGATGAGAGTCCTGCTTGTCGAGGATGACGCGGACCTGTCGCGCCAGTTGAAGACCGCCCTGACCGACGCCGGCTATGCGGTGGACCACGCCCCGGACGGCGAGGAAGCCCACTTTCTGGGCGATACCGAACCCTATGACGTGGTCGTGCTGGACCTGGGCCTGCCCAAGGTGGACGGCGTGTCGGTGCTGGAGCGCTGGCGCCGGGACGGCAAGACCACGCCGGTGCTGATCCTGACCGCGCGCGGCGCCTGGTCCGACAAGGTGTCGGGCTTCGACGCCGGCGCTGACGATTACCTGACCAAGCCATTCCACACCGAGGAACTGCTGGCCCGCCTGCGCGCCCTGCTGCGCAGATCGGCGGGGCATGCGACCTCAACGCTGGAGTGCGGCGCCCTGCGACTGGATCCCCGCGCGGCGCGGGCCAGCGTGGACGGGGAGCCCCTGCGCCTGACATCGCTGGAATACCGGCTGCTGCATTATCTGATGATGCATCAGGGCCGGGTCATCAGCCGCACCGAACTGGTCGAGCACCTGTATGATCAGGACTTCGACCGCGACTCCAACACCATCGAGGTGTTCGTGGGCCGCCTTAGGAAAAAGATCGGCGCGGACCGGATCGAGACCGTGCGCGGCCTGGGCTATCGCCTGACGCCGCTGGCCGGGGAATCCGAGGCGGCGTGAAGCAGGACCTGGGGCGCTATCTGGGTCGTCCCGGCCGGTCCCTGACCCGCCGGCTGATCTGGTTGGCCGCCGCCTGGATCGTGGTGGCCCTGCTGGCCACGGGCCTTGTGCTGACCTCGCAGTTTCAGGAGTCCGGCCTGCGCCGACTGGGCGGCGTCAACAACAACACCATCGACGAACTGGTGCTGGCCGCCGGCGTCCAGGGTGGACAGGTGGTGGTGCCCCAGATCGAGGACTCCCGCACCAAGGCGCTGCTCTCCGGCAAATACTGGGCGGTGGCCGAGCGGGATGCCGACGGCGACCTGGTGGTCATTGCACGGTCCACGTCACTCTGGGACGCCGAGATGCCGATTCCGACCAGCCTGTCCCGGCGGGTGGCCGAGGCGGAAGGGGGCACCGTGTCCTACAATGCATTCGGTCCCAACAACGCAGAGCCTCTGCGGGTCTCCGCCAGCCAGAAACAACTGCCGGGCCGGGAAGAACCGGTGGTGTTCATCGCCGCCCTCAATCGCTCCAACATCGACGCCGATACCCGCCAGTTCGCCACCCTGACCTGGATCGCCCTTGGCCTGCTGGGCGCCGGGTTGATGGCGGCGGTGTTCTTCCAGGTGCGCATCGGACTGAGGCCTCTCTACGAGCTGGGCCAGGAGATCGGCGATGTGCGCAAGGGCCGCGCCACCCGGATCAGCCAGGATTATCCGGTGGAAATCGCTCCGCTGGCCGAACAGCTGAACAAGCTGCTGGATCACAATCAGGAAGTGGTGGAGCGCCAGCGCACCCACGTGGGCAATCTGGCCCACGCCCTGAAGACGCCCCTGTCCGTCATGCTGGCCGAGACCGAAGGCCAGTCCGGCGGCCTGCCCGAGATCGTGCGCCGCCAGTCCGAAATCATGCGCGGCCAGGTGGACCACCATCTGCGCCGGGCCCGCGCCGCCGCCCGCGCCCAGGGGTCAGGCGAGCGCACCGCCGTGGCCGAGGTGCTGGACGAGATGGCGGTCATGCTGGAGCGGGTGTTCCAGTCCAAGGACGTGGTCATCGACTGGCGCTCGCCCGACGAGCTGATGTTCCGGGGCGAACGGCAGGATCTGCAGGAAATGGTCGGCAATCTGCTGGAGAACGCCTGCATCTGGAGCGAGGGGCGCGTGAAGGTTTCGGCCGGGGCCATGGGCCTGGGCCGGCTGCTGCTGGTGATCGAGGACGACGGGCCGGGCCTGCCCGAGGACCGCCGCGACGAGGTGCTGAAGCGCGGGACGCGGCTGGACGAGGACGTGCCGGGCACCGGACTGGGCCTCTCCATCGTCGACGAACTGACCCGGGCCTATGAGGGACGTCTGACCCTGGGCGACAGCGACATGGGCGGGCTGAAGGTCATGCTGGAGCTTCCCGCGGCCGAATCCTGAAGAGGGTTTATGCGTTTCGTTAAGCGCCGCTGTGGGAGACTGCCGTCTCTCGCGGAGTGAAGACGTCCATGACGGGTTTGTCCGTCGCCAGTCAGACCGCCTTGAAGGCGATGATTCAGGCCGCGCCGGATGACGCGCTGGTCAAGCTCTCACGCGCCTTGCGCACGACGCCGGGCGAGCGGGTGGACTGGATTCGCCGCATGATCATGGGCGAACAGGCGGTCCGGCGCATGCGACAGGCCGCGTTCGGTCCGCTGGTCCCCATGTTCCGGGCCCGGATGGACGGGGTGCGCGCCCTGACCTTTCCCGCGCCGGTGCTGGGCGGCCTCTGGCGTCAGGTCTGCGCGCGCCAGCCCGCCCTGGTGGACCAGGCCAGGGAGATGACCGTCGGCGGCGGGGAGATCGACGCCGGTCTTCTGGACCAGTTCTGCGTCTCTGCGGCGGCGGTGCTGCGCGACGATCCGGCCTCGGTCTGGTCGCCGCTGAAGCCCGATGTCGCCGAGGAACTTGCGGCCTGCTTCGATCTGGCCCCGCTGGCCCGCGCCGCCCTGCCCATGCTGGGACGCTGGACCGGACCGCCGGATCCGGACAGCGAGGCGTCGCTCAGGCTGATGATGCGCGACGCCGAACGCATCGGCGAGAACGCCGCCGTGCGCATGACCGAAATTCTGCTGGCCAATATCGCCGAGGCGCCGCTGATCCTGCGTGTCATCGGCCGGGTCGCCAACACCGACGGCGAGGAGCGCTTTCTGGCCGAATCCGAACTGGCCGATTTCGGAGAGCGATTGTTCGAACGGCTCGAGGTCGCCGCCGAGGCGCTGGACGAATTCCATCCCGCTCGCGCCGCGCCCGGCGATGCGGAGGCGGTGGCCGCGCGCCTGACCGCCGCCGCTGAAATCCTGCGCCAGATGGAGCTCTCCCTCGCCCTGACGCCGGACGGCGACTGGGGCGCGCGGTTCCAGGCGCTGAAAATGCGGATGAGCCGCGGGCTGGACAACGTCATGGGCCTGGCGCCGCGCATGGTGGACAAGGCTCTGCCGCTTGAGCGTGTGCGGATTGTCGGCGCCATGAGCCGCATGGCGCCGGTCATGGACGCCGCCGCCCATGGTCCCCTGATGGATCAGGCCCGGTCGGCGCTGGTGGTGCTCCACGGCGCCCGATCGGCGTCGGCGGTGCTGGGTTGCGGGGGCCAGCGGGCGCAGATCTGCGACACCCTGCAAAAGCGTCTCATGCCCTACGGCGACGAACTGATCGAGGGGCTGAACGCGGGCGACGTGAAGGACGAGGCTCATGTGGCCGTTCTGGCCGAGTTGTGCGCCGGGTTCCTCGAACTGTGCGACGCCGCGCCTGCCGCCAAGGCGCTGCGGCGACGGCTGGCCGCCACGGGTGCGACAGCGGCGCCCTCGCCTCGGGTCGCCTGATCCATTAGACCGGCGCCATGACGATTTTCTGGCTCGTGGCGGGCATGACGGCGACATTGGCCGCACTGGGCGTGCTGTGGCGCGCGCGGCGGGCCGTGGGCGCGCCTGTGCTGGACGCCGGGCCGGATGCGCGGCAGCTGGATGAACTGGACGCCCTGCGCGAGCGGGGCCTGCTGGACGAGGACGCCTGGCGCGTCGCGCGGGCCGAGGCGGGGCGGCGTCTGCTGGCCACGCCGTCCCAGGCGCAACCGCTGACCGCCGACCTGTCCCACGGCAAATGGGTGCTGGCGGGGCTCGGCGTGACCGCCCTGATCGCCCTGGGCGCCTACTGGTTCACCGGAGCCCCAGGCCTGCCGGATCAGCCGCGTGAGGCGCGCGTGCAGCAGTGGGCGCAGGAACTGGACACGCTGGATGCGCCGCGTCTGGCCGCCGTGGCCGAGGCCGTGGCGCGTGACAATCCGCAGGATCGCGAGGCGCAGGTGTTCCTGGGCCGCGCCCGGTTCGAGGCCGGCGACCCTATCGGCGCCGCCACCGCTTTTCGCCGGGCCCTGGCGCTGGACGCCGACGATCCGGTCAGCTGGTCGCGTCTGGGCGAGGCCCTGACCGGCGCGCAGCAGGGCGTGGTGGGCGCCGACGCCGAGGCCGCCTTCCGCGAGGCCTTGCGCCGTGATCCGGACGCCCAGGCCGCCCGCTATTTCCTCGGCCGCGCCGCCCTTGCCCGGGGCGACGCCGCCGCCGCCCGCGCCCTGTGGGCGCCGCTGCTGACCGAGCTGCCGCCGGGCGATGGCCGCCGCGCCCAGCTTCAGGCCGATCTGGCGGCGATCGAGGGGGATGACGCGTGAGCTGGTTGCCCCGATCGCCCAAGGCGCGCCGGCGCCTGTGGATCATCGCCGCCGTGACCCCGGTGCTGCTGCTGGCCGTGGGCCTGTCCCTGTGGGCCATGCGCGACAGCGTCACCTTCTTCTTCAGCCCGTCCGAGGTCACCGAGGAGGCCGCGCCCGCCGGCCGCATGATCCGGCTGGGCGGCCTGGTGGTTCCCGGCAGCGTCCAGCAGGGCGGCGACGGGTCCGTATCGTTCGCCGTCACCGACAACGCGGCCGAAACCCGCATCGTCTATCAGGGCGACCTGCCCGACCTGTTCCGCGAGGGACAGGGCATCGTGGCCCAGGGCGCGTTCGACGAGGCGCGCGTCTTCCAGGCCAGTCAGGTTCTGGCCAAGCACGACGAGACCTACATGCCGCGTGAGGTGGCTGACCGCCTCAAGGAAACCGGCGAATGGCGCGGCGGCGAGGCGCCCGCTAATGCGGCGTATGTGACCGAATGATCGCGGAATTCGGCGCCTTCGCCCTGGCCCTGGCCCTTGCGCTCAGCCTGATGCAGGCGGGGGCGGCGGGGATCGGGCGCATCCTGCGTTCGCCGGTTCTGGCCGGGGCGGGGGAGGGTGCGGCCGTGGCGTCCACCGTCGCCGTGGCGCTGGCTTTCGGCGCCCTGATCTGGGCCTTCGTGACCTCGGACTTCTCGGTCAGCAACGTCGCGCTGAACAGCCACACGGACAAGCCGCTATTCTACCGCGTGGCCGGGGCCTGGGGCAGCCACGAGGGCTCGCTGTTGCTGTGGTGTCTGGTCATGACGGCCTTCGGCGCCGTGCTGGCGCTGGGGCGCGGCCTGCCGTTCGGGCTCAAGACCTCCGCCGTGGCGGTGCAGGGCGGGCTGAACGCCATGTTCCTGGCCTTCACGGTGTTCACCTCCAACGCCTTCACGCGGCTGGACCCGGCGCCGGTGCAGGGCGCGTCCCTGAATCCGTTGTTGCAGGACCCCGCGCTGGCGATCCATCCGCCGCTGCTCTACCTGGGCTACGTCGGGTTTTCGGTGTGTTTCTCGCTTGCGGTCGCCGCCCTGATCGAGGGGCGGGTCGAGGCGGCCTGGGGGCGCTGGGTGCGGCCGTGGGCGCTGGCGTCCTGGGCCTTCCTGACGGCCGGCATCGCCCTTGGGTCCTTCTGGGCCTACTATGAACTTGGCTGGGGCGGCTGGTGGTTCTGGGATCCGGTGGAGAACGCCTCCTTCCTGCCGTGGCTGGCGGGAACGGCCCTTCTGCATTCGGCGATCGTGACGGAAAAGCGCGGGGCGCTGGCGGGCTGGACCCTGTTCCTGGCGCTGGTGGCCTTCACCCTGTCCATGCTGGGCGCGTTTCTGGTGCGCTCCGGCGTGCTGACCTCGGTGCACGCCTTCGCCGTGGATCCTGAGCGCGGCATCCTGCTGCTGGCCATTCTGGGCGTGGCGGCGGGGGCGGCCTTCGCCCTGTTCGCCTGGCGCGCGCCGGGCCTGCCCAAAGGCGGGGTCTTCGCGCCGGTCAGCCGCGAAAGCAGCCTGGTGCTGAACAATCTGTTCCTGTCGGCGGCGGCGGCCACGGTGCTGCTGGGCACCCTGTATCCGCTGATCCTGGAGGCCGTGACAGGCCAGACCATCTCGGTGGGGCCGCCCTATTTCAACCTGACCTTCACGCCGCTGATGGCCGCCGCCCTCATCATCCTGCCGGCCGGGCCGCTGCTGGCCTGGAAGCGGGCGGATCTGAAGGGCGTGGTCCAGCGCCTGACCCTGGCCTTCGCCGCCGCCGTGCTGGCCGCCCTGATCGCCCTGTTCCTGTTCGACCCCATGAAGGCCATGGCGGCGGCGGGAATCGGGCTGGGCGCGTGGCTGGTCGTCGGCGCGCTGGTGGAGATGGCCGAACGCATCCGCCTGTTCCGCGCGCCCGGCGCCGAGGTATGGCGGCGTCTGACCGGCCTGCCCAAGGGCGCCTTCGGCATGACCCTGGCCCACGCGGGGCTGGGCCTGTTCGTCATGGGCGCCGTGGCCGAGACGGCGTTCAAGGTGGAGGCGGTGGTGGTCACCGCCCCGGACGGCCCCGTGGCCGTGGCCGGTCCCTGGCACGTGGCGCTGGACGAGGTGCGCATCGTCGAGGGGCCGAACTATCTGGCTGAACAGGGCGTGTTCACCGTGGCGCGCGAGGATGGAAGCGGCGCCCGCACCCTGACCGCCGAGCGCCGCTTCTTCCCCGCGGGCGGCCAGACCACCACCGAGGTGGGGCTGGATTTTCGGGGTCTGGACGACGTCTATGTGGTGCTTGGCGAGCGGCGCGCGACCGAGACGCTCGATCAGGCCTGGACCGTGCGGGTCCACTGGAACCCGTGGGCGCGGCTGATCTTTCTTGGGCCCGCGCTGATGGCGCTGGGCGGGGCGGTGTCGCTGGCCGACCGGCGCCTGAGGATCGGCGTGGCGGGGAGGAAGCGGGCATGAGGCGCCTGCTCCACATCCTTCTCCCGGTGGGAGAAGGGGGCCCCGCGCACCGCAGCGCGCAGCGCGAAGGTTCTGGCGCGGGGGATGAGGGTCGGATGTTTTACAAGGCCGCCAGTCGACCCTCACCCTGCGCGCAAAGAAGCGGCTCGCTTCGCAACCCGCTGCGCGCAGCCCTCTCCCAATGGGAGAGGGGATTGGTTGTAATCGCCGCCGTGCTCCTGATGGCCTTCGCCGAACCGGCGGCGGCGCCCGACCAGCCCTTGCCTGATGCGGCGCAGGAGGCGCGGGCGCAGGATTTGTTCGAGGACATCCGCTGCGTCGTTTGCCAGCACGAATCCATCGCCGATTCCCCCGCCGGGATCGCCGCCGACATGCGCCGTCTGGTGCGCGACGAGGTGGCGGCGGGCCGCACGGATGAACAGATCGAGGCCGGGCTGGTGCGCCGTTATGGCGACTATGTGCTGTTCCGCCCGCCGTTCCGGGCCGGAACGCTGCTGCTGTGGCTGGGGCCGTTTCTGGTGGTGCTGATCGCGGGGGGCGTTCTGCTCACGACCCTGCGCCGCCGCCCGGCCGATGTCGCGCCCCTGACGCCGGAGGAAGAAGCCGCGCTGGAAAAACGGTTGGCCGGTCGCCCGGATTTGGACGCATCCTCGCCCCATGATCATCCCTGATCTGTATGATCCGTAACTGGTTCCCGTTGGCGCGCCGCGTCATAGGGTTATATCAAGGGGCACGGGGCCGCCTTTCGGTCCCGCCGAAACGACACAAGGACGACGATGCTGAAGCGTAAGGAATTCATTCTGGGCGCCGCGGTCGGACTGACCTTCGCCGCCGCCGCGACCGCCGGCGGGATCATCGACTGGCCCACGGCCGGCGCCCAGGAGCAGCGCGCCGAGATGCGCGGCGGACTGGTTCCGGCCTCCACCGCCGGCGCCGTGCTGTTCCAGCCGCCCCCGGGCGCGCCCAATTCCTTCGCCGACATCATCGACCAGGTCTCGCCCGCCGTGGTGCAGATCGACGTGACCACGCGGGTGCCGCGCCCGACCATGCGCGGCTTCCCCAATATTCCGGGTCTGCCGTTCCCCTTCTCCGCGCCGCCGCAGCCGGAAGGCGAAGAGGGTGAACCGCCGACCATGGAGGGCGCCGGCTCCGGCTCGGGCTTCTTCATCTCGGCGGACGGCTACATCGTCACCAACAACCACGTGGTCGAGAACGCGTCCGAGATCACCGTGCGCCTGACCGACGACCGCGAATTGACGGCCCGGGTCGTGGGCCGCGATGAACTGACCGACCTGGCCGTCCTGAAGGTGGACGGCGGCAATTTTCCCTTCGTCCAGTTCGAAACCGAGGCCCAGCCTCGCGTAGGCGACTGGGTGGTGGCCCTGGGCAATCCCTTCAGCCTCGGCGCCTCGGCTACGGCCGGGATCGTCTCGGCGCGCGGCCGCGACATCGGCGATCAATATGTCGACTTCATCCAGATCGACGCGCCCATCAACCGGGGCAACTCGGGCGGCCCGACCTTCGACATTTATGGCCGGGTCATCGGCGTGAACACGGCGATCTTCTCGCCCACGGGCGTGTCCGTGGGCATCGGCTTCGCCATCCCCGCTGACGTGGCCCAGCGCGTGACCCAGCAGCTGATGCAGGGGGGCACGATTGAGCGCGGCTATCTGGGCGTGCAGATCGGCACGCTCACGCCTGACATGCGTGAAGCCATGGGCCTGGGTGAAGACGTGACTGGCGCATACATCAACGACGTCACGCCGGGCGGCCCTGCCGCAGAGGCTGGCCTGCGCGCCGAGGACGTCATCACGGAGATGAACGGCGACGCGGTGCGGAACAACACCGACCTGACGCGACGGGTCGGTCAGGCGCGGGCCGGCGATACGCTGCGCCTGACGGTCCTGCGTGAGGGACGCCGCGTCCAGCTGAATGTCCGCGCGGGTGTGCGTCCCCCGGAAGATGAACTCAACAATCCTACGCCGGGTGAGCAGAACGGCTCCCCGGAGAGGCCGGCGACCGCCGGCGTCGTGGTCGAGGGGCTGCGTGTCGCGCCGATGAGCGCGGCCCTGCGTCAGCAGTACGGCATTGATCCGCAGGTCAACGGCCTGGTGATCCTTGGTGCTGAGTCCGGCTCCGCCGCCGCCCGCATAGGGTTCGAGCCCGGCATGGTCATCCAGAGCGCCGACCGCAGGCCGGTGACGACGGTGGATGAGCTGCGCGCCACCGTGCAGCGCCTGAGAGAAGCCGGACGGCCGAGCATTCTGCTGTTTGTGCGCACCAGTCAGGGCAACACGCCGGTGGTTCTCGAACTGGACGGCGACGAGGAGTAGGGTCGCGAGAGCGATTCTGGAGACGGGGCTGATGCGCATACTGGTGGTCGAGGATGATGAGGAGGCCGCGGGCGCCATGGTGCGCGGCCTGTCGGAGGCGGGGCACGAGGTGACCCACGCCGTGGACGGCGCCTATGGCCTCGTGGAGGCCCAGAAGGGCGGCTTCGACGTCTATGTGGTGGACCGCATGATGCCGCGCCTGGACGGGGTCGGCATGGTCGAGACCCTGCGCAAGGACGGGGACCAGACCCCCGTGCTGTTCCTGTCGGCGCTGGGCGAGGTGGAGGACCGGGTCACGGGCCTGAAGGCCGGGGCCGACGACTATCTGGTCAAGCCCTACGCCTTCGCCGAGCTGATCGCCCGGGTCGAGGCCCTGTCCCGCCGCCGCGAAACCGGCGGGGTGCAGACGGTGCTGAAGGTCGGCGATCTGGAGATGAACCTGATCAGCCGCGAGGTGCATCGGGCGGGTCAGGAGATCGACCTGCAGCCGCGCGAGTTCCAGCTGCTGGAATTCCTCATGCGCCACGCCGGCCAGTCGGTGACCCGCACCATGCTGCTTGAGAAGGTGTGGGAGTACCATTTCGACCCCCAGACCAACGTCATCGACGTCCACATCAGCCGTCTGCGCGCCAAGATCGACAAGGGCTTCGACAAGGCCATGCTGCAGACGGTGCGCGGGGCGGGGTATCGTTTGGAAGCCTGAGGTTTCGCGCGGCGTTCTCCCTCCCCGTTCGGGGAGGGCGGTCGCGCAGCGACCGGGTGGGGAGGGCTCGGCGACATGGCCGTCATCGCCAGGGCAAGGGCCCTCAGGAAACGACTGACGCCCGCCGAAGCGCGCTTGTGGGGCGCGCTGCGCAGACTGCGGGCCGAAGGCCTGCATTTCCGCCGACAGGCGCCCATGAGAGGCTATATTCTCGACTTCGTCTGCATCGACAGGCTGCTGATTGTCGAGGTGGACGGTGCGTCGCACGATTGCGAAGACCGACAGCGTAAGGACAGGGTGCGGGACGCGGTGTTGTCGAGAGAGGGATTTCTGACGTTGCGGTTCTCGAATTTGTCCGTTCGGGATGCTCTGGATGACGTCGTTCAGACGGTGCGGGACCGTTGCCTTGCCCGCCCCACCCGGCTGTCGCTTCGCGCCAGCCCCCCTCCCCGGGACGGGGAGGGAGATATCCTGTGAAGCTGCCCTCGCTCTTCCGGCGCACGCCCTTTCGGCTGACGCTGATGTTCGTGGCGCTGTTCGCGGCGGCGGCGTCGGCGGTGCTGGCCTATGTCTATCTGGCCTCGGCGTCCGAGGCGCGCTCGCGGGCCGAGGCGGACGTGCGGCGGGAGGTGGGGGTGCTGACCGCCATCTACCGCGAGCGGGGCCGCAATGCGCTGAATCAGGCGCTGGTGGACCGCACCATTCGCGGCGGGCCCTATCTGTATCTGCTGATGACGCCGGACTCCGAGGTCATCACCGGCAATATCGAACAGTCCCCCATCGTCCCCACCGCCGAGGATCCGGGCGAGCGGTGGGAGGCGTTTCGCCTGACCGACACCGACGAGGCGGGCCGTATCGTCAAGCGCCAGGCCCTCGGCGTGCAGATGCGCCTCTCGGGCGGCGAAATCCTGTTCGTGGGCGAGGACATCGGCGACACCGAAGCCTATCTGGACCGCCTGACCCAGGCCCTGTGGGGCGCCATGCTGCTGGTGGTGGTGCTGGGGCTGGGCGGCGGCCTGCTCATCAGCCGCAATCTTGAACGCTCCATGGGCCGGTTCAACACCGTGGTTACGGCGGTGAAGGGCGGCGACCTGAAGGCGCGGGCCGAGGTGCGCGGCACGGGCGATGAACTGGATGAGCTGGGCGCGGGCCTGAACGGCATGCTGGACCGGCTGGAGGCGTCCATGGCTTCGATCCGCCACGCCGGGGACGCCATCGCCCACGATCTGCGCAGCCCCCTGACCCGAATGCGGGCCAAGCTGGAGGTGGCCCTGATCGATGCGGAGGCCGGGCGCATCGACGCCAATGACGCCTTGCAGATGGCGCTGGCCGAGGCCGATGAACTGCTGAAAACCTTCAACACCGTGCTGGCCATCGCCCGCCTGCAGGCGTCCCGGGAGCCCCAGACCGAGGTGTTCGACGCCGCCGATCTGGCCGGCGACATGGCCGAGCTGTACGAGCCCGCCGCCGAGGACAAGGGGCTGGAGTTCGACTCCGAAATTCACAAGGGCCTGATGATCCGCGCCAACCGGCCGTTCCTGGCCCAGGCTCTGGCCAACCTCATCGACAACGCCATCAAGTACACGCCGCCGGGCGGCGCGGTGATGCTGCGCGCCCGCCGTCGGTCCAGCGGCCAGGTGGAGTTTTCCGTCACCGACACCGGCCCCGGCGTGCCCGACGAGGACCGCAAGCGCGTTCTGGACCGCTTCGTGCGGCTGGAGAACAGTCGCACCGAGCCGGGTTCCGGCCTGGGC
The DNA here is from genome assembly GCF_047617075.1 of Brevundimonas sp. Lineage (GTDB taxonomy): Bacteria > Pseudomonadota > Alphaproteobacteria > Caulobacterales > Caulobacteraceae > Brevundimonas. The sequence continues at coordinate 382,310 of NZ_JBLGCI010000001.1, forward strand.
CTGTCGCTGGTGGCGGCGGTGGCCGAGGCGCACCGTGGCCGAATCTATCTGGATGAAGGCCCGGGCGTGGTGGACGACACGGGGCCGGGTCTGCGGGTCGCCCTGGTCCTGCCGCCCGCCGAATGACCGGACTGGCCGAAAAGATCAGGCCCGGCGGGCCGGTGCTGGACGCGGAACTGGCCGCGCGAACCCGTGAACCGATTGAGGTCGCCGCGCGTGAAGGCGGCTGGCTGGAGACCCTCGACGCCGCGTGGCCCGCGCTGGAGCCGGTCTTCGCCGCCGCGCCCTATCTGGCGGGTCTGCCACGGCGGTCGCCCGGGAGGCTGCGCGCGATCCTTGAGGCCGAGCCGGACCAGCGGCTGGCGGACATTCTGAAGGAAACCGAGGCGCTTGCGGGCGGCGCCGACGACCTGCGCGCGCCCCTGCGGGGGCTGAAGGCGGACCTGCATCTGCTGACGGCCCTGTGCGACCTAGGCGGGGTGTGGGATCTGGACCAGGTCACCGGCGCCCTGACCGATTTCGCCGACGCCGCCACCCGCGCCGCTCTGCGCGCCGTGGCCCATGACACGCGCCAGAGAAGCAAGCTGGTCAGCGCCGCCGACGATCCGCGCGGCCCCGTGCCCGGCCTGTTCGCCCTGGCCATGGGCAAACACGGCGCGCATGAGCTGAACTATTCCAGCGACATCGACATCTCTTTCTTCCACGATCCTGATGTGGTCGAGACGGCCCTGGCGCCCGGCGTGGAGGCCCAGCCGTTCGTCAATCGCCTGGCCCAGGGGGTGGCAAGCCTGCTTTCGGAGCGGACCGGCGACGGTTACGTGTTCCGGGTCGACCTGCGGCTGCGTCCTGATCCGTCATCGACCCCGCCGGTGGTCCCGGCGCCCGCGGCCATGGCCTATTACGAATCCGTGGGCCAGAACTGGGAGCGGGCGGCCTTCATCAAGGCGCGGCCGGTGTGCGGCGATCTGCGGGAGGGCGAGGCCTTCCTCGCGGAGCTGGCGCCCTTTATCTGGCGACGCAGCCTCGACTATCACGCCATCGCCGACATCCATTCCATCAAGCGCCAGATCCATGCCTTCAAGACCTGCGAGGGCCTGCACGCGGCGGGCGCCAATCTGAAGCTTGGCCGGGGCGGCATCCGCGAGATCGAGTTCTTCGTCCAGACCCAGCAGCTGATCCTGGGCGGCCGAGATCCCGGCCTGCGCGCGCCCCGAACGCTTGAGGCGCTGGCCGCCCTGACCGCGGCGGGCCATGTGGACGAGACGGTCCGCGTCGAGCTGTCCGCCGCCTACGACCGCCTGCGGGGGCTGGAGCACCGCATCCAGATGCTGGCAGACGAACAGACCCACACCCTGCCGGAACCCGCCGAGCGCCGCGCCGCCGTCGCCGCCCTGTCCGGTGAGGCGGACCTGGCCGCGTTCGACGCGGGCGTGGAGACCCTGCTGAAAAGCGTCAACCGCCGCTATGGCGAGCTGTTCTCGGACGAGGAAGACCTGTCCTCGCCCTGGGGCAGCCTCGTCTTCACAGGCGTGGAAAACGATCCGGAGACCCTGAAGACGCTGGAGCGTATGGGATTCTCCAATCCCGAAAGCGTGGCGGATACGATCCGGGGCTGGCACCACGGCCGCGTCGGGGCCACCCGTACGGCGCGCGGGCGAGAGTTGTTCACCCGACTGGCGCCGCGTCTTCTGACGGCTCTGGCCGAGACCGGGGCGCCGGACGCCGCCTTCGCGCGGTTCTCCACCTTCTTCGCCGGACTGTCGGCGGGCACGCAGATCCAGTCGCTGTTTCTGGCCCAGCCCGAGCTGTTCGCCCTGATCGTGCGGGTCATGGCCTTCGCCCCGCGTCTGGCCCGGACCCTGGCGCGCTATCCCGCCGCCCTGGACAGCATGCTGGACGCCCGCTTTCTGGAGCCGCTGGATCAGGACACCGGGGTGCTGGACGAACTGGTAGCCGAGGCGGTGGGTGAAAGCGATTTCGAGGAGGCCATGAACGTGGTTCGGCGCATCCACCGCGACCAGATCTTCCGCATCGGCATCCAGACCCTGACCGGGCGCGCCCACGCCGACAGCGCGGGCCACGCCTACGCCGATCTGGCCGATGTCTCGATCCGCGCCCTGTCCGCCGCCGCCCTGAAGGAAGTGACGCGCCAGGGCGGCGCCTTCGCGGGCCGCATCGCCGTGGTGGCTCTGGGCAAGGCCGGATCGCGTGAGATGACCGCCGGGTCCGATCTGGACCTGATGACGGTCTATGAAGCCGATGATCCCGCCGGCATGTCCGAAAGGAAAGGCTGGAGCGCCGACACCTTCTATGGCCGTTTCACCCAGCGCCTGATCGCGGCCCTGTCGGCGCACACGGCGGAGGGCGCCCTGTACGAAGTGGACATGCGTCTGCGTCCCTCGGGACGCGCCGGGCCGGTGTCGGTCAGTTTCCGGGCGCTGGAGGACTACTACGCCGGCGAGGCCGAGACCTGGGAATTTCTGGCTCTGACCCGCGCACGGGTGGTGTGGTCCAGCGAGGCGGCCTTTGGCCAGCGGGTGGCCGGCGCCATCCAGACGGCCCTGCGCCGACCACGCGACCCGGAGCAGGTGACGCGCGACGTGCGCGACATGCGCGCCCTGATGGACCGGGAGCGGCCCGGCGGCGGACTGTGGGAACTGAAGCTGGCGCCCGGCGGCCAGGTGGACTGCGAGTTCGCGGCCCAGCACAGCCAGCTTCTGGCGGCTGCGCGGGGGGAACCGCTGACCGTCTCGACGGTGGAGGCCCTGTCGGCGCCGGGACTGGACGCGGTATTCGGCAAGGCCTGGAGCCTGCAACAGTCCATCGGCCAGGTGATCCGCTGCGCGTTCGAGGGCGACCCGGACCCGGAGGCCGAACCCGCCGAGTTCCGAGAACGGCTGGCGGGTGTGGCCGGGTTCGACAGCTTCGATGCGCTGAAGACGGAACTGGCCGCTCGGAGAACGGCGGCGCGGGCGGCGCTGGAGGCCCTGCTGGGGCCGCTGACCTCGCCCGCGACGGAATCCTGACGCCCGCTCGTTGAACCTTTCGACAGGGACGACCAGCGCCGCCCTTCGCGGGCGGATCAGGAGAATGAATCCATGAGGAAGATGATTGTGCTGGGCGGCGTCGCCGCCCTGGCCATGAGCGGGGCCGCGATCGCCCAGACGAACGATGAGGGTCAGCGCGGCTGGCGCATGGACGCCGACGCGCGGGTCAGCCAGGCCGAGTTCGTGGACCGGCGGGTCGCCCGCCTGACCGCCATGGACGCCAATGGCGACGGCGTGGTCGCCCGCGAGGAAATGCAGGCTCAGCGTCAGGCCCGCATGGTCGAACGCCGCAACCGGATGTTCGAGCGCATGGACGCTGACAGCGACGGCTCCATCACCCGCGCCGAGTATGATGCGTCGCACGCCCAGCGCGTGGAACGCATGGCCGAACGCCGGGCCGAGCGCGGCGAGGCGGGTCAGCGACGCGGCTGGCGCGGTCATCGCGGCCAACGCATGGGCATGCGACTTGACCAGGGCGGTCAGGGCGTCAACATCGAACAGGCGCGCCAGCGCGCGACCGAACAGTTCGGCCGCATGGACGCGGACGGGGATGGTTTCGTCACCGGCGCCGAAATGCGTGCGCAGCGCGAGGCGCGCCGCGCCGAACGTCAGGCCCGCCGGGCCGAACGCCGCGCCCAGGCGGCGGAGTAGGGGTGATGTCGGGACAGACCGGATCGGTCCGGTCGGCCCGCCCGCAGGGAAACGGAGCGAGCCGGCTTGGCGACACGGGTGGTCGATCCCGACGAAGATCTGGTGAGCCGCGTGGGTCAGGGCGACCCCGCGGCGATCCAGGCCATGGTCGCGCGCAAGCTTCCGCGCATGCTGGCGCTGGCGCAGCGCATGCTGAACGACCCCTCGGAGGCCGAGGACGTGGCGCAGGAGGCGATGCTGAAGGCGTGGCGCCAGGCGCCGCGGTGGAAGCCGGGCAAGGCGCGGTTCGACACCTGGCTGCACCGGGTGGCGCTGAACCTCTGCTACGACCGGCTGCGTCGACGGCGCGAGGTGTTGACGGATACGGTTCCGGACCGGGCCGATCCCGGGCCGTCGCCGGATCAGGGATTGCAGGCGGCGGAGCTGGGCGCGCGGGTGGACGCGGCGCTGGCGGCCCTGCCGGAACGCCAGCGCGAGGCCATCGTGCTGTGCCACTATCAGGAGCTGGGCAATATCGAGGCTGCGGCCCTGATGGACATCAGCGTCGAGGCGCTGGAGAGTTTGCTGTCGCGCGGTCGACGCGCCCTGCGGGCGTCGCTGGCCGAGACGGCCAGAAGTGAAGGTGTGCTGAGATGAATGCGCAACGTTTTCAGGATCTGGCGGATGCCTACGGCGCCGATCCGCGCCGCTGGCCCGAAGCCGAGCGGGCGGCCGCGCGCGCCTTCATGGACGCCGATCCGCAGGGAGCCGAACGGCTGCTGTTCGAGGCGCGCCAGATGGATCTGGCGCTGGACGCCTCGCCGCGCGCCCTGGTCAGCCATGACCTGCGCGAGCGCGTGATCGCCATGGCGGCGACGGCGGGTCTGAAGCCTCGCGCGCGCTTCGCCTTCGGCCGGCTGGCCTGGGCCTCTGGCGCCGGATGGGCCGTGGCCTGCGCGGCGGGGGTGCTGGTGGGGCTCAACCTGTCCCAACCCGCGGTGGCCCAGGCCGAGGCGGACGCGGTTCTCTATCAATCCCAGCTTCTGGCGCTGGACGATACCGAGGTTCTGGAATGAGCAGGCGCGCATTGATGATCGCCTTGGCGGTCTCGCTGGCCCTGAACCTGTTCGCCGTTGCGGCGGGAGTCACGGTCTGGGTGACCCGCGAGGTCGCAGAGGACCGCGTGGAGGACGCCCGGTCCAGCCGCGTTCGCGTGCCGCTGATGGAAGTCATCGACACCATCGAGCCGGCGTGGCGTGAGCCGGTCCGCGCCGAACTGCGCGCCGCCGCCCTGTCGGCCAGGCCGGATTTCCGCGAAGCCCGCGAGGCGCGCCGACAGGCCATCGCCCTGACCGAGAGCGAGGATTTCGACCCCGCGAGGGTCAGCGCCCTGCTGGAACAGTCCCGCGCCTCGGAATTTCGGGGCCGTGCGCGGCTGGAGGTGGAGGCCGTCCGCATCCTGTCGGATCTGTCGCCCGAGGACCGCGCCCGCATGTCCACCCTGCTGAAGCGCCATCATCGCCATGGCCGCCGCAGCGGCGAAAGCAGCGATCAGCAAACCCCGCCGGATACCAACGAATAATCGGTCACGCCGCCTGGGCTTCGTCCATGACTGCGGCGGGCCGGTGGACGGGCAAAGTGAAGCTGACGGTGGTGCCCTGACCTGGCTCGCTTTCCATCGCAAGCTCGCCGTGGTGCATCTCGATCAGCGACTTGGTCAGGGCCAGGCCCAGCCCGGTGCCCTGGGTGGTCTTGGAGTGTTGCCCCTCCACCTGTTCGAAGGGCTGGGCCAGACGGGCCAGATCCTCGGCGGCGATGCCGATGCCCGTGTCGCGCACCGACACGCGGATCAGGTCGCCGGTCTGGTCCGCCGACACGGTGATGGATCCGCCCTCCGGCGTGAACTTCACCGCGTTCGAGATCAGGTTCAGCAGAACCTGTTTCAGGGCCCGGTAATCCGCCTCGATTTCAGGCGTCTGCGGAGCCTCCAGCGTCAGGGTCAGGCCGCATTCCTGCGCCCGGCCGCGCATCAGGCGGATGGCGTCCTGGCAGACTTCGCCCAGATCCACGGCCTCGTAGTGCAGGGTCATCTTGCCCGCCTCGATCTTGGCCATGTCGAGGATGTCGTTGATGAGCGCCAGCAGGTGCTGACCCGAGTTGAGGATGTCCTTGGCGTAACCCTTGTAGCGCTCGTCGCCCAGCGGCCCGAACATCTCGCCGGCCATGATCTCAGAGAACCCATTGATGGCGTTCAGCGGGGTGCGCAGCTCGTGGCTCATGTTCGCCAAAAACTCGCTCTTGGCCTGATTGGCGGCCTCGGCGCGGGTCATGGCCACTTCGTACTTGCGCGCCAGCAGGGACAGCTCTTCCTGGCTGCGCTCGAGCTGGGTCACCGACTGGCGCAGGGCGTCGGCGGACTTCTTGCGCTCGACTTCCTGGCGCTTGACCATGGTGATGTCCGCCGCCGTGACCACCGACCCGCCGTCGCCGGTGAACCGCTCGGACAGCTGCAGCCAGCGACCGTCGGCCAGCTCGATTTCCCGGATGCCGGGACGACCGTCCGCCGAGGGCTGATCCTTGCGGATGGCCAGGGCCGCGATCCGGTTAAGTTCGTCCTTCTGGGCGCCGCGCTTCAGGTGCGAGTCCTGATAGCCGAAGGCGTCCTGGAAGGCCCTGTTCCACAGGATCAGCCGGCCGTAGCGGTCGAACAGAACGAAGGCGTCCGAGACGCTTTCGATGGCGTCGCGCAGACGGCTTTCCGCAGCCTGGGCCTGGGCCTTGGCGCGGCGGGACTCGGTGATGTCCAGCGCCACGCCCATGAGGTGGTCGTAGCCGTCGTTGCGCCGCCCGCGCAGGGCCTGGCCGCGCAGCTCCATCCAAAGGGGCGGCTGGTCCGGCGCCTCGACCCGCACGTCGATCTCCAGCACCCCATAGGCGGTCGCCTGACGCAGGGCGTGCCGCGCGGCCTCCTGGTGTCGCGGGTGGAGACGCTCGATCACCTCATCGGTGGATACCGCTCCGCCCCGGTCGAATCCCAGCATCCCGGCCATGACGTCGGACAGGATCACCTCGTCCCGGTCCAGATTCCATTCCCACACGCCACAGCGCGCCGCCTCCACCGCGCTGTGGAAACGGCGCTCGGTGTCGGCCCAGTTGCGGGTCGCGCGCCGCGCCCGCCGCTCCTGAAACAGCACCACGGCGGTAAGGCCCAGTCCCAGACCCAGCGGCCCGATCAGGATCCAGGCGTCGCCCATGAGGTTCAGCACGCCGGTCGCTCCGGCCGGCGCCGTGGCGATGACGGTCATGGGCGCGGACTGAATTCTGCCCGTGGCGGCGCGAAGCTCGCCGCCGTCGGCGGTGAGGGCGAGGGTCCCGCCGTCGGCGTCGGCCAGGTCCGCCTCGGTGGCGCCCAGCACCGTCAGCGGTTGGTCCAGCCAGGCGGGGCGGGACGAAGCGATGATCGTGTCGCCGGACGCTACGCTGACCGCCATGTTCTGGACGGCCAGGGCGGCGCTGAGGTTCGGCAGGGGCAGGCGCGCGACGATCATGCGACCATCGCCGGCCTCTTGCCGAAGCAGCAGGGCCTCGCCGTTCGCCGCCCGCGTCACGGCTGGTCCGGATGCCGCGGCCTCGAACGCGGCGGCGTCAGCGCCCGCCGTCGCGGCGATCCCGCCCTGGGCATCAAGCGCCGCGAAGGCGAAGCCCTGCGCCTCGGCGCGCGCCGCCTCGACCGCGTCCAGCGGCCGTCCCGGCGTCAGCCGCAGTTGTCTGGATCCGGCGATCAGTCCAAGGCGCGCACGGGCGGCCTGCGCGTCCAGCCGCGCGGCGGTCAGCTCGGCGCGCCATTCCAGCACCCGAGACGCCTCGACGGCCTGTTGCCGGGGACGGTCGCCCGCCTGGCGTACATAGAGCAGGGAGTAGATGGCCAGGCCCAGCGTCGCCACCAGAACGGCCACGCGAATCCATGCGGGCATGCCGAAGCCGCTTGACGCCCGATCCGCCGCGCGGCGTCCTGGCCCGGACCTGCGGCGTTCATCCGCCCGCAAAACGCGTCTCCCGCACGATTCGTCAGAACGTGCAGCCTAGGGTGCGTCGCGGATTCGTGTCGAGGCCGCGTTTCAGGCTGTGGCCGTCACGGGCGCTTCGATTTCGCCGGGCGGGCCCGGCACGGTCTTGACCGACTTGAGGATCTCCCGCGCGGCGCGGGCCAGACGGATCAACTCGGGCGGCGCCTCGTCCACATTTTCGTCGATGGACGTGGCCAGATCCTCGGCCAGCTTCATCAGACCCGGCGACGCGGCGATCAGCCGGGCCTGGGCCTCGATCTTGTCCGGGTCCCGATCATACTCGGCGCCGGGCACCCGCCAGCCGCCCCAATCCGCCGGATCGGTGACCACGACGGGATAGGTGCCGGGGAAGGGGTGGTGCTGGCAATCCTCGGCCAGTTGCCACTTGTTGCGGGCGCGCAGCAGCCGCCACTCGCCCATGTTCGCGGCGGCGGCGTCATCCTGGGGCAGCATCAGCTCGGCGGCGGTGAACTCGCGCCCCAGCCCCACGTCATAGGTGACGCGCACCGGTTCCTCGAACCCCTTGGCCCAGACGGGCTGGACCTTCTCGATATAGGCCCAGGCGCCGACGCACTCGACCCAGACCTTCTGGCCTTTCTGAAACTGCGCGCGCGCCATGGCCGGCCCCCGATGCTCCGTAAAACTGCCGACAATCATGCAAGGGCAGGGTTAGCGGCCCGTTTCGACAGGGAAATAATTATTGATATTGCGTCTGCAAATCGTTCGCATTAATTGCGCCGCACAACAACAACCGGGGCCGTATCTCATGCGCACGTTTCTGCTTTCCACCTCCGCCATCCTGAGCCTGACCGCGGGCGCCGCCTGGGCCGAGGACGCCGCTGTCGTGGCCGAGCCGACGGACGTGGCGCCGGTTACGGTCATCGCCACGCGCAACGAAGCCCGCACGGACGAGATTCCCGTCACTGTCAGCGTCATCACCGCCGAGGAGATCGAGGAGAACCTGTACACCGACATCAAGGATCTGGTTCGCTTCGAGCCGGGCGTCAGCGTACCCACCAGCCCCCAGCGGTTCACCGCCGCCCTGTCGGGCGCGGGGCGGGACGGCAACTCGGGCTTCACCATCCGGGGCATGGGGGGCGACCGGGTTCTGATCGTGACCGATGGCATCCGCGTGCCGGCCGGGTTCACCTTCGGAGCCCAGAATGTGGGGCGCGGCGGCTACAGCGACCTGGACCTGATGCAGCGGGTGGAGATTCTGCGCGGACCCGCCTCGGCGCTGTACGGGTCGGACGGCATCGCCGGTGCGGTCAGCTTCACCACCAAGGATCCCGAAGACATGCTGCGCGGGCAGGTGTTCACCGCGCGAGGCCGGGTCGCCTATGCGTCGGCCGACGAGGGCTGGACCGAGGGTCTCGCCATCGCCGGATCCAACGGCGCCCTGTCGGGCCTGCTGGCCTATACGCGCCGGGACGCGCAGGAGACCGAGAACCAGGGCGACAATTTCAGCGAAACGTCCGCTCGCACCGCGCCCAACCCCATCGATTTTTCGTCCAACGCCGTGTTGGGCAAGCTGGTCTGGCAGGCCGCGCCGAACCACCGCTTGCGCCTGACCTGGGATCACTATGACTCCGACATGGCGGGCGATTCTCTTAGCAGCCGCGGCCCGGCCGTCCCGCCGTTCCAGCCCAACGCCACCCTTCAGGTGCTGGGCGAGGACGAGCAGCAGCGCGACCGGATCAGCCTCGATCACCGCTTCACGGATGTCCTCGGTCTGGATCGCGGATCGTGGGCCGTTTACTGGCAGGACGCCACGACCCGGCAGTTCACCTTCGAGGACCGTGACCCGGCCGTTGACCGCACCCGGGACGTGACCTTCGACAACAGGGTCTATGGCCTGAACGCCCAGGGACAGCGCACCTTCGGGCGGGGCGGGGCGGCGGAGCACCGCGTCACCTTCGGCGGTGACTGGTCCGAAACCACCCAGGAAGCCATCCGCGACGGCACGGTTCCCGGGGCGGGCGAAACCTTCCCCAACCGTCCGGTTCCGATCACCGACTACAGCCTGGCCGGCCTGTTCGTTCAGGACGAGATCGTCATGCTGGACGGGCGCCTCATCGTCACCCCGGCCCTGCGCTACGACTGGTACGAACTGACGCCCGAGGATGACGCACTGTACAGCGGCGCGACGGTGGAGGGCCAGAGCGACGGCCACGTCTCGCCCAAGCTGGGCGTGGTCTACTGGCCGACGGAAACCTTCGGCCTGTTCGCCAACGTGGCCGAGGGCTTCAAGGCGCCGTCGCCCATGCAGGTGAACAACTATTTCGCCAATCCGCTGTTCGGCTACACCTCCATTCCGAACCCGGACCTGGGGCCGGAGACTAGCACCAGCATCGAGGGCGGCCTGCGCTTCCGCAATGTGCAGGTGGCGGGCGGTGACGCGCGGCTCCAGCTGGCTGCGTTCCGCTCCGACTACGACGACTTCATCAGCCAGATCGTGGTGGGCGGCACGGGCATCCCCGGTGTCGATCCGCTGATCTATCAGTACGTGAACCTGGGCAGCGTCTCGGTGCACGGTTTCGAGGCGCGCGGCGACATCGCCTGGGGCAACGGGTTCAACGTCACCACGGCCTTCTTCTATGCGGACGGCGAACAGGTGGAAAACGGCGCGCGCGCGGCCTTACCCACCGTCGATCCCATCAAGCTGGTGGCTGGCCTTGGCTACGCCGAGCCGGCGGGCCGCTGGGGCGGGCAGGCGATCGTGACCTGGTCGGCCCGGAAGGACGCGGACGAAACCGACGGACTGTCCTGCTTCGACACCTGTTTCACCGGCGACGACTTCACCCTGCTGGACCTGACCGCCTACTGGAACGTCAACGACAGCGTCACCCTGCGCGCCGGCGTGTTCAACGTGTTCGACGAGACCTACGGCTGGTGGAGCGACATCGCCGGGCTTTCGTCCAGCTCGGCGGTGCTGGACGCCTATACCCAGCCGGGACGGAATTTCTCGGTCTCTCTGGCCTTGCGCTACTGACCCGATAATTCGATAACGCGAACCAATCGCAGGAGGATTCCCACATGCGCCGCATCGCCGCCGCCCCCGCCGTCGCCCTGGCCGCCGTTCTGGCGGTCGGCCTCGCCACGCCTGTCATGGCCCAGACCCAGCCCGCCGCCGCCCAGGCGCCCCAGGCCCGGTTCGAGCAGGAGCGGCAGGCCATCCTATCCCAGGCCGGGGACTACCGCGTCCGTTTCGACATGCGCGAAACCGTGGCCTTCCAGCCCGGCTATGAGCCGCTGGAGCCCAAGCTGTCCGGCGGTCACGAGATCGTCCGCGTGGTGGAGGACACCGGCGAGCGCATCGTGCTGCAGCACATTCTGGTCATGGAGCACGAGGGCCAGAGCCATGTGATCAAGCACTGGCGTCAGGACTGGGTCTATCAGCCGGAAACGGTGCTGACCTACGCCGGGCCCGACCGCTGGACCCTGACGCCGGTGTCAGAGACCGCGCGCGCGGGCGCCTGGTCCCAGACCGTCTGGCAGACCGACGACTCGCCCCGTTACGGAGGCGTGGGTCGCTGGACCTTCGACAACGGCATGGCCCAGTGGACCAGCGACGCCACGGCCCGCCCGCTGGCCCGGCGCGACGCCGTGCGCGGCCCCGTCTATGATCGCTATGTGGGCTCGAACCGCCACGCCCTGACCCCGGCGGGCTGGGTGCACCTGCAGGACAACATGAAGCTGGGACAGGGCCAGGGCGATGCGGCCGACCTGATCGCATACGTGCAGGAGGACGTGGTCAACACCTACGACCGCTTCGACGGCTTCGACCCCGCGCCCGGCGACGACTACTGGGCCGCCACGGCCGAATACTGGGCGGCGGTGCGTCAGGCCTGGGACGACGTCATCGCGGCTACGGGCGGCATCACCCTGGAGGAAGAGCCCCAGTTCGGCGCCGTCACCGGACCGCTGCTGATGGGCCTGGCCAATCAAATCCAGCAGGGCGAGACCACCACCGACGCCGCCATCACCGAGGCCCGTCAGGCCATCGGCGAGGCGACCGGCACGGCCCTCTGAGCGGCGTCAGTTCGAGCGGGAGATGTCTTCCAGAGCCTCTCCCGCGTACTTCTCCTTCACGCGGGTGGACAGGTCGCCGAGGGACACCACGCCCACAAGGCGGTTGTCCTTGTCGAGGATCGGCAGGCGGCGGATCTGCTTGTCGGACATGCATTTCAGCACGTCCTTGAGATCCTCGTCGTCGCGGCGCCACTCCACCGTGGTGCTCATGGCCTCGCTGACCGGGGTTTCGGCGCCCGCGCCGCTGGCCAGGGCCCGCACCACCAGATCGCGGTCGGTCACCGTGCCCACCAGCTGATCGCCCTCGGCCACTGGCATGAAGCCGAAATCGCCCGCCGCCATGCGGCCGGCCACGTTCTGGATGGAGTCGCCGGGACGGGCGACCTGTACGTCGCGGCTCATGATGTCGCGGACTTTCATGGAGTCTCTCCCTTGGATGATGGGAGAAGAACCCGCCGCGAGAGGCGCGGTTCCGGGTCTCAGCCCAGCGAGGCGCAGAACCGCTGGATTCGCTTGCAGGCTTCCTCCAGCACATCTTCCGACGTGGCGTAGCTGATGCGGAAGAAGGGTGACAGGCCGAAGGCCGCGCCGTGCACCACCGCCACGCCCTCGGCTTCCAGCAGCTCGCGGGCGAAGACCTCGTCGCTGTCGATGACGACGCCGCTCTCGGTCTTCTTGCCCATCAGGCCCTCGGCCGACGGATAGACATAGAAGGCGCCCTCGGGCGTGGCGCAGGTGATGCCCTCGGCCTCGTTCAGCATGGACACGACCAGATCGCGGCGCTTCTCGAAGGCGGCGCGGCGCACGGCCATGAAATCCTGCGGCCCGTTCAGGGCCTCCACGGCGGCGGCCTGGCTGATGGAGGAGGGGTTGGACGTGGTCTGGCCCGCCACCTTGCGCATCAGGTCGATCAGGGGCTTGGGACCGCCCGCATAGCCGATGCGCCAACCGGTCATGGCGTAGGCCTTGGACACCCCGTTGACCGTCAGGGTGCGCTCGTACAGGTCCGGCGCCACCTGGGCGATGGTGGTGTACTCGAACCCGCCGTAGACCAGATGCTCGTACATGTCGTCGGTCATCACCCAGACGTGGGGATGACGGCGCAGGACCTCGGCCAGGGACTCCAGCTCGGCGCGGGTGTAGGCGGCGCCGGTGGGGTTGGACGGGCTGTTCAGGATCAGCCACTTGGTCCGGGACGTGATGGCGGCCTCCAGCACCTCCGGCTTCAGCTTGAAGCCGTCGGCGGCCTCGCCCACGATCTCCACCGGCTCGCCGCCCGCCAACAGCACCATGTCCGGATAGCTGACCCAGTAGGGCGCCGGCACGATCACCTCGTCGCCGGGCGACAGGGTGGCCACCAGGGCGTTGTACAGCACAGCCTTGCCGCCGGGGGCCACGTGGATCTGGCTGGTCTCGTAGGTCAGCCCGTTCTCGCGCGCGAACTTGGCGACGACGGCGGCCTTCAGCTCGGGCGTGCCGTCCACGTCGGTGTATTTGGTCTCGCCGCGCTGGATGGCGGCGATGGCGGCCTGTTTGATGTTGTCGGGGGTGTCGAAGTCGGGCTCGCCGGCGCCCAGACCGATCACGTCGCGGCCCGCCCGCTTGAGCTCGCGCGCCTTGGCGGTCACGGCCAGGGTGGCCGAAGGCTTGACGCGCGCGAGGGCGGAGGACTGCAGGCTGGACATAGGCGATCCGGGGGTGGCGTTGGGGAGAACGCTGTCTTACGCAACCGCGAAAGGACGCGCAAACGCCCTGTCCGGCGGAACGGACAGGGCGTAGGGCGGCGTGAGAGGGGTCAGATGTCCGAGGACGCCTGACGGGCCATGCGTTCGGCCTGAGCCTCCAGTTCGTCCGCCTGCCGGCCCAGGCGCGGCGCCAGGGCGACCAGTTCGGCATCGGTCACCGTATGGCCGCGCTCCCGGTTCTCCTCGATCTGGCGGGCGCGATAGGCCGGATCACGCAGGCGGCGGCTCTCCTCGCGCATCTGCCGAGCGCCCTGGCGCATCTGCTCGGCGCCCTCGCGCATGTGAACGCGGGCCTCCGCCATATGGACGCGCGCCTGCTCGCGGGCCGCCGTCGCCTGTTCGCGCGCCTGCGCCGCATGGACCCGCGCCACCTCGGCGTCGGCACGCGCACGGGCGATTGCGGGTGCGTTGGCGGCCACCTCCGCCCT
>NZ_JBLGCI010000002.1:0-321573 GCF_047617075.1 Brevundimonas sp.
GGGGGGGGCCCGGCCCCCCCCCCCCCCCGGGGGGGGGGCGGCCCCCCCCCCCCCCCCCCGCCCCCCCCCCCCCGGTTCAGTCGCGGGATCGGAAAGGCAAGCGGCGGTGAAGCGGACAAGCCCCCTCCACCGCTTCGCGGTCCCCCTCCCCCGAAGGGGGAGGATTGGCGTCATGACTTCGTCGCGCTTTCCATGAGGCGGCGGAAGTGGTCCTGGGCCTGGAGGCCGAAGCTGGTCCAGGTCTTCATCAGTTCGTCGGGCTGCATGGCGGCGATGTTCTCGTCCATGCGGCGCTGCATCTCGGCCACCATGTGGTCGTTCAGCGGCTCCACATTGGGCAGGCCCAGGAAGGCCCGCGCCTCGGCTGGCTCGCAATCGATCTCGATCTTGACCTTCATCGCTGGCTCCCGTGTTTCACGTGAAACACTCCCTCAAGCAGCCCCGCGCCGCGCGCGGGGCGATAGGGAAACATATCAGGTGTTCATGGACTGGAAGAAGTCGCCGTTGTTCTTGGACTGGCGCAGCTTGTCCAGCAGGAACTCGATGGCGTCCTGGGGGCCCATGGGGTTGAGGATGCGGCGCAGCACATAGGTCTTGGTCAGCTGATCCTTGGGCACGATCAGCTCTTCCTTGCGGGTGCCGGACTTCAGCACGTCGATGGCCGGGAAGATGCGCTTGTCTGCCACCTTGCGGTCCAGCACGATCTCGGAGTTGCCGGTGCCCTTGAACTCTTCGAAGATCACCTCGTCCATGCGGCTGCCGGTGTCGATCAGGGCCGTGGCGATGATGGTCAGGCTGCCGCCCTCCTCCACATTGCGCGCGGCGCCGAAGAAGCGCTTGGGCCGTTGCAGGGCGTTGGCGTCCACGCCGCCGGTCAGGACCTTGCCCGAGGACGGCACGGTGGCGTTGTAGGCGCGGCCCAGACGGGTGACGGAGTCCAGCAGGATGACCACGTCGCGCTTGTGCTCCACCAGACGCTTGGCCTTTTCGATGACCATTTCAGCCACGGCCACGTGGCGGGTGGCGGGCTCGTCGAAGGTGGAGGCCACGACCTCGCCCTTCACCGTGCGCTGCATGTCGGTGACTTCCTCGGGGCGCTCGTCGATCAGCAGGACGATCAGATAGACCTCGGGATGGTTCTGCTCGATGGACTTGGCGATGTTCTGCAGCATCACCGTCTTGCCGACCCGCGGCGGCGCCACGATCAGGCAGCGCTGGCCCTTGCCCAGGGGCGCAACGATGTCGATGACCCGGCCGGAGCGATCCTTCAGCGTCGGATCCTGGATCTCCATGTTCAGGCGGGAGTCCGGATACAGCGGCGTCAGGTTGTCGAAATTGACTTTGGTGCGGACCGTCTCCGGGTCCTCGAAATTGATGGTGTCGACCTTGAGCAGGGCGAAATAGCGCTCGCCCTCGCGCGGCCCCCGCACCGTACCGTGGACCGTGTCGCCGGAGCGCAGGCCGAAGCGGCGGATCTGGGACGGGCTGACATAGATGTCGTCCGGGCCGGGCAGATAGTTGGCGTCCGGGCTGCGCAGGAAGCCGAAGCCGTCGGGCAGAACCTCCAGCACGCCGTCGGCGGAGATCTCCACCTCCTCGTCGGCCAGCACCTTCAGGATGGCGAACAGCAGATCCTGTTTGCGCAGGTTCGAGGCGTTCTCGATCTCGAGGCCTTCGGCGAAGGCGACCAGATCGGCGGCCGACTTCTCCTTCAGCTCCTCCAGCGAGATGCGTTCGCCGAGACCGGCGCCGCGCTCGTCATCGCCGTTTTCGGACTCGCCATCGCTGTCGGACGGCGTGTCGGCGGTCTGATCCTCGACCGTCGTGTCGTCGGCGGGGGTCTGGTTTTCGGTGTCAGTCATGAGCGTATCGCGAAGAGGCCGCGCGGCGAGGGCCGGGCGGACGGGGGAGGAAAAGGCGATGTCTGGCCGGAAGGCCGGAGGGGAAAGACGGATGCCCAAGCGTCAAGCGGGACGGTCGGGGTGTCTTGAGAGAAGGGCAGCGCGTTTCCGCGCCTCGACGCCAGCGACACCACAGGCCGGCGGCGACGTCAAGCGGAACGGATCAGAAGGTCCATTCCAGGGTCACGGACAGAACCATGACGATGGCGGCGATGAAGGGCAGTTCATTGGTCTTGCGCCAATAGCGCTCGGACCGCTGGTTGGTCCCGGCGGCGAACCGCTTGCGCGCCATCCCCAGGTACTGATGCCAGCCGGTCAGGAACAGGACGCCGGCGATCTTGGCGATCATCCAGGGCTGGTGGGCGAAGGACCAGTCCGCGCCGGAGCCGCTGCGCAGCCAGAACAGCCACAGGCCGAAGATCCAGGCTGCGATCATGGACGGATTCATGATCAATTTCAGTAGTTTACGCTCCATGGTCTGGAACGTCTGGTCCATCTCGCCGCCGGGCGTCGCCTTGACGTGATAGATGTACAGGCGCGGTAGATAGAGCAGACCCGCCATCCAGGCGATCACCGCCAGAACGTGCAGGGCCCGGGCCAGATCATAGGCGTTCACGGGGCCACGCCCCGGCAGGGACAGGCCTTCCAGTCCCCCTGACAGCCGGGCCCGTAGGGCGCGATCCCCGAGCGATCCACGGCCGAGCCGACCGCCTCGGCCAGGGCTTCGATGAAATCGTCGGCCACGCCCACGGCAGGGACGCGGAGATAGGGCGCGACGCCCTTTTCCTCAGCCAAGTGGCCATATTCCTCGTCCAGCTCCACGAGGGTCTCCACATGTTCGGAGACGAAGGCGATGGGAACCACCACCGCGCCGACGCCGTCCAGACCGGCCTGTTCGATGGCCTCGGGCGTGGACGGACCCAGCCATTTCAGCGGTCCGACCCGGCTCTGATAGCAGATGGTCCAGTCCTTCAGGCCCAGACGCTGGACCACGGCGAACACCGTGCGCTCCACCTGTTCCTGATAGGGATCGCCCTTCCGGTGGACCAGGGTCTCGGGGATGCCGTGGGCGGAGAACAGCACCCGAACAGGTTTGTCGCCGGCCTTTTCAAGCTGTTCGGTGATCAGGGCCGCCTGGGCCTCGATCCAGCCGGTGGCCTCGGGATAGCAGCACACGGCGCTGATCCGGCCCGGCCCGCGATAGTGCTCGCGCCAGGCCTTCAGCGAAGACTGGGACGTTGTGGTGGAGAACTGCGGATACAGCGGCAGCAGCACCACCTGGTCCGGGCCGAACGCCTCCACCGCCTTCGCCGTCTCGGGCGTCAGGGGATGCCAGTAGCGCATGGCGATGAAGACCCGGACGTCGTCGCCGGGCCAGTCGCGCCGCAGACGGTCAGTCAGGGCTGCGGCCTGTTTTTCGGTTTCGGGCAGCAGGGGCGAGCCGCCGCCCATCATCGCATAGTTGGCCTTGGCTTCCTCCTCGCGCTTCGAGGAGATGAATTTGGCCAAGGGCGTACGGACGATGCCCGGCAGGCCGATGATGGCGGGATCGTTGAACAGGTTGAACAGGAACGGCCGGACCGACTCCTGACCATCGGGTCCGCCCAGGTTCATCAGGACGACGGCGATGCGGCGGGGCGTGGCTGTGTCGGTCATTGGGCTCCGATCCGGCGGAGCACCTGCTCCACATGGGTGATCGGCACATCAGGTAGGATGCCGTGGCCCAGATTGAAGACCCACGGACCCTGTCCCCAGGCCTCCATCAGCTGATCCACCCTGCGGTCCAGCGCCGCACCCCCCGCCCGGAGCAGGAGGGGATCCAGCGCCCCCTGAATGGGCTTGATGGCCTGGACCCGGCGGCCGACGGCCAGCGGACAGGCGGTGTCCAGCGCCACGGCCTGCACGTCCATATCCCGCGCATAGCCCTCGGCCAGAGCCGCCGAGCCGCGCGGGAAGCCGATCAGGGGCGTGGTGACGCCCAGTTCGCGCAGGCGGGCCACCAGCTTCTGGTGCGGCTTGAGGACCAGACGGTCGAACAGATCGTCGGGCAGGCCCTCGGCCCAGCTTTCGAAGATCTTCAGGGCCTGTGCGCCGGCGTCCGCCTGCATCTTCAGATACCAGGCGCTGGATTCCACCAGCACGTCCAGCAGGGCGTCCACCTTCTCGGGCTCCGCATAGGCGTAGGTGCGCGCCTGGGCCCGCTCGCCCTTGCCAATGGTGCGGGCTTCCCCGTCCAGCATGTAGGTGGCCACGGTCCAGGGCGCGCCGGCGAAACCGATCAGGGCGCGCTCGGGCTCAAGGGCCTCGCGGACCCGGGACAGGGTCTCGCCCACCTGCGACAGGGCTTCACCCGCCGCCGGGGCCAGATCCCGCATGGACGCGATGTCGGGCAGGGCGCCGAGCCGGGGCCCCTCGCCCGCCTCGAACCAGACCTTCTGGCCCAGGGCGCGGGGGATCAGCAGGATGTCGGCGAAGACGATGGCCGCATCGAAGCCGAACCGCCGCATGGGTTGCAGGGTGACCTCGGCGGCCATCTCGGGATTCAGGCAAAAGGCGATGAAGTCCGGGGACTGGGCCCGCAAGGCCCGGTATTCCGGCAGGTAGCGCCCGGCCTGACGCATGAACCATACCGGGGGGCGCTCGAGGGTCTCTCCCCGAAGGGCGCGAAGGAAAACGGGGTCGTCGCTGGCCATGCCGAGCGTTTACGGGGCCTGACCGTCCCACTCAATCCTTACTCATGAATTAGAATCTTGAGAGATGGGGGTAGAGTCTTGGGCAGGGGACGACGGGGACAGTTTCAGGGTCGCGGCCAGACGGCGCCCCGCCTGTCCCCTGCCCTGGGCCGGTAATCCACCGGGTACGGTGGTGGGGATGATCCGGCGGGATGGTGTTAACAAAACCTTACCGGCCCTTTGCCATTCAGCAATCGCGGAAATCGGGGCGGCGGGGATAAGTCCACATGGGCGGCAAGCGTCCCCATGCTGGGCGCCGACGGATCGCACACAAGGGATGGAATGACCCCGACCGCCCGGATCGTCCCCGCAATCCCGAAGGATGCGCCCGACGGCTCGAGACGCTATGGAAAAGTCATGAAACCGTCCCCAGCCTTTCAGGGCGCCGCCCACAGGTTCGCCCCCCGATGATCGCCAAGCCGGGCCGTCTGGCCACCTATTTCCATGTGCATCTGGTGTCGGACTCCACCGGCGAGACCCTGAACGCCATGGCCAAGGCCGTGGTGGCCCGTTTCGACGGGGTGATTCCCATCGAGCACATCTACGCCCTGGTGCGCTCCCACAAGCAGTTGGACAAGGTGCTGGAGTCCATCGCCGCCTCGCCCGGGGTGGTGCTGCACACCATCGTGGACCGGGAGCTGCGCGCGGCGCTAGAGGATGGGTGCCGGCGCATGGGCATGCCGCAGATCGGGGCGCTGGACCCGCTGGTGGGCGCCCTGTCGCGCTATCTGGGGGCCGCCATCTCCACGCGGGTGGGGGCCCAGCACGCGCTGGACACCGACTATTTCAACCGCATCGGGGCGCTGGACTACGCCATCGCCCATGACGACGGGCAGAGCCAGAACGATCTGGAGAACGCCGACGTGGTGCTGGTGGGGGTCAGCCGCACCTCCAAGACGCCCACCTGCATCTATCTGGCCCACCGGGGCGTGCGGGCGGCCAATGTGCCGCTGGTGCCCGGCCAGGAGGCGCCGGAGCGGCTGAACGGGCTGAAGCACCCGCTCATCGTCGGCCTGACCGTGTCGCCGGACCGTCTGGTGCAGATCCGGCGCAATCGGCTGGAGGGTCTGGGGGAGGTGCGGGGCTCCACCTATGTGGACCACGAGGCGGTGCGCGACGAGACGGTGAAGGCCCGGCGCATGTTCGAGCGGCGCGGCTGGCCCACCATCGACGTCACCCGCCGCTCCATCGAGGAAACGGCGGCCCAGGTCATCAATCTGCTGAACGAGCGCCGGGCGGGGACGGGCGAGCCGGACGCGGGCGGGGCGCAGTCATGAGCCGAACCCTGATTCTGGCGTCCAAGAGCGCGGCGCGGCGAGCCATGCTGACGGGTGCGGGCGTGCCCCATGAGGCCACGTCGGCGGATGTGGACGAAGGGGCGCTCAAGGTCAGTCTGCTGGCGCAGGGCGCGGACCCGGCGGGAGTGGCGCTGGCTCTGGCGCGCGCCAAGGCGGAGGCGGCGTCGCGGAAGCATGACGGATTGGTTCTGGGGTCGGACCAGACGCTGGATCTGGACGGGGCCCTGATCGACAAGGCGGGCAGCCTGGACGAGGCGCGGACGCGGCTGGGGGCCTTTCGCGGCAAGGGTCATGTGCTGCACTCGGCGGCGGCGCTGGCAGTGGGCGGGGAAACGGTGTGGAGCGCGGCGGATTCGGCGCGGATGCAGGTGCGCGATTTCTCGGACGCCTTTCTGGAGGCCTATCTGGGGGCGGAAGGGGAGGCGATCCTGTCCAGCGTGGGCTGTTACCGGCTGGAGGGCCTGGGCGCGCAGCTGTTCGCGCGCATCGAGGGGGACTATTTCACTGTGCTGGGCATGCCGCTGTGGCCGGTGCTGGCGGAGCTGCGGGCGCGGGGCATGCTGGCCTCATGAGGATCACCGGCGCGGCCTTGCTGGCGGGCGTCGTGGGACAGCCCGTGGCCCATTCGCTCAGCCCTGTGATCCACAACGCCTGGCTGGAGGCGGCGGGCATGGACGCGGTCTACGCCGCCTTTGCGCCGCTCGACGAGGCGGCCTTCGACGTGCTGATCCAGGCGGGGCGGGCGGGGATGATCCACGGCCTGAACGTGACCGCGCCGTTCAAGGGTCAGGCGTTGGCGTGCGCCGACGAGGTCAGCGACACGGCGCGGGCCTGCGGCTCGGCCAATTTGCTGGCGTTTCGGGACGGGCGGGTGCGGGCGCACAGCACGGACGGCGAAGGCCTGCTGAAGGCGCTGGGCGAACAGGCGCCGGATTTCGATCTGACGGTGGGGCCGGTGCTGTTTCTTGGCGCGGGCGGCGCGGCGCGGGCGGCGGTGGCGGCTCTGCTGGACGGCGGCGCGCCGGAGGTGGTGATCCTGAACCGCACGCCGGAGCGGGCGCAGGCGCTGGCTGAGACCTTTGATGAAAGGGTGCGGGTGGCGGGGGACATCGCGGGCGCCCGTCTCGTGATCAATGCCGTCAGCGGCCCGATGGATTTCGATTTCAGCCGGACGCCCGAGGCCGTGGCGGCGCTGGACATGACCTACAAGCCGCTGGAGACGCCATTTCTGACGGCGGCGCGTGCGCGCGGGCTGACCGGCGTGGACGGACTGGGCATGCTGACCGGACAGGCGGGGCCGTCGTTCGCCTTCATTTTCGACCGGGAACCGCCGGATCTGGACCCGCGCACGGTGGTTCTGGCGCATCTTGAAGGGCTCGAGCCGTGATCGTGCTGGGCCTGACCGGCTCCATCGGCATGGGCAAGTCCACCACGGCGGCCATGTTCGCCGAGGAAGGCGCGCTTGTCTGGGACGCGGACGCGGCGGTGCATGATCTCTATGCCCGGGGCGGCGCGGTGGTTCAGGCGGTGGAGGCGGCCTTTCCAAGGGTGACGGGGCCGGACGGCGTGGACCGGGCGAAGCTGGCCGAGGCCCTGCGCGCGGACCCGGACGGCTACGCCCGGCTGGAGGCCATCGTGCATCCGCTGGTGCGTGAACACCGGGCCGAGCTGATGGCCGAGGCGCGGGCGGCGGGGGCGCGGCTGCTGGTGCTGGACATTCCGCTGCTGATGGAGACCGGCGGCGACGCCGAGGTGGATGCGGTTGTGGTGGTCACGGCCCCGGCCGAGGTTCAGCGGGAGCGGGTCCTGTCGCGGCCCGGCATGACGCCGGAGCGCTTCGCCGAGATTCTGGCGCGCCAGACGCCGGACGGGGAAAAACGAGCGCGGGCCGATTTCATCATCGAAAGCCACAAGGGGCTGGACCATGCCCGGGATCAAGTGCGCGCGGTTGTGGATGAGGTGCTGAAACCGGGCTGGGCGGGGCGCCGGGGGATTCCATCGGCGCGCGAAACGCCGCAATAAGGGGCCATGGCCCGCGAAATCGTTCTCGACACCGAAACCACCGGCTTTGATCCGAAGACCGGCGACCGGCTGATCGAGGTGGGCTGTATCGAGATCGATGATCTGCTGCCCACGGGTCGGACGTTCCACCGTCTGGTCAATCCCGAGCGGCTGATCCCGCCGGACGCGATCCGGGTGCACGGCATCACCGACGACAAGGTGCGCGGGGCGCCCAAATTCATGGAAATGGCGGACGAGCTGCTGGAGTTCATCGGCGACGCGCCGGTGATCGCCCACAACGCCGCCTTCGACCGGGCCTTCATCAACCACGAGCTGGGGCTGTGCGGGCGACTGATCGTGGAAGAGGTGCGCTGGATCGACACCCTGGCGCTGGCCCAGACCCGGTTTCCCGGCATGGCCAACTCGCTGGACGCCCTGTGCAAGCGCTTCAAGATTTCGCTGGCCGAGCGGACCCTGCACGGGGCCCTGATCGATGCGCGGCTGCTGGCCTCGGTCTATCTGGAGCTGAAGGGCGGCAAGGAGCGGGTGCTGGACCTCAGCGCCGCGCGCGGCCCCACGTCGGCGGGCTTCAAGGCGGTCAGCCACGGCGAGCGGCCGCGGCCCCTGCCCGTGCGGGTTTCACCGGAAGAAGAGGCGGCGCACGTCGCCTTTCTGCAGAGCCAGTTCAAGGATCTGTCGCTGTGGCGGGGATATGGGGTGGAGGCGGCCCAGGCCTGATCGGTTGAGGTGAAATCGCGAAGCGATTCCACCGACGCCGTGAATCAGGCCCTCGGATAATGCTGACCGCCTCCTGAGCCCGGATCAGGCCTCGCCCTGGGCGGGCGGCATGGCCGGGGCGCCGTTCTGCTGGGCCTTGCGGGCCGCGTAGATGGCCGCGAAGTCCAGCGGCTCCAGCAGGAAGGGCGGGTAGAAGCCGCCGTCGCCGGTGGCCGTGGCGATGATCTGGCGGGCGAACGGGAACAGATAGCGCGGGCACTCGATCAGGAGCATCGGCTCGATGTTCTTCTCCTCGACGCCGCCGATCTGGAACAGGCCGCCGTAGACCAGCTCGATCTGGAACATGGCGTTGTCGTTCGAGGTCGCCTTGACCGACAGCTTCAGGTCTACCTCGAACAGGCCGTCAGCGCGGCCCTGGGCGTTCATCTCGACGCCCATGTCGATCTGGGGCTTGCCCTCGAAGCGCAGGCTTTCCGGCGCCTTGGGGTTCTCGAACGAGAAATCGCGCACGAACTGGGTCAGGACGCGGAAGTGCGGGCCGGCGGGCGGCTGGGCGCCTTGGGGAACGGGATTGGACGCGCCGTTGTCGGCGTTGGTGTCAGTCATGAGCAGGAAAGCTTCCGGTTTGGGGCAAACGCCATGGTTTCGCCTGAAAGGACGGTCGCGGGGCTGCTAGCATCGGCGGACGCCGCCCGCAACGCCCGTCGCCGGGAAGGGGTGAGTCTCGCGCTCGCCTTGCGCGTCCCCATATGAGCCCTTAAGCCCGACCAGACGCCTTTCAGGAAAACGCCGTGTCCTCCTTTCCCTATGAACTTCTTCTGATGGCCGCCATCGCCGCCTTCGTCCTGTTTCAGCTCTACAATGTGCTGGGCAAGAAGGTGGGGCGTCAGCCCGAGGATGGGATGAAGAAGCCGCCCCGGATGCCGGGCGTGCCGGCCGAGCCGGACGCGCAGCAGAAGCCCGAGACGCCTGTGGACGCCGCCACAGCGGCCGCTGCGGCCGGACTGAAGGCGCGGGACCCCTCATTCGACCCGACCCGCTTTCTGGACGGCGCCCGTCAGGCCTATGAAACCATCGTGCGCGCTTATGCATCGGGCGATCGCGAGGCCCTGCGTCCCCTGCTGGCGCCGGGCGTGATGGCGTCTTTCGAAAGCGGCATTGCGGCCCGTGAGGCCCGCGGCGAGAAGGACAGCGTGGAGTTTGTCCACCCACCCCGCGCCGATCTGGAGGTCGCCACGGCCGAAGGCGACCGCGCCCGGGCCAAGGTTCTGTTCCTGGCCGAGCTGCGCAGCAAGGCGACGTCCGGCTCCGGCGAGGAAACCACGGATGAGCGCCGCACCGCCGAACTGTGGACCTTCGAGCGGTCCATCGGCGCCAATGATCCCAACTGGGTGCTGACCCGCGTCGAGGCGGCCAGCGCCTGATGCGGCGGGTTCTGATCGCGGTCGCGGTGGCCCTGACGGCCGCCGCCTGCGCCACCGCGCCCGCGCCGACGCCGGGGCCTGCCCCTGCGCCCCTGCCGGTTGAGCAGCCCGTCCCCGGCGAGCCGGCGCCCTGGACCCCGGGGCCCTCAGACCCCGCCTTCGCCGCCCTGCCCGGCTGGGCCGAGGAAGATCATCTGGCGGCCCTGCGCGGCTATGTCGAGGGCTGCGGCGCCGACAGCCGCGCCTGGAGCGTGTGCGAGGCGGCGAAGCTGCTGGCCGCCACGCCCGGCGTGACCAGCGAGAACGCCCGCCTGTTCTTCGAGACCCGGTTCCGCCCCGAGGGCGGCGACGAAGTCGGCCTACTGACGTCCTATTTCGCCCCGGAATACGAGGCCCGGGCGGCGCGGGACGCGGAATTCTCGGCGCCCCTGCTGGCGCCGCCGCCGGACCTGACGCGCAGTCAGGGGTCGGACGGACGGGCGCTGTACCGCCAGCGCCTGCCGGACGGGACGGTGCGGGATTATCCCGACCGGGCGGCCATAGAGACGTCCTATGACCCGTCGCTGGTCATGGCCTGGCTGAAGCCGGAGGACCTGTTCTTTCTGCAGATCCAGGGCTCTGGTTATCTGACCTTCGCCGACGGCAGCACCGCGCGGGCGGCCTATGCGGCGGACAACGGCTTGCGCTTTCTGGGCATCGCCCGGCCCATGGCGGACGAAGGGTTGCTGCCCCGCGACGGCACATCCGGCGAGGCCATCCGCCGCTGGCTGGCGGACAATCGGGGGCCGGCGGCGGACCGGGTCATGCGTCTGAACCCCCGCTACATCTTCTTCCGGCTGGAGCCGGACGACGGCAAGGGACCGGCCGGGGCGGCGGGCGTGCCCCTGCCCGAGCGCCGCGCCATCGCCGTGGACCCGGCCCACTGGCGCTATGGAGAGCCGGTGTGGATCGCCGCCAGCGGCGCCGGGCTGATGGGTGCGCGGGACAGCTATTTCGGTCTGGTCACGGCCCTGGACACCGGCAGCGCCATCCGGGGCCGGGTCCGCGCCGACTTCTACATGGGCCGGGGCGACGAGGCCGGAGAGGAAGCCGGAACCGTGCGCCATCCCTTGCGCATGTGGCGGCTGGTTCCGCGCTAGGCCAAGGTCATGCATACGCTCTACATCGACGCCGACGCCTGCCCGGTGAAGGATGAATGTTTCCGCGTGGCCCTGCGCACGGGCTTGCGGGCCGTGGTGGTGTCCAACGGCTGGATCAACCTTCCCCGCGCGGACTACATCGAGCAGGTGGTTGTGGAGGCGGGCCCGGATGCCGCAGACGACTGGATCGCCGAGCGGGCCGGGCCGGGCGACGTGGTCGTGACGGCCGACATCCCCCTGGCGGACCGGGCGCTGAAGGCCGGGGCCCAGGCCATACGGCCGAACGGCGACGTGTTCACCGAGGACTCTATCGGTTCGGCCCTGGCCGGACGCATGGTGGGCGAGCATTTGCGCGGCATGGGCGTGGCCACCTCCGGCCCGCCGCCTTTCGGCCCCCGCGACCGCTCCAGATTTCTGCAGGCCCTGGATCGGGCGGTGGTCATGGCCAAACGGGCGTGAGCCGCATTCGCCTTTGACGCGCCAGCCCTTTGCCCCGCAGCCGGGCTGGGGCATGGTGCGCCGATGAAACGTCCCCTTCTGAGCGTGTTTCTCCTGGCGATCGCCGCGGCGGTGATCGGCTTCTTCGCCGCGCCGGGCGTGGCCTTCTTCGCCCTGCGCTCGGCGGCCCAGTCGGAGGACACCGGCAGCCTGGCCGAGCTGGTGGACTTCGGCGCGGTGCGCCAGTCCCTGCGGCCGCAGCTGGATGACCGGCCAGAGGCGCGGGTTCCGCCGCCGGCCTTTTTGGAGGATCCCATCGGGGCGGTGCGCCGCCAGCTGGAGGACGCCGCGCGCCCGGCGGTGGACGTGGACGCCTATCTCACCCCCGCCGCCCTGGCCGGCCTGACGGCGGGGGAAGGCCGTTCCGCCGCCGGGCGGTCCGGACCCGGCGGCGCTGCGCCCGATGGAGATGCAGGGCCGTGGCCCAGCCCCCTGTACTGGGGCGTCAACCGGACGCGCATGGCGGTGACCGATGAGGCGGGAGCGCAGACCGTGTTCACCTTCGAGCGCCGGGGCGCCTACCGCTGGGTTCTGGTGCACATCGGCCTGCCCGAGGGCGAAAACCCTGCGGCCCCCGCGCCTAGCCCCGGCGCTTGAGGGTCACATAGATCGCGCCGTCGCCGCCGTGACGGCGGTGGGCGGCCGCAAATCCGGACACCACCCCGCGCAGGCCGGGGCTTTGCAGCCATTCGTGGATCGAGGCGCGGATGACGCCGCCGCCGCGCCGCCCCTGTCCGGTGATGAGAAGCACCGCGCGCAGGCCCCGCGACTGGCAGGATGTGAGAAACGCCGTCACCTGATCCTGCGCCTCGAACCGGCCGAAGCCGTGCAGGTCCAGGGTCGCCTCGATGGGGTCGCGCTCGCGGGCGATGCGGCGGTGGCGGCGGGGCTCCAGCGGGTCCGGCGCGCCCTGGGCGATGCGGCCGATCGCCGGTTTCGCGGACGTCGCCGCAGGAACCGTGCGCGGCGGTTTGACGAATTTCGGCGGGGCTTTCAGCTCGGCCTTCAGGGCGGACTGGGCCGAGGCGGCGGTGACGGCGATGCGTTCGGCCTTGCGGGGTTTGGCGGGCGACACGGTGCGCGCCACCTTGTCCCAGATGTCGCGATCCTCGGGCGTGAGCTTGCGCCCCACGGATCAGGCGCCGTCGTCTGTGTCGGCCTCATCGGGCGTGTCGGCGGGACCCGGCTCCCAGGCCAGCAGGTCGCCGGGCTGGCAATCCAGTTCGCGGCACAGGGCGTCCAGGGTCGAGAAGCGGATAGCCCGCGCCTTGCCGGTCTTCAGGATCGACAGATTGGCCAGGGTCACGCCCACGCGATCTGCCAGCTCGGTCAGCGACATGCGCCGATCAAGCAAGATGCGGTCAAGCTGGACGCGGATGGCCATGAAACAGATACGCTTTCGGCGAAAATCAGATGGTCAGTTCGGATTCGCGGCGCAGACGGGCGCCCTCGCGGAACACCTCGGCCAGCACGAACACGACTAGCACGGAAAACACCGGCGTGAGCAGATCGCTGAAACCCTGCGGCGACAGGACGCCGGGCGCGGCGCGCGCCATCAGCATCTGGGCGATGAACACGCCGCCGGTGACCACGGCCAGAATCACGCCGACCTGGCGAAGCCGGCGGACATTGTCCGGCTGGAAGGGATCGCCGAGAGTCAGGGTGCGGAAAATCTTGCGCAGATTGCGCAGAATCAGCACGAAGCCGCCGAAATAGGCCGCGACCGAGCCGAGACCAAACACAACCAGCGAGCGGGTCAGGGGCAGCTGACGCTCGTCACCCACAGTGACGGTCAGGTTGTCCAGAGGAATGAACAGGGAGGCGATCAGAACCAGCAGCAGAATGCCGGTGACCAGCCAAAGCAGAATATAGGCGACGTCCAGCGCGGTCTTGAGCAGGCTGGACACCGAGCCCGGACCCAATGCCTTCAGGCTCGGGGCCTTCAGGCCGGGGGGGCGAATCTGGATCGGCATGACTGTCGTCCTGTCGGATCGTCGTGGTCAGGCCGGGCGAAGGGGCGAAGGCGCCGCGCGGGGCCCGGCGAGCCCGCACGCGGTCTTGCTTTTCGCGTCCTTCATGGTCGTCGTCAAAGCTCTTTCAGCGTGACGTTGATCACAGGGACTGGACGACAATGGCCACCAGGGCCATCGGAAGGCCGGCGATCATGATCGCGCTGACCAGGCTCATCCCGACCTTTTCCATCCACATCGAAGCGTTCATCGTATGCATTGTCTGTCTCCGTCTTTCCTGAGGCGCCGTCCTCGTTCTTCAGTGAGGCTCGGCTATGTTGCACCGCATCATTACAGGGGCTTAATCTTTCGCACCTGCAAGAACGTTGCGGCCCGTTCTTGGTGATTATCAATACGGATTAGCCGAGAAACAGACAAGCAGATTTATTGTTTTTCGATATTAAACTTTTGCAATGCATTAAACGCAGGTAAGGTCAATCATGAAAGCCAAGCTGGACAAGGGACAGAAGATCGTCGCGGCCACCCACAATCCGGGCAAGGCGGTGGAGATCGCCGCCCTCCTGGAGGGCCGTTTCGAGATCATTACGGCGAAGTCACTGAATTTGCCGGAGCCGGACGAGACGGAATCCACCTTCGTGGGCAATGCGGTGCTCAAGGCGCGGGCCGCGGCGGACGCCTCGGGCCTGGTCTCAATCGCCGATGACTCCGGCCTGTCGGTCACCGCGCTGGACGGTGCGCCCGGCATTTTCTCCGCCCGATGGGCCGGGCCGGACAAGGATTTCGCCCACGCCATGAAAAAGGTGGAGGAGCGGCTGGAGGAAAACGGCTCGGACGACCGGTCCGCCTGGTTCACCTCGGCCTTGGCCGTGGCCTGGCCCCACGGGCCGTGTCTGGTGGTCGAGGGACGGGTGGACGGCCGCCTGACCTTCCCGCCCCGGGGCGAGCGGGGCTTCGGCTACGACCCCATCTTCGTCCCCGAGGGCGGCGACCTGACCTTCGGCGAGATGGAGCCGGCGGAGAAGGACGCCATCACCCACCGCGCCCGTGCCTTCGAGAAGCTGAAGGCCGCCCTGTTTGACTGAGCCGGACACGGTCGCTCTCTACGTCCACTGGCCGTACTGCGCCCGCATCTGTCCGTACTGCGACTTCAACGTGGTGCGGGACCGGGGGCGGACGGAGGAACAGGCGGCGCTGGCGGACGCCATCGTGGCGGATATGGAGGCGCAAGCCGCCCGGCTGGGCCCGCGCCGGCTGGCCTCCATCTTCTTCGGCGGCGGCACGCCCTCGCTGATGCCGCCGGATCAGGTGGCCCGTGTCATCGCGCGGGCGCGCGCCCTGTTTCCGGGTGGCGGCGACATCGAGATCACCCTGGAGGCCAACCCCACCGATGCGGAGGCCGCGCGCTTCGCCGCCCTCGCCGAGGCCGGCGTCAACCGCCTGTCGCTGGGCGTGCAGTCGCTGGACGACGAGGCCCTGAAGTTCCTGGGCCGCAACCACTCGGCGGCCGAGGCCATGCGGGCGCTGGAGCTGGCGCGGGCGGCCTTCGCGCGCCTGTCCATCGATCTGATCTACGCCCGCCCCGGCCAGACGGTGGCGCACTGGACCGAGGAACTGAACCGGGCCGTGGATCTGGGGTTCGAGCACATCTCGCCCTATCAGCTGACCATAGAACCGACGACCGCCTTCGGCCGGGCCTTCGCAAGGGGCGCGCTGGCGCCGCCGGACGAGGATCTGGCCGCCGATCTTTATGAGACCACCCAGGCGGTGCTGGAGGCGCGCGGCTTCGACGCCTACGAGGTCTCCAACCACGGCCGCAGCGAGGCGGCGCGCTCGGTGCACAATCTGCATGTCTGGCGCGGCGGGGATTATCTGGGCGTGGGGCCGGGCGCCCATGGCCGCCTGACGCTGGAGGGCGCACGCACGGCCACCGTCGCCCAGCGCCGGGTCGCGGACTATCTGGCGGGCGTGGCCGCCGGTGCGCCCTGGGAAGAGGACCAGCGCCTGTCGCCGCAGGAGGCCGACGAGGAACGCCTGCTGCTGGGTCTGCGCACCACCGAGGGCGTCCCTCTGGACCTGATCGGCCGCATGGGCCTGGGGGACCGGGTTGGCGACCTTGCACAGTCAGGACGGCTGAATTTCACAGACGGCCGGGTCGCAGCCTCGCCGGACGGCCGACCGATCCTGGACGCCCTGCTGCGGGCGTTGCTGACCCGAGGCGGCGCCGGGGCGTGATTAGTAACAATATGTGTTTCAGTTGACTCTTTCCCCGAGGACCGTCTCGATTATCTCAGGTGTCAACACCCACCCCTTCAGGGAGAGACCATCATGATCGAGCGCAGACCGTTCGACAGCCTGGGCGGCGCCGACCACGGCTGGCTGAAGGCCAAGCACCACTTCTCGTTCGCGAGCTATTTCGATCCGAACCGGACCCAGTGGGGCAACCTGCGGGTCTGGAACGATGACGAGATCGCGCCGAACTCGGGCTTTCCGCCCCACCCCCACGCCGACATGGAGATCATCACCTATGTCCGCGACGGCGCCATCACCCACGAGGACAGTCTGGGCAACAAGGGCCGCACCGAGGCCGGCGACGTCCAGGTGATGAGCGCGGGCACCGGCATCCGGCACGCCGAATACAATGTGGAGCCGGACGTCACCCGCATCTTCCAGATCTGGATTCTGCCCACCCGTCAGGGCGAAAAGCCCGCCTGGGGCGCCAAGCCGTTTCCCAAGGGCGATCGGGCCGGCCAGTTCGTGGTGCTGGCCTCCGGCTTTGACGACGACACGGACGCCCTGCCCATCCGCACCGATGCGCGGGTGGTGGGCGCGACCCTGAAGGCGGGCGAGAGCGCCGACTATGCGCTGGGCGCGACCCGGCGCGGCTATCTGGTGCCGGCGAAGGGCGAGGTGGAGGTCAACGGCGTGCGCCTGAACGCCCGCGACGGCGCGGCCATCACCGGTGAAGACGTCATCACGGTGAAGGCGTTGGGCGACGCGGAAATCGTCCTGGTGGACGCAGCCTAAAATCTGCCGATGGCGTAGAAGCGCTCGGCGCGCTGGGCTTTCAGCGCGTCGGGCGTCATCGCCGTCAGGGCTTTCAGCTCTTCCTCGAGCACATCGCCCACGGTCTGGATGGCCGCCGCGGGATCGGCGTGGGCGCCGCCCACCGGTTCGGGGATCAGGCGATCCACGATCTTCAGGTCGATCAGGTCGGGGCCGGTGATCTTCATGGCGGCGGCCGCGTCCTTCGCCAGCGCGCCGTCACGCCACAGGATGGAGGCGGCGCCTTCAGGCGAGATGACCGAATAGATGGAGTGTTCCAGCATCAGCACCCGGTTGGCGGCGGCCAGAGCGATGGCGCCGCCTGAGCCGCCTTCGCCGGTGACAGTGGCGATCATCGGCGTGCCCAAGGTCAGCCCGCGCTCGGTGGAGCGGGCGATGGCCTCGGCCTGGCCCCGCTCCTCGGCGCCCAGCCCCGGATAGGCCCCGGCGGTGTCCACGAAGGTCAGGACCGGCAGGCCGAACTGCTCGGCCATGTCCATCAGGCGCACAGCCTTGCGATAGCCTTCGGGCCGCGCCATGCCGAAATTGTGGGTCAGGCGGGAAGCGGTGTCGTGGCCCTTCTCATGGCCCATGACCACGCAGGCCTGGCCGCGAAACCGTCCCAGGCCGCCGATGATGGCCTGATCATCGCTGAATTTGCGGTCGCCATGCAGCTCGGTGAAGTCGGTGAACAGGCCCGCCAGATAGTCGGCCAGGTGGGGCCGCTGGGGGTGGCGCGCCACCTGGGTCTTCCGCCAGGGATCCAGTTCGGCGTAGGTCTTCCTGCGAAGCTGGTCGGCCTTCTTGCGCAGGCCCGCCACCTCGGCCTCGAACGAACCGGCGGATTCGGACAGCAGCCCCAGTTCCTCGATCTTGGCCTCGAGCTCGGCGATCGGCTTTTCAAAATCGAGGTAGTGACGGGCGGCCATGGATGTCCGTGGGGCGGCTGATCGGGGAGCGGCGGAACCTAGAGCCGTCAACGCGCGCGGGCAAGCGCGGGTTCATGAGGGCCGGCGTGGTTCCGCCGAGAAGGGTCTGACCCTCATCGCCTGCGCCCCAGATAAAGGGTGCAGCGGGACGGCTCGCCCGTCAGCGGGTTCTCGAAGCCCACGTCCTCGGCGCGCACGTCGGCGAACGCCCCCCTCAGGGCGTCAATGAAATGAGCCTCGGCCGGATCGTCGGACCACATGGCGAACACCCCGTCCGGCCGCATGCCCAACGCCAGATTCGACAGACCTTCGGGGCTGTAGAAGGCGCCGTGGTCGGGGGCCAGCAGGCGCGTCGGCGAATGGTCGATGTCCAGCAGCACCAGATCATAGGTCTCGTCGCTGGGCCGGGGACTTCCCGGGCGGAACCAGGTGAAGAAATCGGCCAGGCGCAGGACGCAGCGGGGGTCGTCGCGCAGGGGCGGGGTCAGCGGCACCAGCCCCTCCTCATGCCATTCGATCACCGGCTGCAGGGCGTCCAGCACCGTCAGACGGGCGACCCGCTGATCCTCCAGCGCGGCGCGGGCCGTGTAGCCGAGGCCGAGGCCGCCGACGAGCACCGACAGCGGCCGATCCGGCGCAAGCGCCAGAGCCCGCCGCGCCAGTTCGGACTCGCCCTCGATGAACAGGTCCGACATCAGGTGCTCGTCGCCGAGCAGGATTTCCACCACGTGTCGGTCCACCGCCGGGACCCACCGACGGCGCAGGATGGCAGGCCCCTTGGCGGTGGGACGGTAGTCCAGCTCTTCGAAACGTTTCATGGGGGCCATCAGGTGATCGTGGACGGGGCGGTGCGCTGCAGACGCCCGGCGATGTGCGCCGCTTCCGCCGCCGCCGCCGACAGCGCCGACAGGGCCTCACCCACGGGGGCGTCGATCACGCCCGTGGGCGCTTCATACCGCTCCACATAGACCCGCAAGGTCGCGCCGCGCGCGCCGGTGCCCGACAGGCGGTAGGTGATTCGGGCGTCGGGGGTCAGCCAAAGGCGCACGCCCTGCTGCTCGGCCACCGCACCGTCCACCGGGTCCACATAGCGGAACTCCTCGGCCTGACGCACCGTGAATGCGCCGACGGTGCGTCCCGCCATCTGGTCCAGATCGGCCCGCAGATCGCGCATGAAACCCGAGGCGAGGTCCGCATCCAGATCCTCGAAATCCAGCCTCTGGAAATAATCGCGGCCGTACAGGCGCCAGTGATCGCGCACGATGTCCGGCAGCGGACGGTCCTCGACCGCCAGCAGGTTCAGCCACATCAGCACGGCCCACAGGCCGTCCTTCTCGCGCACATGGTCCGCGCCGGTGCCGAAGCTCTCCTCGCCGCAGAAGGTGATGCGGCCGTCGTCCAGCAGGTTGGTGAAATACTTCCAGCCGGTGGGGGTCTCATACAGCGGCAGGCCCAGCCGTTCGGCCACCCGGTCCACGGCCCGGCTGGTGGGCGCCGAGCGGGCCACGCCCTTCAGCGGCCGTCTGCGATAGGCGCCGAGGCGCGACGCGTTGGCCGTCAGGATGGCCAGGCTGTCGCCGGGCGAAACGATCATGCCGGGGCCGAGAATCATGTTGCGGTCCCCGTCCCCGTCCGAGGCCGCGCCGAAGGACGGCGGCTGATCGCCGAACAGGGCCGCGGCCAGTTCGGGCGCGTGGTCGGGATGGGGATCGGGATGGCCGCCGCCGAAGTCGGGGGAGGGCGCGCCGTTCATCACCACGCCGCCAGCGCCCAGCCGGACCTCGAAGATCTCCCGGGCGTAGGGTCCGGTCACCGCATGCATGGCGTCGAACAGCATGGAGAAGTCCGGGCGGGCGATCAGGGTGCGGATCTGATCGAAGTCGACCAGGGTCTCCATCAGGTCCGCATAGGCCGTCACCGGGTCGACGACCTCCACTGTCATGCCGTGCAGGTCGAAGGCGCCCGGCCGGTCCAGCGACGGCGCGAGCTGGTCCGACAGGCTGTAGCGCCGGAGGGCCGAGGCGCGGTCGCGGACCGCATCGGTCAGGGACGCCGGGGCCGGCCCGCCCGACGCGCCGTTGAACTTGACGCCGAAATCGCCGTCCGGGCCGCCGGGGTTGTGGCTGGCCGACAGGATCACCGCGCCGAACGCCTGATGAATCCGCACCAGATGCGACGCCGCCGGGGTCGACAACAGCCCGTCCCGCCCCACCAGCACCCGGCCGAAGCCGTGGGCCGCCGCCATGCGGATCACCGTCGCCGCCGCCTGATCCGAAAAGAACCGCCCGTCGCCGCCGACCACCAGCGTGGCGCCCCTGGGCGGGTCGG
The DNA here is from genome assembly GCF_047617075.1 of Brevundimonas sp. Lineage (GTDB taxonomy): Bacteria > Pseudomonadota > Alphaproteobacteria > Caulobacterales > Caulobacteraceae > Brevundimonas. The sequence continues at coordinate 20,001 of NZ_JBLGCI010000002.1, forward strand.
CGACCTCGAACAGGGCCTGGATGAAGGTCTCCAGATAATGCGGCTCCATGAAACGGCGGGTCGGCCGCCGCAGGCCGGAGGTCCCGGGCGCCTGGTCGTCAAAGCCGGGGGTGGCGTGGTGTTCGATGGTCATGCCGGATCCTGGTTCGGATTCAGTTCTGGTGTTTCGCCGCGTCGCCCGAGAACGGCCGGCGGCCGCTTATGACATGGCGGCGGCGCGGTCCGGGGCTTTTTTGGGCCCTTCCCGTTCCGGCCCTGGAGCGGACGCATGGCGAAGCATGACAAGAAATCGCCTACCGCAACAGTCCGAGGGCCGTCCAGACCCTCCCCTGGCCTCAACCATCCGGCCGCGAGTTCTTCCAGCCGTAGAAGGCGGCCAAGGCGAAGCAGGCTCGCGAAACGGCGCGGGCCATCAGTCGCCATCCGGGATGGTCGCCCGCGTGGCTTTCCGGAGATCCGCACGCCGCTTGAAAGCAGGACTGTCCGCATCACTGGAGCTTGTCGGGGCATCTGACTACGACCCGGGCGGCGCAGCCACCAACTTTCAGCAAGCCTCAAGGCTGCTCCGACAGGGCGTAGATGCGGGTCATCTCGGTCCAGGTCTGGTCCGGCGAGAAGGGTAGCGGCTTTTGGAAGGTGCGCATCAGGGCGTCCCACGCTTGCACATCCGGGTTGGCGGCGTCCCGCGCCGCCTTGGTCACGGGATCGTAGCCCGGCCCCTGCTCCACGATCATGAACATGCGGTCGCCGACGCGCCAGATCTCCAGCTCGCGCACGTCGTCGGCGCGGATGGCGGCGGTGACGGCGGCAGGCGGCCCGCCGGCGGCGTGCCACGCCTCATAGCGGGCGATCATGTCGGCGTCGGCCACCAGATCCACGGCGAAACAGCGGCGCACCGTTCCCGATGAAGTTTCCGGCTTCATGTTGACGCCTCCGAGCCTGAACGTGTAGTCATAATACGTATTACAATAAGAATGGAAACCCGGGAACAGACGTGGCTGAGCTATACGGCGAAACCCTGACCAGACGTGCGCTTTCCGAGCGCACCGGCGCGCTGTCCCAGTTCGCCGGCGTGCGTCTGATGACACTGGGCGACGGAGTCGAGCGCGGCGTGCGGATGCTGGAATTCCGCACCGGCACGGGCCTGCGCTTCACGGTTCTGGTGGACCGGGCCATGGACATCGCCGACTGCGAGCACAGTGGTCGTGCGGTGGGCTGGCACTCGCCTTCGGGCTTCCGGCGGCCGGACCTGCACGAGTATGAGGGCGAGGGCGGCCTGGGCTGGTTCCGCTCGTTCTCGGGCCTGATGGTCACCTGCGGTCTGGACCACGTCCTGTTCATGCATGACGATCCGGCGGGGCACTACCACTATGGTCCGCGCAAGACGGTCAGTTCCTCCCTGCACGGACGGATCGGCACGATCCCGGCGCGCCTGACCGGCTATGGCGAACGCTGGGACGGCGACGAGTGCATCCTGTGGGCCGAGGGGGTGGTGCAGCAATCCACCGTTTTCGGTGAGGACCTGCACCTGATCAGGCGCATCGAAGCCACGGTGGGCGGCGACGACATCCGCCTGCACGACCGGGTGGTGAACCACGGCTTTTACCGGACGCCGCACATGTACTGCTACCACATCAATGTGGGGCACCCGGTGCTGGCCGAGGGCTCGCGCTATGTGGCGCCGATCCGCGATGTGGTCTGGGCCGCGCACGCGGGCGAGGACTATCGCAAGCAGGGGGTGGGTTACCGCACCCTGCCGGCGCCGAAGATGAATTTCCACGAACAGGTCTGGCAGCACGAGATGGCCGCCGATGCGGACGGCCGGGTCAATGTGGCGCTGGTCAACGAGGCTCTGGGTTTCGGCTTCGAGGTTCAGACCCGGAAGTCGCAATTCCCGGCCATGTACGAGTGGCAGAACCTGCAAGCCGGGCACTACGCCCTGGGCATCGAGCCCTCCACCAACCATGTTATGGGCAAGGATTTCGCCCGCGAGCGGGACGAGCTGATCTGGCTGGAGCACGGCGACGAGCGCCGCTACGACAGCGTGTTCCGCATCCTGCCGGACGCCGCGGCCGTGTCGGACGCGGTGTCGCGGATCACCGCCGTGGCCGCCCAGCCTGACGAGGACTATCCCGAGCCGTCCGGCGTGTTTCCCCCCATCACGGGAGCGGGCTGATGCAGGGGCGGACCGTTCTGTACACCGGCGCCGCAGGCGGCCTGGGCCTGAAGACCACGCTGGCGCTGATGGCGCGCGGGGCGACGGTGATCGCGGTGGACAACGATCCGGTGAAGGTCGCCGATCTGACGGCGGCGGCCGAGGGCGAGGGCGCGGGGCGGCTGATCGTCTCCACCGTCGACCTGTCGGACCTGGAGGCGTTCCGGGCCGAGCTTAAGCGCCAGATCGCCGACACCGGCGGCATCGACGTGGTCATCAACAATGCGGCGATCTACCCGTCCAAAGCCTTCGAGGACTACACCGTCGAGGACCATCAGGCGGTCCAGCGGGTCAACGTGGACGCCGGGATCGTGGCGGTTCAGGAAGCCCTGCCGGGCATGAAGGCGCGCGGCTTCGGGCGGATCATCAACATCTCCAGCATCACCCTCTCGGGCGGCTGGGCGAACCTGTCGACCTATGTGGCGTCCAAGGGCGCGCTGATGGGCCTGACGCGGGCCTGGGCGCGGGAGTTCGGCCCGCACGGGATCACCGTCAACGCCATCGCGCCGGGCGCCTTTCCCACCGACGCCGAGAAGATCCATCCCGACCCCGAGGGCTACAACCGGCATGTGCTGGAGCAGCAGTCGGTCAAACGCCGGGGTCATGTGGGCGACATCGCCCACGCCATCGCCTTCTTCACCGCCGACGAGGCGGGCTTCATCACCGGACAGACGCTGCACGTGAACGGCGGCTGGGTGATGCAGTAGTTTTCATCAGGACGAATTTCCAATGGGTATTCTGAGCGGCGTCCGCGTACTGGACTGCTCCATCGCCATGGCCGGGCCCTTCGCGGCCCAGCGCCTGGGCGACATGGGCGCCGACGTCATCAAGGTAGAGCCGACCACCGGCGAGTGGCAGCGCCATGTGGCCGCCGGCGGCGCGACGGGAAACCGCATCAACGTCTCGTTCCTGTCCCTGAACCGGAACAAGCGGTCGCTGGCCGTGGACCTCAAGTCGCCGGAGGGCAAGGCTCTGCTGCTGGACATGGTCAGGGACGCCGACGTGTTCCTCCAGAACTATCGTCCCGGCGTGGCGGCGCGTCTGGGGGTGGATTACGAGACCCTGTCGGCGATCAATCCGCGCCTGATCTATGTGTCCATGTCCGGCTATGGCGAGGATGGTCCGTACAGGAACTATCCCGGTCAGGATCTTCTGCTGCAGTCCATGTCCGGCGCCATGATGTCCACCGGCGCGGCGGGACAGCCGCCGTCTCCGGCCGGGCAATATCTGGTGGACGCCGTCACCGCCTACACCGCCTTCGAGGGCGCGCTGGCCGCCCTGTTCCACCGCGAGCGGACGGGCGAGGGCCAGCTGGTCCAGGTCAATATGCTGGACGCCATCACCACCATCCAGATGCAGGAGCTGTCGGTCTTCACCGTCGGGAACAAGCCCCAGACGCGGTCGGCCGAGCCCCATGCCCACGCCTATATCCGCGCGCCCTACGGCGTGTTCGCCACGTCGGACGGCTACATCTCCATCGCCATGGCCTCGCTGAAGAAGCTGGGCGCCCTGATCGACGAGCCGTTCTTCGCCGATCTGGACGACGAGACCGACAGCTGGCGCCTGCGTGACGAGATCTTCGCCTGCACCCGGGTGCGGCTGGTTACCCGGACCAGCGCCGAATGGCTGGCCCTGTTCCGCGAGAACGACATCTGGGCCGCGCCGGTCTATGGATACGCCGATCTGGTCGAGGATGAGCAGATCAAGCACAACGGCACCTTCGTGGAATACGACCATCCGTCGGAGGGCCGGGTGAAGACGCCGGGCTTCCCCATCCGGTTCTCCAAGAGCCCCACCACCATCGAGCGGGGCGCGCCGCAGGTGGGCGAGCACACCCGGGAAATCCTGCGCGAGGCCGGCAAGGACGAGGCCGAGATCGAACGCCTGCTGAGCGCCGGGGTAGTGAAGGCCGACGCATGAACGGGATCTGGCGGGGCCTGACCTGGGACCACCCGCGCGGCTATCGCGCGCTGGAGGCCGCGGCGTGGCGCGCGGCTGAATCCGGTCTCAGCCTGAGCTGGGACCGGCACTCGCTGGAGGGGTTCGAGGCCCATCCCATCGGCGAACTGTGCGCCCGCTATGATCTGGTGGTGCTGGACCATCCCCATGTGGGTGAGGCGGTGGCGGCGGATTGCCTGACCCCGCTGGAGGAACTGTTCTCCGCTGACGAGATCGCGGGCTGGCGCCGCGATTGCATCGGGCCGAGCCTGGACAGCTATCGATACGCTGACAGGCACTGGTCGCTGCCGCTGGACGCCGCCAGCCAGGTCATGGCCCGGCGCCGCGATGCGGTCGAGACGCCGCCCGTCACCTGGGACGAAGTGATCGCCCTGTCGGAGCGCAAGACCGTGGTTCTTTCGCTGTCCGGGCCCCACGCGATCCTGAGCTTCCAGTCGGTCTGCGCCGCCCTGGGCGCCAGAGCGGCCGCTGAGCCGGATGTGTTCCTGGAGCGGGCCGCCGCCCGCGAGGCGTGGTCCATCCTGTCCCGCCTGACGCGCACCAGCCCCGAGGCCCTGCGCGACGCCAACCCCATCGCCATTCTGGAGCACATGAGCGCGCACGACGACGTGGCGCTGTGTCCGCTGGTCTATGGCTATGTGACCTATGCGCCGGGCGCTGTGGCCTTTTCGGATGCGCCGCGCATCACGGCGAGCGGGCCCATCGGCTCGATTCTGGGCGGCACCGGCATCGGCGTGTCACGCCGCGCCAGACCGTCGCCGGAGCTGATGGACCACCTGCGCTGGCTAATGTCCGCCGAAGCGCAGGCGGGTTTCATCCCCGACCACGACGGCCAGCCGGCGTTGCGCTCGGCCTGGCGCGACCCGGCCGTCGATGCGCGCTGGGGCGGATTCTACGCCGGCACGATCCAGACCCTCGAACAGGCGTCCCTGCGCCCCCGGCACGACGGGGCCATCGCCTTCCAGACCGCCGCGTCCGAGCGCCTGCGCCAGGGCCTTCTGGTGGGCGATGCGGCGGACGCCGTTCTGGACGATCTGCAGACCCTCTTTGCCCGCCATCACGCGCCCGGAGCCGAGACATGAGCACCCCCGACCTTTCCTTCGAGGTGGACGGCGCCGTCGCCGTCATCACCCTGAACCGTCCACAGAAACTGAACGCCGTCACCCCCGACATGGCCGAGGCCATCGAGGCGGCCATCGCCGAGTGCGACGCCTCGGACGTGATCCGCTGCGTCATCCTGACCGGAGCCGGGGAGAAGGCGTTCTGCGCCGGGTCCGACATCACGACCCTGGACGCCTATGAGACCCCCTGGCAGTTCCGCAATCGCGGCGACTACTGCGATGCGGTCCGCCTGTGCAGCAAGCCGGTGATTGCGGCGGTCAACGGCTACGCCCTGGGCGGGGGGCTGGAAACGGCCATGAGCTGCGACATCCGTCTGGCGTCCGCCAATGCGAAATTCGCCGCGCCGGAAATCAAGCTGGGCTGGATCGGCGGCGGCGGGATGGCGGCGGGACTGGCCCATTCCATCGGCGCGTCCAATGCGGCCATGATGATCCTGACCGGTGATCCGATCGACGCGGCCACCGCCCTGTCCTGGGGTCTGGTGAGCGAGGTGGTGGCGCCAGACCGTCTGATGGACCGCGCCCGCGAGATCGCCGCCGTCATCGCCTCGCGCGCGCCCATCGCGGCGGAAACCGCCAAGGTGAACCTGCGCGCCGCCCACAACATGCCCTATGAAAAGGCCGTGGAGTACGAGCGCGACCTGCAGACCATCTGTTTCGCCACCGAGGATGCGCGCGAGGGCCGCGCCGCCTTCGCCGAGAAACGCCCCCCGGTGTTCCGCCGCCGATGACCCTGACGCCGCAAGACATCCTGCCTGCCGATCCCGAGGCCCTGCTGTTCGGCCGCGTCTGGCTGCCCGAGGTCAGCGGCCCGGCCGTGGTGCGCGTGGATGGCGCGCGCCTGACGGCTGTGACGGCCGTCTTTCCGACGGCCCGTGATCTATGCGAGGCGGACGATCCCGCGGGCGCGCTGCAAGGCGCCGACGGTGACGATGTCGGATCGTTGGCCGACGTCCTGGCCAACACCGATCCGCGCACCCGTGATCCGTCGCAGCCCTGGCTTTTGTCGCCCATCGACCTTCAGGCGGTGAAGGCGGCGGGCGTCACCTTCGTCACCTCCATGCTGGAGCGGGTGATCGAGGAGAAGGCGCGGGGCGACGCCTCGGCCGCGGCGTCCATCCGCGCGCGCATTCAGGCTCTGGTGGGCGACGACCTGCGCGACCTGAAGCCCGGCTCGCCGGAGGCTGCGGCGCTGAAGAAGGCCCTGATCGAGGGCGGGGCGTGGAGCCAGTATCTGGAAGTGGGCATCGGCCCGGATGCGGAGATCTTCACCAAGGGCCAGCCGCTTTCGTCCGTGGGGACGGGGGCGGAGATCGGCGTGCATCCGGCGTCGGTCTGGAACAACCCCGAGCCGGAAGTGGTGCTGGCCATCGCCTCCACCGGACGCATCGTGGGCGCGGCGCTGGGCAACGACGTCAACCTGCGCGACGTGGAGGGGCGCTCGGCCCTGCTGCTGGGCAAGGCCAAGGACAACAACGGCGCGGCGGCCGTGGGCCCGTTCGTGCGTCTGTTCGACGACGGGTTCAGCCTGGCGGACGTGGAACGGCTGGAGATCAGCCTGACGGTCACCGGCGAGGACGGTTTCGTCATGACCGGCCGCTCGCTGATGAGCGAGATCAGCCGTTCCCCCGCCGATCTGGCCGCCCAGGCGGTGAACGACCACCATCGCTATCCGGACGGCCTGGTGCTGTTTCTGGGCACATTATTCGCCCCGGTGGACGACCGGCACGAGGCCGGCAAGGGCTTCACCCATGAGGGCGGCGACGTGGTGCGCATCGCCTGCGACCGGCTGGGCGCCCTGATCAACCGCGTGACCGCCACCGACGCCTGCGAACCCTGGACCTTCGGCGCCGCGGCCCTGATGCGGAATCTGGCCCGGCGCGGTTTGATCTGAGACGAGGATCCATGGCCCCAAAAATCCTCATCAGCCGCCGCTGGCCCGCCGCCGTCGAGGACCGTCTGCACGCCCGCTATGAGGTGACGCTGAACGACGGCGACGCGCCAATGACCGCCCAGCAGTTCAAGGCCGCCATGGGGGAGTATGACGCCCTGTGTCCCACGGTGTCGGACCGGATCACCGCCGACATCCTGTCCGTCCCGAACCCGCGCGTCCGTATCATCGGCAACTACGGCGCCGGCTTTGAGCATATCGATCTGGACGCGGCTAAAACGGCGGGGATCGTGGTGACCAACACCCCCGATGTGCTGACCGACGCCACCGCCGACCTGGCTATGCTGTTGATGCTGATGGCGACGCGCCGGGCGGGGGAGGGCGAGCGCGAACTGCGCGCGGGCCAGTGGACCGGATGGCACCCCACCCACCTGCTGGGCCAGTCGCTGGCGGGCAAGACCCTTGGTCTGGTGGGCTACGGCCGCATCGCGCGGGCGACGGCGGAGCGGGCCCGGGCCTTCGGCGTGACCCTGGCCTATCACAGCCGCAGACGCGCGGAAGACGAGGCGGGCGCGACCTATCACGACACGCTGGAGAGCCTCGCCGAGGCGGCGGACGTGCTGTCGCTGCACACGCCGGGAGGGCCCGAGACCCGCCATATGGTGGACGCCGCCCTTCTGAAGCACATGAAGCCCGGCGCCGTGGTCATCAACGCGGCGCGCGGCTCGGTGGTGAACGAGGCGGATCTGGCCGAGGCGCTGCGCACTGGCGTGATCGCTGCGGCGGGTCTGGATGTCTATGAGCGCGAGCCGGCGGTGGACCCGGCCCTGCTTGCGGCGCCCAACGTGGTTCTGCTGCCCCACCTGGGCAGCGCGACGCTGGAGACCCGGACCGCCATGGGCATGAAGGTGGCCGACAACCTGGACCGTTTCTTTGACGGGGAGTCGCCCATTGACCGGGTCGCCTGAACGGATTCTGGAGGCGCTGGACGGCTGGCTGGTTCAGACGCAAGGGACGTTCGTTCTGGGCCTGTGCGGCGCGCAGGGATCGGGCAAATCGACCCTGGCGGCGGTTCTGACGCAGCGCCTTGAAGACCAGGGCCGCAGGGCCGCCGTGTTGTCGCTGGACGATCTGTATCTGTCGCGCGGCCGCAGGGCCGAACAGGCGCGAGATGCGCACCCTCTATTGGCTGTGCGCGGGCCTCCGGGAACCCATGACGTGGACGCGGGCGCCCGTTTGCTCGACGCCCTGAAGGCTGGACATCCGGTGCGTCTTCCCCGCTTCGACAAGGCCGAGGACGCCCCTGCGTCCCTCGAGAGCTGGCCCGAGGTCGACGGTCCGGTGGATGTGGTGATCTTCGAGGGCTGGTGCGTGGGGGCGACGCCGGAGCCGGCCGAGGCGCTCGCCGCGCCGGTTAACGCCCTCGAGGCTGAAGACGACCCGAACGGGCTCTGGCGCCGCACCGTGAACGACGCCCTGGCCGGGCCCTATGCCGAGCTGTTCAGCCGCATCGACCGTCTGGTCATGCTCGCCGCGCCCTCGTTTGACGTGGTGCGCGCCTGGCGCACCCAGCAGGAGCACGACCTGAAGCGCCGCCTGGCGGCTGAAGGCCGCACGGGCGGTCACGTGATGAGCGACGCGGACATCGCCCGCTTCATCCAGCACTATGAGCGGCTGACGCGGCATATGCTGCGGGACATGCCGGGGCGGGCCGATCTGGTGCTGCATCTGGACGAGACCCGCCGCCTGAAGGACGCCCCATGATCATCGCCGCCACCACCGACTATCGCGAGGCCGCCCGGCGGCGGCTGCCCCGCTTCCTGTTCGACTACATCGACGGGGGCGCGTTTTCCGAAACCACCCTTCGCCGCAACATCGCCGATCTGGCGGACGTGGCGCTGAAACAGCGCGTGCTGCGCGACATGGGCGATCTGAGCCTCGAGACCGAGCTGTTCGGCGAGCGCTGGGCCATGCCCGTGGGTCTGGCGCCCATCGGTCTGGCGGGCATGACCCGGCGGCGCGGCGAGGTGCAGGCGGCGCGGGCGGCCTGCGCTGCGAACGTGCCCTACACCCTGTCCACCGTCAGCGTCTGCGCCATGCAGGAAGTGACCGATGGGTGCGGCCGCGCGCCGTGGTTCCAGCTGTATGTGCTGAAGGACCGGGGCTTCATGAAGGACGCGCTGGAGCGCGCCTGGGCGGTCGGGTCGCGGGTGCTGGTGTTCACCGTGGACATGCCCCTGCCCGGCGCCCGCTATCGCGATCCGCACTCGGGCATGAGTGGGCCGAACGCGCCCGCCCGGCGCATGGCGCAGGCCATGTTCAAGCCGGCCTGGGCGCTGGACGTGGGCCTCGGCGGCCGCCCCCACGACCTGGGCAACATCTCGGCCTATCGCGGCCAGACCACCGGGCTGGCCGACTACATCGGCTGGCTGGGCGCCAATTTCGATCCGACCATCGGCTGGCGCGATCTGGAGTGGATCCGGGAGAGCTGGAAAGGCTCGATGATCATCAAGGGGGTGCTGGACCCGGGCGATGCGCGCGACGCCGTGCGCTTCGGCGCCGACGGCATCGTGGTGTCGAACCACGGCGGGCGTCAGCTGGACGGCGCCCTGTCGTCGGTCCGCGCCCTGCCCGCCATCGCCCAGGCGGTGGGCGGCGACCTGACGGTTCTGGCGGACGGCGGGGTGCGCACCGGGCTGGACGTGGTGCGGATGCTGGCTCTGGGCGCGCGGGGGGTGCTTCTGGGCCGGACCTATGTCTACGCCCTGGCGGCGCGGGGCGAGGCGGGGGTGGCCGCCTTGCTGGACCAGATCGCCGCCGAAATGCGCGTCACCATGACCCTGACCGGCGCCGCCGATGCAGGCGCCGTCGACGGCGATCTGCTGGCCTGAGCCGCCCGGGGTTGATTTGACGTCATACATCATACAACAATGGAGAGAACGATAATCATACAGGGATGAAGCGCGATGGGACTGGGCCTGCTCAGCGAGAAGGCGGAATTCAGCCGACGGTTCGTGACCCTGGGACTGGGAGCGGCCTTCGCCATGAGCCCCTCCATCGTCAAGGCCACGCAGTCCCTGTCGGGGTTCTACAATGTGCGTGACTACGGCGCGCGGGGCGACGGGATCACGGTGGACTCCGACGCTTTCAACCGCGCCATCGAGGCCGCCTCCGCCGCCGGCGGCGGCACGGTGGTGGTCCCACCCGGCCACTACATCTGCTTCTCGATCCGCCTGAAGAGCTACATCACCCTGGTTCTGATGAACGGCTCGGTGATCGAGGCCGCCGACCCCCGCCGCCACGCCGGTCAGTACGACCTGCCGGAAAACGTCTACGTCGAGCAGTTCGCCGACTTCGGCGTCGCCCACTTCCACAACAGCCTGATCTACGGCGACGGCGTCCACGACATCGCCATCATCGGCAAGGGGCTGATCCATGGCCTCGGTCTGGACCGCGAGGGCCCGGCGCCGCGCTGGCACGGCATCGCCGGCTGGCAGTCGCCCGAGGAACAGGGCCTGACCCCCGACGAGGCCCGCCGCGCCATCCCGCGCGAAATGGCCTATGAGGGCCGGGGCAACAAGGCCATCGGCCTGACCGGTTGCCGCAACATCCTGCTGCGTGATTTCACCATCCTGCAGGGCGGGCACTTCGCCTGTTTCTCGCTGGGCTGCACCAATCTGACCATCGACAACATCACGGTGGACACCGACCGCGACGGCATCGACATCGACTGCTGCCGCGACGTGCGCATCTCCAACTGCATCGTCAACGCGCCCAAGGACGACGCCATCGTCATCAAGAGCAGCCTGGCGCTGAACGAAAGCATCTTCTGCGAGGACGTGACCGTCTCGGGCTGCAAGACCAGCGGTTATCTGCTGGGAACGGTGGTGGGCGGCACCTATGAGCCGTCGCCCTACATGTCGGTGGACGAGGTGGGCGTGCTGGGCCGCATCAAGCTGGGCACCGATTCCGCCACGGGATTCCGCAACATCCTGGTGACCGACTGCACCTGCGAGAATACGCGCGGCCTGCAGATGGGCGCCATCGACGGCGGCGTCCTTGAGGACGTGACGTTCTCGAACATCAATCTGCGCAATCCTGTGAACCACCCGATCTTCGTGCGCCTGTCCGGCCGTCTGCGGAATTTCGAGGGCTCCGGGCCGTCGCAGGTTCGCCGCGTGCGCTTCTCGGACATCAACTGTTCGGGCGCGGACGGCGCCTACGCCTGCGGCATCGTGGGCAATCCGGGCGAGATGATCGAGGACGTCAGCTTCTCGAACATCCACATCCAGTCCGAGGGCGGCGGCACGCGCGCCGACGCCCGCCGCGAAATCCCAGAGCGCCCCACCTCCAGCCTGGAGCCCACCTTCATGGGTCGCATGCCGGCGCACGGTCTCTACGTGCGCCACGCCCGCAACATCAGCGTGCAGGACGTGACCTTCGATGTGGAGACGCCGGACGAGCGGCCGGCGATCGTGCTGGACGATGTGGACGGTGCGATCGTCGACGGCCTGCGCTCGCCCCACGGCCCGTCCAGCGCCATCCAGACCACCAACACCCGCGCCACCCGCTTCGACCGCATCACGCGCCTGAGCTGACCGGAATCGAGCTGACAGGGATCATGACCATGACCGCCATTCGCCGCATCGTCGGGCGCGCCGCAGCGCTCGTCCTTGGCCTGATGATCGTCATCGGCCTGACGCCCTCCGCCCATGCCGCCGAGGAGACGCCGCTGGCCTCGGGCTGGCGCTTCATCAAACAGGATGTTTCCGGCGCCGAGGCGTCTGGCTTTGACGATTCCGCCTGGGACGAGGTCCGGGTGCCGCACACCTACAACGCCGAGGATTCCGGCATCGGCGGCGCCCGGGCGCGAGGCGAGCCGGAAGGGGAGTATTATCGCGGCCCCGCCTGGTATCGCCTGGACCTGCAGGCCGCTCCCGAGGAAGGCCGCCGCTATTATCTGCACTTCGGCGGCGCGACCCTGCGCGCCGACGTGTGGCTGAACGGCGAGCGGATCGGGGTGCACGAAGGCGGGTACGCCGCGTTTCGTTTCGACGTGACGGACCAGCTGCGCGACGGGAACAATGTGCTGGCGGTGCGGGTCGATAACGCCCGCAATGTCCGCTATGCGCCGCTCAACGGCGACTTCAACATCTTCGGCGGCCTGTATCGCGAGGTGAAGCTGATCGAGACGGACGACCTGCATGTGGACCTGACGGACCACGGCGGGCCCGGGGTCTATGCGGCCACCACCGAACTGAACGACGACAGCGCCGACATCGCCGCGCGGGTGCGGGTACGCAACGCCGGCGACGGGGCGCGGGACTTCGAGATCCTGACCCGCATTCTGGACGCTGAAGGCCGCGAGGTCGCCACGGCCCGCACGCCCGGGTCCGCCGCGCCGGGACAGATCGCCGAGCTGGAACTGGCGATGACCATCGATGATCCGACCCTGTGGGCCGGGCGCGGTCAGGCCTATCTGTACCGGGTCACGACCCAGGTGCTGTCCGGCGGCGACGTCATCGATGAGACCGAGGTCCCGCTGGGCGTGCGCACCATCGCCGTGACCGAGGACGGCCGGGTCTGGCTGAACGGCGAAATCTACAGCCTTTACGGCGCCAACCTGCAGCATCCCGTTCGCTATGGCCGCGGCCCCATCGTCACCGACGCCGAGATCGAGGAGGACATGCGGCTGATGTACGAGATGGGCGTCACCGGCCTGCGGCTGGCGCACATGCAGCACCCGCCATACGTCTATGAGGTCGCCGACCGGATGGGGATCATTCTCGTCACCGAGGTGCCGCTGGTGGACGACATGGACAATGCGGCTGCCTTCCGCGAGAATCTGGTCCAGCAGATGCGCGAGCTGATCTCGCAGCATTACAACAACCCGTCCGTGGGCTTCTGGGGCATCGGAAACGAACTGCGCACCTCGGGCGAGTACGCCAACCGCCTGATGGCCGCGCTTCAGGCCACGGCGCGCGAGATGGACCCGCTGCGGCCCACCACCTACGCCCACTGCTGTCTGGACGACGATGACCCCATCGCCCTGCACAGCGACACGGTGTCGTATAATCGCTATTTCGGCTGGTACTGGGACACATCCGCCGAGATCGGTCCGTGGGCGGACGAACTGCACGCGCGCATGCCCACCCGTCCCATCGGCGTCAGCGAATACGGCGCCGGCGCCAGCATCCTGCATCAGGAGGATCCGGTCCTGCGCCGTCCCGTGGCGGACGGCTACTGGCATCCCGAACAGTGGCAGACCCAGTTCCATATCGACCACTGGCGCCTGCTGCGCGAGCGCCCGTTCCTGTGGTCCAACTTCATCTGGCTTGGCATCGACTTCCCCTCGTTCAAGCGCAACGAGGGCGACCGACCGGCCATCAACGACAAGGGCCTGATCACCGAGGACCGCCAGACCCGCAAGGACGCCTATTTCTGGTACCAGGCCAACTGGTACGAGGAGCCGGTGCTGCACATCACCAGCCGCCGCGACGTGAACAAGCGCACCCGCCGGGTCATCGTCCGCGCCTTTTCCAATGAAGACGTCATATGGATGCGCCTGAACGGCGGCGACTGGACCGAAGTGGCGGTGGACGACCACATCGCCGAATGGACCATCGATCTGGCCGACGGCGAGAACCTGGTGGAGGCGGTGATCCGTCCGGAAGGGCGCGAGCCGATTACCGACGAAGTGCGCTGGAACTACGTCACCCGGCCCTGAAGCCACAGTCTGAGAACGAAGGAAATGCGGTCCGCGAGGGCCGCCTTTCTTCTGCGCGTCTTCCGCAAAAAGAAGCCTCCCGATCCGCATGGGACCGGGAGGCTCAGGTGACGTTCGGGGAGGTGATGGCTGATCGGAGAGGAGGGTGATCAGCCGCGAACGTCGAACCGGTAGGTTCCTGACATCACCTGCACCACCAGACGGTCGCCTTCGCGGCCGAGGACGCTGACGCCCTCGGCCTGATCGAGGGCGCGGCCGCCTTCGCGCACACGGTCGGGCGACGCGGCGGGCAGGAAGACCCGGGCGATGGTGTTGGCGGGTGCGGTCAGGCTCAGGGTGAAGCCGCCGCTGGAGAGGATCTCCCAGTCCGTGGAGATGCGGCCGACGACGCTGTCGTAATCGCCGCCGCCGCGCGGCACGCGGGGGTCCAGAACCGGATTGACGTCGAAGGTCAGGAAGCCGGCCGAAGTGGGCTCGATGCCCGCGATGCGCCGGAAGATGAAGCCTGTCACCGCGCCGAGGGCGTAGTGGTTGAACGAGTTCATGGCCACGTCGCCGGTGTCCCCGTTCCAGCGTTCCCAGATGGTGGTGGCGCCCTGACGGATCATGTAGCCCCACGACGGGAAGTCGGTCCGCAGCAGCAGGTCATAGACCAGCGCCGCCTCGCCGTTGTCGGCCAGGGCGTCCAGGCTGAAGGGGGTGCCCAGGAAGCCGGTGGACAGCAGCGTGCCCCGCCGGCGGATATCTGCTGTCAGATGACCGGTGGCAGCCTGACGCAGGTCTTCGGGCACGAGCCCGAAGCGCAGGGCCAGGATGTAGCCGGCCTGCGAGCCGTTGCCGATACTGCCGTCCGGGCGGATGAACTCGGCCTGGAAGGCGGCGCCTATGCGCGCGGCCAACGCCGAATAGCGGTCGCCCTGGGGGCGACGCTGCGAGCCGTAGGCCATCTCGGCCATGGCCTCCACCGACCGCTTCCACATGGCCGTGGCGATCAGATCCTTTGGCGTGGTCTCGTCGCCGGGATTGACCGCATCCAGAGCCACCCAGTCGCCGAAGTCGTAGCCGCGCTGGTTGCGCCAGATCAGGTCCGGATTGTGCTCCAGAATGAAGTCCAGATAGCGGATCATCGCCGCCCAGTTCTGGTCCACGATCAGGGTGTCGCCGTACCGCTTCCAGTTGGTCCACGGCAGCATGACGCCGGCATCGGCCCAGCCCGGCGAGGCGCCCAGCGACAGGTCGCGCCAGCCGGCGGGCGCATAGTCGGGATACTCGCCGCGCGGCCCCTGACCGTCGCGCATGTCGCGGGCGAAGCGCCGGGTGAAGGGCGCCACGTTCATGTTGAAGGCCGCGGCGTCCCAGAACACATGGGCGTCGCCGGTCCAGCCCAGCCGCTCGTCCCGCTGCGGGCAGTCGGTGGGCACGCCGAAGAAGTTGGACCGCTGGCTCCACAGGCTGTTGCGCCACAGGCCGTGGATCACCGGGTTGTTGATGCGCAGATGCCCGGTCTCTTCCAGATCGGACGAAACGACGATGCCCTGGATCTCCTCGGCCGTCGGCGCGCGGCCCAGGCCCTCGACCTGCACGTAGCGGAAGCCGAAATAGGTGAAGTGGGGCTCGTAGGTCTCGCCTGCCGGATCACCCTTGAACGTATAGACATTGGCCGCCCGCGCGGCGCGCAGGTTGGACTGGTCGACCCGGCCGTCGGGCAGCAGCACCTCGGCGAACTTGAGGGTCGCCGTCTGGCCCGCCTGACCGCGCATGGACAGGCGCGCCCAGCCTGCGAAGTTCTGGCCGAAGTCCAGAACCCAGGCGTCGGGGCCGACCTGGGTGATCGACTCCGCACTCAGGGTTTCGATGCGTCGCAGCGGCGGGGCCACGTGGGCCTTCAACTCGGCGGGCGGCGCCTCGCCGACGCGGGCCTGCCGCCAGCCGGAATCGTCGAAGCCGGGCTCGGCCCAGCCCGTCTTCTCCAGCCGGGCGTCGTAGTCCTCGCCATAGTAGATTTCGCTGCGCACCACCGGCGCCTCGTCCGACAGCTTCCAGCTGTCGTCGGTCACGATGGTGTCCATCGAGCCGTCCGCGTAGGTGATCTCCAGCTGGCCCAGGAAGCGCAGCGGCGGATCGCCGAAGGCGAAGCGGCCGGCCGGGGCGTGATAGCTTCCGTACCAGCCGTCCGCGATCATGGCGCCGATGGCGTTGTCGCCGGGCCGCAGCATGCTCGTCACGTCATAGGTCCGGTAAAGAACCGTCTCGCGGAAGTCGGTGCTCTCGGGGGTCAGCAGGGCGTCGCCCACGCGCGCGCCGTTGATGTGCGCTTCATAGGCGCCCAGCGCCGTGGCGTAGAGGCGGGCCCGGGCGATAGGGCCCCGCGCGCGGAAATCCTTCCTCAGCAGGAAGGCGCCGCACTGGTCCCACATCTGGGGCTGGTTCTGCGACGGTTCGGCCTGGGCCCAGACCCGGTCATTGAAGCGCGGCGACGTCCAGCCGCCCGGCGCATCCAGCGCCGTCTTCATGCCCTCGGAGGTGATGCGGATCGTGCGTCCACTGGCCAGTTCGGCGCGCACCATCACCGCCGTAGCGATCTCGTGCAGCTTGGGCGAGTTGAAGCCTTCGGGGTCCTCGACCCGGATCGCCAGCACGTGACGCCCGGCCGACAGCGAATGGCGCGTCTCGTTGATGGGGTCGGTGCCGAAGGCGATGGGCGAATGCACCGGCCGCTCAACCCGCTCGCCGTCCAGATGCAGATCGTAGGTGAAGTTGGCGATGGAGAAGAGGCTGACCTCGGCGCGCTCGGGCAGGTCGAAGGCCAGGCGGAAATACCGGGCCGAGCCGTCCTCGGGCCGGTCGCCGCGCATCCACAGCAAACCCGCCAGCCGGTCGGCGCGCGCCAGCTCCGTCTCGGCCTCGATCCAGTCGGCGCTCCAGTCGTCCTCGTTCAACAGCCCCATCTCGAAGCTGCTCATGGGGCCGGTGGTGCGCGCCTCGGTGTGGTCGCGCACGATCACCTGCCAGTGCACGGTCTCGCGAGAGCGCAGCGGGCGGCCCAGCCAGCCCACGTCGAACGTCTTGTCGGTCAGAAACTCGCCGGCCCACCACATGTCGGGCGTGCCCGCCTCGATCAGCGCGCGCGAGCTGGCGGCGAGAATCTCGTAGCTGACCTGGCGCAGGCCCCGGTCGGGGCTGTCCAGACGCCAGGACAGCCGCAGGTCCTGATCCTCCAGCCCCATGGGCTGGACCATGTTGTTGGCGCGCAGGTCCGAGATGTCGACCCGGGGCTGGCGGGCCAGGGCGGGGGCGGCGGCCACGCCGGCGATGCCGGCGCCCGCGAACAGGGCGCGTCGGGAAACGGAAATCATTGGCGCACCCCCGCGTTGTCGATGACTCGCTGGGCCTCTGCGGGCCAGTTTCCGTCAGGCACGAGGAAATTGTCGCGCTCGTAGTTGCCGATCTCGTCCAGCCAGCGGCCGCCCGTACTCAGCGAGGTGTGCCAGTTGCCGCTGGCCGTATTGTCCGTGGAGATGCGCTCCCGGTACATGCGACCGGCGGTGTTGATGTTCAGCCACTTGCCACGCGTCTCGATGACGTTGCCCGTCACGGTGAAGTGCTTGCTGCCTTCATCCAGATAGATGCCGATGCGGTCGCCGATGTCGAAGATGTGGTTGTCGCGGATCACCGCGCCGGGGTTGGCCGACAGGTTGTAGATGGAGCCGCCGTCCATGAACCAGGTCTTGATGCCGTGGATGCGGTTATTGGCGACCAGGGTGTTGCGCAGGGTCGTGGGCGTCTCGAAGCGAGGGTTGTACAGATAGCCCTGCTGGTTCTGGTCGTAGTTCGGATTGCCGCCTGCGTCGTTGTAGCCCCAGCCCCAGCCCACGGCGATGCCGTCATAGGGCGCGTCCGAGATGTCGTTGTGCACGATGCTGGCGCCGTCCACATAGGTGCTGAGGATCGCGGCGTTGTCGCGGTAGTCCTGGCTGACCGAGAACACGGTGTTGTCTGCGATCATGACGTTGCGGTTGGTCAGGTTCGGATCGGACGGATGGTGCGCGTCCATGCGTACGCCGCCCACCATGATCGCCCCGCCGGACAGCACGGCGAACCGGTTGCCCTGAATCAGAATGTCCTGAACCGCCAGGCCCTGGCCCGACAGATTGGCGGTGGCGTCGTTGCCGACGCCCAGACCGATCTGGCCGAGCTGTGAAAACTGGTTGTTTCGGAAGGTCACGTTCCGCGCCGCGGCCACCTGAACAGCGGCGGGCTGCTGGTGCCACAGCTGGCGCATGGACTCGAATTCCGGACAGCCCCAGCCGCATTCCGACCAGGCGTCGTCGGGCCGGATCTCGGACACATCGTGCAGGAAGGCGCCGCTCTGCTGGTTGGCGTAGCCCGTGGGCCGCGAGGGACCGAGCCACGAGGTGTGAGAGAACCGCAGACCCTCGAAGGTCAGGTTCTCGATGGGCTGATCCGGGGCGCCGGCGATGGAGATCAGCGCCTCCAGTGTCGGGACCGTCACCGTCAGGTCGGCGATGTCGTCGTCCTGGGCGATGCGCAGGTACAGCTTGCCCACGTCGGGATCGACGAAGAACTGATAGGGCAGGGCGTGCCAGTCGTTGGTGCGGCCGATCAGCTCCAGCGCATTGACCAGAAACAGGCGCGAGTCGTCGGGGAAAATGGGGCGGGTAAGGGTGTCATAGCCCCAGGTGTTGTTGTCCCAGGCGGGCTGGGCCATCGTCACCGCCATGCCGTCGATGGACGCGACTGGAGAGAAGCGGTCGGTGAAAAAGCCCGTCGCCTCGACCTCCAGCCGACCCGGATGAGCCATCTCGGCGACATAGCTCAGTTCCGGATTGACGATGGTGAAGCCGGTGGCGTTGAACGCCAGATCCTCGGGCTGGATCTCGACCCAGGGGCGCTCTGCGCGGGTGTCGTTGACCCAGACCTGGCGCGTATCGAGCCCTTGCGGAATATCCGCCACATAGATGCGGCGCTCTTCGTCATGCAGGGTGAAACCGGTGACCTGAAAACCGCTGGAGATCAGGGGCATGTCGCCCGGCGCGCCGCGCCAGGTGACGGTGTGGCCGTTCAGGCCGCCGTCGGCCCGCCCGAAGCGCAGGGGCTCGTCCAGAACATAGGTTCCGCCATCCACATGGACGACCACGTCGTCGTTGGCGTTCGCCGCCCGGACCAACGACTGGGCGCGGGTCAGGCTCTGAACCGGCGCTGCGGCGGAGCCGTTCGCGCTGTCGTTTCCGCCAGGCGAGACATGGATCGCCACCTGGCCCAGCGCGGCGCTGGACGCAGCCGCGCCCATCACGAGAGCGGCCAAAGCGAGGGCGGTGCGCCGGGCGAGAATGGCGAGCCTGTCCATGTGCGATCTCCCAATCATATTATGTATTATGACCGGTTGTAACGCGAGGCTGGCGACGGGGTCAACCGCCGCCCGGCAGGCGATCAGTTGACCCAGCCGCCGTCGATCACATGGATCTGTCCAGTGGTGAACGCCGACTCGTCGGAGGCCAGATAGACGGCCAGGGCCGCCAGCTCCTCGACCCGGCCGAACCGCCCCATGGCCTGCCGCGCCGTGAAATCCGCATAGGCCTTTTCAAAGTCGCCGGTGTCCCGCAGGCGCTGCAGCAGGGAAGGGGTCTCCACCGTGCCGGGGCAGATGGCGTTGCAGCGAATGCCCCGGGTGACAAAGTCCGCGGCCACCGACTTGGTCAGGCCGATCACCGCCGCCTTGGTGGCGCCGTAGGCGAACCGGTTCGGCACCGCCTTGATGCTGGAGCAGATGGACGACATGTTGATGATCGAGCCGCCGCCTCGCTCGAGCATTCCGGGCAGGAACGCCCGGATCATGCGGTACTGGGCCGTGACGTTCAGGGTGTTGGAGAAGGCCCAGGCCTCCTCGTCACAGTCCAGAATCGTTCCTGCGTGCACATAGCCGGCGCAGTTGTAGAGCACATCGATATCGCCGTGCTGCGACGCCAAGGCCTTCACCGCCTCGGGGTCGGTGGCGTCCAGAGGCTGAACGTCGGCGTCCTTCAGATCCGCCAGCGGCGCGACATTCACGTCAGTGGCGATGACCCGCGCGCCTTCGCGGATGAACGCTTCGGTGGTGGCGCGCCCGATGCCCTGCGCCGCAGCTGTGATCAGCGCCGTCTTGCCTTGCAGCCGCATGCCGGCCTCCTCACTCATAAGACATATTATGAATACGGGTTAGGCTTCAGCTGTCTGGTCGTCAACCATCAAAGAAAAAGCGCCGCCTCGAGGATCGAGGCGACGCGAGTAGGCTCAGGAGAGGAGTGTGGCGGGGTTCAGAAGCGGAACCGGAGACCCGCCGATACGCGCCGCCCGGTCGTGCGGAATTCCTTCGTCCGGTTCGGCGTGACGGAATAGATGAACTCGTCCTCGTCGGTCAGGTTGAGGCCATCCACATAGGCCGTGACGTTGTCGGTGAAGTCGTAGGAAACGCCCATATCCAGCTGACCATAGGCGTCGAAATACTCCGGCTCGCCGTTGCGGCCGGAAGCGACGCCCAGAAACTCGTCGCGCCATGTGTAGGCGACGCGAGCCGTCAGGGGTCCTTGCTCGTAGAAGCCGATCAGATTGTAGGAGTATTTGGACAGGCCCTCCAGCCCATACGACACATTGGCGACCGTGTTGGTGTACTCGGCGTCGGAGTCCGCATAGGTGAAGCTGGTCTGAACCCCAAGGCCGTTCCACGGCGCGGGAAGGTCGTGGAACACCTGGCGGTAGGCCAGTTCGAAGCCGTGCACCGTGGCCCCGTCGCCGTTGTCCGGCACCGTCACCTGGAACGTCACCTGATCCACCTGTTGCGGCGTGGTGACCAGGGTCACGAAGGAGTCGATGTTCTTGTAGAAGGCCGCGAAGGACAGCAGGGAGTTGTCGTCAAAGTACCACTCGGCGCCCGCCTCGACCTGGGTGGCCCGGAACGGTTCCAGGTCAGGGTTGCCCCGGCGGATGGTCTCGTTGCCCGGGTTTGTCTGGATGGACTGGCGCGGCGACAGGTCAGACAGTGTCGGCCGGGTCATGACGCGTGAGGCGGCGAAACGCAGGATCAGGTCGTCCGTGACCGACAGGCGGGCGTTCAAGGACGGCAGAACGTCCGTGTAGTCGCCGTCGAAGCTGACGGGCACCACGTCCGATACGACGATGGTGTTCTGCCCGCCGCCGGTCGGCACGGCGCTGAGAACCGTCCGCGAGGCGCCCGACGAGGTGTAGCTCGTGTCCTCGATGCGGACGCCGAAATTCACCGCCAGGGGCATGTCGCCCAGATTGGTTTCGATGTCCGCCATCAGGAAGCCGATCAGGACGTCCTCATCCACCACCGATGATCCGGAGGGGTTCGGGATGGCGGGGTCGAAGGTGATGCCGTCCTCGGCGGCGAACTGGTCGACCACGCGGACCAGCTCGAGCGGATCGTAATAGAGCCAGTCGCGGATGATGTCGCCGCCGCCCGAACCGCCGAAGAAGTTGCGGTCGGTGCTGGTGAACAGGGATTCCGGCAGGACGCGGTCAGAGTTGCAGTAGGCGCACTGCTGACCAAAAGGCACCTCGTCCGCCATGATGGTCTTGACGCGGTTCTGCGCCGCCAGACCGCCGTAAATGGTCACCGCCCCGTCGCCGGGCGACCATTCGGCGTCCAGCTGGATCTCGGTGATTTCGTCGTCCACATCCGAGCCGCCGCCCCAGATGTAGTAGTGGGCGGTGATCCCCTGGGGGTTGGTCGGCGCGTTGGCGTAATTCGGGCTTTCAAAGCCGTAATCGTAGATGGGGCTGCCGCTGCGACGGTCCCACCAGACATCCACGTCCTTGCGGCGGATCGTTGTGAAGGCGTTGTTCTCGTGTCCGCGACGTTCGGCCAGGGAGTGCGCGGCGTCGAAACTGACCGTCAGGCTGGGCGTCGCCTCCCACTCGGCATTGAAGCCCAGCATGCTGGTGGTGACGTTGCGGTTGTCGTACTGGACGATCTGATCGACGAAGCCGCCTTCATAGCGCTGGTAGACCGCCTCGCCGTCTTCCACGACCTGTTCCACCAGCGTCCCGCCGGCGAAGTCGTAAGCCAGGCCGGTCTGCTGTTCGGTAATGTCCGCGTCCGCCAGGAAGCCGTCAAACGTCAGGGTCAGGCTGTCGGAGGGGCGGTATTGAACCACCGCGTTCAGACCCAGCATTTCCTTGGTCCGCTCGAAGAAGAACGGCGACAGGTTGGAGGGCATCGACACGTTGGTGAACGGATCGACATTCGGTCCGATCCGGGCGCCGGGGACCCCGCCGGCGTTGTAGTAGGAGTCCGTGCTGGACCGCCGCACGTGGCCGGCGCCGATGGTGAATTCGTCGTTGCGGGTTTCCTGATCCACGTAGGACAGCGCCAGGGCCGCCCCGAGCGTGCGGCTGTCATTGCGCCAGCTGATCACCGCGGCGGCTTCGGGGTTGTAGGTGTCGGCCAGTTCAGCCCAGGTCGAGCCGATGGAGCCCGCCATGCTGAAGGTGTCCACCTGATCCAGCGGTCGCAGGGTGCGGATGTCCACCGTGGCGCCGATCGAGGCGCCGTTGATGCTGGCCTGCGGCGACTTGTAAACGTCGGCGCCCGAGATGATTTCGGACGGGATCACGTCGAAGGAGAACTCGCGGCCGTTGTTGTCGGTGGCCAGGGTGCGACCGTTGACGGTGACGGCGTTGAAGCGCGGACCGAAGCCACGCACCGAGATATAGCGGCCTTCGCCGCGGTTGCGCTCGATGGTCACGCCGGCGATGCGCTGGAGCGACTCCGCCACGTTCTGGTCCGGCAGCTTGCCCAGATCCTCGGCGACGATGGAATCCACCACGCCCACAGAATTGCGCTTGATGTCGATGGACGCCTGTTGGCTGGCGCGAATGCCGGTGATGACGATCTCGTCGACTTCGGTGGCTTCAGGAGCCGCGTCCTGGGCAGCGGCGGCGCCGGCTGTCAGGACGGTGAAGGCGGCCGTGGCGGACAGCGCGGTGGCCGCCATCATGAGTCTTTTTCTGGACATGCTGAATCCTGTGATTTCCCCGTGACGGCCCTTATGGAGACGAGCCTTGATATCACCGTAGCATTCATCGGTCGTATGTCAAATCATCATCATACATCTTACAAATTGGGACTCTGCTCATAACTCGTTTTTCGATCAGCGCACTGAGCGGATCGGCAGGACGCAGAGGGCGGAGCCGAACACGAAAATCACCGCCGCGATGAAGATGGTGGCGTAGTTGCCCCCGAATACGCCCAGCAGGACGGCGGCCATGATCGGACTGATGATCTGGGGGATGTTCACCGCCGTGGTCAGGACGCCCAGGTCCTTGCCTTCATCGCCCTCCTCGGTCTTGGGCAGCACCTGGGTCATCAGCGCCATGTCGATGGACATGAACATGCCGTACCCGACGCCGATCACGCCGGCGTAGATCCACATGCCGGTCATGGTCGGCCACACCAGCGGGGCCACCATGGCGCAACCCATGATCAGGCTGGCGGCGAAGACGAAGGGTTTGCGCCGCTGCACCCGATCCGACCACACCCCCGAGATCAGCGACGACGCCACCAGACAGATCAGGGTCAGGATCGCCATGTTGGCGATGGTGCGGGTCGAACCTTCGTCGGAAAGGCCTATGTAGTCTCGCAGGATGTAAAGCAGATAGGCCGCCACGGCCTGGTAGCCCATGTAGATGGTGAACCGGCCGGCGAAGGCCCAGGCGAAATCCGGATGCTGGCGTGGGTCGATCCAGAAGCCCTTCAGGAAACCCATCCAGGAAAAATGGCGTACCGGGCGATCGTTGGCCGGGGGCTCGCGATTGATGATGACGAAGGCGATGCTGGACGCGGCGATGGCCAGGGCGAAAAGGCTGTAGGCCAGCACCCGGTCGCCCGCCAGATAACCCGCCACCACGGTGCCGGCGGTCAGGCCCGCCGTCATGCCCGCGCCCATGATGCCCGACGCGATGCCCCGGTTCTCCGGCGCGAAGCGGTCCGCGATGACCGTGGTCATGGCCGGCTGCATGGAGTTGTAGGCCACCGTGGCCATGACCCAGAAGACCATCAGCGACCAGAAGGTGGTCATCCACGACACGCCGAACAGGCACAGCGACCCGATCAGGGAGGCGACGGCGATCCACGGCGACCGCCGTCCCCAGCGGGTGCGCGTCCGATCGGACAGGGCGCCGGCGATGGGCGTGGTCAGGGTGGAGAACACTGACGTGACGGCGAACATCAGCGCCAGATTGTTGGCCTTGTTGGCCTGATCGAACTCGGCGATCTGGTCCGGCAGCAGCACCCCCAGAACGCCGCTGTACAGCGCCATCAACAGGAAGAAATTGACCATCAGCGAGATTTGCAGCCGCCAGCGCGCCGCGCCCGCCACATGTTGGTCGGCCTTGTCGTGCGCCAGTTGCTCGATGGTCATGCCTGTCCTCGTGTGTGGCCGGCGTCCAGGCCGTAAACCCGGCGCGCCGTCCCGCTGCGAATGTGTGTCTGGTCTTCCGCCGAGAGCCCGGCGACGGCGATCTCAAAAATCTCCAGCCAGCCATCGTGGCCCCCGGCCAGATCCACAACCGGCCAGTCGGACCCGAACATCAGCCGCTCGGCGCCGAAGCAGGCCAGGGCGTGGTCGATGTAGGGGTGCAGCCTGCCTGGCCGGACCTGGGTCCAGTGGTCCTGCGTCGTCAGTCCCGAGACCTTGGCGAAAACGCCGGGAAGCTCGGCCAGCGCGGCCAGATTCTCGCGCCAGTCGGCGCCGTCCGGGTCGCCGTCATGGGCGGCGATATCCGGCTTGCCCAGATGATCGATCACCACCCGCGCATCGGGCTCGCGCTCGAACAGCGTCCGCAGCACGCCCAGAAGCTCCGGCAACTGGCGGTCGCGCACGCAGACGTCGATGCTCAGTCCCGCCCTGACGGCGAGCGTCAGACCGTCCACATGCTCGGGCTTGGCCATGAACCCGTCAGCCTCGTTCTGGGCGGACCGGCGCACGCCGCGCACCAGCGGGCGCTGGCGCAATGCGGCCAGATGATCCTCGACCGCGTCGCCCTGTTCCAGCGGTGCAAAGGCGACCACGGCGCCGATGGGGACTTCCGGGGCGATCTGGCTGATCCAGTCGGCTTCAATCAGCGCCTGATCCGGCCGACAGTCCGCCTGAACAAATACAGCCTGCTCGACCGTCGCGTTCAGCTGCGCCCATTCCTCCACCCCATGCCGTCCCGCAATGGTCGGGACATGGGACAGCCAGCCGTAATCCAGCCGCCCCGGATCCCACAGGTGCAGGTGCGCATCGATCATGCGGCGGGCGCCTTGTCCCAGCCCCGGTCACGCACAGGCGCCAACGCCGCTTCCGCCGCCGCCAGCGCGGCCGGATCGGGCTTTGCAGCCCAGGCTTCAAGGTTGCGGCGCACATGTTCCGGGCTGGCCATGCCCACGACCGTGGAGGCGATGCCGTGCGCGGAAGCCGCTCTGAACGCAAAGGACAGGGCTGTGGATGAGATGTCCGACCCGGCCTCCCGACAGGCGGCCGCCGCCTTCACAGCCGCCGCCTTCACTTCGGGCAGGCCCGGATGCCAGTCGGGTGGCCCGCGGTCGGTCAGCAGACCCATGCCCAGAGGCGAGGCGTTGAAAACGCTGATCCCCGCTCCGGCCAGTCGCTGCGCAACCGCGCCCAGCCGCTGATCCTGAAGGGTGAAGGTGCAATAGGCCATGACTGTGTCGACCTGCTCGGACGTCGCCACGGACTCCAGCAGCGCCAGATCATATCCCGTGATCCCGACCCGCCCGATGACGCCCTGCGCCTTCAGTTCGCGCAGCAAGGGCAGAGCCTCGTCCAGCAACTGGCCCTGATCCCCGTATTCGATGTCATGGCATTGCAGGACGTCCACATGGTCGACGCCCAGGCGGTTCAGGCTGGCGTCGAATTCCCGCAGCACACGATCGCGCGAGAAGTCCCACGCGTCGTCGCCGTAGCGTCCGACCTTGGTCATCAGCACATAGCGGTCTCGCTGGACGCCGCGCAGGGCATGGCCCAGCGCCGTCTCGGCCCGGGTCTGCCCGTAATAGGGCGCCACATCGATCAGGTTCACCCCGGAGTCCAGGGCGGCGGCTATGGTGGCGTCTGCGTCCGCCTGGCTGACGGGTCGATACACGCCGCCCAGCGAGGCGCCGCCCAGCGCCAACGCGGGGATCGCGGGCCCGTCAGGCCCCAGTCTGGTCGTTTCCATCGCCTGTCCTCGCCGCCGGCTTGAGCCGGTCTTGCACGGTGTTACGCGCGCCTTTCCGGGGCCAGCCTGAGACCGGCCCGTAGCGGCCGCACGTGCGGACCCTCAGGCTTGGTCCAGTCGCCGTTCAGCCGGTTCGCGCGAATGGCCGCCTCGTCCACCTCTATGCCCAGCCCCGGCGAGTCGCCCAGAACCAGGGCGCCCTCCTCGATAACTTGATCAACCGTCAGGCCCAGCGGCATGTCAAAGGACTGGACTTCTATGCTCAGCATGTTGGGCGTGGCGGCGGCGGCGTGGGCGACCGGATTGGCGCTGAAGGCGACCGGCGATACAGGCAGGTTGTGCGCGTGGGCGGCCGCGGCCACGCGCAGGAAATGGGTGATCCCCCAGACGCTGCCGGTCTGAACCACGTCCACCGCGCCCGCTTCGAACAGCGGCGCGAATTGCTCGAGGCCCGTCAGGTTTTCGCCTGTGGCGACCGCCGCCTTCACCGCACGGCTGATGCGCGCGTGCCCCTCGGCGTCCCACCGGCGCAGGGGCTCCTCGATCCATGTGAGGTCCATTTGCCGCTCGATCTCGCTGATGTGGCGGATGGCCTGCTTGAGGCTCCAGGTCTCGTTCACGTCCAGCATCATAGCGGGGCGGGACGTGTTGGCCTTGAGAATTTCCTCCACCAGCTTCAGTCGGCGGATATCGGCGTCGATGTCCCGGCCGCCCTTGATCTTGGCCGAGGTGAAGCCGCGCTGGGCCCACCGGCCGTATTCAGCGGCCAGTTGCTCGTCGTCCAGCCCCATGCACAGCGCCGAGGCATAGCCCGGCACGACGCGATCGCGCGCGCCCAGGGTTCGCCACAGGGGCTCGCCCGCCATCTTGGCCTTCAGATCCCACAGCGCCATGTCCACCGCGGCGATGGCGCCGAAGGTGGCGCCCCCGTGGCCGCTCTTGAAAACGGACGCCAGCATCCTGTCGTACAGGGCCGTCACCGCCCGCGGGTCTTCGTTCTCCACTGCCGGAAAGACCCGCTCGATATCGGCGTGCTGACCCAGGCCGACTCCGGTCAGCCCGCCGTCGGTCTCAAGCAACAGAACAGGTAGGTCGGTCAGTCCGCCGGCCAGAACCCCGTTGGCGTCCCCGATGGGACGGCCCCAGTCGTGAACCGTGGCGAGGCTGCGATAACCCGTGATCTTCATCCAGAAACTCACACTTCCGACAGGGCCGGTGCGCGCCGGACTCTGCAATATCATATGTATGATGACTTATGACACGGAAGTTTTTGGAGCGCCAGTGCCTCTATCCCGGGTTGTGGAATCGCCGCCGGTCCGATCTGGCTCTTGGCTGAATCGTCTGAGGGCATATGATGACAGATGTCAGAGGATTGAGCCGCCAAGTGCGCCAGCCCTGCGCTCGATAGAGGAAACCCGGTCTTGTCCAACGCAGCGCTCAGCGCCCGAGCCCCCCGCAAGCGACCCCGTCTGGCCGAGGCGGTGGTCGAGGATCTCGTCAACGCCATCGTCACCGAGATCCATCCGGTCGGCTCCGCCCTGCCGCCTGAAAACGTGCTGTGCGACATCTACGGGGTCAGCCGAACCGTCGTGCGCGAAGCGACCACGGCGCTGACCGAGAAGGGCCTGGTGATCTCCCAGCAGGGACGCGGCACCATCATTGAGGACCAGGCCCACTGGAACCTGCTGGATCCCATGGTCCTCGGCGCCCTGTTCCAGCGTGAGGACGGGCTGGCCTATCTGGACAATCTCTCCGAGATTCGCGCCTCCCTGGAGGCGTCCATGGCGGCCAAGGCCGCCCGCAACCTGACCTCCGAACACGCCGAGGCGCTGACACGGCAGATGGAAAAGCTGGCGGGGCTGATCGAGACGCCGGCGGGTTACGTCCATGAGGACGTGAACTTCCACGACATCATCATGTCCATGTCCGGTGACCGCCTGTCCAAGGCCATCATCGACGGCATCCAGGGCAAGGCCCTGAAGACGTTCAGCTACTCTGGGCGGCTGAACGTGGACCATGTGCGCGCCACCCACGAGGCGCATACCCGGATCTATGACGCGATTATGGGGCGGGACGCCGACGCAGCCGGGCGCGCCATGCGCGAGCATATCGAATCCTCCTGGCGCAAACGACGGCCCGAGAGCGCGAAGCGTACCGGCGGCTGACGGCGGCTGCGTCATCGAACGAAAGCCCCGCAGAAGGTTGTCACCCCAGCTCTGACATATAAGATGTCATACAAATATCGGGAGGTGACATGACCAGAGAACTGACGCGGCGGGCAGCGATGGGCGTGGGCCTGGCGGCGGCCACGGCGGCGCTCACGGCCGGGCCGGGCCGGGCCCAGGGCGCCCCTCAGGCTGTGGAACGCTGGGGCGTATTCGAGATCACGCTGACCGGGGCGGCGTCGGGCAATCCCTTCGACGCCAGGGTGAAGGGCGTTTTCACCCAGGGAGGCCGCACCATCGACGCGCCCGGCTTCTACGACGGCGACGGGATCTGGCGCGTGCGGTTCAGCCCGCCGAGCGAAGGCGCATGGACCTGGGCGATCGTCGGCGACGTGCCCGAGCTGGACGGTCGCAGCGGCGGCTTTACGGTCACGGCGCCGGTCGCGGGAAATCATGGCCCCGTCGCCGTGGCGGACACCTTCCACTTCGCCTACGCTGACGGGACGCCCTATCGCCAGCTGGGCACCACCGCCTATGGCTGGACACACCAGGAAGAAGCCCAGCGACGCCGAACCCTGGAGACCTTGGCGGCCTCGCCCTTCAACAAGATCCGCATGCTGGTCTTCCCGAACGGCTCCATTCCGAACGAGCCGCTGTTCCCCTTCGAGAAGAGCGGACCGGCAGAGGCCGACTGGGACTTCACCCGCTTCAACCCCGCCTATTTCCAGCGCCTGGATCAGCAGGTGGCGGCCTTGATGGCCCTCGGCGTTCAGGCCGACGTCATCCTGTTCCATCCCTATGACGAGGACCGGTGGGGATTCGACCGCATGCCGGCCGGGATTGATGACCGCTATGTCCGCTATGTGGTCGCGCGTCTGGCCGCGTACCGGAACGTCTGGTGGTCCATGGCCAACGAGTTCGACCTGCTCGAAAGCAAGACCGACGCCGACTGGGACCGCATGTTCCAGCTGGTGCAGGGCGCGGACCCGCACGGTCGGCTGCGGTCCATCCACAACTGGCGGCGCATCTATGACCAGTCGCACCCCTGGGTGACCCACGCCTCGATCCAGAATGGCTCGGCGGTGGTGGATGACGCGCGGGCGGTGATCTACCGCGACGTCTGGTACAAGCCGGTGGTGTTCGACGAGGTCCGCTATGAGGGGACCATGGAGGATCGCTGGGGCAATCTGAGCGGTCAGGAGATGACTCGCGCCTTCTGGGAGGGCCTGATCGCCGGGACCTATGTGGGGCACAGCGAAACCACGCCCAATTCCGACGAGGGCTTCTGGCTGGGCATCGGCGGGACGCTGGTGGGCGAGAGCCCGGCGCGGCTGGCCTTCTTCAAGGATGTGATGGATGCGGCGCCGGCGCCCGGCTACGAGCCCATCGACAAGTGGTGGGAGCAGCATCTGGGCGGCAAGCTGGGCCAGCTGTACCTGCGCTACTTCGGCGAGGATGCGCCGATGGAATGGGCCGTCGATCTGCCGCGCGATGAACTGGAAGGCGGCGAGCGGTTCGAGGTGGACGTCATCGACACCTGGAACATGACCATCGACACCCTGCCGGGCGTCTTCACCATGGCGCGCAAGAACCGCTACTTCTTCCACGACCCTGCCCGGCCCACGGTCAGCCTGCCCGGGCGGCCGTGGATGGCGGTCAGGGTCCGGCGCATCTAGGTCTGGCGACACAAGCTCTGAACTCGCGTCGGGTTGAGGCGGCGTAGATGACGGCGAGCCGCAGCCCGGTCTTCGGCCACGCATATCGGACGAGCACCGGTTCCAAATCCGCGATCACGCGACCAGGCCAGAGCCGATGGCGAGCCAATCGCGCGTCAATGGGTCACCTGACCCCGACGCCGCCGTCGGCCGGTCCGCGGTTTTGAACCGCTATGGCGCGCCCGAAAGGATTCGAACCTCTGACCCCCAGATTCGTAGTCTGGTGCTCTATCCAGCTGAGCTACGGGCGCGCATGGCGGTGGAACCGCGAAGGGCCGGACACCTAGCCGCGTCGGGGCGATGATGCAAGTCCGATTTGCGCCGAAGGGCCATGAAGGCGATCGCGCGGTTTTCAGGGGGGCCGTTCCGCCCTAGGGAATGGATATGACGCTGTCTTCTCCCCTTCGCCGCCGCGCGGCGCGCATTCTGACGCCGATCCTGTCCTCGGCCCTGATCCTGGCGGCCTGCGGCGGGCCCATGCGGCTGTCGGCCGGGCCCGACACGGTGAGCCCCCTTGCAGCGCCTGAACCGGCGGCGCGCGGCCCTATCGTCAGCGTGGCCAACCCGCTGGCGGCGGAGGCGGGCATGGCGGTGCTGCGGAGCGGCGGCTCGGCGGTGGACGCGGCCGTGGCCATCCAGGCTGTACTGGGACTGGTGGAGCCGCAAAGCTCTGGCCTGGGGGGCGGCGCCTTCCTGATGCACTATGACGCGGCAACCGGCGCGGTCACGGCCTTCGACGGCCGCGAGACGGCGCCGTCGGCGGCCACGCCGGCGTTGTTCTATGAAAACGGCGAGCCGCTGGGTTTTCGCGAGGCGGTGCTGAGCGGCCGCTCCACCGGCGCGCCGGGCGCGGTGGCCATGCTGGGCATGGCCCACGAGCGGCACGGGCGGCTGGACTGGTCCACCCTGTTCGGGGACGCGGAGCGCCTGGCGTCCGAAGGCTTCGAGATCAGCCCCCGTCTGGCCGGCATGATCGCGTCATCGGCCCCCCAGGCCTCCACCGACTGGGCGCGGGCCTATTTCACCGGCGCGGACGGCGAACGGCTGGCGGCGGGCGACGTGCTGCGCAACCCCGCCTATGCCGCCACGGTGCGGGCCCTGGCGGCGGAAGGGCCCCGGGCCCTGTATCGGGGCGACATCGCCCGGGAGATCATCGAGACCGTGCGCGCGGGCGAGCGGCCCGGCGCCCTCAGCCAAGACGATCTGGCCGCCTACCAGCCGGTGGCGCGCGAGCCCGTCTGTCGGGAGTGGCGGCTGTATGTGGTCTGTGTGCCGCCGCCGCCGTCCAGCGGGGTGGCGGTCTTGCAGCTGCTGGCCATGGCCGAGCATCTCCCGGCGGTGGACGCAGGCCCGGCCGACCCGGACGCCTGGCTCGCCTTCGCCCAGCTGCAGCGCCTGATGTACGCGGACCGCGACCAGTACGTGGGCGACGCGGACTTCGTGGAGGTTCCGGTGGCCGGCCTGCTGGACCCGGCCTATGTGGCCGGGCGCGCGGGCATGGCCGCCACCCTGGACGGCGCCGCCGAACCCGGCCTGCCGCCGGGGTTCCGGCCCCGCGGCGCCGACGCCACCGCCGAGCCCGCCGGCACGTCCCACTTCGTGGTGGTGGACGCCGAAGGAAACGCGGTCAGCATGACCACCACGGTGGAGAGTATCTTCGGGTCGGGCCGCATGGCGGCGGGCTTCTTCCTGAACAACCAGCTGACCGACTTCTCCTTCCGCCCCACAGACGACGCGGGGCGTCCCGTCGCCAACGCGGTGGCGGCGAACAAGCGCCCGCGCTCGTCCATGACGCCCGTCATCATTCTGGATCGCCAGGGCCGTTTCGTGGGGGCGGTGGGATCGCCGGGGGGAACCTCCATCCTGGCCTATGTGGCCAAGGCCCTGGTCGGAACCCTGGCCTGGGACCTGTCCATGCAGGACGCCATCAACCTGCCCAATCTGGTGGCGCGGGGGGGCGGCTTCGGCGCGGACACCGAGATGTTCAGCCCGGAGCTGCGCGCCCGGCTGGAGGCCGCGGGCGTGACGCTGAGGCCCAATGCATCAGAGAATTCCGGCCTTCACGGCGTGCTCTGGCGCGACGGCCGCTGGGACGCCGGCGCCGACCCGCGCCGCGAAGGCGTGGTGCGCGACGAATCCACCGCGAGCCGGTGAGGTCATCATCCATGATCCTCCCATCGTCAGGCCGGGGATGAAGCGATGACGGCGCCGCTCGACCCAGCGATCATCGCGCCGTTCCTGATGGCCATGGTGCTGGTGGAGCTGACTCCCGGGCCGAACATGGGCTGGCTGGCGCTGGTCAGCCTGTCGCGAGGACGCACGGCCGGGATGGCGGCGGTGGCGGGGATCACCGTGGGGCTGGCCGCGTGGCTGGCGGCGGCGCTGCTGGGCCTGACCAGTTTCGTGCTGACCTATCCGGCGGTGCACGAAGTGATCCGGTGGGCCGGCGTCGCGTTCCTGCTGTGGCTGGGGTGGGAGGCGTGGCGGGGCGACGGGACCGCCGACCGCGACGCGCCCGAGGCCACCCGCCGGGCCCTGTTCCTGCGCGGCATGGTGGGCAATCTGCTGAATCCCAAGGCGGCGGTGTTCTATGTGGCCCTGCTGCCCACCTTCATCCGGCCCGGCTATGCGGCGCCCCTGACCCAGGCCCTGATCCTGGGCGGGCTGCACCTGATGATCGCTGTCTTTGTGCATTCGCTGGTGGTGTTCAGCGCGGCGGGCGCCGGGCGCGGCCTGACCGAGCGGATGCAGGGGCCGCGCGCCCGGGCGGCCATGGCGGCGGGGCTGGTGCTGATCGCCGTGTGGATGGCGTGGCAGACGCAGCGCTGAGCGCGTGGACAGGGCGGGCGGCGCCGGTCTAGCCTGCGGGATCAGTCGGGAAATCCAGTCATGAGCCTCAGCCTTTCGCGCCGCGCGGCGCTGTCCCTCTCCACCGCCGCGGCGGGCGCCGCCGTCCTGCCGCGCCGCAGTTGGGCCCGGGACGCGGCGCGGGATCAGGCGCTGGCCGATGCGGTGGACGCATACGTCACCCGCAGCATGGCCGCCTTCCCGGACCAGCCGGGGCTGGGCGTCGCCCTGGTGCGCGGCGGCGAGACGGTGCTGGCCAAGGGTTATGGCGTGCGCCGTCAGGACCAGCCGGCCAGCCGCGTGGACGAGACCACCCTGTTCGCCGTGGCGTCCAACACCAAGGCGATGACGGCCGCCTCGCTGGGCATGCTGGTGGACGAGGAGCGGGTGCAGTGGGACGCGCCGGTGCGCACCTATCTGCCCGACTTTCGCCTGTCGGACCCCTTCATCACCGAGCGCATCACCGTGCGCGATCTGCTCAGCCACCGGGCGGGCTTCGGCCTGGGCGCCGGGGACCTGCTGTTCTGGCCCAACAGCGACCGGACCCGGGCCGAGATCATGGCCGCCATCCCGAACGTGCCCATCGAGCATGGCTTCCGGGCCGGGTACCACTACTGCAACCTGATGTTCGTGGCGGCGGGGGAGGTGATCGCGGCGGTCTCTGGCATGCCCTGGGAGGACTTCGTCCAGACCCGGGTGCTGACCCCGCTGGGCATGGCCGACACGGTTCCCCTGACCAGCCGGGCGGACCCGGCGCGCTCGGCCCTGCCCCACGGCCGCATCGGACCGCCCCTGCGCTATCAGGGGGAGATGACCCTGCTGGAGGACAGCATCGTCGGCATCTGGAACTGGGATTCCGCAGGCGCCGCCGGGGGCTTCGCCGCCTCGCCGCGCGACTGGGCCCAATGGATGAAGACCCAGCTGGCCTCGGGCGTGGCGCCGGACGGAACGCGCCTGTGGTCGGAAGCGGTCGCCCGCGAGATGTGGCGGCCCAACGTCATCTCCGGCTCCTCGCCGGGGCCGACGGCGGAACTGCCCGGCCGCTCCATCGCCTCGACCTATGCGATGGGCTGGAGCGTGGCGGATTACCGGGGCGAGCGCATGGTGACCCACGGCGGCGGCTCGCCCGGCGGCATCTCGGCCACGGTGCTGATCCCCGGCCGCGATACGGGCTTCGCCGTCTTCTCCAACGCCGAGGAAAGCTATCTGCTGCGGGCCCTGCGCAGCGGCATCGCCGACATCGTGATGGCCGAGGACCGGGATTTCTCGGCCTTCGACTGGATCGCGGACGGCCAGAGGCTGCTGGCCGAGTCCACCGAACGCTCCCTGACCGCCGCCGCCGAAATCGACGCGAAACAGGCCGCCGGCGCCGCGCCGTCCCTGCCGCTGTCGGCCTATGCGGGAACCTGGCGCGACCCGTGGTACGGCGACATCGTCATCAGCCAGCGCGACGGCGGCCTGTGGCTGGACTTCACCCGGTCCAACGCCCTGAAGGGCCCGCTGGAGCCCTACGACGGCGAGACCTTCCGCACCCGCTTCCCGGACCGGCGCGAGGAGGATGCGTTCGTGATGTTTGAGATGGCGGACGGCGTTCCGGTCAGCGCGACCCTCAAGGGCGTCTCGCCGGACATCGACTTCTCGTACGACTATCAGGACCTGCGGCTGACGCGGGTTTAGGTCGTGCGCTCATGAATGAAGCTGGAGCTGCGATCAGCAGACTCTCGGATCGCCGCAACAGGTGGGGAGCGGCCATGCGGTTCGACCGAAATGAAGACCTTCGGCGCGATCAAGCCGCCCGGTCGGAAAGCGGGAATGCGAGCGATGCTATCGCTCAGGTGCGCTTCACCGGATGGCTAGAGCAACCCAGATCATTCAGAATTACTTCCAGAACTTTTCGGCGCGCTCCAGTAAACATACGAAGAAATTATAGCCAAAATTCCAAAGAAAAGTCCCCATAGCTTCAGCGAGATCATCGCAGGCCCAAGCAATTCAAACAAAATCGGGCGCGAGTTAAATATATTGCTCAATAAAGATGGAAAAACATTGATCGTCAATAAAAACAGCAGCATTCCCAATGAATAGAATGCCACCTTAGCCATCAACTTCCCGTAAGTAATGACGTCCTTCATTAGCAGCCCCGTCCTCGCCGCGTGCGGCTCTGTCATCTGGCCGTTCTAGAGCGAACCCTTGGAGTCTGCGAGGTTCCGCTACCCCCCGAAGCACCACGCCAGCACCGCCTTCTGGGCGTGGATGCGGTTCTCGGCCTCGTCCCAGACGACGGACTGGGGGCCGTCCAGAACGGCGTCGGAGACTTCCTCGCCCCGGTGGGCGGGCAGGCAGTGCAGGAACACCGCGTCCGGCGCCGCCTGTTTCATCAGGGCCGCGTCGACGCCGTAGGCCTCGAAGGCGGCCAGCCGCTCCTCATAGTCCTGATCGCCCATGGAGACCCAGGTGTCGGTGACCACCACATCGGCGCCGGCCACGGCCTCGCGCGGGTCCGAGGTCAGGTGCACATGGGCGCCGCCGCGCTGCAGGTCGTGCAGGTCGGGGTGGTAGTCGGACGGGCAGGCCACGTTCAGCTGGAACCCGAACTTCGGCGCCGCGTGGATGAAGCTGGCGCAGACATTGTTGCCGTCGCCCACCCAGGCGATGGTCTTGCCCGACACCGGGCCGCGATGCTCCTCGATGGTCATCAGGTCGGCCAGGATCTGGCACGGGTGCGAGCGGTCGGTCAGGGCGTTGACCACGGGGATGGTCGAGACCCGGGCGAAGCGCTCCACGTCCTCGTGGTCGTTGGCGCGTATCATCACCGCGTCCACCATGCGCGACAGCACCCGCGCGGTGTCCTCGATGGGCTCGCCCCGGCCCAGCTGCATGTCCGCCGCATTGGCGATGATGGCGTCGCCGCCCAGCTGGCGGATGGCGGCGTCGAAGCTGAACCGTGTGCGGGTGGAGTTCTTCTCGAAGATCATGGCCAGTACCCGGTCCTTCGCGGGCGCATCGGCGTCCACGCGCCCCTTGGGCCAGCCCTTGCGGGCCGTCTTGCGGGCGTGGGCGTCGTCCAGAATGGCGCGCAGGGTCTCTGCGTCCAGCCGGTGGATGTCGAGGAAGTGGCGGACCATGGCGGCTCCGATCAGGCCGCCAACGTTTCGCGGGCGGCCTCGCAGGTCTTTTCGAACTTCTCGACGGCCTCGCGGGCCTCGTCGAGGGTGAGGTTGAGGGGCGGCAGCAGGCGCACGCAGTTGTCGCCGCCGCCGGCCACCAGCAGGTGCTGGCCGTCGCGGGCCCAGCCCATGAACTCGCGGTTGTTGGGGACCAGCTTGACGCCGATCAGCAGGCCGCGTCCGCGCACGTCCACGATGATGTCGGGGAAGCGCTCCTTCAGCCCATGCAGCTGCTGGGTCAGATAGCCGGAAATCTCGGCCACATTGGCGAGGGTCTCCGGCTTGGCGATCTCGTCCAGCGCCGCGTAGCCCACGGCCATGGCCAGCGGATTGCCGCCGAAGGTGGTGCCGTGCACCCCCGCCACCATCCCCTTGGCCGCCTCGGTGGTGGCCAGGCAGGCGCCGATGGGGAAGCCGCCGCCCAGGGCCTTGGCGATGGCCATGATGTCCGGGGTGATGCCGGCCCATTCGTGGGCCCACAGCTTGCCGGTGCGGCCCATGCCGGCCTGAACCTCGTCGAGGATCAGCAGCACGCCGGCGTCGTCGCACCACTGGCGGATCTGGCGCAGGTCGGCGTCGGGGAAGGCGCGCGCGCCGCCCTCGCCCTGCACCGGCTCGAGGATGACGGCGGCGGCGGTGGGGCTGTCGATGGCGGCCTTGACGGCCACCATGTCGCCGAAGGTCACTTGCACATAGCCGGGCAGGCGCGGGCCGAAGCCCTCCACATAGGACGGGTTGCCCGCCGCATTGATGGCCGCATAGGTCCGGCCGTGGAACGAGCCGTCAAAGCCGATGATGTCGATGCGGTCGGTGTTTCCGTTGGCGTAGTGATAGCGGCGCGCGGTCTTGATGGCCGCTTCCACCGCCTCGGTTCCCGAATTGGCGAAGAACACCACGTCGGCGAAGCTCTCGGCAACCAGACGGTCGGCCAGCGCCTCCTGCCCCGGAATGCGGAAGATGTTGGAGGTGTGCCACAGCTTGTCGGCCTGGTCCTTCAGCGCCTGCACCAGACGGGGGTGCCGGTGGCCGAGGGAATTGGTGGCGATGCCCGCCACGCAGTCCAGATAGACCGTGCCGTCCTTCGCATACAGCCGGGCGCCCTCGCCGCGCTCCACCTCTACGGGTGCGCGATTGTAGACTCCCATGAGATGACCGGACACGACGGGCTCCTTCCCTGAAAAGAAAACAGCCCCGGCGGGGCGCGCCGGGACCATGCAGGACGGTGTTGTCCGCTTGGAGGCGGAGGGAGTCAACACCATCACCTTTCTCCGCTCACCCCAGCGAAGGCTGGGGTCCAGATGGGTGGCGCCAGCATCAGACAGGGGAAACCGCGCCCTTCGTCCAACCATCCCGATCTTTGATCTGGACCCCAGCCTTCGCTGGGGTGAGCGGGGCAGGGCGGGCGGCGGCGTAACCTAGTGCGCCTGATCCCAGTTGGCGGCCGCCTTGGCTTCCACGTCGATGGGGACGGTCAGCTGGACGGCGGGCAGGGGCGCGGTCTCCATCACCTTGCGGATGACGGCCATGGCGCGGTCGGCCTCGGCCTCGGGGGCCTCGAACACCAGTTCGTCGTGGACCTGCAGCAGCATGCGGGTCTGAAGCCCGGCGTCCCGCAAGGCGCCCGGCATCTTCATCATGGCGCGGCGGATGATGTCGGCCGCGGCGCCCTGGATCGGGGCGTTGATGGCGGCGCGCTCGCCGAACTGGCGCTCGGCGCCGGAGTTGGAATGGATCGCCGGCACGTGAACCCGCCGCCCGAACAGGGTGGTGACATAGCCCTGCTCGCGCACTAGCGCCTTCGTCCGGTCCATGTAGTCGCGGATGCCGGGGAAGCGTTCGAAATAGGTCTTGATATAGGCCCCCGCCTCGCCCTGGCCGATGCCCAGCTGGGCCGCCAGACCGAAGGCGGAGATGCCATAGATGATGCCGAAATTGATGGCCTTGGCGCGGCGGCGGGTCTCGGGCGTCATGTCCGCCAGCGGCACGTCGAACATCTCCGAGGCGGTGGCCGCGTGGATGTCCAGCCCGGCCTTGAAGGCGGCCTTCAGCTCGGGGATGTCGCCGATGTGGGCCAGCAGGCGCAGCTCGATCTGGCTGTAGTCCGCGCTGATCAGCACATGGCCGTCCCGGGCGATGAAGGCCTGACGGATCTGGCGGCCCGTCTCGGTGCGGATGGGAATGTTCTGCAGGTTCGGGTCCGACGAGGCCAGCCGCCCGGTGGAGGCCGCCGCCAGCTGGAAGCTGGTGTGCACCCGGTGGGTCTCGGGGTCCGCCGCCTGCACCAGGGCGTCGGTGTAGGTGCCCTTCAACTTGGCCAGCTGGCGCCAGTCCAAAAGGGTGCGCGGCAGGTCGTGGGTGAGGGCCAGTTCCTCCAGCACGGACGCATCGGTGCCCCACTGGCCCGAGGCGGTCTTCTTGCCGCCCTCCAGACCCATCTCGCCGAACAGGATCTCGCCGATCTGCTTGGGGCTGCCCAGATTGAACGGGCGGCCGGCCAGCTCGTGGGCCTTGATCTCCAGCTCGGCCATGCGCATGCCGAACTCGCTGGACAGGGTCCGCAGCTTGTCGGGATTCACCCGGATGCCCGCGATCTCCATGTCCGCCAGCACCGCGGGCATGCCGCGCTCCAGCGTCTCATAGGCGTTGGTCAGGCCCTCGGCCGCCAATTGCGGTTTCAGGATGCGCCACAGCCGCAGGGTCACGTCGGCGTCCTCGGCGGCGTAGCAGGTGGCCGGTTTCAGCTCCACATGGCGGAAGCTCTTCTGGGCCTTGCCGGTCCCGGCCACGGTCTTGAAGGCGATGGGCTCGTGGCCCAGATGGCGCTTGGCCAGCTCGTCCATGCCGTGAGGGTGCAGCCCGCCGCCCAGCACGTAGGAGATCAGCATGGTGTCGTCGATGGGGGCCACCGCGATCCCGTGCCGCTTCATCACCGCCAGATCGTATTTGATGTTCTGGCCCACCTTCAGGACCGAGGGGGCCTCCAGCAGCGGCTTCAGTTTCGCCAGCGCCTCCTCGATCTCGATCTGGTCGGGCCGGGTGCGGCCCGCGCCCTCGAAGTCCAGCCCGCCGCCGCCGTCCGCCTCGCCCGGGTGCTCGTGGGTCAGGGGGATGTAGCAGGCGCGGTTCGGCCCGGTGGCCAGCGACAGGCCGCACAGCTCCGCATGGCTGGAAGACAGGGAATCCGTCTCGGTGTCGAAGCCGATCACCCCCGCCGCCTTCGCCTCGGCGATCCAGACCTCCAGCGCCTCGATGGTGGTGACGCACTCATAGGCGTCGGTGTCGAACAGGTGCGGCTCGGCCGGCGTTACGCTCTCGGCGGGCGCATAGCGGGGTGTGGCCACAGGCGCGCTGACCGGCTTGGCGCGCAGCCCGCCGTTCGGGAACGTCGCCCCGTCCTTGTCCGGCGCCTTGCCGTCGCCGACGCGCCGCGCCAGCGTGCGGAACTCCATCTTGTCCAGAAACGCCGACAGCACCGCCGGATCGGGATCGCGCACCGCGAAGTCCTCGATGGGCTCGGGCGCCGGGGCGTCGCAGGTCAGCCGCACCAGTTCGCGCGACAGGCGGATCTGGTCCGCATATTCGATCAGGGTCTCGCGCCGCTTGTTCTGTTTGATCTCGCCCGCCCGGGCCAGCAGCGTATCCAGATCGCCGTATTCGGCGATCAGGGCCGAGGCGGTCTTGACCCCGATGCCCGGCGCGCCCGGCACATTGTCGGTGGAGTCCCCGATCAGGGCCTGCACGTCCACCACCTTGTCCGGCCCCACGCCGAACTTGGCCATGACCGCCTCATGCTCCAGCACCGCGTCCTTCATGGGGTCGTACATGACCACCCCGTCGCCGATCAGCTGCATCAGGTCCTTGTCGGACGAGACGATCACCGCCTTGCCGCCCATGTCCCGCGCCTTGCAGGCGTAGGTGGCGATCAGGTCGTCGGCCTCATAGCCGGGCAGCTCCACGCACGGCAGGCCGAAGGCGGCGGTGGCCTCGCGCACCAGGGCGAACTGGGGCACCAGATCCTCGGGCGGCGGCGGGCGGTGGGCCTTGTACTGGTCGTACAGCTGGTTGCGGAAGGTCTTCTCCGAATGGTCGAAAATGGCCGCCAGATGGGTCGGGCCGTCCTCGCCCTTGAAGTCCCGCATCAGCTTCCACAGCATGTTGCAGTAGCCCTGCACCGCGCCCACCGGCAGGCCGTCGGACTTGCGCGTCAGCGGCGGCAGGGCGTGATAGGCCCGGAAGATGTAGGCCGAGGCGTCGATCAGATACAGCCGCACCGGCGGCCCGTCCTGGGTCAGGGGCCGGTCGATCTGGACCGTGTTTTCGGGCGTGGCGGAATCGGCGGGCTCGGACATGGCGGGCAACATAGTGCGCCGCGACGCGGGCGTCAGCCGGCGCCTTCACCCTTTCGCTTGCGGGCGACCTCAGCGCTTTCCGCCTTGAGCGGCCCCGATACCGGACAGACCTCCTGCGCATAGGCGTTCAGGGTGTTGGCCAGATGGTCGGGCACGAGGCTGTAATGCACGAACTGGCCCCGCTTCTCGCTGGTCACCAGCCCGGCGTTCTCGAGAATGGACAGATGCTGGGACACCGCCGGTTTCGAGATTTCAAACCGCGAGGCGATCTCGCCCGCCGTCATGTCCGCATGGGCCAGATAGGCGAGGATCTTGCGCCGGACGGTGGATGAGAGGGCTTCGAACACGCGTTGCATGGGAGGGTATTTAAGCGATTCACGAAGGGCTTGCTAGTCAGGAGTTCATGATTTAAGGAATGAGTTAAATACATGGAGGCGGATGTGCGTGAGACCCCGGACCATCACGACCCCTGCGCGGTCAACAGTCTGGTGGAGACACCGGGATGCAGCTCGGTCCAAGGCCGGGTGCGCTGGGACCCCGTCCATTCGCTGTGGAACGGCGCCATGCTGGCGGCGACCCTGATCGCCGGACCGCTGCTGCTGAGCTGGGGCGCGCTGGCGGTGTTCGCCGTCACCACCGGCGCCGGGCTGCTGCTGGGCCATTCGGTGGGCTTTCACCGACGTCTGATCCACGGCAGCTTCGAGTGCCCCCTGTGGCTGGAGCGCGTTCTGGTCTGGTTCGGGACTGCCGTCGGCATGAGCGGCCCGTTCTGGATGATCCGCACCCATGACCTGCGCGACTGGGCCCAACGCCAGACGGACTGCCACGATTATCTGGCGCACCGACGGCCCATGCTGATCGACGCCGTGTGGCAGATGCATTGCCGCCTCGATCTGGCCCGCCCGCCTGCGTTCGAGCTGGGGCGGATCGGACAGGACCCCTTCTACCGCTTTCTGGAGCGGACATGGATGCTGCAGCAACTGCCCATCGCGGCCGCGCTCTATCTCATGGGCGGGTGGAGCCTCGTGGTGTGGGGCGTGTGCGCGCGGGTGACCGCCTCGGTCGTCGGCCACTGGTTCGTCGGCCATCTGGCCCACCGGCGCGGACCCCAGACGTGGCTGGTGAAGGAGGCCGGCGTTCAGGCCCATGATGTGCCATGGGCCGCCGTTCCGACCATGGGCGAGGCCTGGCACAACAACCATCACGCCTTTCCCGGCTCGGCCCGAATCGGCCTGTATCCCGGCCAGAGCGACTGGGGCTTTCGTTTCATCCAGATGCTGGAGCGGCTGGGCCTGGCCTGGAGCGTCCAGACCCCCGAGACCCTGGCCGAACGACCGGTGATCAGGGTTCGATCCTGAGCTCACGCCCGTTTCCTTTTGCCCGGAATGGGCGTATGGAAAGCCATCCGCGCCCGGCCGAAAGGTCGGGCGCCGCTGTTTTCAACGCCTGCTTCGGCGGGCCGCAATCCCAAGGGATTCCCGCATGACCGACATTCTGATGCCCAAGGCCACCGCGGTCTGGCTGGTGGACAACACCTCGCTCAGCTTCGACCAGATCGCCGACTTCTGCGGCCTGCACCCGCTGGAAGTGCGCGGCATCGCCGACGGCGACGTGGCCCGCGACATCCGCGGCGCCGACCCCGTGGTCAACGGCCAGCTGACCCGCGAGGAGCTGGACAAGGCCCAGAACGACGAAAACTATCGCATGAAGGCCGTGGTCAGCGCCCACGCCGAGCTGTTCAAGCCCGCCAAGAAGGGCCCGAAATACACCCCGGTCTCGCGCCGTCAGGACCGCCCGGACGCCATTTCGTGGTTCGTGCGCAACCACCCCGAGGTGACCGACGCCCAGATATCCAAGCTCTTGGGCACCACCAAGGCCACCATCGAGAGCGTGCGCAACCGCACCCACTGGAACAGCGCCAACATCAAGCCGGTGGACCCGGTGACCCTGGGCCTGACCAGCCAGATGCAGCTGGACGAGCTGGTCAAGAAGGCCGCCGAGAAGAAGGCCAAGGACGACGCCAAGAAGGGCGGCGGAACCCTGGCCCCCGCCGGCGAGGCCGAGGCCCAGCCCGAGGAAGAGGAATTCACCCCCGAGGCCCGTGAGCGCCGCGGCGCCGAGCCCACGGCGGAATCGGTGTTTGGCTCCAGCGAAGAAGGCTGATCCGGCCTCACCGCCGAATGCAAAAGGCCCCGCCGATCACCGGCGGGGCCTTTCTCGTTTCAGTCCGGAGACGCCGCTAGTTCAGCCGCGCCTCGAGCGTTCGTATCTCTTCCTTCAGTCGGAGCTTCTGCTGTTTGAGCTCCCTGACGCGTAGCGAGTCGGCGCTGGGGTGGGTCATTTCCTGCTGGATGGTCTCATCCAGATTGCGGTGACGATTTCCCAGTTCGCGAATGCGAGCGTCAATGGCCATGGCTTGCGCCTCCATGTTTAAGGGACCAAACAATCCAACGCCCGAAGCGGCCGTCTGTGGAGTCACATTCTGGTGACGGGCGGTCGGCGCCGGACATGAGGAGCATGGCCCCCAAAATGGCCGATGATGTGAACAGAGCCGTATCCGGCGCCCGGCCGCGCCTGATCGTCGGAATTTCCGGAGCGTCCGGCGTGGCTTACGGCGTGCGGACGCTGGACGCCCTGAATGAGCTGGGCGTCGAAAGCCATCTGGTGGTCAGCCGCGCGGCGGCCATGACCCTGTCCCAGGAAACGGATCTTTCTCTCGCCGAGCTCAACGACAAGGCCTCGGTGGTCCACAAGATCGGGGATGTGGGGGCGGCGGTGTCTTCCGGCTCGTTCCGCACCCTGGGCATGATCGTGGCGCCCTGTTCGGTGCGGACCATGAGCGAGATCGCCACCGGGGTGACCTCGACCCTTCTGACCCGCGCCGCCGATGTGACCCTGAAGGAGCGCCGCCGTCTGGTGCTGATGGTGCGCGAGACGCCGCTGCACCTGGGCCACCTGCGCACCATGACGGCCCTGGCCGAGATGGGCGCCGTGATCGCCCCGCCCCTGCCCGCCCTCTATGCGAAGCCGGGATCGATCGACGAGATGATCGACCAGTCGGTGGGCCGGGCGCTGGA
This sequence comes from Brevundimonas sp., assembly GCF_047617075.1. Classification (GTDB taxonomy): domain Bacteria; phylum Pseudomonadota; class Alphaproteobacteria; order Caulobacterales; family Caulobacteraceae; genus Brevundimonas. Next base: position 63,471 of record NZ_JBLGCI010000002.1, read on the forward strand.
CCTGTTCGGTCTGGACTGGGCGCCGGTTCAGCGCTGGCAAGGCATGGCGGCGGACGCTGAATGAGCGACGGGTTCTGGGAGTGGGCCGTGGCGGCTTACAGGGCGCCCGGCGTGGCCGAGGAATGCCTGCACCTGCAGGATGTGCACGAACAGGCCGTGCCGCTTCTGCTGTGGGCGGCGTGGCAGGCCGAGACCGGGCGCGCGCCGGACGAGGAGGCTATCGAGGGCGCCATCGACACCACGCGGGTCTGGGCCGACCATGCGGTGGTCCCGCTGCGTGCGCTGCGCCGGGCCCTGAAAACCCGCCGCCCCGACATGGCCGACGCCGACCGCGAGGCGGTGCGGGCCCAGGTCAAGGCGGCCGAGCTGGAGGCCGAGCGACGGCTGATGCTGGCGCTGGAGGGACTGGCGCCGGTCCCGGGCGGCAAGGCGCCGACGATGGTCGATCTACTGGTGCGCGTGGCCCGCGAATGGGGCGATCAGATCCCGCGCCCGGCGCTGGGCCATCTGGCCGAAGCGCTGGCCAAACGGCTTCCGGCCTGACTCGGCCTTGGGTATAAGGGCGCGGACGGGGGCGGCATGAACGACGACGAAGACCTTTCCGATACCGCAGAGCGCGAGCTGCACGACCGGGTGAAGGCCCTGCGTCAGGAGCACGCCGATCTGGACGCCTCCATCGAGGCGCTGGAAGCCATGCCCGTTCCGGACCAGCTGCGCATCGCCCGCATCAAGCGCCGAAAGCTGGCCCTGCGCGACGAGATCGTGAAGATCGAGGCCCGGATTCTGCCCGACATCATCGCCTGACGCCGGGCCGGGCCTGCGATCAGGCCTGCATGGTCCAGCCCTCGACGCCCATGGCGGCCTGCTTCAGGGCCTCCGAGCGCGTGGGGTGGGCGTAGGAGCTGCGGGCGATGTCCTCGCTGGCGCCGCCGAAGGCCATGGTCATGCAGGCCGCGCCGATCAGCTCGCCCGCCTGCGGGCCATAGATGTGCACGCCCAGGACGCGGTCGGTCTTCGGGTCGGCCAGCACCTTCACGAAGCCGTCGGTCTCGTGGTTGATCTTGGCCCGGCTGTTGGCGGCGAAGGGGAACTTGCCCTTCTTGTAGTCCACGCCAGCCTCCTTCAGCTGCTCCTCGGTCTTGCCGACCCAGGCCACTTCGGGGCCGGTGTAGATGACGCTGGGGACCAGATTGTAGTCCACATGGCCCGCCTTGCCGGCGATCAGCTCCACGGCGGCCACGGCGTCTTCCTCGGCCTTGTGGGCCAGCATGGGGCCATGGGTCACGTCGCCGATGACCCAGATCCCGTCCTGACCGGCCTTGAAATGGTCGTTGGCGATGAAGCCGCGCTTGTCGGTCTCGATGCCGACGGTCTCCAGCCCCAGGCCCGCCGTGTAGGGGCGGCGGCCGATGGCCACCAGCACCACATCGCCCTTGAGAGTCTCGGCCTTGCCGCCGGCGGCGGGCTCCACGGTCAGCTCGACGCCGTCCTTGGCCACCTTGGCGCCGGTGACCTTGGTCCCCATGCGGAAGGTCATGCCCTGTTTGGTCAGGCCCCGCTGGAAGGCTGTGGCCACCTCGGCGTCCATGCCCGCGCCGATCTTGTCGAGGAATTCGACCACCTCGACCTCGGCGCCGAGACGCCGCCAGACCGAGCCCAGCTCCAGCCCGATGACGCCGGCGCCGATGACGATCATTTTCTTCGGCACCGCAGACAGGGCCAGGGCGCCGGTGGAGTCGATCACCTTGCCCGGGACGAACTCCACGCCCGGCAGGGGGGTGGGCTCGGAGCCGGTGGCGATGATGATGTTCTTGGCGGCCACGGTGGTCCTGGAGCCGTCCGCGGCCTCCACCTCGACCTTGCCCTTGCCGGCGATGCGGCCCCGGCCCTTGAGCCAGTCCACCTTGTTCTTCTTGAACAGGAACTCGATGCCCTTGGTCAGCTGGCCGACGCTGTCGTCCTTCTGCTTCATCATCTGGCCCAGATCGAGCCCGCGCTCTGCGACCTTGATGCCCAGCCCGGCGAACTCTTTTCCGGCCGCCTCGTACATTTCGGAGGCGTGCAGCAGGGCCTTGGAGGGCATGCAGCCCACGTTCAGGCAGGTGCCGCCTAGGGTATCGCGCATCTCGACACAGGCGGCCTTGAGGCCCAGCTGACCCGCGCGAATGGCGGCGTTGTAGCCGCCCGGCCCGCCACCGATGATGACCACGTCATATTGCGAAGCGGATTGGGGGGCGTCGGCCATGGGGATTCCTTGAGTCTGGCGGGGAGGCGCGCCCGCTCATAACCCATGACAGGCGGCCGTCTCCACCCCTGATATGGCTTCACCGGCCGCCAGAGCAAGCCGCCCCGTGTCTTGCGTCAGGTCCGGCGTCAGGGCGTCAGATATCCCACCGGCCGGCGTCGGCGCACCCGGCGGCTGGCCGCCATGACCAGCAGGCCCACCAGCACAAGGGCCGCGATGACGATCCATTGGGGGTCCAGCCCGGCAGGCGCCGGAACCGCCTCGGCCGAGCGGGCGGCGATGTCGGCGGAGACGCCCCGGTCCGGGCTTATGGCCAAGCGCAGGACGATATCGGCCAGAAAGCCCAGGAAATAGGCCACGACCGCGCGCGGGTTGCCCGCGCCGAGCAGCAGGGCGCTGATGAGATAGAGGACCACCGCGCCGATCCACAGGGCGGCTGTGGGCATGTCGCCGCCGGAATCCAGGGCGACCGTCGCGCCGGAGCGGGCCGCAGCCGCCTCGGGGCCAGCGCCCTCGAGGAACGGCGAGATGAACGGCCAGGCCAGCCAGCCCGCATAGCCGATCACTACAATGACCAGGATGAATCGCAGGATCTTCATGGACCGTCTCCCTCTCCCTTATGGCTGCAGACTAGCAGGAGACGGATGTCGACAGAACGACGAAATCCCGATTCAGGACTCGGCGGGTTCCGTCTCGGTCGTCGCGGGCGCCGGTTCGGCGGGCGCTTCCGGCACGGGCGGCAGGATCAGGGCCGCCTCGGTCCCTTCGCCCGGCGCGCTATCCACAGACAGCCGTCCGCCCGACTGGCGGGCGAAGGCGTAAGCCTGCGACAGGCCCAGACCCGTGGCGCCGTCTCGGGTGGTAAAGAAGGGCTCGGACGCGCGGGCCAGCACGTCGCTGTCCATGCCCGGCCCGTTGTCGCGAACCGACAGGCGCCACTGGCCCTCGGGCGTTTCATCCAGCCGCACGGCGATGGAGCCCCGCCCCTCCAGCGCCTTCACGGCGTTGTCCAGCAAGGCGCGTACGGCGCCGTCGAAGGCGGCCGGGTCGATCACCGCCTCCATGGGCCGGTCCGGGGCCTCGATCATCAGGTCCACATCCTCGCCCGCCATCTGGCGCAGGGCCGGCTCCATGCTCTTCAGCAGCACCGACAGGTCCAGCCGGTTCATGACCGCGTCCTCGCCCTGGCTGAAGGCGGCCAGACGCCGGGTCAGGGCCTCGCCGCGCCGGCCCGCATTCAGCGCGGCGCCGCCCAGACGGCGCACCCGTTCAGGCTGGTCCGCCTGTTTCAGCAACATGTCCAGGGCGCTGGTCATGACGCCGAGAAGGGCCGAGAAATCGTGCGCTACGCCGCCGGTCAGGCGGCCCACATTCTCCAGCCGCCGCGCGGCGGTCAGTTCGGCCCGGTCCTCGGCGGCGCGGTCCTCCAGCGCGGTCAGGCGCGCGCGGGCCTGCTCCAGCTCGGCGCGCAGGGCCTCCGCCGCATCATCGGTGGCGATTTCGACAGGCGTTTCGGGGGCGGGCTCGGCGGGGGTCTCGGGCAAGGGCTCCGGGGTGAGTTCGCCCGCCAGCAGCAGGGCGCCGTCTTCGCCCGGCAGGGGCAGGATGCGCCAGGTCAGGCCCGAGGCCGTGACGATCGGCTCCGCCGCGCCCGGCTCAGCGGCGCGGGCGGCGTTCAGGGCCATGCGGCCTTCGGTGCGCTGGTCCAGCGCCAGGAACAGATCGGCGAAATCCAGGCCTTCGACGGCCTCCGCATCCAGAGCGTGGCGCTCCAGCGCCGTGCGGTTGGCTTCGCGCACCCGGCCGTCAGCGTCCACAACCACAAGGGCGCTGGAGGCGGCGTCGAACACCCGCCTTGTCAGGCCGGGATCCGCCGGGGCGGCGGCCGACGCCGGAGCGGGCGCCGGTTCAGGCGTGATCAGGCTTTCGGTCTCGACGATGGCGGCGGTGGAGCCGATCACCTCGCCGACCGGGCCGACGATGGGCATGGCCGTGACCGAAACCAGCATCTTACGGCGGCTGGAGGGGTTGGCCATGATGTGCTGGAAGCCCTTGACCGTCTGGCCGCGCAGGGCCCGGGCGCTGGGCAGCAGGTCGGGCGGCACCGGCCGGCCGTCGGGATAGGTGATGCCCCAGGTGGCGGAGTGGAAGCGCAGGCCCAGAAGCTCGGCGTCGCGGCGGCCCAGCAGCTGGTGCGCCGCGCGGTTGGCGAAGATGAACTTGCCGCCGAGGTCTGTTTCGACAAGGGCGACCGGAATGGCGTCCAGAACCTCGCGCAGGCGCCGGGACGAGCCCTCATGGTTCATCAGGGCGTGTTCAAGCTGGGCCGTCGCATTTCGATACGCCAGACCCCATCGGGCGGCCGCGATGAATCCCATAATGGCCACGACGACGCAGATCGCCGCCACCACGCCGAACACCAGAGCCCAGTTGACCTCGCCTTCAAGAAACATGCGTTCGCCTTACACCGTATTCCATGACGTCGGTGCAAGAGCCGGGCCGGTCACCGTTCGTTGACCAGAAAAAAGGCCGGCCCCGCGAAGGGCCGGCCCGAAAGGCGGGGGAAGAAAGGGTTCTAGAAGGTGGCGCGCAGGGTGATCTGGTACAGCACGCCCGACCGCTCGCTCTCGGCCTCGATCTCGTCGATGATCCCGTTGCGGCGGTTGTCCAGGATCTCCTCGACGGAGTCGCCGTCGTACTTCAGGAAGTCCTCGCGCTTCTCCTTGTCCAGCAGGTTCATGGCCGCCAGACGCACCACAACGCGGTCGCCGAAGCGGCGCTCGATGAAGGCTTCCAGGTCCTGATCGTAGTCCACCACGATGGTCTCATCCAGGCCCGACTCATAGCCTTCATCACGCCCGTAGAGGCTGGCGCCGAAGCTCATGTCCCAAGGATTCACCGTGTGGATGAAGCCGATGTTGTAGACGTTGGACGGCTGGTTGCGGAACGGACGGTCCACGCCGGTGAACGGGTCGGTGACCTCGGAGTCCATCCAGGTGTAGTTGAAGAACAGGCCGGTGTCCGGAAGGCCGACGAAGTCCAGCGGCGCGGAGAAGTCGATCTCGACGCCCCAGGTCGTGCCGTCGCCGATATTGCGGGGCTCATACAGGTTGTAGACGTCGTCGGCGCCCGGCGTCTCGCCGTCCTCGTTCACGTCCAGGCCGGTGTTGACCAGTTCGATGACGTCACTGACGTCGCGGTAGAACAGGTTCACGCCAAACACGCCCCGCGACCCGATGCGGTGCTCATAGCCCAGGTCCAGGCCATAGGCGGTTTCGCTGATCAGGTCCGGGTTGCCGCGCAGGGCGTCCTCATCGCCGGGCTCCTCGTTGGCGATATAGGGCGCCAGGAAGCTGTAGTCGGGCCGGCGCTGGGTGCGGGCCAACGAGGCGCGGAACTGGTCCTGCGCCGTCGGCCGCCAGGTGGCGTGCAGCGAGGGGAAGAACTCTTCGCTGCTTGAGGACACCTCGCCCAGGTCGCTGGTCACATCGCGATCCGTGGACTCAAACCGGACGCCGCCGTCCAGGGTGAACTGGGGCGAGGGCGTCCAGGTCAGGCGGACGTAGGGCTCCAGGCGGCGCTCCTCGATGGTGTAGATGGCGCCGGGCGCCGGGTCGGGGTCGCCGACCGTCCCGTCGTCCTCGATGTCGAACTCGATCTCGGAGGCCTCACGCTCCTTCAGCAGGGCGTCCATGCCGAACTTGAACTCCCAGGCTCCGTTCTCGACCGTGTAGGCCAGGCCGCCGCCATATTCGTTGTCGGTGATGTCCAGGGCCACGACCTCATCCAGCTCGGCGCTGGCTTCGTCGTCGCCGGCCCAGGTCGTGCTGGAGGTCTCGTCGCGGAACGAAGAGTAGGCCAGATCGAAGTCCAGCTCGCCCACGCCCATCCGGAACTCGCCGTCCATGCCCAGGGCGTAGGTCTGCTGGCTGATCCGCTCGGCCTGGATTTCGGCGCCGTCCAGCTCGGTGAAGCTGCCCGTGCCGTCGTCCACATACTCCAGTGAAACCTCGTCCTCGTCGCGATCGGTATCGACCACCAGGCCGTTGAAGCGCAGGCGGCCGTTGTCGAACCAGCGGGTCAGCTCGGCGTTGGCCGAGATGTCGACGCCGTCGCGGGTGTCGTCCTGCAGTTCAATATTGTCCAGGTTTCCGTCACCGTCGTAGCGGAACGAGGTCTTTTCCTTGGGATTGCGGCGCCCCTGATAGTTCAGACCGGCCCAGAAGCTGGTGTTTTCGGTGTTGCCGGCATAGCCGATGGAGCCCGAGGGGCGAACGCCGCCGTCCTCGTTGATCAGGGCGCCGCCGCGCACGAATCCGCCCTCGATGCTGGCGCCTTCCTTCAGCACGATGTTCAGGGCGCCGGCCACGCCGTCCGACGGCTGGTCGGCGCGGGGGCTGCGGATGATCTCGATGCGCTCGACCAGTTCGGCGGGGATGCGGTCCACGAAGAAGCTGCCGTCGTCCTCGCCGCCCGGCGCGCGTCGGCCGTTGATCAGGACGTTGGTGTAGCCCGGCGGCAGGCCGCGCATGGACACGCCGTCGAACTCCAGCACGTCGGAGGTGAAGGTCACGCCCGGGACACGCTTGAGCATTTCGCCCACCGAGACGGGCTCGAAGCGCTGGAAGTAGTCCAGGTCGTAGGACAGGATCGGGTTCTCGTCCTCGGTCCGGTTCCGGAAGGCGATCTGGCCGGTGACGATGACTTCCTCGACCTGGGTGACGGCCTGACCCGGCTGGGTCTCGACGACTTCGTCCGCGACGGCGTCGACGACATCGGCGTGGGCCGCGGCGGCGGCGCACAGCGGCGCAAGGGCCGCGACGCCGGCGAGCAGCATGGAGCGCCGGGCGGAAAATGATTTCGACATGGTGATCCCCGAATTCTTGGCGCAAGCGCGCTTGCGACGGACCGAGCGCGACCCGTCGTCGTTGGGGAGTTAGAAAAGGATCGTGACGATGGACCTGACGACTTGATGACAGTTCAACGACAACTGCGCCGGTTGTTCGTATTTTTCTTGTGGCGCGGTTTTGGCGCCGCTATGGCCCGCGAGAATTTGGATAAGGGCCCCGCTTTTCTTTATCCGTGTACGGAAATATCCCGAACATCAGGAGCGCCGCATGAAATCTCCCGCCCTTCTCGCCACTGTTGCGATCACAGCCCTGCTCACCGCCTGCGCCACCGAGGGCCCCCAAGGGATCCACGCCCTCGGCGATCCGGCGCGCGGCGTCCCGGCCGTCGGGGAGACGGTGGTCACCACGGATCCGGAAGTGGACGCCGACGACCCGGCCCTGTGGGCCGATGCGGCCGATCCGTCCCGCGCGGTGCTGTTCGGCACGGACAAGTCCGACGGCCTTTATGTGCACAATCTGGACGGCACGGTGCGCCAGTTCTTCCCGGCCGGTCAGCTGAACAATGTGGACCTGCGCGAAGGCTTCATGGTCGACGGCCGTGAGATGGTGCTGGTGGCCGCCACCAACGACACCCTGGACAATCTGGGCATCAACACCTGGCTGCTGGACCCGCGCACCCTTGAGGTCCGCGAGTATGGCCATATCCCTACCGACATCGGCGAGCCCTACGGCTTCTGCATGGCCAACGTGGACCAGACCTTCTATCTGATCGCCACCACCAAGGCGGGGACCGTGAACCAGTGGGCCGTGAGCGCCGGGGCGAACGGTCCCGAAGTCGGCCCCATGCGGACGGTCAACCTGAACTCCCAGCTGGAGGGCTGCGTCGCCGACGAGGAACGCGACACCGTGTATGTGGGCGAAGAGGATGTGGGCGTCTGGCGCGTCGACCTGGATCCCGCCGGCTCGCCCGAGGCCACGTCCGTCGTCCGCGTCGACAACGAACGGCTGACGGCCGACGTGGAGGGCCTCGCCATAATGCGCGACGGCGGCCAGTCCTATCTGATCGTGTCGAGCCAGGGCGACAGCACCTATCCGGTGTTCCGCATCGAGGGCGACGAGCATATCTATCTGGGCCGCTTCGCCGTCATCGACGCCAACGGCATCGACGCGGTGACGGCGACGGACGGGGTCACCGCCTGGTCGGGACCCATCGGGGATTTCCCCCAGGGCCTGCTGGCCATGCACGATGACCAGGACGACTCCGGGCCCAACCAGCAGAACTTCAAAATGGTGGACTGGCGCGAGGTGCGCCGCGCGCTGAAGTTCTGAGGCTGGGGGGCGGCAGGGATCACCTGCCGCCCCCTGTTTCTTTCAGTCCTTCGACAGGTCGAAGCTGTCGATCACTTGGCCATCCACGTCGACGGCGCGATAGCTCAGCTCGCCGGTCGCCGGATCCACCTCGATGATCTGATAGGTGCGGGTGTTGACCGCGCCGAAGGCGGCGAAGTCGGGCAGGGTCTGCTCGTACATCTTGGTCCCCGACACAGCCACCAGATAGACCGTGCCGTGCTCGCCCTCGGCGACCGGCTCATGGCCGCGCATGGGCACGGTGCGCATATAGGCGTGGTCGTGGCCCTGGAAGGCGATGTCCACATTGTGCCGGTCAAAGATCGGGCCCCAGGCGTCGCGCAGCGGATAGTTATCCCGGCCCGGGCGCGAGGCGTAGAACGGATGGTGGTAGATCACCACCTTCCAGCGGGCGTCGCTTTCGCCCAGCACCCGGTCCAGCCATTCCGTCTGAAGCTCCGGCTCCACCAGGTCGTAGTTGGAGTCCATCACCACCACCAGCAGATCCTGGTAGGTCACGTGATAGGTGCGGCCCGGATCGAGGGTCTCGGCCCCGTTGTCCGGCAGGGCGAACTGCTGAAGGTACAGGGTCGGGTGGCCGCCGTGGCTGTCGTGGTTGCCCAGCGCCGGGACCACAGGCGTGCGGTCGAACACGGTGGAGCCCTCGTGGAAGAACTGGTCCCAGTTGTCGCGCTCGGTACCGTGGTCGATCAGGTCGCCGGCGATCATGTAGAAACGCGCCTCGGGGAAGCGGCCGTCCGCGCGGCGGATCAGATCGCCCCACTCGTCCAGCCCGTTCTGGGGATCGCCCAGATAGACGAAGGCGTAGGGCTCGGCGCCCGCGTCCGCCGCTGTGTGGAAACGGCGACGCTGGGTCCAGGTCTGTCCGCCATCGGCGCTGACCGCGTACTCATAGTCCGTGCCCGGAGTCAGGTCGTCCAGCCGAACCCGGTGCATGCGGATGTCGGGGTCGTTGACGATCTGGCGGCTGGTCAGCTCGGCGGCCTCGGCCGTCAGCATGCGGCCCGCGCCGTCGTCGCCCGCAGGCGCGATCCACAGGATGGAGTCGTCCACCGTCTCGTCAGTGCGCCACTGCACCGTCACGCCGGTGCGAGGGTCGTCCTGGAAAGTCAGTTGCAGGTGATCCGGCTGGGCCGACGACGGATAGTCGGTGGCGCGGAAGAAGCCCACCATGCGCGAGGTGAACTCCCAGCTCTCGAAGCTGCGCAGCACGGGCAGGCCGTCCAGTTCGGCGGGCAGGGCGTTGAAATAGTCGTTGTCGTCCACATAGGCCTCGCCGCCTTCGCGGGCGGTCTGCACATCGGCGCCCGGAACCAGCGGGGTGATGGCGACGGTCCCCTCGCCCTCGGCTGGGGCGGCGAAGACGATGTAGGGCTTCAGCTCGCCGGACAGGCTGGGCACGCCCAGGTTCACCTCGCCAGCGGGCACGGCCTTCTCCCAGACGTGAAAGGGGTCCTCCACATCGACGACGAAGTCCAGATCGGCCCGGCGCTGGAAGCCCATGTCCGCCAGCCAGAAGGGCGTCTCGCCATACGCGCTGTCGAAGGCCACGAACAGGCGCGACGGCCGATCGACGGTGAAGCGGGCGAAGCCCGTGGACAGGCGCTCACGCTCCTCCGCGTTGAGGAAGGCCGCGGCGCTTTCCGGCGTCAGGGCCAGACGCTCGTCCGGCCCCATCTCGCGCACCATACGGTCCAGAATATCCGAGACATACGCTTCCAGCGGCGCGTGGGGCGACTCGGCCGGAGGCGAGCCCGACTGGGCGAAGGTCGGGCTGTGCGACAGGGCCAGCCCCGCCGACAGGGCGAGGGCGACAAGAAGCTTGCGCGGCGACATGGGCGATCCTGAACTGGGGCCGCGCAAGGCGCTGACCGTCATGAAGGGGATGTCTTATGGTGAGGCCAGTGTGTGACAGGGGCGTGTCCGCAAACCATGCCGGGGACTGAGCACATCGCCCAAAACAAAAAAGCCCCGTCCGAAGACGAGGCTCTTTGCGTTTCGACTGGAGCGGGCGAGGCGATTCGAACGCCCGACCCTCACCTTGGCAAGGTGATGCTCTACCCCTGAGCTACGCCCGCGCTTCAGTCGAGGGCGGGCGTATAGCCGAGCGCGGGCGGGGGCTGCAAGAGGGGATCGCCGAAATTCGGAAATCCCCTTATCAAACGCGCTCAAGCAGCGAGCGTCCGCGACGCGAGCGGTAGCGCCCAAACCTGCGCTCAAGCAGCGAGCGTCCGCGACGCGAGCGGTAGCGCCCCGCCCCCTCGCCTCAGCGAGGGGCGAGACGGATTCCGCCGTCAAGGCGGATGCATTCGCCGTTGATGTAGGTGTTCTCGGCCAGGTGAAGGGCCAGGGACGCGTAGTCGGCGGGGGTGCCCAGACGCTTGGGGAAGGGGATCATGGCGGCCAGGGCGTCCTGAACCTTCTGGTCCATGCCCGCCATCATGGGGGTCCACATGATGCCCGGCAGGATGGTGTTGACCCGCACGCCCTCGTTCATCAGGTCGCGGGCCATGGGCAGGGTCATGGCGTAGACGCCGCCCTTGGAGGCCGAATAGGCCGCCTGGCCGATCTGGCCGTCCTGGGCCGCCACGCTGGCGGTGTTGACGATCAGGCCACGCTCGCCGTCGTCCATGGGGTCGAGGGTGATCATGCCGGCCGCCGACTGGGACGCTACGCGGAAGGTGCCGAACAGGTTGACCGTCACGGTCTTTTCGAACTGGGCCATGTCGTGGGCGCGGATCTCGCCGGTGTCCTTCTTGCGCGACACGGTCTTCTGGCCGGTGGCGATGCCGGCGCAGTTGACGGTCAGGCGCTCCTGCCCGTGGGCGGCGCGGGCCTTTTCGAAGGCGGCGGCCACCGAGGCGTCGTCGGTCACATCGACCTTGCAGAACACCCCGCCGATCTCGGACGCGACCTTCTCGCCCGCTTCCTCGTTCAGGTCGAAGATGGCCACCTTGACGCCTTTGGCCGCCAGGGCCCGCGCCGTGCCTTCGCCGAGACCCGAGGCGCCGCCCGTCACCACCGCCGCGATTGAACCGTCCAGTTTCATGGCATTCATCCCTATATTGATTGAACTGAGAGCTGGGCCGAGGATTTAGACGCCATGACGTCAAACGCCAAACCGTCTTCAATTGAAACGCCCGAAGAGGTGCTGGAGCCCTCGCGCGCCCTGGTCCCCGCCGTGATCCGCACCAACGCCCAGCGGGTGCGGCGCGGATTCTGGCCCAAGATCCGGCGCACCGCCACGCGCATCCCCTTCGCCAAGGAGGCTGTAGCCGCCTGGCATGCGGCCCGGGACCCGGAGACGCCGTTCCGCGCCAAGGCCATGATGCTGGCGGGGCTGGGCTATTTCGTCATGCCGGTGGACGCCATTCCCGACGTGTTCATGGGCATCGGCTTCACCGACGACGCGGCGGTGATCGCCGCCATGATCGCTCTGGTGGGCTCCAACATCCGGGGACGCCACTACCAGTCGGCGGAACAGACGCTGGAGGCCATGCGCCGCGAATAGGGACGGTCAGTCCTCGACCGTCACCACGATCTTGCCCAGGGCCTGACGGTCGCCCAGCGCCTGGATGGCCTCGCCCGCCTTGTGCAGGGGGAAGGTGCGCGAGACGCGGGGCTTTATCTTGCCCTCGGCGTACAGACGCATCAGGTCGGCCATGTTGGCGGCGTGCTGCTCCGGCTCGCGGGCCACATGGGCGCCCCAGAAGACGCCGACGATGGACACCGACTTCAGCAGGGTCAGGTTCAGCGGCAGAGACGGAATGCCCGCCGGGAAGCCCACCACCAGATAGCGGCCGTCCCAGTCCATGGCCCGCACGGCCGGCTCGGCGTAGTCCCCGCCCACCCCGTCGAACACCACGTCGGCTCCGTCGCGGCCGGTGGCCAGCTTCAGCTCGCCGGAGAGTTCCTTTTGCGCCGCCTTGTCCATGGGGCCGGTGGGATAGATCAGGCCGTTGTCGGCCCCCAGCTCCAGCGCGAACTCCACCTTGTCGTTGGTGGAGGCGGCGGCCACCACCCGCGCGCCCATGGCCTTGCCCAGCTCCACCGCCGCAGCGCCCACGCCGCCCGCCGCGCCCAGCACCAGAAGGGTCTCGCCCTCCTTCAGCCGGGCCCGGTCTTTCAGGGCGTAATAGCTGGTGCCGTAGGTCATCACGAGGGCCGCGCCCTCCTCGAAGCTCATGCCTTGAGGCATGGGAATGACGTGGGTCGCGGGCACGGCGATGCGCTCCACCAGACCGCCCCAGCCGGGCACGGCGATGACCCGGTCGCCCTTGCGCACATTCTTGACGCCCTCGCCCACGGCCTCGACGATCCCGGCCACCTCGGCGCCCGGCGCGAAGGGGCGCTCGGGTCGGAACTGGTATTTGTCCTCGATGATCAGGGTGTCGGGGAAATTGATCCCCACCGCCTTCACCTCGATCACCACCTGGCCCTTGCCGGGGGTGGGGTCGTTGATCTCTTCGACCTTCAGGGTCTCGGGGCCGCCGGGGGCATGGGACAGGACAGCGCGCAAATCGAACCTCGCTTGAAGCTGGCAGGCGGACGGTGGCGTCCGCCCCTCCTGAACGCTAATGAGCGCGAAGGCCCGTGAAAAGGGCGAAGACAGATTACGCTCAGGAAGTCCCATGACCCGTCCCGCCCTGATCCTGCACGGGGGCGCCGGCGCCCGGCGCTCGGTGAACTACGACCGCGAGACCGCGAACATGCGCGAGGTGGTGGAGGCCATGGCCGCGCGGCTGTCCGGCGGGGCCTCGGCCCTGGACGTGGCCGTGGAGGCGGTGGTGAGGCTGGAGGACTCGGGTTTGTATGTGGCCGGGCGCGGCGCCTCGCCCAATCTGGACGGCCGCTATGAGCTGGACGCCAGCCTGATGGACGGCGCCACCCAGAAGGCCGGGGCCGTGGCCGCCCTGCAGGGCTTCCGCAACCCCATCCGCGCCGCCCGGGCGGTGATGGAGAAGACCCCCCACGTCATGCTGGCCGGTCAGGGCGCCGCCGATTTCGCCCGGGACCAGAGGCTGGACGCCGTGGATGACCCGGAGGCGTGGTTCACCCGCGCCGGTCAGGGGGACGACAACCATCCGCCGGGAACCCTGGCCCACGGCACGGTGGGCTGCGTGGTGCTGGACGCGAAGGGGCGGCTGGCGGCTGCCACCTCCACCGCCGGGGTGTTCGGCAAGATGCCCGGCCGCGTCGGCGACACCCCCATCCCCGCCGCCGGAACCTGGGCCGACGACCATGCGGCGGTGTCCTGCACCGGCCAGGGGGAATATTTCATCCGCACGGCGGCGGCGGCCCAGACCGCCTGGCGCGTGGCCGCCAACCAGCCCCTGGCCCCGGCCGCCCGCGCCGTCATCGACCAGATCGGCGCCATGGGCGGCGACGGCGGCCTGATCGCCCTGGACCGCCACGGAAACCGCGCCGATCCCTTCAACAGCCAGGGCATGAAGCGCGCCTGGCTGGACGTGTCAGGCGAGATCGGGGTGGAGGTGTTCGGGTAGGGCCGTGTCATCCCGGCCGAACCCCGGACTTGTTCCGGGGGAAGAGCCGGGACGCAGCCGACACCCCCCGCTCATCCCGGCGAAGGCCGGGATCCAGATGGCGTAGCGGGATGGTCGGGGACCGGCCGCGGCAAGACGTCCAGCCATCTAGCCTTATGATCTGGACCCCGGCCTTCGCCGGGGTGAGCGGCTTTCTATTGTCCGGCCCGTCCCGTCCCGGATAACGCCTGCGGCGTTTCCGGGTTTACAAAGGGCCTCACCCCCACGGCCCACGCCGCTCGCCCGTCACCGGCACGAAGGCGCCGCCGCGCGGGGCTTCCGGTTCGGCGAAGAAGGCCGGGCGCGATCCGCCGCCCATGTCGTTCAGGGCCTTGATGCGGTTGGCGGTGGCCGGGTGGGTGGAGAACAGGTTGTCCGCGCCCTTCCCGTTCAACGGATTGACGATGAACATGTGGGCGGTGGCGGGATTGCGCTCGGCCGCCACGTTCAGCTCGCCCCGGGCGTAGCGCTCCATCTTGGCCAGGGCCGAGGCGAGGGCCTGGGGGTCGCCCGCGATCTCGGCGCCCACCCGGTCCGCGCCGTATTCGCGGGTGCGGCTGATGGCCATCTGCACCAGCGCGGCGGCCATGGGGGCCAGCAGCATGATGGCCAGGGTCCCGATGATGCCGCCGGGCCGGTCCCGCCCGCCGAAGAACAACGCGAAATTGGCCAGGGCCGCGATGGCGCCGGCGATGGTGGCGGTCACGGTCATGACCAGGGTGTCGCGGTTCTTCACATGGGCCAGCTCGTGGGCCATGACGCCGCGGATTTCGGCCCGGTTCAGCATGCGCAGCAGGCCGGTGGTGGCCGCCACCGCCGCGTTGTCGGGATTGCGGCCCGTGGCGAAGGCGTTGGGCTGGTCATTGGGGATGATGACGATGTTGGGCAGGGGCAGACCCGCCGCCGTCGCCATGGCCTTGGTGTCGGCAACATAGTTTCGCACCACCGGGTCCGGGTGGCTCTCGTCCACCGGCTGGGCCCGGTACATCTTCAGCACGATCTTGTCGGCGTTCCAGTAGCTGACGAAGTTCAGCGCCACCGCGAACAGCAGGGCGATCAGCATGCCCGTGGCGCCGCCGATCAGATAGCCGACGCCCACGAACAGGGCGGTCATGGCGGCCAGCAGCATGAAGGTCTTGATGTGGTTCATCGTTTTCCGTGCGAATGAGCGGTCGGGCTTTGTCGCCGACCTCGTGACATACTATGTGGAGCGGGACCGTCCCCGCCTCAAGAGCCCGCACCCGTGACCGATCAGCCCGCCGAAGACACCCCCGTGATGCTGAACCCGGACCTGCCGGACGCGGCCCAGGACAAGGCGCTGAGCCCCGCAGCCCGCCGTGCGCTGGAGGAGGCCGCCGCCCGCCGCGCCGCCGCGCCGCAGCTGGACCTGCCGCCGGAGCAGGGCGGGCCGCGCGGGGCCGAGCCCACGCGCTATGGCGACTGGGAGAAAAAGGGTCTGGCGGTGGACTTCTGATGAACCGCTGGGCCCTCACCGAAGACGAACTGCGCCGGGCGCGCCATCATGTGAAGTCCTGGGCCGCGCGGGCGTCCGAGGCGCTGGTGGTGGGCGCGGTGGCCGTGGCGCCGCTGGCGCTCACCCTGTGGGTCCTGTGGCTGGTGCTGCAGGTGGCCGCCTTCGTGGGCGGGCTGATGACCAGTCCGTTCAACGCCGCGGTGCTGGCGATCGCGCCCGGAATGGAAGGCTTCCTGCTGCATCCGGTGACGGCGACCATCCTGAACATCCTGGTGGCCCTCGGGGCGCTGGTGGTGGTGGGCCTGATGGCCAAGGGCGTGGTGGGCCGCATCGTCGGGCGGATGGTGGAGGATTTCATCACCCGCATCCCGGTGGGCAGCGTGGTCTATGGGTCGGCCCGCCAGCTGATCTCCAGCTTCCAGTCCCCAACCGAGGGTGCGCAGAAGGTGGTTCTGATCCAGTTCCCCTCGCCCGAGATGCGCGCGGTGGGTCTGGTGACCAAGCGGTTCCGCGCCTCGGACACCGGTGAGGAGCTGGCGGCGGTCTATGTGCCCACCACGCCGAACCCCACCTCGGGCTATGTGGAGATCGTGCCTGTGGATCAGCTGGTGTGGCTGGACTGGACCCTGAACGAAGCGGTGCAGTTCATCGTCTCCGGCGGGGTCATCGCGCCCGAGGCGGTCAAGTACCGCACCACCGGCCATCCCGACCCGGCGGGCTCGCCCCCGCCCATTACGCCGGACCCGAGCTGATCAGGTCCGGATGAACTCCAGGAAGATGGGCGGGGTGTCGCCCAGCTGCTTTTCCTCATAGCGGGTGGTGACATGGTCGGCGGGCGCGGTGCGCCAGTCGTCGGCCCGCTCCGCCCGCCACTCCAGCCCCTCGGTGCGCAGGAGGCGTTCGTGGGCCCAGGCGGCGTAGTCCTTCCAGTCGGTGACGAAGCGCAGCAGGCCGCCGGGCTTCAGCACCCGGGAGATCTCCGCCGCCGTCTCGTCCTGGATCAGGCGGCGCTTGTTGTGCCGCGCCTTGGGCCAGGGGTCGGGGAACAGGATCATGACCCGGTCCAGACTGGCGTCCGGCAGGGCCTCCATCACCGCCCGCGCGTCGCCGGCGTGCAGGCGCACGTTCTTCAGCGCCATCTCCTCCACATGGCGCAGGGCCGAGCCCACGCCGTTCAGGAAGGGCTCGCAGCCGATCATCAGGGCGTCGGGATGGCGCCGGGCCTGTTCCGCCAGATGCTCTCCGCCGCCGAAGCCGATCTCGATCCAGACTTCCGCCGCGTCCGGCATCAACGCCTTCGGATCGATCGGCCCCGCCTCCGGGTCCGGCAGGGCGATGGTCGGCAAAAGGGTGTCGAACAGGGCCGCCTGGCGCGGCTTCAGCGTGCGCGAGCGGATGCGCCCGAACGAGCGCATGGGGCCCCAGGTGGGCGGGGCGCCGTCGGTCTTGTCGTCAGGCTCGCTCATCAGTCCCGCAGCAGTTCGTTGACGCCGGTCTTGGCGCGGGTCTGGGCGTCCACGCGCTTGACGATGACGGCGCAGTACAGGGACGGCCCGCCCTTGGGATCCGGCAGGGCGCCGGGCACGACGACGCTGTAGGCCGGCACCTCGCCGCGGAACACCTCGCCGGTGGCCCGGTCGACGATCTTGGTGGACGCCGACAGATAGACGCCCATGGCCAGCACCGCGCCCTCGCGCACGATGACGCCCTCGGCCACCTCGGCGCGGGCGCCGATGAAACAGCCGTCCTCGATGATGGTGGGGTTGGCCTGCAGCGGCTCCAGCACCCCGCCGATGCCCGCGCCGCCGGACAGGTGCACGTTCTTGCCGATCTGGGCGCACGAGCCGACGGTGGCCCAGGCGTCCACCATGGCGCCCTCGTCCACATAGGCGCCGATGTTCACGAAGGACGGCATCAGCACCACATTCTTGCCGATGAAGGCGCCGTGACGCACGAAGCTGCCCGGCACGGCGCGGAAGCCCGCATCGCGGAACTGTTCGGCGTGCCAGCCGCCGAACTTGTTGGGTACCTTGTCCCACCACGGGCCGTGCCCGGCGTGGGGCGAGGCGAAGCCCTTGCCCGCCGTGGACATGACCGTGTTGTCGTTCAGGCGGAAGGACAGCAACACCGCCTTCTTCAGCCACTGATGCGTGGTCCAGACGCCGTCCTCGCCGCGCGATGCCACCCGGGCCTGGCCGGAATCCAGCAGGTCCAGCGCCTCCATCACCGCATCGCGGACGTCGCCGGTGGTGGACGGCGACAGATCGGCGCGGGCCTCCCACGCGGCTTCGATCACGGATTCCAGTTGCTGGGTCATGCGGCGTCTCTCAAGGCAAGGCGGTTCAGGAAGGGCGGCAGGCTTTCAGCGCGGTGATCCACGAAGGCGGCGGTGGAGGCCGGGGCGTGGGCGCCCACCAGCACCGTGGCCATGCCCATGTCGGCGGCGGGCTTCAGGTTCTTCTCCGTGTCCTCGAAGAAGGCCGCGCGACGCGGGTCGACCCCGTGTCGTTCGATCATGCGGGCGAAGGCGCGCGGGTCCGGCTTGGGGATCAGGTCCGAGGCCTCTATGTGGAACACGTCGTCGAACAGGTCGGCGATCTGAAGCGCCGCCAGCACCCGCTCCGCATGGGCCGCCGCGCCGTTGGTGAACACCAGCCGCCGTCCGGGCAGGCGCGACAGGCCCTCGCGCAGCACCGGGTCCGGGGTCAGACAGTCCAGATCGACCCGGTGCACCTCGTCCAGAAAGGCATGGGGATCCACGTCGTGGTTCAGCATCAGGCCGCTGAGCGATGTGCCGTGATCGCGCAGATACTGGCGCTGCAGCAGCCGCGCCTCGTCCGCCTCCATGCCCACGGTGCGCACGAAGAAGGCGTTGATGCGGTCCTGCACCCGCCCCATCAGGCCGCATTCGGGCGGATAGAGGGTGTCGTCCATGTCGAACACCCAGTGCTCCACGTGATCGAGCGAGGGGCTCACGCCTTCACCAGTGTTCCGGCGCCGTGCTCGGTGAACAGCTCCACCAGCATGGCGTGGCTGCGCCGTCCGTCCAGGATGACCACCGCCTCGACCCCGGCCTTCACCGCCGCCATGGCGGTTTCCAGCTTCGGGATCATGCCGCCGGTGGCGACGCCGTCGGCGATCAGCCGCTCGGCCTCGGCCACGGTCATCTGGCGGATCACCTGGCCGTCCTTGTCCAGCACGCCCTTCACATCGGTCAGCAGCAGCATGCGCTTGGCCTGCAATGAACCCGCCACAGCGCCCGCCACCGTGTCGGCGTTGACGTTGTAAGTCTTGCCGTCGTCGGAGACGCCGATGGGGGCGATCACCGGTACCCAGTCCTCGGACTCCGAGGCGATCAGGCCCCGGATCAGCTTGGGGTCCACCTTGGTGGGCTCGCCCACGAAGCCCAGATCGACCTCGTGCTCGATCATGCTGTCGGGGTCGCGTCGGGTGCGCCGAGTCTTCTCAACCGTCAGCAGGCCGGCGTCCTTGCCCGACAGGCCCACGCCGCGCACGTCGGCCTGTTTTCCGGCCTCGGTGATCCAGTTGGCGATCTCCTTGTTGACCGCGCCGGACAGGACCATCTCGGCGATCTGCATGGTGGCCGCGTCGGTGACGCGCAGGCCGTCCACGAACTCGGACTTGACCCCGGCCCGGTCCAGCATGGCGCTGATCTGCGGGCCGCCGCCGTGGACCACCACGGGATTCACGCCCATCAGCTTCAGCAGCACCACATCGGCGGCGAATTGCTTGGCCACGGCCTCGTCGCCCATGGCGTGGCCGCCGTATTTGATGACCACGGTCTGGCGGTCATAGACCTGGATATAGGGCAGCGCCTCGGCCAGGGTCCTGGCGGTGGCCCAGCTGCGGTCTTCGGACTGCCGCTCGTCTTCGGTAATGGGAACCTGGTTCATCGCCCCGGCGCGATAGCGGACATGGGCGGCCCTGTCACCCTATCCTTCTTCTTGCCCGCTTAGGAGAGTGGGCGGTGCAATGATGTCGCCGGTTCGCGGAACCGATGGCGAACACGACCGGTTCACAGGGTCATGGATGGGGACCACACAGAACCGAAACCCGGGGCGCTGGACGCCGAACTGGCGCGCCGACTGCTGGAGCGCGGCTTCTATCTGTTCGAGGCGCCGCGCCGGGCGCCGGAAGGTCCCGAGCCGAAGGGCGCGAAAGACTAAGGGCCGGAGGTCAGCCCGCTGCGGTCGGGTTCGCCATACAGGCGATGCGCCCCCGGTGGGCGCGGATGCGGGCGGTCTGTCCCTCGGCGATGCGGTAATAGACGCTGGTCTCGTCGGACAGGGCGCGCACGTGGACGGGGCCCGTGGCGGTGCAGTCGGCGCGGCGCCACAGCTGTCGACAGCCGATGTTCGGCTCACCCCAGGGACTGCGGATCTGAACCCCGTTGGTGCGGCCTCGGGTCTGGGCGGTCTTGCCCTCGAAATCCAGGTCCAGCGGCGCGATCTCGGCCCAGGACACTGTCTCGCAAGGCTCGCCGGTCAGCGCAGGGCGATCGAACGGCCGCAGACCGTCGATCAGGTTCAGGATTGGCGCGACGCCCAGAAGCAGGGCGAGGATGGCGGCGGTGATGAGGGTGCGCTTCATCCCTCCGGCATGGCCGGGACGGGCCCCGGCGGCAACCTACCGATCCTGACCGGCGGCCTCGGCCAGGATTTCATAGGACTTCACCCGCGCGGTGTGGTCGAAAATCTGGCTGGTGACCATCAGTTCGTCGGGCTTGTGGCGATTGACGAAGGCGTCCAGCTGGGCTTTCACCGTTTCCGGCGAGCCCACCGCCGAGCAGGACAGGGCCTGATCGATCATGGAGCGCGCGCCGGCGTCCAGCGCCTCCGCATAGCCGGGACGCGGCAGCGGCAGCTTGCCCGCCTTTCCGGTGCGCAGATTGACGAACGCCTGCTGGACCGAGGTGAACAGGTCCTTCGCCTCTTCGTCCGTATCGGCGGCGAAGGCGTTGTAGCCCAGCATCACATAGGGCTCGGACAGGCGCTTGGACGGCTGGAAGCTCGAGCGATAGATGGCCAGCGCCCGCTCCAGCTCGGCCGGGGCGAAATGGCTGGCGAAGGCGTAGGGCAGGCCCAGATGGGCGGCTAGTTGCGCCCCATATGTGGACGAGCCCAGCATCCAGACCTGAATCTCCTGGCCCTCGCCCGGCGTGGCGCGGATGCGCTGGCCTTCCTCGGCCGGCTCGAACCAGTTCATCAGTTCCATGACGTCGCGGGGGAAGTCGTCGACACTGCCGTCCAGCGTGCGGCGCAGGGCCCGCGAGGTGGCCTGATCCGTGCCCGGCGCCCGGCCCAGCCCCAGATCGATGCGGCCCGGATGCAGCGCCGCCAGCGTCCCGAACTGCTCGGCGATCACATAGGGCGCGTGGTTGGGCAGCATGATGCCCCCCGCGCCCACCCGGATGGTCTTCGTCCCTGCCGCCACATGGCCGATGACCACCGCGGTGGCCGCGCTGGCGATGCCGGGCATGTTGTGGTGCTCGGCCAGCCAGTAGCGGTGATAACCCAGCCGCTCGGCGTGGCGGGCCAGGTCCAGGGTGTTGGCGAGGGACTGGGAAACGTCGGACCCTTCGGGCACCGGCGACAGGTCGAGTACGGAGAGCTTGGGCATGACGCCCATATGGGGTCCGTTTCCCCTCTCCCAAGGGGAGAGGAAGGGGCCCGCCGCCATGCGGCGGGAGGGTGAGGGGGTTCGGTGGTCGGGATCAGGGCGCCGTAACCCCTCATCCCCCGCGCCGGAACCTTCGCGCCTTGCGCTCCGGTGCGCGGGTTCCCCCTTCTCCCGATGGGAGAAGAATCAGATTTCCACCCCCGTCGTGCGCATGATCTCGGCGCGCAGTTCGGGGATGCCGTGGCCCTTTTCCGCCGAGGTCACGGCCACGAAGGGATAGGCGGCGGGGCGTTTGGAGACGGCCTTGAGGGTCTTTTCCCCCATGGCCTCGGCCTCGCCCTTCTTGAGCTTGTCGGCCTTGGTCAGGACGATCTGATAGCTGACGGCGGCCTCGTCCAGGGCGTCCAGCGCCTCGTCGTCCACTTTCTTCAGCCCATGGCGGCTGTCGATCAGCAGATAGACCCGCTTCAGGGTCACCCGGCCGCGCAGATAGTCCCGGCCCAGGTTCTGGAACCGCTTCACCTCGCCCTTGGAGGCCTTGGCCCAGCCGTAGCCGGGCAGGTCCACCAGACGCATCTTGCCGTCCAGATCGAAGAAGTTCACCTCGCGGGTGCGCCCCGGCTCGTTGGAAGCCCGGGCCAGCTTGTGCATGCCCACCAGCCCGTTGATCAGGCTGGACTTGCCCACGTTCGAGCGCCCGGCGAAGGCCACCTCGGGCAGGTCGGGATCGGGCAGCTGCTCGATCTTGGCGCAGCCCATGACGAAGGTCGCCTGCCGCGCGAACAGCACCCGCGCCGCCTCGATCTCCTCGTCGGTGAACTGGTTCATGAAGCCTTCTTGCGGATGTACCGGTCGATGAAGGTGTCGATGGGGTTCTCGGCCTTGAAGCGGTGCATGATCACGTACTGCTGCAGGATCGAGAGCATGTTGTTCCACGCCCAGTAGATCAGCAGGCCCGCCGCGAACGGGGCCATGATGAAGGTGAACACGAACGGCATGAAGGCGAAGATCTTGCGCTGGACCGGGTCAGCCGCGGGCGGGTTCATGGACATCTGCAGCCACATGGTCAGGCCGTAGAAGATCGGCAGCACGCCCAGATGCAGCGGCCCGTTCAGCAGGCCGCCGATCAGCGGAACCGTCGCCGGGTCCCAGGGAATGGCGCCGAACAGGGTCCAGATGCTGGACGGGTCACGGGCCGACAGGTCGCGGATCCAGCCGAAGAAGGGCGCGTGCCGCATCTCGATGGTGACGAACAGCACCTTGTACAGGGCGTAGAACACCGGGATCTGCAGCACGATGGGCAGACAGCCGGCCAGCGGATTGATCTTCTCGCGCTGATACAGCGCCATCATTTCCTGCTGCTGCTTCTGCGGGTCGGAGCCGTGCTTCTTCTTGATCTCCTCCATCTTGGGCGCGAGCATCTTCATCTTGGAGAGGCTCTCGTAGCTCTTGTTGGCTAGGGGGAAGAGCAGCAGCTTGATGACCACGGTCAGCAGCAGGATGGCGACGCCGAAATTGCCCACCAGTCCGTAGAAGAACTCCACCGTCAGGAAGATGGGCCGGGTCAGGAACCAGAACATGCCCCAGTCGATGGCCTGGTCGAAGCGCGGGATGCCCAGATCATCCTCATAGGCGGCGAGGATCTCGGCCCGCTTGGCGCCGGCGAACAGGCGCTGGGTCTCGGTGATCTGGCGGCCCGGATTGATGACCCGCGCCGCGCCCAGGATGTTGGCCTCGTGGACGTTCATCTCGCCCACCTGACGCACGCGCAGTTCCGCATCGATGGTCTCGGACTGGTCCGGCAGCAGGGCCGCCATCCAGTATTTGTCCGTGATGCCCAGCCAGCCGCCGGTGGATTCGTAGGTGATGCGCGGCTCGTCTTCCCAGTCGCGGTACTTCTCCAGCCGCAGCCGGTCGTCCAGAACGCCGACGGCGCCTTCGTGCAGGATGAACTGGCGGCCCAGATCGTCGGGCACGCCGTGCCGCTGGACCGATCCATAGGGCGCCAGGGTGATGGCCTGGGTCCCCAGATTGGCCACGGTGTCGGTCAGGGTGAAGACGTACTGCTCGTCCACCTCGATGCGGCGGGTGAAGCGCAGGCCCTGCCCGTTGTCATAGGTCAGGGTGACCGGCGCGCCGGGCGCCAGGGTCGAGCCCTCGGTCAGGGTCCATTCGGTGTTGGGGCCGGGAACGCCGGGGACGTTCTGACCCAGCCAGCCGAACTGGGCGAAATAGGCGTGCTCGGTCCCTTGCGGACGGAACAGCTCGACCGGCTCGTCGCCGTCCAGGGTCTCGCGGTAGTTGGTCAGGAACAGGTCGTCGATGCGCGCGCCCTGAAGCGACAGGGAGCCGGACAGGACCGGGGTGCTGATCGGCACGCGCGGACCGGTGGCCAGGGCGGTGCGGCGGTCGGTGAACACCGCCGTCTCGGGCCGCAGCGCCGTGTTGGGGGCGTCGGCCCCCGCCTCGGTGGTCGCCTGCTGCTGGGCGCGCTGGCGCTCGGTGGAGGGCTGCAGCACGAAGACCTGATAAAGAAGCAGGATCGCCACGGTGCACACGATGAACAGAATCGTGTTGCGGGTGCTCTCATTCTGCATGGGTCAGCGGTCCTGGCCGGAAGGGTCGCGGGTCGGCGTTGAAGAGACGTCGGAGATCGACGAAGCGGCCGGGGGCGCGGGCGCCGGGCCGGGATTGGGCGCGAGCCTTATCAGCGCGCTTTTCACATCGTCAAGCAATCGGTCCCAGGGGCGGTCGGGCGTGCCCTGGCGGGCCACCAGAACATAGTCGTATCCCGGGTGGGCGTGCAGCGGCAAAAGCGCACGCGCGGCCTCGCGCAGACGGCGCTTGGCGCGGTTGCGGATCACGGCGCCGCCCACCTTGCGGGTGGCGGTGAAGCCGACCCCCACCGCAGCCCGGCCGTCGGCCCGGTCCAGGGCCTGAACAACCACGGCGCCGGAGGCCTTTGAAACGCCTTTCGCGGCCGCCAGAAACTGGGGCCGCGATTTCAGGCGTTCGATTTTGAACGGATGGTCCGTCATGCGCCCTTTGAAAAAAGCGCAGAGGGCGCTTACGCCGTCAGGCGCTTGCGGCCCTTGGCGCGACGACGCGCAACGATCTTCTGACCGTTCTTGGTGGCCATCCGCGAACGGAAGCCGTGACGGCGCTTGCGCACGAGTCGGGACGGCTGATAGGTCCGCTTCACGATAAGGCTCCGGCAATCTGAGTGGTGCGGCGGGCAAGGGTGTCCGCTGCAGGAAGGGCGGGCGTATAAGTCGGGCTGGTCCGGGAGTCAACGGCGAACGGGCTTTCCGCGCGCCTTCAGGAGAATGAAGCGGCCCATGGGCAAGCGCACGGTCAGGCAATGGGTCATCCGGCTGGCGCCCCTTCTGGGCGTCGTCGCCCTGGCGGCCCTCATT
Organism: Brevundimonas sp.; assembly: GCF_047617075.1. Classification (GTDB taxonomy): domain Bacteria; phylum Pseudomonadota; class Alphaproteobacteria; order Caulobacterales; family Caulobacteraceae; genus Brevundimonas. Next base: position 88,007 of record NZ_JBLGCI010000002.1, read on the forward strand.
CTGGGCATGGGCTGGAACCGCTATCTGTCGCTGGACACCCTGAAGGATCATGGCGAGGCCCTGCACGCCTTTGTGGCGGACCATTATGTGCTGACCCTGCTGGGCCTGATCCTGCTGTTCGCCCTGCTGACCGCCAGCGTCATTCCCGGCGTGGTGTTCCTGACGGTCACCGCCGGATACCTTTACGGAACATGGGTGGGGGGCGTGGCCACAGCCCTTGGGGCCACCCTTGGCGCACTGGTTGTATACGCCGCCGGGCGATCGGCCCTGGGGGAGACCCTGCGCGAGTGGGCCGCCCGCCGGCAGGGGGTGGTGCAGGCGGTCTGCGAGGGCGTGGACCGGGACACCTTCCGCTATGTGCTGGTCTCGCGGCTGGTGGTGACCGTGCCGTTCCATCTGATCAATGTGGCGGCAGGGATCGTTTCGGCGCCGCTGAAGCCCTATGCCCTGGCCACCTTCATCGGCCTTTTGCCCGCGCATCTCATCTATTGCTGGATCGGGGACGGGCTGAACGACATTCTGTCGGTCAATGAGGACCCTGACCTGCGCGCCCTGTTCAACGAGTTCGCATGGCCGCTGATGGGCGTCGCCTTTCTGGCCCTGGCGCTGCCGCTCATCATGCGGCGGCTGAGGCGGCGCGCGCCGGAAACGGCGGCATGATGCGGGCGGGCGGCCTCGGCATGATGCGCTCGCGCCTGCCGCGCCTGCGCGGGCCGGACGGCCTGTCGGCGCGGCTGTTGCTGCTGACCGGGGTGTTCACCCTGGCGGTGGTGGGGCTGATCCTGGCGCCCAGCGCGGCCTCGTTCCACGAGCGCTGGCTGCTGGACCGCATCCGCGCCGCCGAGCTGGCCTCGGTGGGCGTCGAGGCACTGCCCTATTCGCTGGTGGAGGACGACACCGCCCGCCAGTTGCTGCAGATCAGCGGCGTCCAGGCCGTGGCGGTTCAGGAGGAAGGGGTGCGCCGTCTGCTGCTGCAGGCGCCCGCCCTGCCGCGCACGCCCGAACTGATCGACCTGCGCCAGTCCGACCCCGGCGCTCGCCTGATGGATCCCTGGCGCACCCTGGTGGGCCATCCGGAGCGCTCGCTGCGGGTGATGGCGCGGCCGCGCTACCGCTCCGGCGACTTCATCGAGGTGGTGGCCCCGGCCGAGCCCCTGCGTCAGGAGCTGCGCGCCTATCTGTTCAACAGCCTGCTGCTTTCGCTGGTGGTGGCGGGCGCGGCGGGAGGCCTGCTCTATGCGGCCCTGGCCCTGCTGGTGCTCAGCCCCATGCGCCGGGTCACCGCCTCCATCGAGCGGTTCCGCGCCGACCCCGAGGCCGCGTCCGAACCGCCGCAGGGCCGCCGCGACGAGATCGGCCGGGTCGAGGACGAACTGGCCCGCATGCAAGAAGAGGTGCGTCAGGCCCTGCGCTCCCGCGCCCGTCTGGCGGCCCTGGGCGAGGCGGTGGCCCGCATCAATCACGACCTGCGCAATATGCTGACCTCGGCCCAGATGGCGTCCGACCGTCTGGCCGCCAGCGCCGATCCCCAGGTGGCCAAGGCCTTGCCTCGCCTCGAGCGGGCGCTGGATCGCGCCTCCAGCCTGGCCACCCATGTGCTGGACTACGGCAAGACCGCCGAGCCTGAGCCTGAGCGTCAGTCCCTGGCGCTCAAGACCGCCGTGGCCGCCGCCGCCGAGGACGCGGGGCTGGAGCCGCGCGGCGTTCGTCTGGTGCGTAAAATTCCCGCCGGAGCGACAATCCAGGCGGACCCGGACCAGCTGCACCGCATCCTGGTCAATCTGATGCGCAACGCCCGCCACGCCATCCAGACCGCGCGCGGCGAGGACGCCCGGGGCAAGGTGACCGTAGAGGCGGATGCCCAGAACGGCAGGATCGTCCTGACCATCGCCGACGACGGGCCGGGCATCGCGCCCCGTGTGGCCGAGCGACTGTTTCAGCCTTTCGTGGCCGGCTCGCGGGGGGGCACGGGCCTGGGTCTGGCCATAGCGCGGGAGCTGGCCGCCAACCACGGCGGCGCGTTGAGTCTGACCTCTACGGGCCCCGAAGGCACGGTGTTCCGGCTCGTGATTCCCAACGGCCGGGACGCTGTTTCCTGACGCGCTGTCCGGGCTTCAGCCCCGTCGCCATTTCGCCAGATCGTCGAGGATCTCCGCCTCGATCTGGGCGCGGGTGAAGCCGGTCACGTCCTGACGGCGGCCGCCCTGGGCCTGGGCGGTCAGGCGCCATTCCACGGTGCGCCGGTCCTCGGGCGCCTCCAGCGGCGACAGGGCGGGCAGGGGCCGCGAGCCCGCCGTCAGCCGCCAGGTGAAGTCGGCCCAGCCGGGATGGTGCACGGTCAGGTCGGCGCCGTCCTCGCGCAGGGCCACGTCCGCCGTCTCGATCCCTTCGGCGCTAAGGGCGGCGGCGACGCCCTCCATGGCCGGAACGCCGTGGCGCTCGATCTGGCGGTCGATGTCGCGGCGCCGGGCCGGGGCCAGCAGCCGCTTGACCCGCTCGGCCAGCGGCGGCTGTTCGGTGTCGATCTCGCGCCCGGCGGCGTCGGCGTTCATCTGGCGCACCAGCCCGGCGGTCAACAGGATCATGATCACTGCGAACGGCAGGGCGGCCACAAGGGTCGCGGCCTGCAGCGCCCCCAGTCCCCCCGCCAGCAACAGCAGCGCCGCGGCCAGCCCCTCCATGGAGCACCAGTAGACCCGCTGCCAGCGGGGCGTGTCGTCCGCGCCCCCCGAGGCGATGGTGTCGATCACCAGCGAGCCGGAATCCGCGCTGGTCACAAAGAACACCGCCACCAGAATGACCGCCAGGGTCGAGGTGACCGCCGTGCCCGGCAGATATTCGAAGAACTGGAACAGGGCGGTGGACAGGTCCGTCTGCACCGCCTGGGTGATGGCGCCGGCCGCCACGCCCATGTCGATGGCGATGGCCGTGTTGCCGAAGATGGTCATCCACAGGAAGGTGAAGCCGGTGGGCACCAGCAGCACCCCGGCGGCGAACTCGCGCACCGTGCGGCCGCGCGAGATGCTGGCGATGAACATGCCAACAAACGGCGACCAGGCGATCCACCAGGCCCAATAGAACAGGGTCCAGTCGGCCATCCAGCCGCGCGGCTCATAGGCGTAGAGGTTGAAGGTGCGCTCGAAGAAATGATCCAGATACAGGCCGAAATTCTGCACCGCCGCCTTCAGCAGGAAGCCGGTCGGCCCGGCGATCAGCACGAACAGCATCAGGCCCACGGCGATGACCAGATTCAGCTCTGACAACCGCCGCACGCCCCGGTCCAGCCCGGTCAGCACCGAGATGGTCGCCGCCCCCATGACCGCCGCGATCAGCCCCACCTGAACCCAGGCGCCCGTCGGCATGCCGGTCAGATAGTTCAGCCCGCTGTTGATCTGGGCCACCCCCAGCCCCAGCGAGGTGGCGATGCCAAACAGGGTGCCGCAGATGGCGAAGATGTCCACCGCGTCGCCGATGGGCCCGTTGATGCGCCGGCCCAGCAGCGGATGCAGCCCCGAGCGCAGGGTCAGCGGCAGGCCCTTGCGGTGCGCGAAATAGGCCAGGCTCAACCCCACCACCGCATAGATGGCCCAGGCGTGCACGCCCCAGTGGATGAAGGTGATGACCATGCCCTCGCGCGCGGCGGCGAAGGTGCCCGGCTCGGCGTCCGGCGGGGCGGCGTAGTGCTGCACCGGCTCGGCCACGGCGAAATACATCAGGCCGATGCCCATGCCCGCGGCGAACAGCATGGCCAGCCACGACAGATAGGGGAAATCCGGCTCGCAGTCGTCGGGCCCCAGCTTCAGCCGCCCGGTGGGGCCGATGGCCAGCCACAGCACGATCAGCAGGAACCCGGCCACCGCCGCCACATAGAACCAGCCGAAGGTGGCGATGACCCAATCCTGGGCGTGACCGAAGGCGTAGTCCGAGGCGCCCGGCGCGATCAGGGCGGCGGCCAGGAGGGCGCCGATGATGAGGCTGGCGCCCCAGAACACGCGCGGGTTCATCTTTGACTTGATCATGGGACCGGAGCGTAGCGGCGCTCCGCCGGTTCCGCGACCCCTTGCGTTGCGAAATCGCCACACCCACTTCCACCCCGACCGCTCATGGCGTCGCTTTCCGAAGGGCGCCGAGGGGCGCATTATCCGCCGCGACCGATGCGGCTTGTCCGTATCGGCCCACTGAGAAAGCGCGTCGCCCATCAGGGGGTGCGCAGGGGATGCTTGAATGAACCTCGACCTCTATTCCGACCGCGCCAAGACCGCGATCCAGTCCGCCCAGAGCCTGGCCCTGGCCCGCCGCCACCAGCAGTTCGCGCCCGAGCACCTGCTCAAGGTGCTGCTGGAGGAGCGCGACGGTCTGGCCCGTAATCTGATCACCGCCGCCGGTGGCGACGCGGCCAAGGCGGAAACCGCCGTGGAGACCGCCCTCAGCAAGCGGGCACAGGTCTCCGGCGGCTCGGGCCAGCTGTATCTGGACGGCGACACCGCCCGGGTCTTCGCGGCCGCGGAAGGCTCCGCGAAAAAGGCTGGCGACCAGTTCGTCACCACCGAGCGCGTCCTGCACGCCATCGCGAAAGAGGGCGGGGTCGCCGCCACCGTGCTGGCCTCCGTCGGCGCCACGCCCGACGCCCTGAACGACGCCATCAACGAACTGCGCAAGGGCAAGACCGCCGACAGCGCCGCGGCCGAAGACGCCTATGACGCCCTGAAACGCTACGCCCGCGACCTGACCCAGGCCGCCCGCGACGGCAAGGTGGACCCGGTCATCGGTCGGGATGAAGAGATTCGCCGCACCATTCAGGTGCTGGCCCGCCGAACCAAGAACAACCCCGTCCTGATCGGCGAGCCCGGCGTCGGCAAGACCGCCATCGTCGAAGGCCTCGCATTGAGGATCGTCAACGGCGACGTGCCGGAGTCCCTCAAGGACAAGAAGGTGCTGGCCCTTGACATGGGCGCCCTCATCGCCGGGGCGAAATACCGGGGCGAGTTCGAGGAGCGGCTCAAGGCCGTGCTGAACGAAGTCTCCGCCGCCGAGGGCCAGATCGTCCTGTTCATCGACGAGATGCACACGCTGGTGGGCGCCGGAAAGACCGACGGCGCCATGGACGCCTCCAACCTGCTGAAGCCCGCCTTGGCGCGGGGCGAGCTGCACTGCGTCGGCGCCACGACGCTGGATGAATACCGCAAGCACGTGGAGAAGGACGCCGCCCTGGCCCGCCGTTTCCAGCCGGTGTTCGTGGACGAGCCGACGGTGGAGGACACCGTCTCCATCCTGCGCGGCCTCAAGGAGAAGTACGAGGTCCACCACGGGGTGCGCATCGCCGACGGCGCCATCGTGGCCGCCGCCACCCTGTCCAACCGCTACATCACCGACCGTTTCCTGCCCGACAAGGCCATCGACCTGATCGACGAGGCCGCCAGCCGCGTGCGCATGGCCGTGGATTCCAAGCCCGAGGCCCTGGACGAGATCGACCGCCGTCTGGTCCAGCTCAAGATCGAGCGCGAGGCCCTGAAGAAGGAGACCGATCAGGCCTCGAAGGCGCGCCTCGAAAAGCTGGACGAGGAAATCGACGGCTTGCAGGCCGAGTCCGACGACCTGACCGCCCGCTGGAAGGCGGAGAAGGACAAGGTGGGACAGTCCGCCCAGCTGCGCGAGACCCTCGACCGCCTGCGCAACGAACTGGCCGCCGCCCAGCGCGCCGGCGACCTGGCCCGCGCGTCAGAGATCGCCTACGGCCAGATCCCCGGCATCGAGAAACAGCTGGCCGAGGCCGAGAAGAACGAGGCCGACGCCGCCGGCCCCCTGACCCCCGAGGTGGTGGACGCCGCCCAGATCGCCGCCGTGGTCAGCCGCTGGACCGGCGTGCCCGTGGACAAGATGCTGGAGGGCGAGCGCGAGAAGCTGCTGTCCATGGAGGACGCGCTGCGGGCTCGCGTGGTGGGTCAGGACGAGGCCCTGGCCGCCGTCTCCGACGCCGTGCGCCGCGCCCGCGCCGGGCTGAACGACCCCAACCGCCCGCTGGGCAGCTTCCTGTTCCTGGGCCCCACGGGCGTGGGCAAGACCGAGCTGACCAAGGCGCTGGCCGAGTTCCTGTTCGACGACGACGCCGCCATCACCCGGCTGGACATGTCCGAGTACATGGAGAAGCACAGCGTCTCCCGCCTGATCGGCGCCCCTCCGGGCTATGTGGGCTATGACGAGGGCGGCGCCCTGACCGAGGCGGTGCGTCGGCGCCCCTATCAGGTGGTCCTGTTCGACGAGGTGGAGAAGGCCCACCCCGACGTGTTCAACACCCTGTTGCAGGTGCTGGACGACGGCCGCCTGACCGACGGCCAGGGCCGCACCATCGACTTCCGCAACACCCTGATCATCATGACCTCCAACCTGGGGTCCGAGTATCTGGCCGGGCAGGGCGAGGGCGATGACGTGGAGACCGTGCGCCCGCTGGTCATGGAGGCCGTGCGCGGCCATTTCCGGCCCGAGTTCCTGAACCGCATCGACGAGATCGTGCTGTTCCAGCGCCTGGGCCGCGACCAGATGGCCGGCATCGTCCGCATCCAGCTGGCCCGCTTCGAAAAGCTGCTGGCCGACCGCCGCCTGACCCTGTCCATAGACGACGCGGCGTTGGCGTGGCTCGCCGACCGCGGCTACGACCCCGTCTACGGCGCCCGCCCCCTGAAGCGCGTCATCCAGAAGGACCTGGTCGACCCCATCGCGAGAAAGCTCCTCGCCGGCGAGATCGAGGACGGCGGGGTTATCGCGGTGTCAGCGGGGGCGGATGGGTTGGTTATAGGAAAAGCCCAGGTCCACTAGGACCTGGGCTGCCCGGGCTTCATCCCGGCTGAAGCGCGGCGGAGAGCCGGGACGGGAAGGCGGCGGTGCATTAGTGCGCTTATCTGAAAGACCTATTCCGTCCTATCTCGATCACGCATCTCGATTTGAGCGAGTTTTTCTTGGGGGAGATTTTTGTACATCCGATCAACTTGAGCTGGTTGCGAAATCATGCTGTCGGCAATCAAATTCACCAGTATGAATAGTTGCCTAGCGGTAGCCTCGTCGTCCCTCAAATCAATCGTACCGGGGTGAACTGCATCATTTCCCACGACCCTTACGAGATCTAGCGCTTGTTGCACCCTTTTGCTTAGCCCCAGTTTCACCAAAGCGGCGATGTCAGCGTTTAAATTTTTGCCCGGCTGGTCCAGTTCGACGCAAATTTTTTGAATACATAACCGCAAAAGGGCCGCTGCCCCGCGCGGGGAATTTCCAACAATGGATACGGCTTCTTCAAAATCTCTCTTAATGTCCGCCGGGAGATCATCGTTTGCTTCAAGGGCGAATTCGTTATTCGGAAAAATCAGTTTGTTTTTTAGCCATACAGCAGTTTGCTTGCAGCTAAAACATTCGCTCAGAGATATGTTGGGCATCCAATAGGCGTATATGCTCGCTCCCTCTGAAGACCTAAATGGCTTTGGGGACGCAAGGAGCCGAAGAAAGTCGACTAGTCCATCATCTAGTTTCTCTTTCTTGATTCGCTCCTCAGCTTCTTGTGGTTCCCAAGAAGTCGGAGTCCATCCTTTATCCCCCTCTTTTGCGTACGCTAAGAACCAATCTTGATGTGCTAGTGCATGACAGTGGGGGCAGGAGAATGAAGAGAGGCCTAGTTGTGGTGCGATGCTCACAGCCATTAATCAACCCTCACCCTTCCCGCTCTCCAACTCTGCGATCCGCGCGCTGATCTGCTTCTCGAACTTGTAGATGTCGGTCAGGTCGTCGAGCAGGTGCCGCTCCTCATCCTTGGCCTTGAACGTGCCCAGATACTTCGTCGTGATCCCGTTGAAATGCAGCCGCGCGAGCGTCCGACGGTTGTTGTCGTCCAGCAGGATGGCGCAATAGGACTTGGCGTCTCGCATGATGATCCGCTTGGGATCCACGTGGCGCGAGGCGATGGCCTGCACGATGTGGAAGGCTGAAATTTCCTCGGCGGTGGTGGCGATGCCGATGTCGCCGATCTCTGCATCGCTCTTCGGCGTCTCGTTGTCGCCGCCGGATGCGTTCAGCGCCGACGAGAGCCGCTCATTGACTAGATCGCGCACGAAACTGGCGATGGACCCGACCAGAAGCTTGCGAAGATTGTCCTTCACGGCCGAGGTCACTCGCCCGTCATGGACGCGGGCCGCCATCATGCGCACGAACTCCTCGGACGGCTCCGCAAACTCCCGCTCCAGTTCCTTTCGCAACAGCGACTGAAGCTTGAGATTGCCGGCCTCCTGAACGATCCGGTCCACGTCGAAGGTGGCCTTCGAGAAGCTCTCGACCGTCTTCACATCGGTGGGCCGGATGGCGTCCATCGACAAGGTGAAGAACGGCTTGTCATCCATCTTGTTGGGGCGTTCGACGTCCGAGAAGAACTTGTAGACGACGCCGTTGGTCAGGATCGCGAGACGGGCCTCCGTGACGCTGAAATAGCGGAAAAGCTGGCTGGCGTGGTTGATGCTCAGTTCGACCGAGGCGGGTTTGCACTCCACCAGAATGGTCACCTTCCCATCCTTGCAGATGGCATAATCGACCTTCTCGCCCTTCTTGATCCCGACATCGGCGGTGAACTCGGGGATCACCTCGCCCGGATTGAAGATGTCGTAGCCCAGCGCCTGGATGAACGGCATGACCAGCGCGGTCTTCGCCGCCTCTTCAGTCAGCAGCACTTCCCGGTGTTCGAGAGTGCGCTTGTGCAACTCTCCGAGTTTCGCAGCCAGATCCATATGCCCCTCCCAGCGCCATGAACACGCGGAGGATGTATGGACCAGCGTTCGTCGTCCATCGTTATTTGATCTGGTGCCTTACCCGCACAAGACCGCCCCAATCCCGCCCCAAGCGTAACGCCCCCGTAACCTTCTGAAATCGCGCCGTTTCATGACGGCGATTTAACTCAGGCCCCCGCCGCAACCCTGCTATCGGCGACCATGAGCGGACCGTGTGTGTCCGAGGGGGCTGACCATCATGATGCGACTGAAGACTCTCCTGCTGGCCGGCGCCGCTGTGGCCCTGATCGGCGCCCCCGCCCACGCCCAGACCGCCCCGGCCGAGGACGCCCCGCCGCAAACGGCCGACGCCCCCGCCGAGGGCGAAGAGGCCACCACGGTCGAGGAGGTGGTGGTCACCACCGATCCCACCGCCGTGCGCACCTCCATCGATTCCATCAGCTACAGCCTGGCCAACGACCTGCAGGCGACCACCGGCAGTCTGGCGGACGCCCTGCGCAACATCCCCTCGGTGGACGTGGACCCGGAGGGCGGGGTGTCCCTGCGCGGGGACTCCAGCGTCACCATCCTGGTGGACGGGCGCCCCTCGGGCATCCTGTCCGGTCCCGGCCGGGGCCAGGCCCTGCTGCAACTGCCGGCGGACCAGTACGACCGCATCGAGGTCATGACCAATCCGTCCGCCGCCTACAGCCCCGAGGGCTCCGGCGGGGTCATCAATCTGATCACCCGGCCCACGGCGCCGCGCCGGGGGGTGCAGTCCACCGGCTCGGTGCGGGCCAATGTGGGCGATGACGGGCGCTGGAACCTGGGGCTCAGCGGCTCGCGCCAGAAGGACGACCTGACCCTGTCGGGGGATCTCAGCTACCGGTCCGACCCGAACCAGTTCTCGTTCCAGCGCGAGCGGGAGCAGCTGGATCCGGCCACCGGCGCCGTGGTGTCCACCACCACCACCGACCAGACCATGGACATGGACCAGAGCGGCGCCTTCGGCCGCTTCACCGCCGAATACCGCCTGACCGACCGCACCAGCCTCAGCGGCGAGCTGCGCGGGGTGGCCTTCTCCGGCGACGGCCTGAACAGCGCGGTGTTCCAGACCCGCGACGCCGGCGGCGCGGTGACCGCCGCCTATACGCGCGACACCGATGTGGGCTTTGACTTCGCCAATTTCGGCGGCACGGCGCGGGTGGTGCACCGGTTCGACGACGCGGGCCACGAGTGGTCCAACGAGCTGCGCTATGACGCCAACACCAACGAGAGCGGCGGCCTGGCCGTCAGCCGGTTCGCCGCGCCGGCCGCGCCGGACCTGTACGAGCGCACCGCCCAGGACAGCGAACAGGCCAGCGTGGGCCTCACCAGCGCCTATGTGCGGCCCTTCGAGGAGGCTGGCCAGCTGCGTCTGGGCTATGAGCTGAACCAGCAGCGCCCGGAACAGGACGTGGAATTCGCCCGCGGCCCGTCCGAGGCCGGCCTGACCGTCATCCCCGGCCTCAGCAACCGGTTCGAGGGTCGCCAGACGGTGCACGCCCTCTACGGCACCTATGAGCGGCCGCTGAGCGAGAAGCTGTCGGCCCAGTGGGGCCTGCGGCTGGAGCAGGCGGACATCCGCGTGGACGACCTGACCGGCGGCGTCTCGGCCTCCCAGGATTACTTCCGCGCCTATCCGTCCGCCCACGTCCAGTATCAGCTGACCGACGACCAGACCCTGCGCGCCAGCTATTCGCGCCGCATCCAGCGGCCCCAGCTGACTCAGCTGAACCCCTTCGTCTCGTATCAGGATCCCCAGAACCTGCGCTCGGGCAATCCGGATCTGGAGCCGCAGGAGACGGACTCCTTCGAGCTGATGTGGCAGCGCCGCGAGGGCCAGACCTTCTGGCAGGCCACCGCCTATGTGCGGGACACCGAGGGCGCCTTCACCGAGGCCGTGACCGACGTGGGCGGCGGCGTCCTGCTGACCCGGCCCGAGAACCTGGGCTCGCGCCTGGACGCGGGGGTGGAGCTGACCGCCAGCGGCCGCCTCAGCCCGACCCTGCGCTACAACGGCAGCGTCAATGTCTTCCGCCAGCAGATCGACTCCACCGGCATTCCCGGCGGCGGCGAGCGCGAGGCGACCCTGGCCAGCGGCCGGGTCAGCCTGAACTGGCAGCCGACGGAGGAGGACTTCGTGCAGGTGTCCGGCTTCTGGCAGGGCGAGACCCTGCTGGCCCAGGGCACGCGCGAGGCCGGCGGCATGCTGAACATCGGCTACCGCCGCAAGCTGACGGACAAGCTGTCCCTGAACATCACCGGGCGCGACGTGCTGAACAGCTTCAGCAACGACACGACGTTCGAGACGCCCCTGTTCCGCGAGCGGTTCCAGCAGGACATCCGCCTGCGCGCCTTCTACATCGGCCTCAGCTACAGCTTCGGCTCCGGCCCCCGCCGCCAGCCGGAACAGTTCGACTTCTCCACCGCGCCCACGGGGGGGTGAGCCGAAGGCGGCGCACAGTCCCCTTGTCATCCCGGCCGAGCCGCGCAGCGGCGAAGAGCCGGGACGGCCCGGAAGCCATTCAGTCTCTCCCGGACAGCCCGTCAGGGCTGAGCCGGGAGCCGCGCGGCCGCAACGACCGGTCGCCCGGACAGGCGCGCCTTCCGGGCGGGTGATGGGAGCGAGCTGTGCGTCCCGGATCGCGCCTTGCGCGTCCGGGATGACAAGGGGGCGACGCCCCTTCCCCCGGCCCGCACCGCCCCCCATGTGCCATCCATGACAAAGACCCTGAAGATCGATTTCGTCTCGGACGTGGTGTGCCCCTGGTGCGTGGTGGGGTTGGGCGGGCTGGAGACGGCGCTGGAGACGCTCAAGGGCGAGGGGATCGAGGCGGAGGTGCGGTTCCAGCCGTTCGAGCTGAACCCCGACATGGCGCCCGAGGGGGAGAACATCACCGAGCACATCGGCCGCAAATATGGCGCGACGCCCGAGCAGTCGGCGGCCAACCGGGCCAACATCACCGCGCGGGCGGCGGAGGTCGGCTTCGACATGCGCATGGATGCGGACAGCCGCATCTGGAACACCTTCGACGCCCACCGGCTGTTGCACTGGGCCGGAGAGACGGCGGGTCCGCAGCAACAGGCGAAGTTGAAGAAGGCCCTGTTCCACATCCACTTCACCGAGGGCCGCAACCTGACCGACGCGGGCGAACTGACCGCGGCCGCGCAGGCCGCCGGCCTGGACCGCGCCGGGGCCGCCGAGGTGCTGGCCTCGGGCCGCTATGTGGACGCGGTGCGCGAGGCCCAGGCCCTGTGGCGCGCGCGCGGCGTCAACGCCGTGCCCGCCGTGGTGGTGGAGGGGAAGTGGCTGATCTCCGGCGGCCAGCCGGCGGGGGTGTTTGAGGAGGCGCTCAGGAAGATGGCGGGGGCGTAATCAAATCCTAGAAACCCGGTACTCATCGTCAGGCGTTCGTTTGCGCGGCGGCCAACCTTCGAATCGCAGTTGGCCCTTGGTTCTCATCTGAGCTGCCATCTGACCCACGTGCATCCGGCGGACGACGTGTGAGGCAAGGACTTGAGGCCAAACGTCACCATAGGCGACGCTGTCCGGCGTGAGGGGAATTAGAGACATGAGAGTGGCTTCCGCCCGGCGGATTTCGGCGGGAAGATCCAACAAAGTGTCGTCCGGAGCCATCTCTGTGACAGATCCGAACATCTCAAACTGATTTGCCTTGGTTGAAATATCTCTTAGTTTTGCCTCGCCACGGATTTTGGATTGTTCGGTCAAGGCAAGAAGTTGGCAATCACGGAATACTTCTAATCCCCGCGCTTTTTTGGTCGCAAAGATCAGGGAGTAAAGAACCCTGTCGTGGAGGGGACGGAGGACCGGGGTCTCGGCGACGAACTTGAAATTTCCAATATCAGCAAGCCCCTGTGAGAAGGCACCAATCAGTATCTGCTTCCGCTCAGCAGGGGTCGCGCCCGTTGCGGTTAGCGCCGCTAGCTGCTCACGCCACTCACCGCCGGGGATGAGTTCGTTGATGCCGGCTACCGTCGGGGCCTCTGTCATGCTGGCTGCACGATTAACGAAATCGAACATGAAGTTAAAAAGCACTTCGCAGTTCTTGCGCCGAAGCAGCGGAGCGAGCTCAGCTGTGTTTATTCTCCAGCCCTTTGGGTCGATGAGTACAAAGGTGAACGCGCCCTCAGGTATCTGAGCGGCGATGGCTTTAGATTGGCTGCGAAAATCTGCCTTGTAGGTAGATATCCGAACGTCCGGAAATTTGGGTGTTATCGTCTCAAGGAGGCGATAGGCCCGAGGGGACTTCTCGACCAGATGGGCATGGACTTGAATAGCCTTGCCTCTTGCGGCCTGGAATGATTTCGCCTTTCTGAGCGCGCTGAGCGCTATGCAGAACGACGTATCTTCCAAGGACTGGCCTTGGCTCTGCCAAGGGCCGGAATAGCCATCTACGTAGACGATTTGATCGAAGCGGCTGGCGGTGATTTGAAATAACCGCTCAAGGTAGGTCTCAAGCAAATAGTGTTTAACGAAGGCCTGTTCTCGGCCCAGATATGATGCCTTGTCTCGCGCCATAAGCGAAACTCCCGGTTGTCACCCAAGACTTGTGGCTGATTCCGGTAGCTCATTCCACTCTCTGCCGTGCAGCATCCGTCCGGCCGCCTTCTTATTGGTCCCGCCCCACTGCTTGAAGAAAAAGGCGGTGCCAGCAGCCAGACAGGTCAGCCGGATCTCATCCACCCATTCTTTTTCCATCGGCCGGGCCCGTGGGCCGGATTCACCGCCCACGATAGCCCAATGGATGTTGTCCAGATTGGCCCCGGCGACGGACCCGATCAACGGCTCGAACGAAACGAACCGGATTATCGCGGGCGTTGCTCGCAAATCGTCCAAGCGCGACAAAACGGCCGCATCTTCAACGCTGGTTCCGAGCCAGACATGCTCCAGCGCGGGTAAGCCTGACGCGGTAATAACCTCGCGCATGCGTTCCGGCCGCTTGGTCAAGATTTGGTAGGTGTGCTGCGGCGTCCGTTCCATGACGCTCCAGACCTTGGCCACGAAATCAGCGGGCACGTCAGGATGGAACAGGTCCGACATTGAGTTGACGAAAACCTTGCGCGGCTTGCGCCATTTCAGTGGTGCCTCCAGCGAGGCCTCATCCAGCCGGACCTTGCCCGTCCAGACGTATCGCTTGCCACTCTTGCGCGTGAGGCCTTTGTACTTGTCAAGGCCCATGGCTTCCAGACGAGCCGCCATTCGCATCGCGTAGCAGTTGGTGCAGCCAGGTGTGATCACAAGGCACCCCGCGACGGGGTTCCACGTGATGTCGGTCCACTCGATGTCAGATAGCTGGGCCATGAGAACAAACCATGAACTTAAAGGGTGTGAATCGCCACCATGGTCCCGTCCGCCTTAAGCAATTGACTCCACTGGCTTCCGGCGCAGCTTGTCGATCAGCGGGCGCAGCTTCGTCCGTTCGCTATCGAACTTCTCCGCAGCCTTAAACAAGGCAGCGATCCCCGCATCCAGTGCCTCAATGGGCGCTTGTTCGGCAGCGATCAGTTCAGCAGCGGCCAATGCATTTTCCACTCCGGCGCGAGCGGCCAATAGAGCGTCAACGGCATTGGCGGTCGGCAGGTCAAGCAGCGACACGCCCTCTAACGCTCGCATCGAGATTTCAAGGCCGCGGGTGAACAGAAGCGCCTGGGCAACTTTAGCAGCCGGAAGGCCTTGTTCGGTCGCCTCGGCCCGGCGACGGCGGAGAATTTTCTCGGCGCCGCGCGTCACCACAATCAAAGCCCGAAGCAAAGCGAGATCACGGTTGCGCCTCTGTCGAGCTGCTTGACCATGCTCCCAAACCGCCCAAGCCAGAACGCCAGCCGCCGCTACTGCCGATACCGCGTTCCAATCGACAGCAAGCGGCACCGTCACACCTTCACCTCGATCTCCCCGCCCCCGGCGCGAAATTTCGCGCTCATCTCCGCCATTCCCTTCTCGGCCTCCTCCAGACTCCCGCCCGCATCGTTCTGCGCCGCGGCGGCGTCGCGGATGTCCTGGCTGATCTTCATGCTGCAGAATTTGGGGCCGCACATGGAGCAGAAGTGGGCGGTCTTGTGGGCGTCTTTCGGCAGGGTCTCGTCGTGGAAGCTGCGGGCGGTTTCGGGGTCTAGCCCTAAGTTGAACTGGTCCTCCCACCGGAACTCGAACCGGGCGCGACTGAGGGCGTCGTCGTGCAGGCGGGCGGCGGGGTGGCCCTTGGCCAGGTCGGCGGCGTGGGCGGCCAGCTTGTAGGTGATGACGCCGGTCTTGACGTCGTCGCGGTCGGGCAGGCCCAGATGCTCCTTGGGCGTGACGTAGCAGAGCATGGCGGTGCCGAACCAGCCGATCATGGCGGCCCCGATGGCTGAGGTGATGTGGTCGTAGCCGGGCGCGATGTCGGTGGTCAGCGGGCCCAGGGTATAGAACGGCGCCTCGCCGCAGTGCTTGAGCTGTTCATCCATATTGGCCTTGATCTTGTGCATGGGCACATGGCCGGGGCCCTCGATCATGACCTGGCAGCCTTTATCCCAAGCGATCTTCGTGAGCTCCCCTAACGTGCGCAGCTCGGCGAACTGGGCCTCGTCATTGGCGTCGGCGATGGAGCCGGGGCGCAGGCCGTCGCCGAGGCTGAAGGTCACGTCATAGGCGCGCATGATCTCGCAGATCTCGGCGAAATTCTCGTACAGGAAGGACTCGCGGTGGTGGGCCAGGCACCACTTGGCCATGATGGAGCCGCCCCGGCTGACGATGCCGGTGACGCGCCTGGCCGTCATGGGCACGAAGGGCAGGCGCACGCCCGCGTGGATGGTGAAATAGTCCACGCCCTGTTCGGCCTGTTCGATCAGGGTGTCGCGGAACACCTCCCAGTTGAGGTCCTCGGCCACGCCGCCGACCTTCTCCAGCGCCTGATAGATGGGCACGGTGCCGATGGGGACCGGGGCGTTGCGCACGATCCAGTCGCGGATGTTGTGGATGTTGCGGCCGGTGGACAGGTCCATGACCGTGTCGGCGCCCCAGCGGGTGGCCCAGACCATCTTGTCCACCTCGTCGGCCACGTGGCTGAGCACCGCCGAGTTGCCGATGTTGGCGTTGATCTTGACCAGGAAGTTGCGGCCGATGATGCACGGCTCCAGCTCCGGGTGGTTGATGTTGGCGGGGATCACCGCGCGGCCCCGGGCCACCTCCTCGCGCACGAACTCGGCCGTGACATGATCGGGGATGGACGCGCCGAAGTCCTCGCCGTCGCGGATGACCGCGCGGGCGGCGTCGCGGGCCAGGTTCTCGCGGATGGCGACGTATTCCATCTCTTCCGTGATGATCCCGGCGCGGGCGTACTCCAGCTGGGTGGCGGGGCGGCCCTGACGGGCGCGCCAGACCGGGCGGGCGCTGTCGTCGAAGGCGGGGGCCAGATGGGCGCCGGACGCGCCGCCGTTGTCCTCGGGCTTGACCTGCCGGGGGTCGGCCACCGGCTCCACGTCGCCGCGCCGGGCCAGCCAGGCCTCGCGGTGACGGCCCAGACCGCGCGCGATGTCGATGGCCGGGGCGTCCTCGGTGTAGGGGCCGGAGGGGTCGTAGACCACCACCGGGGGCTCCTCGGCCGTGGGGTGCAGGTCGATCTGGCGGTGCGGTACGCGGATGTGGGGGAATAGGGCGCCGGGCTCGTAAATCTTCTTGCCGCCCATGCGGGGGCCGACGGTGACGTCGCCCGTCTCGGGCGCACGGGAAGGGTTCTTCTTGGGGGAAGCGTGGATGTTCATGGCGCGGCCTCTTCGTTCGCAAGAGGGTGCGCCGACGATCAGAAAAGGCGGAGCGGTCCTGTGGCGCCGGGGCGTGAGGGCCGCCCGTTCCCGTCCCTTCGCCGGCATGACCCGGATCAGGTTCGACCGGTCAGAGGGACACCTCTATCTCAGCGGCTCGCTTGCCGCCCCCGGGAGAACAGGCGGCCAGCCTACGCCGATTTCACGGTTCCGACCAGCCCGTGACGCGGGCCTGACGAAACGCCCGCAGCCGTGTAAGCCGGAAACTTCAGACAGGAGCCTGCCCATGCATCTTTCCCGCTTTCCCCGTGTGCGCCTGGCGCATCTGCCCACGCCGCTGGAGCCGGCGCCGCGTCTGTCCGAGGCGCTGGGGGTGGAGATCTGGATCAAGCGGGACGACTGCACCGGCCTGGCGGGCGGGGGCAACAAGACCCGCAAGCTGGAGTTCCTGCTGGGCGATGCGCTGGCCCAGGACGCGGACACGCTTGTGACCCAGGGGGCGGTGCAGTCCAACCATGTGCGCCAGACGGCGGCGGCGGCGGCGGCCTGCGGGCTGGCGTGCGAGATCATTCTGGAGGAACGCACCGGGTCCACGGCGACGGACTATGTGGGCAACGGCAATGTGCTGCTGGACCGGCTGTTCGGGGCGGCGATCCGCACCGTGCCGGGCGGCACGGACATGGCCGCCGAGCTGGAGACCACGGCGGATGAGGTGCGGGCGCGCGGCGGGCGGCCCTATGTGATCCCCGGCGGCGGATCAAACGCCATCGGGGCGCTGGGCTATGTGGACTGCGCCCGCGAGATCGTGGTCCAGGCCGATGAGCTGGATCTGGAGATCGACCGCATCGTCACCGCCACGGGCAGCGCGGGCACCCATGCGGGGCTGGTGGCCGGACTGGCGGTGATGGGGGCCGACATTCCGGTGCTGGGCATCGGGGTCCGCGCGCCGAAGGACAAGCAGGAAGCCAATGTGCGCAAGCTGGCCCACGAGACCTGCGCCCTGCTGGGCCACGGCGATCGCATGAAGGACGACCTGGTGGTCGCCGACTGCAACTATGTGGGCGAGGGCTACGGCCTGATCGACGACGGGGTGATCGAGGCCCTCAAGCTGGCGGCGCGCACCGACGGGCTGGTGCTGGATCCGGTCTATTCGGCCAAGGCCATGAAGGGGATGATCGCCCTGGCGGGGCAAGGCCGCTTCGAGGGCGAGACGCTGGTGTTCCTGCACACCGGCGGGGCGCAAGGCCTGTTCGGCTATCACAGCGAGCTGGACGGCAAGCTGTAATGGGCAAGGTGCTGGGGGTTCTGGGCGGCATGGGGCCGGCGGCCACGGTGGCCTTTCTGGAGCAGCTTCAGGCCCTGACCCCGGCGGCGGGCGACGCCGACCACATCCGCGTCATCGCCGACATCAACCCCCGCGTGCCCAACCGCAACACCGAGCCGGAGGCGGCGGGGCGCGAACTGGCAGGCATGGCGGCGGCCCTGAGGGATGCGGGCGCCCAGGTGCTGGCCATGCCGTGCAACACCGCCCACGCCCATGCGGCGGCGATCAAGGAAGCGTCTGGTCTGCCGCTGATCCACATCATCGAGGAGACGGCGCGGGCGGTGCATGGGCGCGGTGCGCGGCGCCCCGGCGTGCTGGGCACGGGCGCCGGGCGGATGCTGCACGCGCAGCGTCTGGACGCCGTGCTGCTGGCCGAGGCGGACCAGGCGGCGTTCATGGACCTGATCGGGCGCATCAAGGCGGGTGATACAGGCGCAGCGGTGCGCGCCGGGATGGCCCGGCTGGCCGCCCGGCTGGTGGATCAGGGCGCCGACGCGGTGGTGGCGGGCTGCACCGAGGTTCCGCTGGTGTTGGGCGAGCGGGACCTGGCCGTCCCGCTGATCGACACCCTCCAGGTGCTGGCCGCCGCCTGCGTCAGGGCGTGCCGCTGATCAGCCGGCGGGATCGGTGACGTCGCCCTCGCGCACCGGCGCGCCCGCGAACTCGTCCACATAGGCCGGGGCCAGCAGGGCGCGGAACTCGGCTTGGGACACGGCGATCTCGTAACCGCCCTCGGCGTAGGGCCCCACCTGATACGGTCCGATCAGAAAGATCAGCCCGCCCGCCTTGCCCGGCGTGGTGGACGGCGCCAGCACGAAAGGCGTGGCGGCGGCGCGGGGGCAGGACCAGCCCCCCTGTGTCTCGTTCAGGCCGATACGCTCGGCGTTCGGGTTGCGCGTCAGACGAGCGGCGTTGACGGCGTCGCACAGGGCCTGGTCCAGCGAGGACAGGTCCGCCCCCCGGCGGAACAGCTGGGCCGGCTGCACGATGCGCTTCAGGGCCTTGTCCCAGATCACCGCCCCATAGGACGGGTTGGGGTGGGCGCCGCCGGTGTATTCGGAGCTGTTGCGTTGCAGGCTGATCAGCTTGCCGGTCTCGCCCGCAGCCACATAGTCGATATGCTTGGCGTAGGGCGGCAGATCCATGTCGCCTTCATATTCGGTGCGGTCCGCCTGGGCGCCCTCGGAGAAGGTGCGCAGCTCCCGCACGCCCTCGGCGTACAGGCGGGCGTGCAGGTCAGGCCGGGCGCGCACCGCGTCGGGCAGCTCCAGCTCCACCTGGGCGAAGCGGTTCTCGCTCTCGTAGGTCATGGGCGCCGCGCCCTCGGCGGGCGTGACCTGCGCCTCGTCCGTCGCCGGGGCGGGCGCATCGGGGGCGGCCTCGCGCTCGCGGCGCTCGCAGGCGGCCAGCGTCAGGGCCACGGCGGCGGAGAGGATCAGGGCGCGGGAAGCGGTTTTCATGGATGACGTCTCCTCGGGGAAGGAAGGGCGAGCCTACAACGAGATCGCGCCGAGCGCGACGGCCGCCAGCAGGATCAGGCCCGCCTCGCGGTTGGACTTGAACAGGCGCAGGGCCAGGGCGCCGTCGTCGGGCTTCACGCGGGCCACCTGAAGGGCCAGATGCCCGGCGTAAGCCAGCAGGCCCAGGGCGAACAGCGGGCCGAGCCCGGCCAGCACCCCGGCGCCCGCCGCGCACAGCACGGCCAGGCCGTAGAACACCGCGACGCCGGTCTTCACCCTGCCGCCCAGCCGCCGGGCGGAGGACTTCACCCCCACCATGGCGTCGTCCTCGATGTCCTGAAGGGCGTAGATGGTGTCGTAGCCCAGGGTCCAGAACACGCCGCCGAGGTAGAGGAGCAGTGCGGGTGCAAAGCCTTCAAGGGTCAACGCGATCCAGTAGTGATGCTGGACAGCGTAGGGGTCGGCCGCGAACAGGGTCCAGACATTCGCCGCCTCGGCCCACGGTTCGAGACCTGCGAGGGCCACCGTGGAAAGCGCCGCCGCATAGCCCATCAGGGCGCCCCAGTTGAAGGTCAGGCCCAGCCAGGCCTGTGGCCACCAGGTGATGCGCTTCATGAAGGGATAGGCCGCCACCAGAACCAGCGACCCGACGCCCAGCAGGATGGCGGTCAGGTTGAAGGTCAGCAGGATCAGCAGGCTGACCAGCGAACAGCCGATGACGAAGGCCCAGGCGCCCTTCACGCTGATGCGGCGCGAGGCCACGGGCCGGGCGGCGGTGCGGGCCACCTGCCGGTCGATGTCGCGGTCCACGATGTCGTTGAAGGCGCAGCCTGCCGCCCGCATCAGGCAGGCCCCGACGGCGAACGCGCCGACCAACCACCAGCCATAAGCGTCCGGCGCCGTCCGGTTCTGGGCCAGCGCCAGCGCGATCCCCTGCCAGCCGGGCAGCAACAGCAGCCAGATCCCGATGGGCCGGTCGAACCGGCCCAGCTTCAGCCACGGCTTCAGGCCCTCGGGCGCGAAGCGGTCCACCCAGTTGGCGCGCGCGGCGTCAGGAAGCGGCGAAGCAGTCATGAGGAGGGTCTAGCGAGCCGGCGCTCAGGGCGCCATGCGGCCTTCGGCTTCATGGAACGGAAAGACGATGTCGGGATCGGGATTGATCGGCTCCTCCCGATCCGGCCGCTCCAGCCGGGACAGGACATGGCTCATGACGCCCAGCCGTGCGTCCTTCTTGCGGTCCGTGGCGACGATGGTCCAGGGCGCGTGGCCGGTGTGGGTGGCCCACAGCATCTGGTCCCGCGCGGTGGAATAGGCGTCCCAGCGTTTCTGCGCCTCGCCGTCCAGGGGGGAGAGCTTGAACTTCTTCAGCGGGTCCTCCCGGCGCGCCTCCAGCCGGTCGGCCTGCTCCTCGCGGCTGATGTCCAGCCACAGCTTGATCAGGGCGATGCCGTGGCGGGTCAGCATGTCCTCGAACTCCGGCGCGTCCTCGAGGAAGGCCGCATGCTCGGCCGGGGTGCAGAAGCCCATCACCGGCTCGACCCCGCCGCGATTGTACCAAGAGCGGTTGAACACCACGAACTCGCCCGCCGCCGGGAAGTGCGGGGTGTAGCGCTGGAAATACCACTGGGTGGTCTCGCGCTCGGTGGGCTTGGGCAGGGCGACCACGCGGGTGGCGCGCGGCGCCATGTGGGCGGTCATGCGGCGGATAGCGCCGTCCTTGCCGGCGGTGTCCCGCCCCTCCAGAACCACCACCACCCGGCGGCCCTCGGCGATCAGCCAGGCCTGGGTCCGCACCATCTCCAGCTGGAGCCGCTTGAGGGTCGCCTTGTAACCGTCGGTTTTTCCCATGGCCTTACACTGCGTCCGGCGGGCTGCAGGCGCAAGCGGGGATGACGTGGCGCCCGATCCGGCTAGACTGGATGCGAGCGACAGGAGACCTCGCCATGATCGACCGCCGCCGCCTGATGCTGAGCGCCGCCGCCCTGACGGCGAGCGCCGCCGCCGAGCCCGCCCTGGCCATGCGCTCGCCCCGCGATGAGATGTTGGCTTCCGTGTTCGAAGGTTCCGGCGCCCCCGCCCTGGCCGGGGCCGTCATCGGTCGTGAGGGGCTGGTCTGGACCGCCGCGACCGGGGTTCGGGCCGCGGGCGGTGAGGACGCCGTGACCGATCAGGACCTGTGGCACCTGGGCTCCAACACCAAGGCCATGACGGCCATGCTGTACGGAAAGCTGGTGGAGGAGGGGCTGGCCCGGTGGGGCGCGACCCTGCCCGCGCTGTTCCCCGATCTGGAGATCGACGCCGCCTGGGCGGAGACGACCATCGAGGACCTGATGACCCACCGGGCGGGCCTGCTGGATGAAGCCGTGCTGGACCTGCCCACCCGATCCGGCGGGTTCAGCGATCCGCGCCCCATGGAGGACCAGCGCACTGACCTGGCCCGCCGCGCCCTGAGCGCGGCGCCAACGGGCGAACCGGGCGTCTTCGCCTATGGCAATCTGAACTACATCCTTGTGGGCGCCGCCATCGAGCGCATCACGCGGAACCCTTGGGAAGAGGCCATGCGGGCGCGGCTGTTCAACCCGCTAGGCATCTCCAGCGGCGGTTTCGGCCCGCCGACCGGCGACCAGCCGCGCGGCCACATGAACATGGGCGGACCCGTGCCGGTGCAGCCGGACCAGCCCGGTTCGGACAACCCCCCGTTCCTCGGACCGGCGGGCACGGCGCACATGACGCTGGCGGATTATGGCCGGTTCCTCGTGCTGTTCCTGACCGACGGCGGCGGGTTCGTGACTCCCGGGACCCTCACCCGGCTGACCACGCCTCCGGAAGGGGCGGAGTACGCCCTGGGCTGGGCCGTGGCGGCGAACAGCCCGCTGACCGGCGGCCCGATGCTGGCCCACGAGGGCTCCAACACCCTGTGGCACGTCACAACCATCGTGGCCCCCGCGCGGGGGCTGGCCGCCGTGGCCGCCTCCAACGACCATGGCAGGGGAGGCCCGGCGACCCAGGGGCTGGCCTTGCGCCTGATCCGTCCGGAGACCTGACCCGGGTCACGCGAACCGTTTTGGCGTCGTCACCAGCGTGGTCTAGAGAGGGCTGATGGATCGCGATCTGGCCGACTTCTGGAATCTGCTGTGGGAGTTGGCGCTGGGCGTGGCGGCGGGCTTCTTCCTGCTGAACGCCTTCGCCCCGCCCCAGGATCTGCCGTGGAAGCCGCTGGATCTGGGCGCTCCTATCGGCCGGGCCACGGCGGCCAAGGTGTCGGACTTCGAGCTGACCCGCACCTCGGCGGCCGAGGAAGCGACCGCCGTCACCGACGCCTGCATCGGGATGCTGCGCGACGCGGGGGTGGAGGTCGAGCGGGCCGAGGACCGCGAAGACGGCGGCTTCTGCATCGTGCGCGGGGCCGTGCGCATCACCGGCGGCGACGTGACGCCCCTGGCGCCCGGCGGGCTGGTCATGCAGTGCCCCCTGGCCATGCGCTATGTGATCTGGGACCGGCAGGTGCTGCGCCCCGCCGCGCGGGAGACCTTCGGCTCGGACGTGGCCCGGGTGGACAATTACGGCTCCTATTCCTGCCGCCGGATCTATGGCTCGGACCGGGTCAGCGACCGGCCCAGCGAGCACGCCCGCGCCAATGCGCTGGACGTGGCGGGCGTGACCCTGGAGGACGGCCGGCGCGTGACCCTGTCCGCGGACTGGGACGGCGAGGGCCCGAACGGGCGCGAGGGCTCCGTGTTCCTGCGCCGTCTCAGCCGGGGCGCCTGTCAGGTGTTCGCCACGGTTCTGGGCCCGGAATACAACGCCGCCCACGAGGATCACCTGCATTTCGACGGGGCCCAGCGCGGCCTCTGCAACTGAAAACGGCGAGTCGTTTCCCGGTTGACCGTTGTGGACAGACGGGTGAGAAAGTCGTCGCGGTGCGAGATCTCGCGTGGACTTTTCCCGTGCGGTCGTCCGTTCGTTTCGAGCGGGTTCTCACGATTGGACCGCCGTGCGCTCCGTCGGGGCGTACGACTGGAAGAAGCGCCATTACGGAGTGCGCAACATGGCGACCGGCACGGTCAAGTGGTTCAACCCCACGAAGGGCTTTGGCTTCATTCAACCGGAAAACGGCGGCAAGGACGTGTTCGTCCACGTCACCGCCGTTCAGAAGGCGGGGTTGCAGGGTCTCGATGAGAACGCCCGCATCGAGTACGAGCTTGAAGAACAGCGCGGCAAGACCGCCGCGGTGAACCTCAAGCTTCTCTAATCCTTCCGGCCGGAAGGCTCAGGATTCGAAGACAGGACGGGCGCGGGATCCATGGGTTCCGCGCCCGTTTGCCGTTCCAGGGCTGCGGGCGGGCGTTCCCGCGCCGACCACTGGGCCAGGATGACGGCGGACAGCACCAGAACGCCGCCGCCTATCTGCACGGCTGTCATGGTCTCGCCGAAGATCAGCCAGCCCAGCATCGCGGCCGCCACCGGCTGGATCAGGATGACCACGGCGGTCATGGCGGCCGACACCCGGCCCAGCGCCCAGGCCACCCCGCCCTGTCCCGCCACATGCATGACGCCCAGACCCAGGCAGGCGGCCCAGCCGGCCAGGGTGGCGGGAATGATGGACTCGCCCAGCACCAGACAGGCGCCCAGCATCAGGGGAATGGGGATGGCGGTGCTCCACAGCATGACCCGCACCGCCCCCGCGGTGGTTCGCGCGGCCTTCACCGCCAGGAAATAGCCCGCGTACCACAGCGCCACCGACAGGCTGAACAGGTCGCCCATCAGCGGGTTCGTCCCCTGCCCGCCGTCCGCGCCCGCCGCCATGGCGAAGGCGCCGGTCATGGCGAAAGCCAGAGCCAGCAGGAACACCGCGCGCGGCCTCTGCTTCAGGACGACCCAGGCGAACAGGGTCACGACGACCGGCGTGAGGTTGCACAGCACCGTGGCGTTGGCCACCGAGGTCATGACGATGCCGTAGTGCCAGAACGACAGGTCCAGAAAGAAGAACAACCCCGCCAGCGCCATCCATTTCGACGGCCGCCCCACGCCCTCGCCGCCCGGCCTGTGGGTCAGCAGGAACAGCAGCGGCAGGGCGAAAATGAACCGCCAAAGCCCCGCCGCCGCCGGCCCCGTCTCGGTCACCCGCACCAGAATCGGCGCCAGGCTCAGCACGAGCGCGGAGCAGACGAGAACGATCAGGGGAAGAACGGTCGTGAGGCGGGGCGAGATCATGGGCGCTCATAGCGCCGCTGCCCGGGCTTGGGGAGCGCAATCAGCCCAGTTTCAGGGCCTCGGCCAGCATGCGGGCCTCGGCGGCGCGGCTGGACCCCGCGCGCCAGGCCACCACGATCTCGCGGCGCGGGGGCAGGCCCGCGCTGGAGATGGAAATGGGCCGGGTGACGACGCCCGAGCCCTGGGTCAGGCCTGCGGTGACGGCCATACGCGGCAGGAAGCTGACGCCCAGCCCGGCGTCGATCATCTGCACCAGGGTGTGCAGGGAGCTGGCGGCGAAGACGTCGTCGCCGCGCGGCGTCTCGATGTCGATGGCGGCCAGGGCCTGGTCGCGCAGGCAGTGGCCGTCCTCCAGCAGGATCAGGTCCGAGGCCTCCAGATCGTCGGCGCCGAGGGTCTCGGCCAGGGCCAGGGGATGCCCGGCGGGGGCGGCGGCGAGGATTTCGTCATAGCCGATGCGGGCGTGGTCGATGCCCGCCGCCTCGTAGGGCAGGGCGATCACCGCCGCGTCCAGCTGGCCGCTCTTCAGCTGGGCCACCAGGCGGGGGGTCAGGTCCTCGCGCAGGAACAGGCGCAGGGCAGGGTGCCGGTCCTTCAGCCGCGGCAGGGTGGCGGGCAGCAGGAACGGGGCGATAGTGGGGATGACTCCCAGCCGGAACCGGCCGGACAGGGGCTTGCCGGCGTTGCGCGCGGCCTCCACCAGATCCTCGGTGCGGGCCAGCACATCCTCGGCGCGCTTGACCGCCTCGGCGCCCACGGCGGTCAGCTGGACCGCGCCGCGGGTGCGCTCCACCACCGGGGAGCCCAGCACCTTTTCAAGTTCCTGCACCCCGGCGGACAGGGCCGGCTGGCTGACGTGGGCGGCCTCCGCCGCGCGGCTGAACGAGCCGTGCTCGGCGAGCAGTTTGAGATACTGGAGCTGACGCAGGGTGGGGAGCATGATGGCGGCATAGGCCTTTCCTATGCAGAGATCAAAATCTATCGTTCGGCGTTATCCGACATGGAGGTTCGCTCTATGCTTTGGATAAGCAAATCTTATGGGGATGCGTCCTCGTGACAGTTTGACTTTGTGCGGCGCACAGTCCATCTCGCACCTGCGGTCGTCACCTCCCCCGACGATCAATCGAAACAAAAGCAACGGAGAAACCTGATGCTCGGCGTCGGTGCAAAACTGCCTGAATTCAAACTGGTCGGCGTGAAGCCCGGCTTCAACAATCACGAAGAGAACGGTGTCTCGGCCTTCGAGCCGATCACCCAGGACAGCTTCGAGGGCAAGTGGAAGGTGATCTTCTTCTATCCCAAGGATTTCACCTTCGTGTGCCCCACCGAGATCGCGGAATTCGCCAAGCTGGCCCGCGATTTCGAGGACCGTGACACCGTCGTCCTGGGCGGCTCCACTGACAACGAGTTCGTCAAGCTGGCCTGGCGCCGCGACCACGCCGATCTGGACAAGCTGCCGATCTGGTCCTTCGCCGACAACGGCGGCAAGTTCGCCCGCGATCTGGGCGTGCTGAACGAGGAAGAGGGCGTGGCCCTGCGCGCTACCTTCGTGGTGGATCCGCACAACGTCGTGCAGCACGTCTATGTCACAAACCTGAACGTGGGCCGCGCCCCGGCCGACACCCTGCGCGTGGTGGACGCCCTGCAGACCGACGAGCTGTGCGCCTGCAACCGCCCCGTCGGCGGTGAGACGCTGGCCGCGTAAAGACGGCGAACTGAGCATGTGGAGGCGGCGGCGCGATGTCGCCGCCTTTACGCTGCTTGTTTTTAAGGGCGCTATCGCTCGACGCGCGGCGTCTCTCTGCTTGAGCGCGTTCATGTCTTGCGGCTCAAGTAGCGAGCGCCCGCGGCGCGCGCGGTAGCCGCACAAACCATGGGGCTCAAGCAGCGAGCGGCCGCGCCGCGAGCGGTCGCCCCCAACGGAGAATTTTATGTCCATCGACGCCCTGCGCGACCTGATGCCGTCCTACGCCAAGGACATCTCGCTGAACCTCAGCTCCCTGGCCAACGAGACCCTGCTGAACGACCAGCAGAAGTGGGGCACGTTCCTGGCCTGCGCCCATGCCGTCGGTTCTGCGCCGGTGATCCGGGCGACCGAGGCGCTGGTCGCCGACAAGCTGAGCCCCGAGGCCGCCGACGCGGCCCGCGCCGCCGCCGCCATCATGGGCATGAACAACATCTATTACCGCTCGCTGCATCTGATGAAGAACAGCGAGTACCAGACCCTGCCGGCGCGCCTGCGCATGAACATCATCGCCAACCCGGGCGTGGAGAAGCTGGACTTCGAACTGTGGTCCGCCGCCGTTTCGGCCATCAACGGCTGCGGCGCCTGCCTGGACGCCCACGAGGGCGAGCTGAAGAAGCACGGCGTGGCCAACACCCAGGTCCAGGCCGCCCTGCGCATCGCCTCGGTGATGAATGCGGCGTCCCGGGTCGCGGCGGCCGAAGCCGCCCGCGCCTGATTTCAGTCTTCGGCGGGGGCGGGATCGCCCGTCTCCGCCAGCGCCTTGAGGCGGTTCAGCTGAAGGGTCAGGACGCCGTCCACCGGCCCGGCCCAGGCCTCCATGCCGCCGGGCGAAAAGCCGCCTACTGTATAGCTCCACGTCAGCCGGGTTCCCTGGCCCTCTTCGGCAAGGGTCCAGCCCATGCCGCCTGCGGCGCCGATGGTTTGCAGCGGACCCAAGGCGCCGGTCATGCGCAGGGTCTCGCCCGGCGTCACGTGGCTGACAGTCATATGCACGGCGCCGGCCCCGTCCGGCCCCGGTTCGCACCAGCAGCCGCCGGGCGTCAGTTCCAGGGTCATGGCCGAGGCGTCGCCGAACCAGCTGTGGTCGTCGCGCCACCACTGGCCGGGCTGGATCATGGCCCGCCACACGAGGGCGCGAGGCGCGTTGATGACGATCTCCCCGCCCACCTGAAATCCGTGCGGGGCGGTCTCGCGCACTTCGGTGCGGGCCGGGCTCGCGAGGGTCAACAGGGCCGTGGCGGCGATGAGCAATCTGAACATGGCGGTCCTCCGGCTGTAAGGGGGCGCCGTCCGCGTCCCGCCGTCAAGCCGCGTCGAAGCTCAGGGGCGCGCCCCAGAACTGGCTGACCATGGCGGACTGGGGCCCGGGCGCCCCGGTGGTCAGGAAGGTGCGGCGGCCAGAGGTTCCGATGTCGTAGTCCGGGTGGCGGCTGAAATAGCGCTCCAGCGAGTCCGCCACAGCGGTGGGCTGGTGGATCAGCTCCACCCCTTCGGGCAGGGCGCGTTTGAACACATCGGCGACGATCTCGTAGTGGGTGCAGCCCAGCACGGCCTTGTCCGGGTGGCGGCCGACGCGCCGACGCAGGGCGTCCACGTGATCACGGACCACCACTTCCAGCTCTTCCGCCGGGGCGCCCAGCTCGATCAGCCCGGCCAGTCCGGGGCAAGGCTCGGTGAAGACGGCGATGTCCTCGCGGCGCTTGTCGATCTCGATCTCGTAGACCCGGCTCATGGCCGTGGCGGCGGTGCAGAACACCCCGGTGACGGCGATGGCCTCGATCTTCTCGTCGCGGGGCTCGGCCTCATAGCTCCAGGGCAGGCCGGTGGCCGCCTCGATGGTGGGCACGATGATGCCCAGCACATTGACCGGACGACCCAGCCGCTCGCGCTCGCCGGGAATCCAGGTCTGCTGCAGGCGGCGCAGGGCGATGGCCGAAGCGGTATTGCAGGCCAGGACCACCACGGCGGCGCCCGCGTCGAACAGGCGGCGGCACCCCTCCCGCGTCAGCTCGACGATCTCCTCGCCGCCGCGCCCGCCGTAGGGGGCGTGGGCCTGATCGGCCAGATAGATGAAGTCGGCGCCGGGAAACCGGTTCACCAGCTCGCGGTGAACGGTCAGACCGCCCACGCCGGAATCGAAAACACCAATGGCCATGGCCGGGCTTTAGCCGGATTTCGTTGTGCCGAACAGGCTTGCGGCGGGCGGGGGGTCGCTCCATTACATACGTTCAGGTGACGGTCAGGCGCAGGGTGATACTGTGCGCGTCACAAAAGGCCGGAATGGGCGCGCGTTTTCGCGCCGATGGCCGGAAACAACGGGAGTCCCCATGAACAGACGTCAGATGATCCTCACCAGCGCCGGCGTGCTCGCGGTCAGCGCCTGCGCCACCATGCCCGCCGCCCCGGGGGCGGCCGAGACGGTGATGACCGGCAATCCGCTGGCCGACCCGTGGCCGGGCCCCTACCAGGGCGTGCCGCCGTGGGATCAGGTGACGCCGGACCTGCTGCGCGACGCCCTGAACAAGGGCATCGAGCAGATGCGCGCCGAGGTGGCCGCGGTGGTGAACAACCCCGAGCCCGCCACCTTCGAGAACACCATCCTGCCCATGGAGCGGGGCGGCCAGCACATCCAGCGCGCCGGTTCCATCTTCGGCGTGATGATCGGCAACATCGGTTCGGCCGACTATCAGGCCCTGAACCGCGAGATGTCGCCGATCCTGTCGGCCGCCAGCGACGAGATCACCTTCAACGAGGTGCTGTTCCAGCGCATCCAGGCCGTGCATGAGGGCGCCGAGGCCGCCGGGCTGACCGCCGAGCAGCGTCGCCTGGTCGAGCGGGAATACGAGGGTCTGGTGCGCAACGGCGCGGCCCTGGATGCCGCCGGCAAGGAAGAACTGGGCCGCATCAACCAGGCCCTGTCCACCGCCTTCACCGACTTCCAGCAGAAGGTGGTGGCCGACGAGCAGCTGTTCACCCACATCGAATCCGAGGCGGGCGTGGCCGGCCTGCCGGACTCCAACAAGTCCGCCGCCGCCGAGGCGGCCAGCAGCCGCGACCTGTCGGGCTATGTGATCGTCAACACCCGTTCCGCCGTGGATCCGTTCCTGACCTTCGGCGACGACCGCGGCATGCGCGAGCAGATTTGGCGCAAATTCGTCAATCGCGGCGACAACGGCGACGCCAACGACACCAATGCGACCATCGCCGAGATCCTGCGCCTGCGCGCCGAGCGCGCCCGCCTGCTGGGCTTCGAGACCCACGCCCATTGGCGCATGCAGGACACCATGGCCAAGACGCCCGAGGCGGCCATGGAGCTGATGATGCGGGTCTGGCCGCCCGCCGTCGCCCGCGTCGGCGAGGAAGTGGCCGAGATGACCCGCATGGCCGGTCACGAAATCGAGCCCTGGGACTACCTCTACTACCTCGAGAAGGTCCGCAAGGAGCGCTACGACCTCGATCAGAACGACCTGAAGCCCTATTTCGAGCTCAACTCGATGAAGCAGGGCGCCTTCTACATGGCTGAACGCCTGTACGGCATGGTGTTCACGCCGCTGCCGGACGGCACGGTCCCGGTGTTCCATCCGGACGTGAAGGTGTTCGAGGTCACCGACAAGGACTCCGGCGAGCACATCGGCCTGTTCTATTCGGACGACTTCGCCCGCTCGGGCAAGCGTTCGGGCGCCTGGATGACCACCTACCGCAGCCACTCGACCATCGACGGCGAGCGCAATGTGCTGGCGTCCAACAACAACAACTTCATCAAGGCGCCGGCGGGCGAGCCGCTGCTGATCTCGCTGGACGACACCCAGACCCTGTTCCACGAGTTCGGCCACGCCATCCACTATCTGCTGTCCACGGTGAACTATCCCAGCCTGGGCGGCACGCCGCGCGACTTCGTGGAGTATCCGTCGCAGGTGCACGAGAAGTGGGTGCTGACCCGTCCGATCCTGGACCAGTTCGCGCGCCATCACGAAACGGGCCAGGCCATGCCGCAGGCCCTGCTGGACAAGATCGAGGAGTCTTCGACCTTCGCAGAGGGCTATCACACCGTCAGCTATCTCTCGTCGGCCCTGGTGGACATGGACCTGCATAACCGGGCCCAGCCGGTGACCGACCCGAACGCCTTCGAGCGCGAGAGCCTCGAGCGCATCGGCATGCCGCGTCAGATCGTGATGCGGCACCGCCTGCCCCAGTTCAATCACCTGTTCACGTCCGACGCCTACTCGGCCGGCTACTACTCGTACCTGTGGTCCGAGGTGATGGACGCGGACACCTGGGCGGCCTTCACGGAGACGGGCGATCCGTTCGATCCGGAGACGGCGCGCCGGTTCAAGGAGATCATCCTGGCCCCGGGCAACACCACGGACCGGGCCGAGGCCTATCGCCAGTTCCGCGGCCGCGATCCGGATGTGACGGCCCTGCTGCGCACGCGCGGCTTCCCCACCAGTTAAGCGCGCGTCTCAATCGCAAGGACTGGAGGCCCGCCGGAGCGATCCGGCGGGCCTTTTTCCTGCGTATACCCCCTTCTGTCGGGCGCCAGACAGACAGCTTTGCAGGAACCACCTATGGGTGAGTCTCAATGCACAGGGGGCTGTGCCAGGGGCGTCGGTGAGTATCTACACATTCATGTTTATGGACGCGGCCGGGGTTTCGGCCATGCTGGAGTTCGACGACTGCGCCGACGATCAGGCGGCGCGTCGGCGCGCCCTCGACTTGCTGGCCTCGGCTCCGCATCGAGGGGGCGTTGAATTCTGGGTCGAGGGGGGCCAGCCCATGCGCGTCACCGCCACCGATCTGTCGGCGTCCAGCTAGGCTTCGGGTCATGTTGATGAACCAGAAGCTCACGGCCAACCGCCTGCTGGGTTCGCTGAGCGAGGCCGACCGCATGGCCTTGTCGCCCTATCTGACCCGCGAGGCCATGGTCAGCGGCCACCTGTTCTACGAACCGGGCGACACCATCCAGCACCTGCATTTCGTCGAGAGCGGCGTGGTGTCCCTGATGACCCTGCTGCGCGAGGGCGACGCGGTGGAATGCGGCATGGTGGGCCGCGAGGGATTGCTGGGCGCGGGACCGGCGCTGGCGGGTCTGCCAGTTTACACCCGCGCCATCTGTCAGGTGTCCGGCTCCACCCTCAAGATGGGGCTGGAGGACTTTCTGGGCCTGGTCGCCACACGGCCCACGTTCCGGCACGCCCTGTTCCAGTATCTGGAGGGTCTCGCCAATCAGGCCCAGCAGTCGGTGGCGTGCCGGGCCTGGCACCGGGCCGAGGCGCGCTTCTGCCGCTGGCTGGTGGCGGCCTGCGATCAGGCCGGGCGCGACGAGATCGACCTGACCCAGGAATTCCTGGCCCAGATGCTGGCGGTTCAGCGCACCACCGTCAGCCAGATCGCGGGCGAAATGCAGGCCCTGGGCCTGATCCAGCAGAAGCGCGGCCGCATCGCCATCCTCGACCGGCCGGGCACGGAAGCCCGCGCCTGCGAGTGCCTTCATGCGCATCGCTCGCGCTGGAACGACGTCTGGCCGCTGTCGCTGGATAAGAGCTAGCCGCTGTTCCGCAGCCCGGCGGCCACGCCGTTGATGGTGAGCAGAATGCCTTCGCGAACGCGCGGGTCGTCGTCGCCCGCGCGGCGGCGACGGATCAGCTCGATCTGTACGTGGTTGAGCGGCTCCACATAGGGCATGCGCAGGCTGATCAGGCGGTCCAGCTCGGGCTGGCCGCCCAGCAGGTCGTCATGGCCGGTGATGGCCAGCACCGCGTCGCGGGTGCGATCATGCTCGGACTGGATGGCGCCGAACACCCGCATGGCCAGCGCCTTGTCCGGCACCAGCGAGGCGTAGCGACGGGCGATGGACATGTCGGCCTTGGCCAGCACCATCTCCAGGTTCTGGACCAGCGTCCTGAAGAAGGGCCAGTCCGCCGCCATGGCCCGCAGCTCCTCCATGTCCGCGTCCTTGATCGCCGAGCCGAAACCGAACCAGCCCGGCAGCATGACCCGCGACTGGGACCAGCTGAACACCCACGGAATGGCGCGCAGGTCCTCGATGGCGGTGGAGGTGGAGCGTGAGGCCGGGCGCGAGCCGATCTTCAGATCCGCGATCTCGGCGATGGGGGTGGCGGCGCGGAAATAGTCCACGAAGCCCGGCGTGTCATAGACCACCGCCCGATAGGCGGCCATGGAGGCGCGGGACAGGGTCTGCATGGTCGCGCCGTGGCGTTCGGTCAGGCTCTCGTCGGCGGGCGGGCGCAGGGAGTTGAGCAGCACCCCGCAGGTCAGGGCGTCCAGGTTGCGGGCCGCCACCTCGGGCTCGCCGTACTTGTTGGCGATGACCTCGCCCTGTTCGGTGATGCGGATGCGGCCGGCCACGGTCCCCTGGGGCTGGGCCAGAACGCCCGCGAAGGACGACCCGCCGCCCCGGCCCACGGTGCCGCCCCGGCCGTGGAACAGTTGCAGCTTCAGACCCGCCGCCTGGGTCACCCCCAGCAGGGCGCGCGACGCCTCGTGCAGTTCCCAGGTGGACGTCAGGTAGGAGCCGTCCTTGTTGGAGTCCGAATAGCCGATCATCACTTCCTGCACGCCGCGCGCCTGGGCCACGGCGCGGGCGGACGGTTCGGCCAGCAGGCGCTCCAGCGTCGGCTGGGAGGCGCGCAAATCCTCGATGGTCTCGAACAGGGGCGCGGCCTGGATCGGGCATTGCTCCGGCGCCTCCGACCGGTACAGTCCGACCTCCTTGAGCAGCAGATAGACCTCCAGCATGTCCGACGCCGAGGTGGTCTTGGACACGATGTGGGTGCGCACGGCGTTCGGGCCGTACAGCCGCAGGGCCTCGCCCGCCGCCGCCAGAATGGCCCGCTCCTTCAGCGTTTCGTCTTCATAATCCGCATACGGAGAGAACAGCGGGCGCGAGGATTCCAGCTCGGCGGCCAGCAGGGCCAGACGGGCCTCCTCATCCAGCGCCAGATAATCGTCGCACACCCCGGCCACCTTGAGCAGGTCCGCGACAACGCGCTCGTGCACATCGGAGTTCTGGCGCAGGTCCACCGTGGCCATGTGGAAGCCGAACACGTCCACGGTGGTGATCAGGCGGTTCAGGGAGTCGTCGGCGAAGACCGCTCCGTGGTTCTCGGTCAGGGAGGCGTGCAGCACCTGAAGATCGGCGCGGAACCCGGCCGGGCCTTCATAGGGCGGCGCCTCGAACCGGGCCGGACGGGGCGCGGGAACGCGGGTCAGCAGCGGGAAGGTGGCCGACAGGCGGGCGTAGATATGGCTGAGCGCCTTGCGATAGGGCTCGTCGGCGCGGTGGTCCGAGGTGTCGCCGGACCCTTCGGCCAGGGCCTTCATCTCGGGGCTGATGCGGGCCAGGGCCCCGGACAGGCTGAGTTCGGCGCCCAGGGCGTGCACCTGATCCATGTAGTGGGCCAGCACAGCGCGGGACTGGGTGCGGAAGGCGGCGGTCAGCACTTCGGCGTTGACGTTGGGATTGCCGTCCCGGTCGCCGCCGACCCAGCTGCCGATCTTCAGGAAAGGCTTGAGGTCCGGGGCCTCCAGCAGGTCCCGCCAGGCGTGCAGGCGCTCGGGCGCCACGTTCAGGAACACCCGTTCAAGGAAGGACACCACGGTGTTGATCTCGTCCTGCACCACCAGCCGGCTCTGGCGCACCAGTCGGGTGGCCCACAGGATGACGATCTGGCGACGCAGGCCCGCGTTGCGCTGCTCGATGTCGCAGGCAGGCCCGCCCTTGTCGCAGGCGTCCAGCAGATCGCTGACCCCGGCGATGCGGTCGATGACGCTCTTGCGCCGCACCTCGGACGGGTGGGCGGTCAGGACGGGCGAAATCAGGGCTTCCGCCAGCAGATCCCGGATTTCATCCTTGCCCACGCCTTGATCCGCCAGACGTTTCAGCGCGCCGGCGGGCGTGTCGGGCCGGGCGCCGGCCTCAGCCTGGTCCAGGGCGCGGCGCTTGCCGGCCCGGTCCTCGGCGATATTGGCCAGCAGGGAGAAGGCCGCGAAGCCGTGGGCCAGACCGACCGCCTGATCCAGATCGATGTCCTTGAGCAGGGCCTCCAGCGCCTCGGCGTCGCCGTCGTCGTCGCGGTGATAGGCGACGGAGGCCTGACGCACCGCCTCGATGCGGTCGAACAGCGCCTGACCGCCCTCATCCTTGATGACCTCGCCGAGCATCGCGCCCAGCAGGCGGATTTCGTCACGCAAGGTCTCGTCGGCGGCAGTGGGCGTCATGTCATATCCTGAAAGCTCGGGGAGGCGCACAGTCTGACCCCAAACACCCCGCGATGGCGATAGAACCAGACAGATTTTTGCCTCCCTGAAACGGTTTGTGCGCGGGATCGATCCCGATTCGACAAATGCCGGGAAATCGCGCATAAGCCGCCGCTTCCGGCGCAAGTGAACCTTCGCGTCTCCACCGGGACGACCCCATCTTTCAGATGGATGAGCCCGGCGAGAACCCTCTGCCGACGTGATCGTCGCCAGAGGACGTTTCTCTATGGGGCCTGGTTCATCGCCAAACGAGGTTTGTGAATGTTCGAGGCTCTGAACGAGCGACTGACAGGCGTCTTCGACCGGATCACCGGTCGCGGCGCCCTGTCCGAGAAGGACATCGCCGAGGCCATGCGCGAGGTGCGCGTGGCCCTGCTCGAGGCCGACGTGGCCCTGCCGGTGGTCAAGGACTTCATCGCCTTCGCCAGCGAGCGCGCCCAGGGCGAGGACGTGATCCGCTCGGTCAAGCCGGCTGACCAGGTCATCAAGATCGTCCACGACGGCCTGATCGAGATGCTGGGCGGCGAAGAGCCGGTTCCGCTGAACCTGAACGCCACGCCGCCCGCCGTCATCCTGATGAGCGGCCTGCAGGGCTCGGGCAAGACCACGACGTCGGCAAAGCTGGCGCTGAGGCTGACCAAGACCGATCGCAAGAAGGTCATGATGGCCTCGCTGGACACCCGGCGTCCGGCGGCCATGGAGCAGCTGGAGACTCTCGGCAAGCAGATCGATGTGGCCACCCTGCCCATCGTCAAGGGCGAGAGCGCGGTCCAGATCACGAAGCGCGCCCTTCAGGCCGCGAAGCTGCAGGGCTTCGACGTCCTGATTCTGGATACGGCGGGCCGCACCACCCTGGACGAGGCCATGATGGCCGAGGCGGCCGAGGTCGCGGCGATCTCGAAGCCTGTCGAGACCATTCTGGTGGCCGACAGCCTGACCGGTCAGGACGCGGTGCGCACCGCCCGCGCCTTCCACGAGCGCCTTCCCCTGACCGGCCTGATCCTGACCCGGGCGGACGGCGACGGGCGCGGCGGCGCCATGCTGTCCATGCGGGCGGTCACCGGCCTGCCGATCAAATATCTGGGCGCCGGCGAGAAGGTCGATGCGCTGGAGGTGTTCGACGCCCGCCGCGTTGCCGGACGCATCCTGGGCCAGGGCGACATCGTGGCCCTGGTGGAGAAGGCCTCCGAGGAGCTGGACCAGGCCAAGGCCGAGAAGATGGCCAAGAAGCTGGCCAAGGGTCAGTTCGATCTGGACGATCTGGCCGGCCAGCTGGCGCAGATGAAGCGCATGGGCGGGCTGCAGGGCATCATGGGCATGCTGCCGGGCGCCGCCAAGATGAAGGCCCAGATGGCCAATGCGAACATCGACGACAAGATGATCTCGCGTCAGGAAGCCATCATCAGCTCCATGACCAAAGCCGAGCGCAAGAAGCCCGACGGGCTGAACGCCAGCCGCAAGCGCCGCATCGCCGCCGGCGCCGGTGTCGAGGTGCAGGAGATCAACCGCCTACTGAAACAGCACCGCCAGATGGCCGATGCGGTCAAGGCGCTGTCCAAGGGGGGCGGTAAGAACCTGCAGAAAATGGCCGCCATGATGGGCATGGGCGGCGGCGGCGCGGACATGGCGCGGCTGCAGGCCATGGGCGGCGGCAAACTGCCCCCTCCCGACCCCGAGAAACTGAAATCGATGCTGCCGGGCCTGGGTGCGCCGGGCGGTCCCGACCTTCCCCCCGGCGGGCTTCCCGGCCTTCCCGGATTCCCTCCGAAGAAATAACGACTTCTAACGAAAGAGACTGAAAATGCTGAAGATTCGCCTGAGCCGCGGCGGCGCCAAGAAGCGTCCCTACTACCACATCGTGGTGGCCGACTCCCACTCGCCGCGCGACGGCAAGTTCATCGAGCGCGTGGGCAGCTATAACCCCATGCTGCCCAAGGACCACGCCGAGCCCCGCGTGAAGCTGAAGGCCGACCGCATTTCGGAATGGCTCAAGAAGGGCGCCCAGCCCACCGACCGCGTGGCCCGCTTCCTGAGCCAGGACGAGGCCCTCGCCGGTCAGGTCACCTGGACCCAGGGCAACAACCCGAACCGCGCCAAGCCGGGCAAGAAGGCCCAGGAGCGCGCCGCCGAGCGGGCTCAGCGCGAAGCCGACCGCGCCGAGGCTGAAGCCGCCGCCAAGGAAGAGGCCAAGGCCGCTGCCGAAGCCGCCGCCGCCGCGCCCAAGGAAGAGGAAGCCCCGGCCGCCGAAGAGCCCGCCGCCGAGGCCCCTGCTGCTGAGGAAGCCGCTCCGGCCGCCGAAGAAGCCCCCGCCGCCGAAGAGGCGACCGAGGAAAAGACCGAGGCTTAATCGGCCCTCATCCCCGGCGCAGGCCGGGGTCCGGAAAAGTCAGGAGCAGCGTTTCGCCTGGAAGCGCTGCTCCTTTTCGTTTCCGGCCGGCGCCTTACGATCTGGATCCCGGCCTTCGCCGGGATGAGCGGAGTTGTGAACCATGTCCGAGGCAAAACTCATCCTCGTGGGCCAGGTGGCCGGAGGCTTCGGGGTGCGGGGCGAGGTGCGGGTGACCGCCTTCACCGACGACCCTCTGGCGCTGAAGGCCTATGGCCCCCTGCTGCGCGCTGACGGCTCCACCGGCCTGACCCTGACCACCGCCCGCGCCGCCAAGGGCGCGGTGATCGGCCGGGCGAAAGAGATCGAGACCAAGGAACAGGCCGACGCCCTGCGCGGCCTGAAGCTGTTCGTGCCGCGCGAGCGCTTTCCCGCGCCGGACGAGGACGAGGTCTATGTCACCGACCTGATCGGGCTGGAGGCGCGGGATCCCGACGGGCACGCGCTGGGACGCGTCAAGGCGGTGCAGAATTTCGGCGCCTCGGACATGCTTGAGATCGCCCCGGCCGAGGGCGGCCAGACCTGGTATCTGCCCTTCACCCGCGAGGCGACGCCCGAACTGCACATCGCCGACGGCTGGATTCTGGCCGTGCGCCCCAACGAGGTGGGCGAGCGCGAGCCGGACTAGCTGTTGTCCTCGACGGGCGCGCCCGGGCCGTTCTTCTTGATGGACTCGATGGCGTTTTCGGCTGAGGCCTTGGAGCTATAGCCCTCGGTGGAGAACATCACCTCGGAATTGTACTTGAAACGGACGCGGAACTCTCCGGCCTTGTCCTTGTAGATCTCGAACGTGTGGGCCACGGCGGCCTCCCTTCATCTGATCCCCGACCCGGCGACCGTGCCACGGCGAGGCCTTAGGTCAACCGCAGCCGGGCGCGACACAGACACAGTTGTGTGAAACTCACCCCGCGTCCGAGAGGAAGTCCAGAATGGCGCCGCGCGCCGCCGGTTCGTCCAGCATGGGGGCGTGGCCGACGCCGGGAACCTCCACGAAGACCATGTGCGGGGCGGCCTCACGCATACGCCCCGCTATGTCCGGGCTGAGCAGGTCCGACGTGGCGCCGCGCACCAGCATCAGCTTGCGGCCCTCGGCCAGATTACGGAAGGCGGGCCACAGGTCCGGGACCAGGGCGTCCTTGCCCGCCGCGCGCATGGGCGCGGTGATGTCCGGGTCATAGTCCAGCACCGGAACCCCGTCCGGGCCCTCGCGGAAGACGCGGCGGGCGAAGGCCATCCAGTCGTCCGGGCCGTAGTGCGGCAGGGCCGCGCCATTGGTGCGCCGGGCATAGTCGGCGGCGTCGTCCCAGTTGCGGATATCCACCTTCTGGCCGGTGTAGGCGGCGATGCGGGCCAGGCCCTCGGGCGCAACCTCTGGCCCGATGTCGTTCAGAATGGCGGCGGCGACCCGTTCCGGCGTCAAGGCGGTCAGCGCCATGGTGATCAAGCCGCCCATGGAGGTGCCCAGAAAAACCGCCCGCCCGATACCCGCCTGATCCATCAGGGCCAGCACGTCCTTCGCATAGATGGGCGGTTGATAGGTCATGGGGTCGGCCGCGCGGTCCGACCGGCCCCGCCCGCGCACATCCAGCGCCAGCACCCGGCGGCCCGTCGCCGCGATCAGGGGCGCGATGGTCCCGAAATCGGCGCTGTTGCGGGTCAGGCCGTGGATGGCGATCACCGGCAGCCGCGCCGGCCCCTCGGCCCCCGCATAGTCGCGGGCGTAGAGGCTCAGCTCATCGGAGGTCCAGCGGCGGTCGGTGAAGATCATGGGGCGCATCCTGTTGGGGCGCTGACCCTAATTCATCGACAGCGGAATTAAAGACCCGTACCGGCAGGACGCCGGACAGGGCGCCCACCTCCTGGGCCCGCGACCGGGGCATGACCAGAACCCCGCTGGGGGTGGAGACCACCACCACGTCGGTCATGCCGATGACCGCCACCGGCGGCCCGCCGCTCCAGACCAGGCAGCCGGAGGACTCCACCGCCGTGGCCGCCCCCTTCAGGTGATTGTCGGCCCGGTCGCGGCCCGATGCCGACCACAGGGCGTTCCAGCAGCCCACATCGCGCCAGCCCAAGTCGCAGGCGACCATGGCCAGACGGTCGCTATGCTCGATCACCGCCCGGTCCAGCGAGACGGACGGCCCGGGCGCGGCGGCCAGGGTCACGCGCGAGCCGCGTCGCCGGGCGCCGGACCATGCCGCCTCGGCGCGGGCGGCGACCCTGGGGGCATGGCGGGCGATCTGGTCCTGAAAGACGGCCGGGCGCCCCAGGAACAACCCCATGTTCCAGCCCCAGTCCCCCTGGGCGATCATGGCCTCGGCCGTCTCCCGCTCGGGCTTCTCCACGAAGCGGTCGATGCGGTGAAGGCCGCCAGTGCGCGCTGCGCCCGCGCGGATGTAGCCAT
This sequence comes from Brevundimonas sp., assembly GCF_047617075.1. GTDB lineage: Bacteria > Pseudomonadota > Alphaproteobacteria > Caulobacterales > Caulobacteraceae > Brevundimonas. The sequence goes on from NZ_JBLGCI010000002.1 coordinate 127,360, forward strand.
AGCCGGTCTCGGGCGTTTCGGGCCGGGCGGAGAACAGGACGATGTCGTCGCTCGCGCCCCCTGCGGCGGTCATGACGGCGGCGCGGAAATCCTGCGGCTTCTCGATGCGGTGGTCGGCGGGCGCGATCAGGACGGCCGCGTCCGGCGCGATCTCCATGGCCGCCCGGACGGCGCAGGCCACAGCCAGGGCCGTGCCGCCCGGCTCAAGCTCCGTCAGGATCATGGCCGGACGGACGCCTATGGCGCGCAACTGGGCCCGCACCAGATCCTCATGGGCGGCGGCGCAAACGATGATCGGTGGCAGAAACGGCGCAGCGGGCGATGGGGCGAGGCGGCGGACGGTGGCCTGCAATAGGGTCTCGTCGCCCGCGATGGGATGGAACGGCTTTGGCCGCTCGGCGGTGGACAGGGGCCACAGGCGCGAGCCCGATCCGCCGCACAGGATCACCGGCAGGACGCCCTGGTCCATCCTTCAGCCCTCCTCAAAATCCCCGGCAGTCACCCTAGAGAAAAAGGTTAACGCGTAGCAAGCCGCAACCGGAGTTGAGCGACCGGGCGTGGCGCGGCGGGCTCTGGCTTGTTAGGAGGCGCCCAGAGTTTTCAGCCAAGGCCAGACCATGCCCCAGTCCGTTCCCCAGCCCCTGAAGGCCGGCGTCGCCGGCGCCGGCGTCATGGGCCGCAATCACGCCCGCGTCCTGGCGGAGGTCCAGGGCGTGGACCTGACCACCATCTTCGATCCCGACTCCGTGACGGGGCAGGGCGTGGCGGACCTGTACGGCGCCGCGGCCGTGACCACCGCCGAGGCCTTTGTGGACGCCGGGCTGGACTGCGCCGTGGTGGCGACGCCCAACCGCTTTCACGCCGATCTGGGCGTGGCCCTGCTGGAAAAGGGCGTCCATGTGCTGGTGGAAAAGCCCATCGCGCCCACGGTCAAGGACGCCCAGCGCATGATCGACGCGGCCAAGGCCAATGATCGCGTCCTGATGGTGGGTCATGTGGAGCGGTTCAATCCGGCGGTTGAGACCGTGCGCCGGGCCATCGCCGATGAGGACGTCATCTCCATCCAGGTCACCCGCGTCGGCCCCTTCCCGCCGCGCATGGGCGAGGTGGGCGTGGTCATCGACCTGGCGGTGCACGACATCGACATCATCCGTCACCTGACCGGCTCGGAGATCACCGAGGTCCAGCCCCAGCTGGCCCGCACTCGCGCCGAGCGTGAGGACACCGCCCTGCTGCAATTCCGGCTGGAGAACGGGGTGATCGCCCACATCACCACCAACTGGCTGACCCCCTACAAGACCCGCACCCTGCAGGTGGCCACCCGCGGCAAGTTCGTGGTGGCCGACCTGATCACCCGCCAGGTGACCGAGTATTTCGGCCAGCAGGCCGACGGCTCCTACTCCACCCGCATGCTGAACAGCTGGCCCGCCGAGCCCCTGAAGAAGGAGCTGGAGGCCTTCGTCCACGCCATACGCACCGGGGAGCCCCCCGCCGTCACCGGCCAGGACGGGCTGAAGAATCTGGAAGTGGCCCTGCGGTGTCTGGGCGAGGGATGAGCCTCAGCCCACCACCTGCATGCCCAGCCATTCGGCTATGAGGGCGGGCTTGTCGCCGCCTTCGATCTCGACGGTGACCTCGTGTTTCAGCAGCCAGCGCCCGCCCCCTTTTTCGTCGGCGGCGAGCAGTTTGAACCGGGCGCGGACCCGCGAGCCGGACGGCACGGGGGCGAGGAAGCGGACCTTGTCGAATCCATAGTTGACGCCCATCACCACGCCCTCCAGCGGGGCCATGCCGTCGAAGGACATGCGCGACAGCAGCGACAGGGTCAGAAAGCCGTGGGCGATGGTTCCGCCGAAGGGCGTGGCCTTCGCCGCCTCCGGGTCCACATGGATGAACTGGCGGTCCTCGGTGATCTCGGCGAAGGCGTCGATGCGGGCCTGATCAACCGTGATCCAGTCGGAAACACCCACCTCGGTTCCGATCAGGCCGGCGAGGGCGGACGGGGCGATGGGGCTCATGACGGATCTCCGGGAAAACGGTTCTCGATGATGGCGGCGTAGAGCGCCGGGTCAACATTGCCGCCGGTCAGCATGACGACGCTGTTGCGGTCCTCGGCCGGGATCTTGCCCGCAAGAAGGGCCGCCAGAGACACCGCGCCGCCCGGCTCCACCACCAGTTTCAACCACCGGAAGGCGAAGCGCATGGCCTCGGCCACCTGGGCGTCGGTGACGGTCAGGGAGTCCTGCACCCGCCGCTGATTGACGGGAAAGGTCAGTTCGCCGGGCATGGGCGCCATCAGGGCGTCGCAGATGGAAGGGGTCGCCTCCCCATGAGTGGCGCGTGCGCCCTGGGCCAGGGAGCGACCGTGGTCGTCGAAGCCGGCAGGCTCCACCACCACCGCGCGGGTGTCGGGGCTGCGAGCCTCCAGCACAAGGTTGATTCCCGCCATCAGCCCGCCGCCGGAAACGCCGCACAACAGTTGATTCAGCGGGCCTGCGCCCATGGCCTCGGCCTGGTCCAGAATCTCCAGCGCCGTGGTTCCCTGCCCCTCGATGATGAAGGGATCGTCGAAGGGCGGCACGAGCACGCAGCCCCGCTCGCGGGCGATCTCGGCGCCGATCTCTTCACGGCTTTCGGTCCAGCGGTCGTACAGGCGCACCTCGCCGCCGAAGGCGCGAACGCCGTCCACCTTCGCGGCGGGGGAATCCGACGGCATGACGATCAGCGCATGGGTTCCCACCGCGCGGGCGGCCGCCGCCACCCCCTGGGCATGGTTGCCCGAGGAATAGGCCACGACGCCCTTCGCCTTCTCGTCGTCGTCCAGACGGCTGATGCGATTGTAGGCGCCGCGAAATTTGAAACTGCCCGCCATCTGCAGGGTCTCGGCCTTGAGCAGCACCCGCCCGCCGACCCGCTCGTTCAGGGCGGGATGCTCGATCAGGGGCGTGCGCACGGCGGCGGGAGCGATCTGGCGTGCGGCGTCCAGGACGCCTTCGTAGGAGGGAGCGGAATCGGCCATGAACCTCACTTAGCGTAACGCGCGGATCATCGCTAAGGTGGTTCGCATGAGCGGACTGATCCTCGCCATCGACCAGGGCACCACCTCCACCCGCGCCATCGCCTTCGAGGGGGCGGTGGAGGACGCGGTGCGGCCGGTGGCCGTCAGCCAGATCGAGCTGGCGCAGCATTTCCCGCAATCCGGCTGGGTCGAACACGACGCCGCCGAGATCTGGCGCGCCACCCTGCAGACCTGCCGCGAGGTCATCCGCAAGGCGGGCGGCGCGGCGCGGTTCTCGGCCATCGGCATCACAAACCAGCGCGAAACCGCCGTGCTGTGGGACCGCAAGACGGGCGAGCCGCTGCACCGGGCCATGGTCTGGCAGGACCGGCGCACCGCCGACGTGGCCGCGAGCCTGCGCGAGGCGGGCCATGAAGCCATGGTCCAGGCCGCCACAGGGCTGGTGCTGGATCCCTACTTTTCCGCGACAAAGTTCGCCTGGCTGCTGGATGCGGTTCCTCGCGCCCGCGACCGGGCCGAGGCGGGCGAGCTGTGTCTGGGGACCATCGACGCCTGGCTGATCTGGAACCTGACCGGCGGACGCAGCTTCGTCACCGACGCCTCCAACGCGTCACGCACCCTGCTGATGGACCTGAAGAGGGTGCAGTGGCGCGATGATCTGTGCGACTTGTTCCGGGTTCCGGCCGCCGCCCTGCCGGAAATTCGCGGCTGCGCCGAGGTGCTGGGCGAAAGCGAGCCCAGCCTGTTCGGCCACGCCCTGCCCATCGCCGGGTGCGCGGGGGATCAGCAGGCTGCGCTGGTGGGCCACGGGGCGCTGGAGGCGGGCGAGGCCAAGATCACCTACGGCACCGGCGCCTTTCTGGTGGTCAACACGGGCGACACGCCGGTGGCCTCCGCCAATCGCCTGTTGACGACCCTGGGCTACCGGGTTGGCGACCGCACCGCCTATGCGCTGGAGGGCGCGATCTTCTCGGCCGGCTCCACGATCCAGTGGCTGCGGGACCAGATGGGTCTGATCGGCGCGTCTCGGGATTCCGAAGGCGTGGCCCAGTCGCTCAGTGACAACGGCGGGGTCTATCTGGTCCCCGGATTCACGGGGCTGGGCGCGCCCTGGTGGAACGCGGAAGCGCGCGGAGCCATCACCGGCCTGTCGCGCGGGACCGGTCCGGCCCATGTGGTGCGGGCGGGGCTGGAGTCCCTGGCCTATCAGACCCGCGAGCTGCTGGACGCGCTCGCCGCCGACGGCTCGCCCCGCCCGGCGGTGCTGAAGGTGGACGGCGGGGTCACCGCCAACGCCTTCGCCATGCAGTTCGTCGCCGACATCTGCGAGGTGACGGTGGAGCGTCCCGCCTTTCAGGAGATGACCGCCCTGGGCGCCGCGCGGCTGGCGGCGCTGGGCTGCGGCCTGACCACCGACCTTCCCCGCGCCTCGGGCGAGGCCCCGGCCCGCTGGACGCCCCGCATGAAAGCCGAAGACCGCGACCGCCTGCTAAGCGGCTGGAACAAGGCGGTTCGCGCCGCCATCGCCGCCGCCTGATCCAAAAAGAAGAAGAGACCATGGAAACGCCCGATCCCCAGGCCGCCTTCGCCGGCACCCGCCCCGTCGATCCCCGCCACGCCTTCGATGTGGCCGCCCTGGAGCGCTGGATGGCCGAGCACGTGGCGGACTACGCCGGGCCGCTCAGCGTCAACCAGTTCAAGGGCGGGCAGTCGAACCCCACCTATGAGCTGGTCACGCCGGGCCGCACCTATGTGCTGCGCCGCAAGCCGCCGGGAAACCTTCTCCCCTCGGCCCACGCCGTGGACCGGGAGTTCCGGGTCATCTCGGCTCTGGCGAAACAGGGCTTTCCCGTCGCCCGGCCTTACGCCCTGTGCGAGGACGCAGATGTCATCGGCTCCATGTTCTATGTGATGGACAAGGTGGAGGGCCGCATTCTGTGGGACCTGAAGCTGCCCGGCATGGAGCCGGACCAGCGCCGGGCCATCTATGAGGCCCAGACGGACGCGTTGGCCCGGCTGCACGCCATCGATCCGGAGGCGGCGGGTCTGGGCGACTACGGCCGGCCCGGCAACTATTTCGCCCGGCAGGTGGGGCGGTGGTCCAAGCAGTATGCGGCGTCGGAGACCGAGGCCATTCCCGCCATGGACCGGCTGATGGCCTTTCTGCCCGAAAGCCTGCCTCCCGAGGGGCCCACGCGCATCGTCCACGGCGACTGGCGGCTGGACAACATGATCCTGGCCCCGGAGACGAAAATTGGCCGGCCCGAGGTTCTGGCGGTGCTGGACTGGGAGCTGTCGACGCTGGGCGATCCCATGGCGGACCTGTCCTACTACCTGATCGGCTGGGTCATTCCGGCCAGCCAGCGCAACGGCGTGGGCGGGGCGGACCTGAAGGCGCTGGGCATTCCCACGGTGGAGCAGACGGTGGACCGCTACGCCGCGGCCACCGGCATGCGGCCCGATAATCTGGACTGGCTGATGGCCTATAACCTGTTCCGGCTGGCGGCCATCTGTCAGGGCATCGCCGGGCGCGTGCGCGACGGCACCGCCTCCAGCCCCCAGGCGGTGGCCACGGCGGCGCAGGTTCACCCCCTGTCAGAGGCCGCCTGGAGCTTTGCGCAGAAGGCCGGCGCCTGAGTCTTTCGCGCGCGTTGTCTTGATTATCGCCCCAATTCCGCGTTAGCCCGCGTCTCCCTGAGCGCCGCCCCCCGGATTTGGGCGACCTGCGCCGCACGCAGCACTGGACATTCTCCCTCCGCATGAGAGATCTGAAACAAACCGGCTTCACCGACCGCATCGCGGCCCAGCAGGCCCGCAAGAAGGCGCTTCTGGAAGGCTTCAAACCCAAGCCCGCCCAGCCGGACCCCGAGTTCGACAAGCTGGCCGAGAAGCGCGCCGCCGAGAAGGAAGCCATCCGCGCCCAGCACGAGGCGGAAAAGGCCGAGAAGAAGCGCCTGTCCGCCGAAAAGGCCGCCGCCCGCCAGGCCGAGGCGCAGGAAGCACAGGAAGCCGTCGACGCCGAACGTCGGGGCGCCCGCAAGGAACGCAAGGCCCTGACCAAGGCCGAGCAGAAGGCGGCGCGCGACGCCCGCTACGCCCGCCGCAAGGCCGGCCGCTAAACCTCGCCGATCTGGTCAGAAGGCATCCGCCACATTATCTGTGGCGGATGACCGCGCTCACATCCCGCACCGTCGCCCGTCTGCACCCCGCCCAGCGGGATGACATCGGCGACCTGATCACCCGTCGCCCCCTGCCGGGACCGGACCTGCCGCAGGTGGATCCGTTCCTGTTCCTGAACCACCACGGGCCCCAGACCTATCCGCCGAACAATCGGGGCCTGCCGTTCGGGCCGCACCCGCACCGGGGCTTCGAGACCGTCACCTTCATTCTGGACGGAGAGCTGTCCCACGCGGATTCCGGCGGCGGCGAGAGCATCATCGGCCCGGGCGGAGTGCAGTGGATGACGGCCGGGTCCGGCCTGATCCACGCCGAGCTGTCGCCCGCCGGCTTCAAGCGCGACGGCGGGCCCATGGAGATCCTGCAGCTGTGGGTGAACCTGCCGTCCCGGCTGAAGATGACGGCGCCCAACTATGTAGGCCTGCAGTCTGCCGACATTCCCAAGGTGACGCTGGACGACGGCCGCGTCACGGTCGAGGCCGTGTCCGGCCGCTGGGCCGGGACCGAGGCGCCGATCCAGTCCCTGATCGACGTGCAAATGGCGGTGGTGCGCTTCAAGGCAGACGGAACGTTCGAGGCGCCGGTCGAGAAGAGCCAGAACGTCTTTCTCTATGTCGTCAGCGGTGATGTGACGGTGGGCGGCACGCCCGTTCCGGCCTGGAACCTGGCCGCGCTGAACGAGGATGGCGACGCTGTGCGCATCGAGGCTTCAGGCGACGCCGTGGTGCTGCTGGGCCATGCCGCGCCAATCGGCGAGCCGGTCTTCGCCCACGGCCCGTTCGTCATGAACACCCGCGAGGAGATCATCCAGGCGGTGCAGGACTATCAGACCGGCAAGTTCGGTCCTCCGCCGCCGGTCTGAGGCAGGCGCGCCAGACGCCGCGCGTGTTTGTCCGCCATCTTCAGCGCCCAGCCCGTGGGCGTGACGCGCACGGCGATGGACATGAAGCGGTTGAAGGCGCCGGGAATCTCCACCGGGCGATTGGCTTCACAGGCCTCGTAGCCGGCGCGGATGACCGGTTCGGCCTCCATCCACATCCAGCTGGGATAGGCGCGGCTGACCGCGTCGCGTGAGCCGTTGGCGTCGTGGAACTCGGTCAGGGTGTAGCCGGGGCACAGGACGGTGACGTGCACCCCGGTCCGCTTCAGCTCCAGATGCAGGCCCTGGGACGCCTTGATCAGGAAGCTCTTGAGCGGGCCGTACAGGGTGTCCCCTCCGGTGGCGGGCAGGAAACCGGCCAGGGACGCCACGTTCAGGATGCGGCCGAACCCGCGACTGACCATTCCCGGGGCCACGCGGCGCGACAGGGCAACCGGCGCCGCAGCCATCACCGCCAGCATGCCGGCGTGCTGTTCCGGCGACAGGCTCAGAAAGCCGCCGGTCAGGCTGTAGCCCGCATTGTTGATGAGGCCGTCCACATGCCGGCCCTCGGCCTCCACCGCATCCACCAGCCGGTCGGCGGCGCCAGGTTCGGCCAGATCGAGGGGAATGGTCAGGACCTGGGCGCCGTGGCGGGCGCGCAGCTCGGCGGCGACGGCCTCTAGCCGGTCGGTCCGGCGCGCGGTCAGGGCCAGGTCCCAGCCGTGGGCGGCGTAAAGACGGGCGAACCCTTCGCCCAGACCGGCGGAGGCGCCGGTGATCAACATCAGGGGGCGCGGCGTCGGCGTCGTCACGCGGCGGGCAGCCGGATGCCGGCCAGGGACGGCGGGTTGTCTGCCAGCAGGTCGGCGATGGTGATGCGTGACAGGGCCTTGGCCGCCGCGTCCTCGGCCGCCGTCAGGGCTTTGGCCACCTGACGGGGAATATGTTCTCCCACCGGGCATCCCTTGGCGCCGGCGGGCGGGGAGCCCAGATGGGCGCAGCCGTTCACGGCCTTGAGCACCATGTCCAGGGTTATGCTTTCGGGGCGCTGCGTCAGCCAGGCTCCGCCATTGGCGCCGGGGCGCGTGGCGATCAGACCGGCGCGGGCCAGCATGGCCGTGACGCGCCGGATAACGACGGGGTTTGTGGGGACCGATGCCGCCAGGACCGAGGACGGAGCCGCTGCGGTCGCGTCAAAGGCCCCCTTGTGCGCCAGATAGGCCAGGGCGTGGGCGGCGACGGGGAATCTCTGGCTGTCTGACATGGTCCGGCTCCACCCCTGAGATAGGGCCGCGCGGTGGAATTCACAAACCCTAGCGTTTGTGCGGTGCAACACAAAATCAGCCCGCACGATTGAACCCCCGCCGGAAAGGGCGTAAAGCCCCGCCGCTTTGATGGCCGTCGCCGCCGCGACGCCGGAGGATCATTGAATGGCTGGGACCCCTCCCGGCGAAAACGGCGCCTCCCCCGCCGCTTCGCCCACGCCAGACGGCGCTTCCAATACCCCGCAGACCCACGACTCCCATGCCGCCGGCGGCCATGGGCACGGCTCGCTCGCCGCTCTGACCGTGGGCGCCATCGGGGTGGTCTTCGGCGACATCGGCACCAGCCCGCTTTATGCGATGCGCGAGGCCCTGACCCATTCGCGCAGCGGCGGCACCGCCGAGCTGGCCGTACTGGGGGTGCTGTCGCTGATTTTCTGGGCCCTGATCCTGGTGGTCACCATCAAGTACGTGGTCTTCCTGATGCGGGTGGACAACAAGGGCGAGGGCGGCACGCTGGCCCTGATGGCCCTGGCCCAGCGCGCCATCGGGCGACGGCTGCAACTGGTATTCTTCCTGGGCCTTTGCGGCGCGGCCCTGTTCTATGCGGACGGGATTCTGACGCCCGCGGTTTCGGTATTGTCGGCCGTGGAGGGCTTGCGTGAGGCGCCGGGCGTGGGCCGAGCCATGACGCCCTTCGTTTTGCCGATCGCGGCCGGCATCCTGATCGCCCTGTTCATGGTCCAGTCGCGGGGCACCGCGGGTCTGGCCAAGGCGTTCGGCCCGATCACGGCCGTCTGGTTCCTGATCCTGGCGGGTCTGGGGATCTTTCACATTTTCGACGACCCCTCGATCCTGAGGGGGCTGTCGCCGCACTACGGCATCCTGTTCCTGATCGACAACGGCTTCCTGGGCTTCGTGGTGCTGGGCAGCGTCTTCCTGGCCGTCACCGGTGCCGAGGCGCTCTATACGGACATGGGCCATTTCGGAAAGGCGCCCATCCGTCTGGGCTGGCTGGCCTTCGTCCTGCCGTGTCTGATGCTGAATTATCTGGGCCAGGGCGCCCTGGCCCTGTCGCGGCCGGCGGCCATCGAGAACCTGTTCTGGGAAATGGCCCCCCAGGCCATCTACTGGCCCATCCTGATCATGGCGACCCTGGCCACCATCATCGCCAGCCAGGCGGTGATAACCGGGGCCTTTTCCCTGACCCAGCAGGCGGTGCAGCTGGGCCTGCTGCCGCGCATGAACATCCGCCGCACGTCCGAAACCCAGGCGGGCCAGATCTTCGTGCCCTCGGTGAACATGATGATGCTGGCTGGGGTTCTGCTGCTGCTGGCCCTGTTCCCAACCTCGTCCCAGCTGGCGGGCGCTTACGGCGTGGCGGTCACCGGGGCCATGCTGGTGGACACCCTGCTGGCCTTCTTCATCCTGCGGTTCATGTGGAAGCGCAGCCTGATCGTCAGCGTGCTGGCGCTGATTCCGTTCGTGATCATCGACATCAGCTTCTTCGGCTCGAACCTGCTGAAGATCCCGCAGGGCGCCTGGGCGCCGCTGGTGATCGGGGCGGTCATCGTCATGATCATGTGGACCTGGACGCGCGGCACGCGCCTGCTGACCGAAAAGGCGCGCAAGGACAGCCTGCCCATGGCGGACCTGATCGAGATGCTCGGCGCCCGTCCGCCCCACCGCGCGCCGGGCACAGCCATTTTCCTGACTTCGGACCCCAGCGTCGCCCCGGTGGCCCTGATGCACAATCTCAAGCACAACAAGGTGCTGCATGAGAAGAACATCATCCTGACCGTGCGCACTCTGGACCGGCCGCGCGTGGCCAAGGACAAGCGCGTCGAGATCGAGGTCATCAACGACGACTTCAAGCGCCTGACCATCAACTACGGCTTCATGGAGAGCCCCAATGTGCCCAAGGCGCTGGGGGTGTGCCGCAAGCAGGGGCTGAAGTTCGACATCATGTCCACCAGCTTCTTCCTGGGCCGCCGCTCCGTGGCGCCCGCGCCGGGCAAGAACATGCCCAACTGGCAGGACAAGCTGTATGTGTTCCTGATGCGCAACGCGGCCAATCCCACGGACTTCTTCCATATCCCCGCCGGCCGCGTGGTCGAGATGGGCACGCAGGTGACGGTTTGAGTGAAGACAACGAGGCGGGGATCGAGGCCCGCATCGCCGCCGGGGTGCTGCTGAACGCGGCGCTGGAGCGACGCGGCGGCATGGACGAGGCGCTGAACTTCCGCGAACTGAAGGGCCTGTCGCCCCAGGACCGGGCCTTCGCTCGCGCCGTGGCCATGGCGGCCCTGCGCCGTCTGGGCGAGATCGACGCCATTCTGGATCGCCGCCTCAAGAAGGGCCCGCCGCTGGCGGTGCGCACCATCCTGCGCGTGGCCCTGGCCCAGACCATGGTGCTGGGCACGCCGGATTTCGCAGCAGTGTCGAGCGCGGTGAAGCTGGCCGAGCGGGACGTCAAGACCCGGCCCTACAAGGGCCTGGTTAATGCGGTGCTGCGCGGCATCGGCCGTGACGGGCCGGACAAGATCGCCGCTGAGGCCAATCTGCCCGACTGGATCGCCGCGCGTTGGCGGGCGGCCTACGGCGCAGAGACCCTGACCGCCCTGGCCGAGGCCGGACGGGCCGAACCGGCCACGGACCTGAGCCTCAAGCCCGGCGCAGATGCGCCCGCACTGGCGCAGGCGCTGGAGGGCGTGGTCCTGCCCGGCGGCTCGGTGCGCACCACCCGGCGCGGCGACATCGCCGAATGGCCGGGCTTCGCCGAGGGAAGCTGGTGGATCCAGGACGCCGCCGCCGCCGTGCCGGCCCGCCTGCTGGACGTGAAGCCGGGCGAGAGCGCGCTGGACATGTGCGCGGCGCCGGGGGGCAAGACGCTGCAACTGGCCGCGGCGGGCGCGGAGGTCACGGCGCTGGATCGGTCGGAGTCGCGCCTGCGCCGGCTGACCCAGAACCTTGAGCGCACAGGGCTCACCGCCGAGACCGTCGCTGTGCCGGCCGAGGATTGGGACGACGCGCGGACGTTCGACGCCGTGCTGCTGGATGCACCGTGCACCGCCACAGGCACCTATCGCCGCAATCCCGAGGCCCTGCGCCGCACACGGCCCGCCGATGTGGCCGATCTGGCGGATGTGCAGCATCGCCTGCTGGACGCCGCCGCCGCGCGGGTGAAGCCCGGCGGGCGGATGGTCTATTGCGTCTGTTCGCTGGAGCGCGAGGAGGGCGATAGCCAGATCATCGCCTTCCTGCGTCGCCACGACGATTTCCGGTTGGTCCCGGCTGACCCGGAAGCCCTCGGCGCGCCGGCGGACGCCCTGGCGAAGGAAGGCTGGCTGCGCATCCTGCCGTCCATGTGGAATGAACAAGGCGGCCTCGACGGCTTCTTCGTGGCCCGGCTGGAGCGGAGCTAATTCTCCCTCTCCCGGTGGGAGAGGGCTGCGCGCCGCGAGATGCGAAACAACTCGCTTCTTCGCGCGCAGGGTGAGGGTTCAGCGGCTACCTATGGCGAGCCGACCCCGTCGTCGGATCGGCTCCGCCACTCCTTCCTCCACCCCCGCGCAAGAACCTCCGCGCTGCGCGCTCCGGTGCGCGGGTTCCCCCTTCTCCCATCGGGAGAAGGTCAGGCCCCGGCCTCTTCCGTGCGCTTCTTCATCAGGGCGTCGAAGCTGTCCCAGACGCCTTCGGCGCCGTGCCAGGCGCCCTTGGTGGCGGCCTTGGAGTATTCGGTGGCCCGGGCCTCGAAGAAATTGGCGTGCTCCACGCCCGACAGAAGGCTTTGCAGCCACGGCAGGGGGTTCTCGGTCACGCCGTAGACCTCGGGCAGCTTCAGCTGGCGCAGGCGCCAGTCGGCGATGAAGCGGATGTACTGCTTGATGTCGTCCGGCGTCATGCCCTGCACCGGCCCGGTTTCGAAGGCCAGGTCGATGAACTTGTCCTCCATGTCCACCACGGTCTTGCAGCACTCGACGATGTCGTCGGCCACGGCCTTGGTGACGGCGCCGGTCTCGCGGTTGAAGGCGTGGTACAGCTTGATGATGCCTTCGCAGTGCAGGCTCTCGTCGCGCACCGACCAGCTGACGATCTGGCCCATGCCCTTCATCTTGTTGAAGCGCGGGAAGTTCATCAGCATGGCGAAGCTGGCGAACAGCTGCAGCCCTTCGGAAAAGCCCCCGAACATGGCCAGGGTGCGGGCGATGTCGGCGTCGGTCTCGACCCCGAACTGGCCCATATAGTCGTGTTTGTCCTTCATGGCCTCGTATTCCATGAAGGCGCCGAACTCGCTCTCGGGCATGCCGATGGTCTCGAGCAGCAGGGCGTAGGCCGCGATGTGGATGGTCTCCATATTGGCGAAGGAGGCCAGCATCATCTTCACTTCGGTGGGTTTGAACACCCGGCCGTAGCGCTCCATGTAGTTGTCCTGCACCTCGATGTCCGCCTGGGTGAAGAAGCGGAAGATCTGGGTCAGCAGGTTGCGCTCGCCGTCGTCCAGCTTGGTCGCCCAGTCCTTGCAGTCCTCGCCCAGCGGCACCTCTTCGGGCATCCAGTGGACCTGCTGCTGCTTCTTCCACATGTCGAACGCCCACGGGTAGCGGAACGGCTTGTAGGCGTTCGAGGCGGTCAGCAGACCGGGCAGGTCGGCGCGGATCGGCGTGATGGCGTTCATGGTAATCTCGAATGCGACTCGGGCGGCGGAACGGCCTTCACCATGATGGTCTCTCCGCCCGGCGCCAAGCCAAAATGCGGCTATATTGCGATCACTTTTTCCGCAGCCCCCATATCTGGTGTGTCGGTGGGGATTTGATGGGGAGGAACCTGGGGACGAGTTTCACCATCTACGGCGCGGGCCCGCTCGGGTTCGCTCGCGTGCAGGCGATGACGCATCCCTTCCCCCCGTCCCGCGTTCCGGCATAGCTTGAACGGCATCACACAGGCGGGAGGCGTCACATGCGTTGGGGAAGCGGACGACGGGGCGGCGGCATCGAGGACCGGCGCGGCATGGGTCCGGGCGTGGCCGGCGGCGGCATCGGCGTCGCCGTGCTGGGGATCATCGGCTATCTGGTGTTCGGCATCGACCCTCAGGTGACCACCCAGCTGGCCAGCCAGTTCGGCGGCGCCGGTCAGGGCGAACAGGGCGAGGTGGGCACGCCCGAGGATCAGGCCGGGCTGTTCGTCGACGTCATCAGCACCAATGTCAGCGACGTCTGGGCCACGCGGCTGGACGGCTACCGCCCGCCCAATGTGGTGCTGTATGAACAGGGCACGTCCACCGGCTGCGGCTATGGCCAGGCGGCCATGGGTCCCTTCTATTGCCCGGCGGATCAGACGGTCTATCTGGACCTGGGCTTCTGGCAGGTGATGAATGACCAGCTGGGCGCCGGCGGCGATTTCGCCAACGCCTATGTCATCGCCCACGAGGTGGGCCACCACGTCCAGACCCTGACCGGCGCGTCCGATCGGGTGCGCCAAGCGCAACAGAGCGCCAGATCAGAGGGCGAGGCCAACCGGTATTCCGTGGCGCTGGAGCTTCAGGCGGATTGCTACGCCGGGGTCTGGGCCGCCAACGCCTCGGCTGTCTCGGACGGCCGGGTGGCGCTGGAGCCCGGTGATCTGGAAGAAGGCATGAACGCCGCCTCGGCCATCGGCGACGACCGCCTGACCGGCGGCCGCGCCAGCCCCGAGACCTTCACACACGGCACCTCGGCCCAGCGGGTCGAGTGGCTGCGGCGGGGCTATGACTCCGGCGACCCCGCCGCCTGCGACACCTTCTCGGCCTTATAGGATCAGGCCAGGGTCTTCAGCTTGTCGACCAGATCGGTGCGTTCCCAGCTGAAGCCGCCGTCCGCGTCCGGCTCGCGGCCGAAGTGGCCATAGGCGGCGGTGCGGGCGTAGATGGGCTTGTTCAGGCCCAGGTGCTCGCGGATGGCGCGGGGGGTGGCGCCGCCGATCATGGCGGGCAGTTCGCGCTCCAGCACTTCCTCGGCGATCTTGCCGGTGCCGTGCAGATCCACGTGGACCGACTGGGGCTCGGCCACGCCGATGGCGTAGCTGAGCTGGATGGTGCAGCGGTCGGCCAGGCCGGACGCCACCACGTTCTTGGCCAGATAGCGGGCCGCATAGGCGGCCGAGCGGTCCACCTTGGTGCAGTCTTTGCCGCTGAACGCGCCGCCGCCGTGGGGCGCCGCGCCGCCGTAGGTGTCCACGATGATCTTGCGGCCGGTCAGGCCGGCGTCGCCGTCCGGCCCGCCGATCTCGAACACGCCGGTGGGATTGATGTGCCAGACGGTCTCGTTGGTGATGAAGCCCTGGGGCAGCACCTCGGCCACCACCGGCTTGACCAGGGCGGCCACGTCGGCCTGGGTCATGCCCTTGGCGTGCTGGGTGGAGACCACGATGGAGGTGGCGCGCACCGGGGCGCCGTTCTCGTACTGCAGCGAAACCTGGCTCTTGGCGTCCGGCTCAAGACGCTTCTCGCCCCCGTGCCGCAGCTCGGCCAGACGCTTCAGGATGCGGTGGCTGTAGGCCAGGGTGGCCGGCATCAGTTCCGGCGTCTCGTTCGACGCATAGCCGAACATGATGCCCTGATCGCCCGCGCCCTCGTCCTTGCCCTCGGCGGCGTCCACGCCCACGGCGATGTCGGCGGACTGTCCGTGCAGATGGTTCGAGAATTCGAACGTCTTCCAGTGGAAGCCATCCTGCTCATAGCCGATGTCCTTGACCGCGGCCCGTACAGCCTCCTCGATCTCGGCCTCGATTCCCGGGGCCCAGGCCCCGTTCTCCCAGATGCCCTTGCCCCGGATCTCGCCGGCCAGCACCACGCGGTTGGTGGTGGTCAGGGTCTCGCAGGCCACCCGGGCCTGCGGATCCTTGGCCATGAACAGATCGACGATGGTGTCGGAGATGCGGTCGGACACCTTGTCGGGATGGCCTTCGGACACGCTTTCCGAGGTGAAGACGTAGGAGGTGCGGCTCACGGGCGAGGCTCCGGATTTCGATGGAGCGCCAGCCATATAAAGATATGCTTATATGTTCAAGCGATCTCGCCCGTGAGCGGCGGCATCAGTGCGCGACGGGCCGGCCCGCATCCTGCGCCGCCTGGGCCTGGCCCTCGTGGCGGCCTTCGGCGAACTCCTCGATCATCTTGGCGCAGAAGGCCGGTAGGTCGTCGGGGTCGCGGCTGGTGACCAGACCCTCGTCCACCACCACTTCCTCGTCCACCACCTGGGCGCCCGCGTTGCGCAGGTCCGTGCGGATGGTCTTGTAGCTGGTCAGCTTGCGGCCCTCGACCACGCCCGCATCGATCAGGATCCAGGGCGCGTGGCAGATGGCGGCCACGGGCTTTCCGGCGTCGAAGAAGGCGCGCACGAACTTCAGGGCGTCGTCGTCCACGCGCAGGGTGTCGGGGTTATGGGCCCCGCCCGGCAGCACCAGTCCGGCATAGGCCGAGGCGTCCGCCGCGCCGACGGCGCGGTCCACCTTGAACGTGTCGCCCTTGTCGAAATGGTTGAAGCCCTGGATTTCGCCCTGTTTCGGCGAGACGATCTCCACGGTCGCGCCCGCGTCCTTCAGCGCCTTCATGGGTTCGGTCAGCTCGACCTGTTCAAAGCCGTCGGCGGCCAGGATGGCGATGGTCTTGCCGTTCAGTGTCTGGGCCATGATGCGGTCCTCCTGTGGTTGCTCGCATGAGCCAGACCAACAACACAGACGGTCATGGGTTGCGGCCACGCTTGGCGAACTGGCGGATACGCCGCATCTTGTGATCATGCGCACCCTGACCGGACTGATCCTGATCGGCCTCATGACCGCCTCCGGCGCGGCGGCGCAGGTCGCGCCGTACGGAGCGGACCCCCACCGCTATCAAGTCCAGCGGCATCAGGCCCGGATGGACAGCCTCCGCCTTCAGGCCGACGCCCGGGCCGAAACGGCCCGTCGTCTGCAAGGGGAGACGCGCGTCACCTTGCGAGAGCTGGAGGACCGTCGCCAGCCGCCGATCCCTTACGTGGAACAGGCCGCCCCGCCCAGCGATCCCGCCGTCACCAGCGAACGCCATCGCCAGACCCGCGAAGCCGTGACCCAGATCGACGACTGGCTGGAGCGGACGCCGGACTGATCCTCAGGCCCGGCCGCCCTGGGCCGACAGCATGGCCGCGTCCACGCCTATGCCGGCCAGGGCCCGGGTCCATTTGGTGGCGTGGTCTGCGTCGAACAGCAATTCGGGCGTGGGGGCGGCGGTGAGCCAGACGTTTTCCGTCAGCTCGTCCTCGAGCTGGCCCTCGCCCCAGCCGGCATAGCCCAGCACAAGCACCGACCTGCGCGGCCGGGTCACCGGGTCCGTCATCGCCGCGAGAGCTTCACGGGTCGCCGTGATGGCCAGGCCCTCTCCAACGGGCAGGGACGCGTCCGGCGCGGTCCAGTCATCGGTGTGCAGGACGAAGCCCCGCTCACGATCCACCGGGCCGCCCACCAGCACGGCCTGATCCGGCGCCTTGTCAGCGTCCCGCATCTCCAGCTTGTCCAGCACGGTCCGCAGATCGACGCCCGGCGCGGGCCGGTCCAGCCGCAGGCCCATGGCATGGTCGGCCTGATGAGCGCAGATCAGGATCACCGCATGCTCGAAACGCGGATCGCCGATGCCCGGCATGGCCACGAGAAGCTTGCCCGCGAGAGACTGGAATTGCGACATGCCGTCATCATCGGGGCCGGGTCCGATGGATGCAAGGGACGCAGGGGTCACGGCGCCAGCTCGATGTCCCAGTAGAGGTAGTCCAGCCAGCTCTGGTGCAGATAGTTGGGCGGGAATCGGCGTCCCAGGTCCTGCAACTGCCAGCTGTTGGGGCGGAAAGGACTGCGGCGGATCGGCATGTCCGCCTGGCGCGGCGTGCGGCCGCCCTTCCTCAGATTGCAGGGCGCGCAGGCCGCCACGATGTTCTCCCAGCTGGTCACGCCGCCCTGGGAGCGCGGCAGCACATGGTCGAAGGTCAGGTCGGCGCCCGAACCGCAATACTGGCAGGCGAAGCCGTCGCGCAGGAAAACGTTGAATCGTGTGAAGGCCGGCTGGCGGTCCTGATCGATATAGCTCTTCAGCGAAATGACGCTGGGCAGTCGGAACTCCAGCGACGGGCTCCGCACCACCTTGTCATAGGTGGAGACCACGTCCACGCGCTCCTGAAACACCGCCTTGACCACCTCCTGCCACGGCCAGACGGACAGGGGGTAATAGGACAGCGGCCGGAAATCGGCGTTCAGCACCAGGGCGGGAAAGCCGGACGGCGGACGGGACAGGACCTGCATCAGGCCCCTCCCACGCGAATGCTGGAAAGGATCGAGGCGACGGGACTGAAGACACGCCCTCCTTCACGCTCGGAAGCGTCTGACACTAGACCTGATTCGATGACGCCGCCATGACCCCTCGAACTGTAAGTCAGGGTTTCAGAGACGCTTCCGGGAAGGACGGCAGGCTCCAGCCCCACTTCAGGGCGCCGGCGCGCAGGCCGAAAGCGACAAGGGTGGCCAGCGCAGCCGCCGGCCAGTCGGCGACCCCGACGGCCGTCAGCACCACATAGGCCGTGGCGCCGGCCAGGGCGGCGGAGACCACGATCTCGCGGCGCAGCAGAACCGAGGGCTGGCCCGCAAGAAGGTCGCGCACAATGCCCCCGAAACAGGCGGTCAGCGCGCCCATGACGATGCAGATCAGAGGCGCGGCGCCCCAGGCCTCGGCCTTCGCCGCCCCGATCACGCCGTAGGCGGCCAGGCCGAACGCATCCAGCCACAGCAAAAGCCGGAACCGCCACGGGCGCGGTCCCAGAAGCCAGACGACCACGCTGGCCACGATGCACATGGCGATGTAGCGCCAGTCCACGACCCAGAAGACCGGCGCTCCGATCAGGATGTCCCGCAGGGTGCCGCCGCCGACCCCGGTGATGGCGGCGAAGAAGCTCATGGTCACCAGGTCATGCCGGTCCCGCGCGGCCGCCAGGGCGCCCGTGGCGGCGAAAACCGCCACACCCGCATAATCCAGCGCCGCCAGCAGGGCGACGTCGGTGACGGGAAGGTCGGGCGGTGTCAGGCCGGCGATCATGGAGACGTCTCGAGGGCGATTTCACCGCGCTTCACCCCGCCATACCATGCCCAGAGCAGATGCGCCGCCACACTTCGGTGCGGCCGCCAGATTTCGGCGCGCAGATAGGCGGTCTTCTCATTGGGCCGGTCGTCGGCGGCGTCGGCCCAGCGCATGGCCTCCTGCAAGGCCACGTCGCCGCCCGGAAAAACGTCCTGCCGTCCTTCGCAGAACATCAGATAGGTTTCAGCGGTCCATTTGCCGACGCCCTTGATGGCGGTCAGGGCGGCGATGGCCTCGTCGTCGCCCAGCGTCTGCATGTGCTCCAGATCGATGCGGCCCTCGACCTGGGCGCGGGCGATCTCCTGCCCGTACTTCGCCTTCTGACCGGACAGGCCGAAGGTGCGAAGCGTGTCGATGTCGCGGGCCAGAACCGCCTCGGGCGTGATCTCTCCCAGCCCCTCGCCCACGCGGCGCCAGATGGATGCGGCGGCGGCCACCGAGACCTGCTGCTCCACGATCATGCGGAACAGCCCCTCGAAACCGCCGGGACGCAGGCGCCATTCGAAGACCGGCGTCGTCGCATGGGCGCGCGCCAACGCCGGGTCGGCCTGGGCCAGGGCGGCGCGGGCGGCGGCGACGGCGTCGGGATCGGGAGCGATGACGGGCACGGGCGCCTCCAAGGCGTGATCGACAGGGGCGCGGTCCGGCGCTAGCGTCCGGCCATGCGCACCCTTGCTGATCTTCTGGCGCCGATGACGCCGGATCAATTCTTCTCGGACCATGACGGCCGAAAGCCGCTGCACATTCCCGCGACCGACGGTGAAGACAAGCGGGCCCTGCTGAACTGGGACACCTTCAACAGTCTTCTTGGTCAGGCGTCCCTCTGGACGCACACGACGCTCCAGCTGATCCACAACGGAAGCCATATCTCGCCGGAGGCCTACTGCGCCGAGGTTCAGAGCCTGACCGGTCCGATCGTCCGTCCGTCACCGGCCAAGGTTCAGGTCATGATGGCCATGGGCGCGACGGTGATCGCGAACGAGGCCGGGGATCTCACGCCGGAGTTGAGAGCCGTCTGCGACATGCTGCGCGAACGCTTCGCGGCCTCGGTGGCGGCCAACCTGTACTGCTCATTCCAGGGCGTGCGGGGGTTCGGCCCCCATTATGACCTGCACGACGTCTTCGCCATCCAGACCGAGGGAGAGAAAATCTGGCGGCTGTATCAGAACCGCGCCGAGTGTCCGGTCGACTATCCGGGGGAGGGCGAGGCGATCCGGGACTGGATGGCCCGCAACGCCGGACCGGTCATGACGGAGGTGCGAATGCGCCCCGGCGACGTGCTCTACCTGCCCCGCGGATGGTACCACGACGCCCTGGCGGTGGACGGTCCATCGCTACATGTGACCCTGTCGGTGACCCCGCTTTACGGGCGCATCCTGTTCCGCCTGCTGGAGCCGGCGGCCATGCAGGATCCGGCGTTTCGTAACTGGTTGCCGCCCGCTGACCGCGATGGCGGCGCGGCCTTGTCCGAACGGCTGGCCGACCTGGGACGCCGCCTGTCGCAGCTGGCCGCCAGTCCGGCCTTCCGGGACGAGATCGCCATGGCCCAGCAGCGCCTGAGGCCCCGCGCGCCGGCCTATGACCTGCCCCGCCGCCAGACGCTGACGTTTTACGTTCCGACTGGCCTGGCGGCGCCGGCGACGCGTGGGCCGGCGCGGGTGGCCATTGACTGGGCCATGGCCCAGTCCCGGTTCGCGCTGGAGGACATGATCGCCCAGTTCGACTTCATCTCGGAAACAGACCTTCGCGCCGCGGTGGAGGGCGCTGAAAAGGCGGGCGCCCTTCGGCGCGCCTGAGCCGGTGTTCACCACCCGTTTCGCGCCTTCGCCCACCGGCCTGCTGCACCGGGGTCACGCCTTCTCGGCCCTGACCGTCCATGACGCTGCGCGCGCGGCGGGCGGACGCTTCATCCTGCGCATCGAAGACATCGACCAGACCCGTTGCCGCCCGGAACATGAGGCGGCGATTTTCGAGGATCTGGCCTGGCTGGGACTGGACTGGGAGACGCCGGTGCGGCGACAGTCCGACCATCTGGGCGACTACGCCGCGGTCATTGAGGACCTGAACGGGCGAGGCCTGCTGTATCGCTGTTTCCGCACCCGGCGCGAGATCATGGAGGGCATCGGCCAAGCGCCGCACGGCCCGGCTGAAGCCGTGCGGCCCGGTCCGCATAGTCCGGCTGAGGAGGCGCGGCTGCTGGACGAGGGTCGGCCCTTCGCCTGGCGTCTGTCGCTGGACCGGGCGCGCGAGGCGCTGGGCGCCGCATGGACGGACCTGGCGTTTGTGGAGGAGGGAACCGGTCCGGCTGGCGAGACCGGGTTGATCCGGGCGCGGCCGGAGACCGCGGGCGATGTGGTGCTGGCGCGCAAGGACGCGGGCGTGGCCTACCACCTGGCGGCGACCCACGATGACGCGCTGCAGGGCGTCACCCATGTGATCCGGGGTCATGACCTGTTCGAGGCCGTCCATATCCAGCGGCTGATCCAGGCGCTGATGGGCTGGCCCGCCCCCATCTATCGCCACCACCGCCTGCTGACCGGGCCGGACGGCAAGCGCTACGCCAAGCGGGATCGGTCGCAAACCCTGGCCGAACTGCGGACGGGCGGGATGACGCCACAGGCGCTCAGAGTGGAGCTCGGCTTTCCCGACGCGGCATGAAAAAGGGCCGGAGCGTCGCTGCTCCGGCCCTTGCTCATTTCAGTCCGGAGGCGATCAGCCCCGGGCCAGATTCCGCAGCACGAACGGCATGACGCCGCCCGCCCGGAAGTAGTCCATCTCGGTCTGGTTATCGATGCGGCAGCGCACCGGGAAGCGGGCCATCTTGCCGTCCGACGGGCGGAACAGCTCGACCCACAGCTCCTGGCGGGGCTTCAGCTTGCCGGTGTTGACGTCCGACAGGCCGCGAATGGTGACGATCTCCTCGCCGGTCAGGCCCAGACGGGTCCAGCCGTCCTGCTTGAACTGCAGCGGCACCACGCCCATGCCGATCAGGTTGGAGCGGTGGATGCGCTCATAGCTCTCGGCGATGACCGCGCGCACGCCCAGCAGGTTGGTGCCCTTGGCCGCCCAGTCGCGCGACGAGCCGGTGCCGTATTCCTTGCCGGCGAACACCACCAGCGGACGACCCTCGGCCTGATAGCGCATGGCCGCGTCATAGATCGACATGGTGTCGCCCGACGGGAAGTGCTTGGTCACTCCGCCCTCGATCTCCGGGGTGATCTTGTTGCGGATGCGGATGTTGGCGAAGGTGCCGCGCATCATGACTTCATGGTTGCCCCGGCGCGCGCCGTAGCTGTTGAAGTCCAGCGGATCGACGCCGTGCTCGGTCAGATAGGCGCCGGCGGGCGAGGCCTTCTTGATGGCTCCGGCCGGGCTGATGTGGTCCGTGGTGATGGAGTCGCCGAAGATGCCCAGCACGCGCGCCTCGATGATGTCCTCGACCGGGGTCGGCTCCATCGACAGGCCCTCAAAATAGGGCGGGTTGCGCACATAGGTGGAGGTGTCGTCCCAGGCGTAGGTCTGGCCGCCTTCGACGTCGATCTTCTGCCAGTGCTTGTCGCCCTTGAAGACGTCCTTGTAGCGCTTGGCGAACATCTGGGGCGTGACGCAGGAGCGCTGCAGCTCGGCGATCTCGGCGGTGGTCGGCCAGATGTCCTTCAGGAAGACGTCCTTGCCCTTCTTGTCCTTGCCCAGCGGCTGGGTGGTCAGGTCGATGCGCATGGAGCCGGCCAGGGCGTAGGCCACCACCAGCGGCGGCGAGGCCAGGTAGTTGGCGCGCACGTCCGGGTTCACCCGGCCTTCGAAGTTCCGGTTGCCCGAAAGCACCGAGGTGGCGACCAGATCGTTGTCGTTGATGGTCTTGGAGATCGCCGGGTCCAGCGGGCCGGAGTTGCCGATGCAGGTGGTGCAGCCGTAGCCCACCAGATTGAAGCCCAGGGCGTCCAGATCCTCCTGCAGGCCTGCGGCCGTCAGATAGTCGGTGACAACCTGCGAGCCGGGCGCCAGCGAGGTCTTGACCCACGGCTTGACCGTCATGCCCAGGGCATGGGCCTTGCGCGCCACCAGACCCGCAGCGATCAGCACCGAGGGGTTGGAGGTGTTGGTGCAGGAGGTGATGGCGGCGATCACCACATCGCCGTCGCCGATGTCGAACTTTTCACCCTCGACCGGCGCGCGCGGGGCGTCGACCGGGCGGTTGAACACCTCGCCCAGCGCCGTCTCGAAGGCCGAGGCGGCGATGGTCAGCTCGACCTTGTCCTGCGGACGCTTGGGACCGGCCAGCGAGGGCACGACCTCCGCCATGTCCAGTTCCAGCACGTCGGTGAAGACCGGGTCCTCGCTGGACTCGTCGATCCACAGGCCTTGCGCCTTGGCGTAGGCCTCCACCAGCGCCACGCGGGCCTTTTCGCGGCCGGTGGCGGTCAGATAGTCCAGCGTCGCCTGGGACACCGGGAAGAAGCCGCAGGTGGCGCCGTATTCCGGGGCCATGTTGGCGATGGTGGCCTGGTCCTCGATGGTCAGGGCGGTGACGCCCGGGCCGAAGAACTCCACGAACTTGCCCACCACGCCCCGCTTGCGCAGCATCTGGGTGACGGTCAGCACCAGGTCGGTGGCCGTCGCGCCTTCGGGCAGACGTCCGTTCAGCTTGAAGCCGATGACCTCGGGGATCAGCATCGGGATCGGCTGGCCCAGCATGGCCGCCTCGGCCTCGATGCCGCCCACGCCCCAGCCCAGAACGGCCAGACCGTTGATCATGGTGGTGTGGGAGTCGGTGCCGACCACGGTGTCCGGATAAGCCACGGTCTTGCGGCCTTCTTCGGCGGTCCAGACGGTCTGGGCCAGATTTTCCAGATTCACCTGGTGGCAGATGCCGGTGCCGGGGGGCACCACGCGGAAATTGTTGAAGGCGGTCGAGCCCCAGCGCAGGAACTTGTAGCGCTCCATGTTGCGCTCGTATTCCCGATCCACGTTCTGGTCGAACGCCTTGGCGGTGCCGAAGTGGTCCACCATGACCGAGTGGTCGATGACCAGATCCACCGGGTTCAGCGGATTGATGCGGGCCGGATCGGCGCCCAGCGCCGTCATGGCGTCGCGCATGGCCGCCAGATCCACCACCGCCGGAACGCCGGTGAAGTCCTGCATCAGGACGCGGGCCGGGCGGAAGGCGATCTCGTGCTCGACCGAGCCCTTGTTGTCGATCCAGGCGGCCACGGCCTTCAGGTCGTCCTCGGTGACCGAGACGCCGTCTTCATTGCGAAGAAGGTTCTCCAGCAGCACCTTCATGGAGCGCGGCAGGCGGGAAATCCCGGCCAGACCGGCTTCCTCGGCGGCGGGAAGGCTGTAATAGGCGTATTTCTTGCGCCCGACGGAAAGGTCCTGACGGGTCTTGAGGCTGTCGTTCGACGGCATGGTAGGAGAGTTCCTCTGGTCTACGCCGCCCGACAATCCGGTTGCGCCTTCGCGCTGCAGGCGCCTGGGCGCACAGGTCCCCGGCGCGCGCGGCGAAAGCCTGCTGCGGCGAGGCTGGATATAGGCCCAAGCGGCGCGGGCGTCCATGTATCCACGACGCCGACGTGGACATTGCGAACGGGTCGCACATGATCGGTCGCCTCCGCATTGATGATCTGGGCCTGTCCCGGGGCGAGCGAGTGCTGTTTCAGCGCTTGTCGTTCGAGCTGAACGCCGGCGAGGCGCTGACCCTGACCGGGGCCAACGGCGCGGGCAAGACCAGTCTTCTGCGGGCGGTGGCGGGGTTTATCCGCCCGGATGCGGGCGCGGTTCGTTTCTTGGGCGAGGCCGGAACTGAAATCGAACCGGAAACCGCCCGGTCGCGGCACATTCATCTTCTGGGTCATCTGGAGGGGCTGAAGGGCGCCCGCACCGCACGTGAAGAGCTGGCTTTCCAGACCGCCTGGTGCGGCGGCGCGGACACCGCCCCGGCCGTTGAAGCTCTCGGCCTTGGTCCCCTGCTGGATCTGGAGACCCGCAAGCTGTCTGCGGGACAGCGGCGGCGTCTGTCGCTGGCCCGGCTGATCGCCGCGCCGCGCGCCCTGTGGCTGCTGGACGAGCCGCTGGCCCCGCTGGACGCCCGCTGGCGCGCCGCCGCCACTCAGTTGATGCGGGATCATCTGGCGGGCGGCGGCATGATGATCGCCGCCGTTCACGATCCGCTGGACCTGCCTTGCCGCACGCTGGACGTGGGGGCGGCGTCGTGAGTGCGGTGCGCGTCCTGCTGAAGCGGGAACTGGCGCTGGCCTGGGGCGGCGGCGGCGGGCCGCTGTTGGCCTGCGGTTTCTTTCTGGCCCTGACCGCCATCGTGCCGCTGGCGGCGGGGGGCGACCCGCGCGTGCTCCAGCCCGTGGCGGGCGGCATCGCCTGGATCGCCCTGGCCCTGGCCAGCCTGCTGTCGCTGGAGCGCCTGTTCGAGCGGGATTTCGAGGACGGGGCGCTGGATCTGCTGGCGCTGGGGCCTCTGCCGCTGGAGGCGGTGTTCGCGATCAAGGCGCTGGCCCAGTGGATGGCGACCGGCTTGCCGCTGGCTGTCTTCGCCCCTGTCGCCGCCATCGCGCTGGGCGCGGACCCGGCCAACGCCCCCCTGATCCTGTTGTCGGCGCTGCTGGGGGGGCTGGGCTTCGCCTTCACCGGCGCGCTGGGGGCGGCTTTGGCGCTGGGCTCGAAGCGAGGCGGCCTGCTGATCGCCGTGGTGGTGCTGCCGCTGTTCATTCCGCCGGTGATCTTCGGCGCCGGCGCGCTGGAGCAGGCCCTGACCGGTCTGTCGCCCTGGCCCGCTCTGGCGCTTCTTGGGGCCTACGCCTTGTTCGCCGTCGCGCTCAGTCCGGTCGCCGGGGCGGCGGCGATCCGGAACGCCCAGGGATGAGACCGCCCCGTGCGGCGCCGCGCCCGCTTGCCCGCGCGGCCCCCCGCGCGTATGCGCCCTGACCATGGTCTTCGGCCTCGCCAATCCTGATCGCTTCATGCGGTTCACGCGGCCCCTCATGCCCGTGGTCTGGGCGCTGGCCGTGGTGCTGCTGCTCGCCGGCATATGGCTGAGCTTCACAGCGCCGGAGGATTATCAGCAGCTGGACACGGTGCGGATCATGTTCGTCCATGTGCCGGCCGCCTGGCTGGGGCTGTTCGCCTATGTGGCGCTGGGGGTCTCGTCCTTCTTCGCCCTGGTGTTCCGCCATCCGCTGGCCGACGCCGCCGCCCGCGCCGCCGCCCTGCCGGGCGCGGTGTTTACGGCCTTGGCGCTGGCCACGGGCTCCCTGTGGGGCAAGCCCATGTGGGGCGCCTGGTGGGTGTGGGACGCGCGGCTGACCAGCGTGGTGGTGCTGTTCCTGTTCTATGTGGCCTACATGGCCCTGCGCGCGGCCATCGATGATGAGGCGAAGGCCGCCCGCGCCGCTGCGGTGCTGGGACTGGTGGGGCTGGTGAACCTGCCGATCGTCAAGTTCTCGGTGGACTGGTGGAACACCCTGCACCAGCCTGCCTCTCTGCTGCGGGCCGAGGGGCCGTCCATGACCGCCGCCCATCTGACGCCGCTGCTGGTCATGGGTCTGGCCTATATGGCCCTGTTCACGGCGCTCTGGCTGACCGACATCCGCACCGAGGTGCGCCGGCGCCGTGTCCTCACCTTGCGCGCCCGCGCGGTTCAGGAGGCTTAAGCGATGCTCGACCTCGACATGGGCGCCTACGCCGCCTTCGTGTGGCCGGCCTGGGGGATCAGCGCCGTGGCCCTGGCCGCGCTTGTGGCGCGCAGCATCGTCGCCGCGCGGCGCTGGAAGCGCGCGCTGGACCGGCTGGGGGGCGGCGAATGAAGCGCTGGCTGGCCGTCGTTCCGCTGATCGTTC
The DNA here is from genome assembly GCF_047617075.1 of Brevundimonas sp. Lineage (GTDB taxonomy): Bacteria > Pseudomonadota > Alphaproteobacteria > Caulobacterales > Caulobacteraceae > Brevundimonas. The sequence continues at coordinate 153,662 of NZ_JBLGCI010000002.1, forward strand.
TGGTGGCCCTGGCGGTGCTGTTCGTGGGCTGGTCCCTGCGCCGCGATCCGGCCTATCAGCCGGACGCCATGGTGGGGCAGGCCGTGCCGGCCATGACCCTGCCGGTGCTGACCAACGGAACCGCCGGGCCGGGGCAGGCGGATCTGGTCACCGCCGCCGCCGGTCAGCCGACGGTGGTCAATATCTTCGCCTCCTGGTGCGCGCCGTGCCGCATCGAGCATCCACAGCTGATGGCCCTGCGTGAACAGGGCGTGCGGGTCATCGGCGTGGCCTACAAGGACGATCCGGCCGCCACCGCCGCCTTCCTTGAGGAACTGGGCGATCCCTTCGCCGTGGTGCTGGTGGACGCCGACGGGCGGCTGGGTCTGGAGCTGGGATCCTCGGGCGTGCCCGAGACCTTCGCGGTGGATCCGTGGGGAACCATCACCGTCAAACACTCCGGCCCCATCGTGGATCAGGCCGATCTGGACCGGCTGACCGAAGGTCTCGCCCCCGAGCGCTGGTCCCGTTAACCCTTTTTCCAGACGCCCTGTTAACCATCAGGGCATGAGCCCGATTCGCCCCGATCTGCCGACGCCGCGCCACGCCGCCACTCATCCGGTGGCAACCACGAACGCGCGCGTGGCCCAAGCGGCGTTCTTTCAGCAGGCTCTGGCGGGGGTGAAGGCGGCGCAGGAGGCGCAGCCGGCGCAAGCCGCGCCCAAGGCCGAAGCGCCGCGGGCCGCATCCTCGATCCGCGCTCAGGATCAGGCCGAGGGGCCCCGCCGTCCAGGTTCGTTCCTCGACATCACCGTCTGAGCCGGTCCCCGGGAACGACCTGCCACGTTCATACGCTCCATTCCTGAACAGAAAACAGGAACGGAGACGCCGCATGGCCCAGTCCCGCAAGGCTGACGAACGCTATCTCGACAAGGACGAACGCGCGCTGAGCGACAAGGCCCGCCAGCCGGCCCTGCGCGAGATGAAGAAGGACGAGCTGACCGATCTGGCCAAGCGGCTGCGCGAGCGGCGCAACCGCGCCCGCGATCTGGCACGGGACCAGCGGCGCAGCGCCAGCCGGGGCGGCAAGCCCACGGAGGGCGAGACCGGATCGGACCGCAAGAAGGCGTTGCTGTCCGCAGCCATGAAGCGGGTGAACCGCGAGCTGGACCGCCGCCGGGCGGGCGATCGCGGCAAGGCGGCCACCGCGAATCTGAAAAAGGCGCTGAAGCGCAAGAAGGCCAATCAGTGGTCCGGGCCTGCCTACCGCAATGCGGATGAGGGGCTGAATCCCACGCCGAACGCCGGAATCGCCCCGTCCGGCGCCCTGAACGCCGAGGGCCAGCGGCCGGTTCTGGAGCGGTCGCGAAAGGTCCGGTGACGGATCAGGCCGCGCGAACGTCCAGGCCGGGACCGCCGGTCTTGCGACGGGCCTTGGTCTTCTGGACTTTTTCAGCCGCCTTGCGGGCTTCCTTTTCCGCCTTGCGGGCCAGCTTCTCGGCCCGCTTGGCGGCCTTGGCCTCGTCCGGTCCGGCGTCGGCCACGGCGGCCAGGTCGGCCAGCAGCTTCATGAAGCTGTCGCGCCTGGCCTTGGGCATCAGGGCCAGGATGCGGCGATCGGCGGCCTCGACCCGGGCGCGGGTGCTTTCCAGCAGGGCGCGGCCCTCGTCCGACAGGCTGACCGCCTTGGCGCGGCCGTCCAGCACCGACCGTTCGCGGTTGAGCAAGCCCTTGGCGGTCATCCGGGCCACCAGATCGGCCAGGGTGGAGCGGTCGATGCCCGTGGCGCGGACCAGATCGGTCTGGGTCAGGCCCTCGTTCCGTGAGGCGATCTCCAGCACCGCGAACTGACGCTGGGTGGGGCCGTCCGGTCCCACTTCCTCGGCGTAGATGTCCAGAGCCAGCTGCAGGGCCCGGTGCATCAGGTGGCTGGGCGATGTGTCCAGCGGACCGGAGCGCGCCTTCTTTCCATCCTTGACCATGCCGAAACCCCGCTGACCGATAATCCGTGCAAGGCACGGTTCACGACAGGGTTAGCAGCGCCGTGTTTCGGTTTGGCGACAGCTCCGTGAAGGCTTGGCCCCCGGCTAGAGGCCCGGGTCCGGACTGACCGGCCCCGGCTCCTCGTCCTTGATCATGTGCTTCAGGATCACCGGAATCTGGGACAGGCCGAACACCGAGGCGGCGATCCAAAGGACGCCCCGGAAGCTGGTCCAGACCGCATCGGGGTCAGGCGTGGCCCAGCCGAAGGCGTCCCAGATGGCCAGAACCGCCGCCTCGCTGCGGAACACCTCATTGGCCGCCGCCACGCACAGGAAATAGGCGCCATAGCGGAACGTCAGGATGCGCCAGCCCTGGTCTGTCACCTTGATGGCGTCGCCCAGCAGATACTTGAACGGATATTTCTTCAGCGGCAGCGAGCCCAGCAGGATGCCGCCCAGGATCACGTTCTGGATGGTCAGCTTCAGCTTGATGAACAGGTCATCGTCAAAAAAGATGGTCAGCACCCCGAACACCAGGGCGAACAGGCCGGTGATCAGGGGCAGGGGGGCGAAGCGACGCTCCACCGCATAGCCGACCGCCAGCGCGATGGCCGAGGCGATCACCAGAACCCAGGTGGCCTTGATCAGGTCGCGGGTGATGAAATAGGCGCCGATGAAGGCGACCAGCGCGCCGAAATCCACCGCCTGACGGATCCACTGGGGGCGCTTCTTTTCCGTTGCCGGCGTCTCGGTCGTCATCAGTCCTCAAGTCCCACCAGAAGGCGGGAGAACGCCCGCGCGTCGAACGGCTGTAGATCCTCTATGCCCTCGCCCACCCCGATTAGCTTGATCGGGGCGTCGGACGCCTGGGCCACCGGCACCAGCACCCCGCCGCGGGCCGTGCCGTCCAGCTTGGTCATGACGATGCCGGACACATAGGCCGTGCGGCCGAAGATCTGTTCCTGGGCCAGGGCGTTGCGTCCCACCGTGGCGTCCAGCACCAGCAAGGTCTCATGAGGGGCGTCCGGATCAATCTTCTTCAGCACCCGAACCACCTTGAGCAGTTCGTCCATCAGGGCCTGTTTGTTCTGCAGGCGGCCGGCCGTGTCGATCAGGACCACGTCGTGGCCCTCGTTCTTCGCGCGGGTGAAGGCGTCGAAGGCCAGGCCCGCCGGGTCGGCGCCGTCGCGGCGGCTTTCGAAATCAGCGCCCGCCCGTTCGGACCAGATGCGCAGCTGATCCCGGGCGGCGGCGCGGAAGGTGTCGCCCGCCACCACCATCACCTTGGCGCCCTTGCCCGTCAGGTCGGCGGCGATCTTGCCCAGGGTCGTGGTCTTGCCCGAGCCGTTGACGCCCACGAACAGCACCACATAGGGCTTGGGGCCCGACAGGGGATCGAACACGGCCTGGCGGGGCGCCAGTTCGGCGGTCACCGCCTCGGCCAGCGCTTCCTTGATCTCGCGTTCGTCGGAGGTCTTGCCGAAGCGCAGGGCGCGGAAGCGCTCGGTGATCCGGGCGGCGGCGGCCGGGCCCAGATCGCTCTCGATCAGGTGCTCCTCCAGCCGCTCCAGCGCCGCTTCGTCCAGCGGCTCCTTGACGAAGGTGGAGACGACCTGCTCGGTCATCTGTTTGGAGGATCGGGACAGTCCCTGGCTGAGCCGCTGGAACCAGCCCTTTTTCGGCGCGTCGTTCATGGGTTCGCTTTAACCGGCCATACGGGTCGGGGCCACAAAATACCGCCCTTTCGGACATTCAGGCCGTCACCCTTGGGCTTGTTCCGAGGGTCCATACCCGCCGACGGATCAAGACAAGGTTCGGAACCTTCCGTGTGTCTGGATTCCCGGGACAAGCCCGGGAATGACGGATTGTTCTGCTTTATGCTGCTATAGGACCAGGTGGGCCGCCGCCCCGCGAAAGATCAATGAGCAGAACGCACCCCTTCTTCACCCCCGCCGCCCACGGCTTCGTGCGCGTGGCCGCCGCCACGCCGGTGGTCCATACCGCCGACCCGGTCGCCAATGCCGACGAGCACATCGCCCTGATCGCCGAGGCGGGCGAACAGGGCGTGGACCTGCTGGTGTTCCCGGAACTGAGCCTGACGGGCTACGCCATTGACGACCTGCTGATGCAGGATGCGCTGCTGGACGAGGTGGAGCGGCAGATTGACCGCGTCGCGTCGGCGACAAAGGCGGCCAATCTCGTCGCCGTCATGGGCGCGCCCGTCAGACAGGGAGATCGGCTTTACAACTGCGCGGTTGTGATGACCAACGGCGAGGTTTGGGGCGTCATTCCCAAGACCTATCTGCCGAACTACAGGGAATATTATGAGAAGCGCTGGTTCTCGCCGGCCGGGCCGCAGGACGTCGACAGCAGCATTCTCATCGGCGACACCCGCCACGCCTTCGGAACGGATCTGATCTTTCAGGCCGAGAATCGGCCCGGCTTCTCGTTCGCCGTCGAAATCTGCGAGGATTTCTGGGCCCCCTTGCCGCCGTCGACGCGGGCGGCCCTGGCCGGGGCGCGGATCATCCTGAACCTGTCCGCCTCAAACGTGGTGATCGGCAAGGCGGACGAGCGGGCGATGCTGTGCGCCAGCCAGTCGTCACGGGCGGTCTGCGCTTATGTCTTCACCGCTTCGGGATGGGGCGAAAGCACCACCGACCTGGCCTGGGACGGGCAGGCCTCGATCCACGAACTGGGCGCCTGTCTGGCCTCGGGCGAGCGGTTTTCAATGGAAAGCCACCTGACCATCGCCGACGTGGATGTGGAGCGGATCGGTCTGGAGCGGCTGCGCACCGGCACCTTCGCGGACTGTGCCCGTCGCGAGTTGGCGGCGGATGAGTTTCACCCCGTCGCTTTCTTCGCGACACAGACCGCCGAACCCGCCGACCCCGCCGACCTGATCCGCCCGCTGGACCGCTTCCCCTTCGTGCCCGACGACCCTGCCCGGCTGGATCAGGACTGCTACGAGGCCTTCAACATTCAGGTTCAGGGCCTGATGCGGCGCATGAAGGCGACGAACGGCGAGCGGATCGTCATCGGCGTCTCCGGCGGGCTGGACTCGACCCAGGCGCTGCTGGTGGCCTGCCGCGCCTTCGACCGGCTTGAGCTGCCCCGCTCGAATATCCTAGCCTTCACCCTGCCCGGCTTCGCCACGTCGGAGGGCACGAAGTCCAACGCCTGGGCTTTGATGAAGGCGCTTGGCGTCACGGGCGAGGAAATCGACATCCGCCCCGCGGCCGAACAGATGCTCAAGGACATCGGCCATCCCTATGCGGCAGGACAGCCGGTCCACGACGTCACCTTCGAGAACGTTCAGGCGGGTCTGCGCACCGACTATCTGTTCCGTCTGGCCAACCACCACGGCGCCTTCGTGCTGGGCACCGGCGACCTGTCGGAGCTGGCGCTGGGCTGGGCCACCTATGGCGTGGGCGACCACATGAGCCACTACAACGTCAACGGCGGGGTGGCGAAGACCCTGATCCAGCACCTGATCCGCTGGGTCGCCGACAAGCAGGTCGTCGGGTCCGAGGCCGCCCCGACCCTGCACGCCATTCTGGGCACGGAAATCTCGCCCGAACTGGTGCCCGCCGACGAGAGCGGAGCCATACAGTCGACCCAGGCGACGGTGGGACCCTATGCGCTGAACGACTTCTTCCTGTTCTACATCACCCGCTTCGGCCTGAAGCCGTCCAAGGTGGCCTATCTGGCCCATCAGGCGTGGGGCGACCGCACCCACGGCGCCTGGCCCGCCAATCTGCCTGAGGCGGAGAAGGTCGAGTACGACCTGGCCACCATCAAGTCGTGGCTGCGCAAATTCCTGATCCGGTTCTTCCAGACCAGCCAGTTCAAGCGTTCGGCCCTGCCCAACGGGCCCAAGGTGGTCACAGGCGGCTCCTTGTCGCCGCGCGGCGACTGGCGGGCGCCGTCGGACGCCACGGCGCGGGTCTGGCTGGACGAGCTGGACGCCAACGTCCCCGACTGAGCGTCTATCGCCCTGTCGAGCCGAAACCGCCCTCGCCGCGCGCGGTGTCGTCCAGGCTCTTCACCTCGGACCACTGCACCCGCTCATGGCGGGCGATGACCATCTGGGCGATGCGCTCGCCGCGCCGGATCACGAAGGGCTCCGACCCCAGGTTGGCCAGGATCACCCCCACCTCTCCGCGATAATCGCTGTCGATGGTGCCGGGGCTGTTCAGGCAGGTGATCCCGTGCTTCAGCGCCAGACCCGAGCGGGGCCGCACCTGCGCCTCGAAGCCCGGCTCCAGCGCGATCTTCAGGCCCGTAGGGACCAGCGCCCGCGCGCCCGCCGCCAGCGTCATGGGCTGGTCCTCGGGCACGGCCGCCCGAAGGTCCATGCCCGCCGAGCCCTCGGTCTCATAGGCGGGCAGCAGCAGGTCCTCGGCGTGGGGCAGGCGCAGGATTCGAGCGGTCACGGTCTCGGTCATTCTGGGTCCGTCAGTCTTTCAGGGTTTCGGCGATGCGGGCGGCCAGGGCGCGGGCCACGGCGGCCTTGGACTGGCGCGGCCAGGTCTCGGCGTTGCTTTTGGTAATGAGGGTCACCGCGTTGCCGTCGGATCCGAACACTTCGTCGGACACGTCATTGCCCACGATCCAGTCACAGCCCTTGCGCGACAGCTTGGCCCGCGCGTGGGTCTCCAGATCGCTGGTCTCTGCGGCGAAGCCGATCACCAGCCGGGGCCGCTTGCTCTTGGCCGACGAGACCGCCGCCAGAATGTCCGGGTTCTCGATCAGGCTCAGCATGGGCGGCCCACCCGGCGCCTTCTTGATCTTGCCGGTGGCCACGTCGTCCACGCGCCAGTCCGCCACCGCCGCCGTCATCACCGCCACGTCCACGGGCAGGGCCGCCATGGAGGCCGCGTGCATCTGGGCCGCCGTCTCCACGTCCAGGCGCGTTACGCCCGGGGGCGCGCTCAGGGCCGTGGGGCCCGACACCAGCGTTACCTCCGCGCCCAGATCGGCCAGGGCCGCCGCGATGGCGTAGCCCTGCTTGCCGCTGGACCGGTTGGTCAGGCCCCGCACCGGGTCGATGGGCTCGAAGGTCGGGCCCGCCGTCACCAGCGCCCGCTTTCCCTTGAGAGGTCGTCCGGCGGCGCCCGCCAGAAGCCCCTGCACCGCCTCGAGGATCGCGGCAGGTTCGGCCATGCGGCCCGGCCCATACTCGCCGCAGGCCATCTCGCCCTCGTCGGGGCCGACCACCGCCATACCGTGCAGGCCGTCGAACCCGGTCAGGCGCGCCAGGTTGGCCTTGACCGCCGGATGCTCCCACATGCGCACATTCATGGCCGGCGCCAGCAGCACCCGCTTGTCGGTGGCCAGCAGGGTGGTGGAGGCCAGGTCGTCGGCCAGCCCATTGGCCGCCTTGGCCATCAGACCGGCGGTGGCGGGCGCCACCACGACCAGATCGGCCCAGCGCGACAGCTCGATATGGCCCATGGCCGTCTCGTCTTCGGGCGAAAACAGCGCCTGGTGCACCGGATGGCCGGTCAGGGACGCCAGCGACAGGGGCGTCACGAACTCGGCGCCGGCCTTCGTCAGCACGGCGCGCACCGTCATGCCCGCCTTCTTCATCAGGCGCACCAGCTCCAGCGCCTTGTAGGCGGCGATGCCGCCGCCGACGATCAGCAGGATTTTCGGGGGCGTCTGGCTCATGCCTCCGCCTTACCGGGCGCCGCCGCCCCCGTCGAGGGCTGCGGCGCGCGCAAACAAGAACATTGCAAGAACATTAACTTTGTGGCTAACCTTGTTCCGCGGGGTTTTTGAGGGAGGGTTTCATGACCTTGCGCAATCTTTGGATGGCGGGCGGCGTCGCCCTTGCGACAATCAGCCTGACGGCGTGCGACAACGGGCCCAGCGCGGTGGAGACGCGGGACCGGTCGGACGAGACTGCGGTGGAGGCCGTCCAGCCGACGGCGGCGGCTGCTCCGTCCGCGAGCACGGCTGTCAACGACGGCGAACCGGCGCGCTGGACATCCAACAGCCGCAACACCGCCGAACAGAACATCCAGCGGCTGTTCGAGCGCAACGGCGCGGCTTTCAGCGCCACATCCGCCGACGACTATGTGCAAAAGGCCCACGCCTTCATCGCCGATCCGCCGCCGGGCACCGAAACCGTGCGCCGGGCCAACGGCGACACCCTGTTCTATCAGGCGTCCACCAACACTTTCCTGGTGGCGACATCGGACGGGACGCCGCGCACCATGTTCAAACCGGACGACGGCCCCGCCTACTGGGACCAGCAGAAGGCGCGGGAGGCGGCCCGCGGTGCGGGATAAGCCTCAGTGCTCTTCCCGTTCCCCCAGCATTTCGCGGATCATTTCCAGCGCGATTTTCTGCTGGCGCACGGAGAGCTGGGGCGCAAGTCGCGCGATTTCCTGGCTCTGACGGGTTACGGGAAAGTCGTGATCGAAGGACACGGTGTCGCTTTCGGCCATACCCGGAGCGCCCGCCGTCAGGCCTTCAAAGAAAAAGCTTGGCTCGACCTTGAAGAACTGGGCGATCTCCCAGAGCTTCGACGAGGAGATGCGGTTGGCGCCCTTCTCGTATTTCTGAATCTGCTGAAAGGTCAGGCCCAGGGCGGCGCCCAGCTGGCTCTGACTGTAGCCAAGGGATTTTCGGCGGGCTTCGACCCGCTTGCCCACGTGGCGATCCACCAGATGAGGGCCGTCTTCGTTCTTTGCTCGCGCCATGTCACGCCGCCTTCCGTGAACTGTGGGCCGGGTTTTAGCCTGAATGAGCCTCAAAACCTAAGATGTCATCTTAATTTGCGGAGAGACTCCTGGCGCGCGAAATCCGTGACCGGAACGGCCAAAGGCCGCCGCCCAGCGCCGCCAGCATCATGCCCAGAAAAATCAGGTCACCCCCTATGGCGTAGGGGGTCCGGTCCAGAGGCCGGGGCAGGCGTGCGTCGATGACGCCGCTCTCGCCCGGCTCCAGCCGCTTGCCCGGCACAACCCGGCCCCACGGGTCGATCAGGGCCGAGATTCCCGTGGGCGTGGACCGCACCATGGGCAGGCCGGTCTCGATGGCGCGGAAGCTGGCCAGATTCAGGTGCTGCACCGGCCCGGACGTCCGCCCGAACCAGGCGTCATTGGACACATTGGCGATCCAGGCCGGCCTGGCCTCACCGCCCGGCGTGAAGCCCGGATACAGGCTCTCGTAACAGATCAGCGGCTGCACGTTCGGCAGGCCGGAAAGGCTAAGGGGCGCGGGCGTCGGACCGGCGCTGAAGTCGGCCGGCACATGCACCAAACTGCGCAGGCCTGTCCAGCTCATCAGATCGCCCAGCGGCAGATACTCGCCGAACGGCACCAGCCGGTGCTTGTCATAGATCGCCTCGATCCGCAGGCCCGCCTCGCCGGCGTCGGACAGGGCGTACAGGCTGTTGAAATAGCGCCATTCCCCCTCCGGGGTCGGCTCCGCCCGGCTGAATCCGGCCAGCAGCGTCTGACCGGGCTGAACCGCACGGGCCATGGCGGACGCCACCGGCGATTCCGCCGCGAAGGCCTCGTTGGCGGTGGTGGGCAGGGCGCCCTCTGGCCACACGATCACGTCCGGCGTCTGGGCCCCGGGTCGGGCGCTCAGGTTCACATAGCGCTGGACGATGGCGTCGAAATTCGCCGCGTCCCACTTGGCCTGCTGCTCCACGTCCGCCTGGACGATGCGCACCGTGGTCTCCGATGCCTCGATCCTCGCCGCGCTGAGCCGGTAAGCCCCGCCGATCACCATGGCGCCGATCATGAGAGCCCCCAGCACCGCCGCGCCGATCCGCGTCTTCAGGCGTCCCGGCCCGAACAGCGGTCCGATCAGGGACGCGCCCGCCACGGTGACGAGGCTGAGCCCATAGATTCCGGCCACCGCCGCGAACTGCGACGCCGCCGAGCCCGCGCCCCAGGCGGCGCCCGCCGGATTCCACGGGAAACCGGTCAGAACCGTGCCCCGTAACCATTCGAAGGCGCAGAACACAAAGGCGAACAGCAACGGCCGCAGCGGATGACCGGTGAGATGGAACCGGCGATAGATCGCAAACGCGGCGCCCCAGAACAGGGCCAGTCCCGCCGGCAGCAGGGAGGCGGCGAAGGGCGCCATCCAGGCGTGAGCCTCGGCGTTGACCAGAAACGCCTCGGCCACCCACCAGCAGCTGATGAAGAAATAGGCGAAACCGGCCAGCCAGCCGACGCCGAAGGCGCCGCGCGTGGTGCGCGTCCGCTCGGTCAACAGCATCAGGGCCGGATAGGCGAGGATTCCGATCAGGAATCCGAACGGCGGATGGGCCGCCGCCGCCGCCGCGCCCAGAACCAGCGCGGCAAGACCTGCGCCCAGACGCAGCCAGAGGCCCGCTCCCATCTTTCGGCGCGAGGTCGCGCCAACCGTTTCAGGCTCGGCGTGGTCAGGATCGGCGGCTTCGGGTTCAGGTGTCATTTCGGGACAGATACGGATCAGGAATCCCCAGCGCCGCAAGAAGCGTGCGCTCATGCGCCTCCATGGCTTCGGCCTCGTCGTCCGCCTCATGGTCATGCCCCATCAGGTGCAGGATTCCGTGAATCACCAGATGGCTCAGATGATCGGCGGCCGGTTTTCCCTGCGCCATCGCCTCTGCTGCACAGACGCCGTAAGCCAGAACGATGTCCCCCAGGTGGGGCCGGGCGTTTTCGGGCGCGGGAAACGACAGCACATTGGTCGGCCGATCCTTGCCCCGGAAACGGGCGTTCAGGTCCCGCACCGTCTCATCGTCGGTCAGCAGGATCACCACGTCTCCGGGCGGGGCGGCCTGCTGCGCCGCGCGCGCCACGACCGCCTCCACGTCCGGCAGATCTGCGGACCAGGCGTCGGCCTCCACCTCAATGTCGATCATGGGGTCGCGTCGCCGCCCCGCGCGGCCGCCGCGTCGGCGTCATAGGCCCGCACGATCCGCTCCACCATGGCGTGGCGCACCACGTCGGCCGCCTCGAAACGCATGACCCCCACGCCCTTGACCTTTTCCAGGATACGCAAGGCGTGGGGCAGGCCGGAATCCCGGGTGTTGACCAGATCCACCTGGCTGGGGTCGCCAGTCACCACCATGCGCGCGCCCTCGCCCAGACGAGTCAGCACCATCTTCATCTGAAGCCGGGTCAGGTTCTGGGCCTCGTCGGCGATGATGAAGGCGTGGGACAGGGTTCGGCCGCGCATGAAGGCGATGGGCGCGGCCTCGATCTCGCCCTTGTCCCGCCGCCGCCGCACGTCGTCGGCGCCGAGAATCTCGTTCAGCGCCTCCCAGATGGGGGCCAGATAAGGGTCCACCTTCTCGTTCAGGTCGCCGGGCAGAAAGCCCAGCTTCTCGCCCGCCTCCACCGCCGGGCGGGTGATGACCAGCCGGTCCACCTGCCCACGCCGCAGCAGCGATGCGCCGTAGGCCGCCGCCAGAAAGGTCTTGCCTGTGCCCGCCGGACCGACGCCGAAGGTCAGTTCGCAGCGGGCCAAGGCCTCAAGGTATCGCGCCTGGGCCGGGGTCTTGGGGGCGATGGCGCCGCGTCGCCCCACCGGCAGGGCCACGCCCTCCGGCGTCTTGCCGCCTGATCGTTGGGCGCCCAGGGCCGTGCGCACGTCCGCCTCGGTGATCTCGGCGCCCAGGTCCGCGCGCTTGGCCAGAACCTCGACCACGCGCTTGGCCGCCGCCCGGTCCTTGGCGGAGCCGTTGATGGACACCCCGCCGCCGGGCGATTCCACCAGCACCTTGAAGGCGTCCTCGATCAGGGCGACGTGACGACTGCCCGGCCCGATCACCGAACGCAGGGCCGCGTCAGACAGGGAAAGAAACTCGGATTCGCGGGGCATTATTGGGCCCTACCGCTCGCGACGCGGTCGCTCGCTGCTTGAGGGCTGGCTGGGAGTTCTGCGGCAAAAGGCACGGCGTCTCCCTGCTTGAGGGCGTGGTGGGGGACGTCGGCCAAAGCCCCCGTCAGGCTGTTCTGCTGGCCGCGCTCGATGCGCACGGGGACGATGCGGCCCATCAGGTGATCGGCGTCCTCCACATGGACCGACTGCAGATAGGGCGAGCGGCCGATGGCCTGACGCCCATGGCGGCCCTTGCGCTCGAACAGCACCGGCAGGACTTTGCCCGCCTGGGCCTGATTGAAGGCGACCTGCTGTTCAAACAGCAGCGCCTGAAGCGCCTGTAGCCTCTCAGAAGCCAATTTCGGCTCCACCTGCGCGCCCATGGTCGCCGCCGGGGTGCCGGGGCGCGGCGAATAGATGAACGAAAAGGCCGAGGCGTAATTCACGCGCCGCACCAGATCCAGGGTGTCCTCGAAATCCCGATCGGTCTCGCTGGGGAAGCCGACGATGAAATCGCCCGACAGAGCCAGGTCCGGCCGGGCCTCGCGGATGCGGTCGATCAGGTCGAAATACTTCTGACGCCCGTGCTTGCGATTCATCAGGCGCAGGATGCGGTCCGATCCCGACTGAACCGGCAGGTGCAGATAAGGCATCAGGGCGTCCAGCTCGCCGTGGGCCGCGATCAGGTCGTCGCCCATGTCGTTGGGGTGGCTGGTTGTATAGCGGATGCGGTCCAGCCCCTCGATCTCCGCCAACCCGTAAGCCAGCCGCGCCAGGGTCCAGACCGCGCCGTCCGGCCCCGCGCCGTCATAGGCGTTGACGTTCTGGCCCAGCAGGGTGACCTCGCGCACGCCCCGCGCCGCCAGTTCCCGCGCCTCGCTCAGGATGTCGGCGGCCGGCCGCGACCACTCGGCCCCGCGCGTATAGGGCACCACGCAGAAGGTGCAGAACTTGTCGCAGCCCTCCTGCACGGTCAGGAACGCTGTCGGACCCTTCACGCCCCGCGCGCCGATCTTCTCATTGGCCAGAGCGTCGAACTTGGCGTTGGGGGCGAAGTCGGCGCCGATGCGCTCGCCCCGCGCCCGCGCCGTGCGGGTCAGCAGCTCGGGCAGCTGGTGATAGGCCTGGGGTCCAACCACCAGATCCACAGCGGGCTGGCGGCGCATGATCTCCTCGCCCTCGGCCTGGGCCACGCAGCCGGCCACCGCGATGGTCATGGCGCCCCGGCCATCCGCGGCCTTCTCGTCCTTGAGCATGCGCAACTTGCCAAGTTCGGAATAGACCTTCTCGGCCGCCTTCTCGCGGATGTGGCAGGTGTTCAGGATGACGAAGTCGGCGTCCTCGGGCGTGTCCGTCGGCGCATAGCCCAGCGGGCGCAGCACATCGGCCATGCGCTCGGAGTCATAGACGTTCATCTGGCAGCCGTAGGTCTTGATGAACAGGCGCTTTTGGGCCCGTTCGGACGTCGGCTTGTCTTGGGCGTCGATCATCGCGCGGTTATGGGGATTTCGCACGGCCCCCACAAGCGTAAGCGCGGATTCAGGCGTCCTCGGTGCGGCGGTTGTGCCGGGTGAAGATCAGCCCTTCGCGGCTGGTGGGCGATGCGCCCTCGATGGCCGTGCCGTAAAGCTCCAGCTTGTGCCCGATCAGCTTGAAGCCCAGCCGCTCGGCGATCTCGGTCTTCAGGCGCTCGATCTCGGCGTCGTAGAACTCGATGACCTCGCCGGACTTGGTGTCTATCAGGTGGTCGTGGTGATCGTCGCCGGCCTCTTCATAGCGGCTGCGCCCGTCGCCGAAATCGTGCTTCTCCACCACGCCCGCCTCTTCGAACAGGCGCACGGTGCGGTACACCGTGGCGATGGAGATGTGCGGATCGATGGCCGAGGCGCGGCGGTACAGCTCCTCCACATCGGGATGGTCTTCGGCTTCCGACAGCACCCGCGCGATGACGCGCCGTTGCTCGGTCATGCGCATGCCGCGCTCGGCGCAGAGTTTCTCGATCCGGTCCATGGTCGCCAAGATAGTCACCCGTCGCCTGTGTGGAAAGCGCTCAGCACAAGTTGAGAGCCAGTATCAGTGCGTCCGCCCTCGTCCCGTCCGGGCGGGCGTAATAGGCAGGCCGCCGACCCGCCTGTTCAAACCCTCTGGAAGCATACAGCGCAAGGGCCGCGGCGTTGTCGTGGGCCACTTCCAGAAACAGCCGCGCAACCTTCTGATCCCGCGCCCGGTTCACGGTCCGGTCCAGCAACTGTCCGCCCAGCCCGCGCCGCCGGGCGCCGGGCCGCACGGCCAGGGTGACGATCTCCGCCTCGTCCGCAGCGCGCCGCCACAGCAGAAATCCGTCCGGCTCCGCCTCCACCTCGGCGCCCGGCATGTCCAGCAGCGCCCGGATCGCCGCCGCGTCCCAGGGCGCATCGAAGGCCGAGGCGTGGATCGACGCCAGATCGGCTGGATCGCTCACGACGGGTCACGCCCGCCCGGCAGCTTGGCGTCCGGCGCCCGCAGGTAGAGCGGCCGCGCCTCGCCCTCCGGCTGATCCGCCGCCAGCCGCGCAAGGGCATCCGGCGACGGCGCGGCGCGGTCGATCACGGACGCGCCGTCCGCCGTCACAAGCGCCGCCCCCGAACCCACGAGGGTCACGCCGCCCGTCTCGCCGGCGATGCGCGTCGCCGCATCCTCGATGGACAGGGCGGCGGGGCCATCCTTCGGCCCGTGATCCATGAACCGCTGGCCATAGACCTGCCCTCGTCGCGCATCGATCAGGGCCCAGACCGCGTCGCCCGGCGCCGCCTGCGCGTCCCGGGCCAGGGCGGCCAGCGTGGACAGGCCCGTCACCGGCCGGTCCAGCGCCAGTCCCAGACCCTGCGCAAACGCCAGTCCGACACGCAGGCCTGTGAACGACCCCGGCCCCGTGGTCACCGCGATGCGGTCCAGATCCTCGAACGACCATCCCGCCCTGGCCATGGCCGCGCGGACCATGCCGCCCAGCCGCTCCTGATGCCCGCGCGCCATATCCTCGGTTTCGGCGGCGACCACGCGCGCGCCGTCTGCCGCCACGGCGGTGCAGGCGCCCAGCGCCGTATCAATGATGAGGGTCTTCACGAGACGACCCAAAGGCGTTGCGTCATCCGCTGCGGGCCAAGCCCTCGACGATCACCCCCAGCGCCCGGCGCTGTCCCATGTCGTGGATACGCGCGAACCCGCGCGACAGGGCGCGCCCCTCCGGCGTTTCCAGAATCTCCAGCCCGTCCTGTCTCCCGGGCGCCGGAAAGAAGGCTGTGACCGGCTGGTCCAGCTCGCGGGCGATCCGGTACAGCGCCGAGGCCGATACCCGGTTGGTCCCGCTCTCGTATTTCTGAAGCTGCTGACCGCTCAGCGACAGCCGCGCGGCCAGCGCGTGTTGGGACAGGCCCAGATCGGTGCGGCACCGGCGAATGGCCGCGCCCAGATCGCGGTCCAGTTGGTCCGCCTCGGGCGAGGGATGGGGCGAGCGGCGCGGCAAGGAAACCTCCGACGGCGGCGACGCCCCAAGGTTTCATCATCCCGCCCGAAATACAACCATTTTGTTTCATTGCGGCCAGTCCACACCCTCCAGCCGGGCCACCACGGCCCCGACGTCGCCGATTCGGCTGCGCTCCAGCACGCGCTTGTCGCCGGCGGGATTGCGCAGCACCACCGTGTCGCGATCGCCCCGGTGATAAAGGCCGATCACCGGCCCGTCGTCGGTCGCGACGACGCAGCCCTGATCCCGGCGGGGCCAGACCGACAGGTCATAGACCAGCACCACCCCCGACACCGCCCAGGGCGCCAGATCGTCATCACGCAGTTGCAGGGTTCGCCGGGCCGGCGTCCGCGCCCCCCCGGGCGAGAACGCTCGGCCGCCCTCCTCAAGGCGCTCGGCGACGGGGACGGATGCGGCGCCCGGGGCCCGCGCCATCTCCAGCGCCAGATCCTCCGGCGTCAGGTCCAGCGCGGCGGTCAGGCGGCGCTGCACATCGGGACGGAACATGCCGGGCCGGCGCCCGGCCTCGTACAGCCCCCAGGCCTGGCTGGTCACACCCATGCGGGCGCCGGCCTCGGCCTGGCTCAGGCCCCGGCTCTTGCGCAGGGCGGCCAGGGCCTGGCCCAGCGCATCGGCTTCGGGATCATCGCGGAATCGCGTCATGGAAACAGAATGCACCAGCCGCTCGCCTGAAACGAGCGACCATCCGGTTTCACAGGGTCTGTTCGACCCGCTGCACCTCGGGCACATAGTGGCGCATCATGTTCTCCACCCCCGCCTTGAGGGTGGCGGCCGACGAGGGGCACCCGGCGCAGGCGCCGCGCATGCGCAGCCACAGCACCCCGTCCGCCTCGTCGAACCGGTCGAACAGGATGTCGCCGCCGTCCTGGGCCACCGCCGGGCGGATGCGGGTGTCCAGCAGGGCCTTGATCTCCGTCACGACCTCGCTGTCGCCCTCGCCGCCCGCGTGGCTGTCGGCGCTGGCCACGTCGCCCCGCGTCAGCGGCGCGCCCGAGGTGAAATGATCCATCAAGGCGGTCAGAACCGGCGCCTTCATGGCGCTCCAGTCCGGGCCGTCTGTCGCCCGGGTCACCGCCACATAGTCCGGGCCGAAGAAGACGCCCTCGACGCCTTCCAGCTGGAACAGGCCCTCGGCCAGGGGCGAGGCCTCCGCCTCGTCGATGGTGCGGAACTCCAACGCCCGGTCCGGCGACACGTCGCGGCCCGGAAGGAATTTGACGACGTTGGGATTCGGCGTGGCTTCGGTCTGGATGAACATGGACCTCAGATGCGCGCCCGGACCGCGTTTCGCAAGGTCGGCGACCTCAGGCCAGGTCCTCGACCTCTTCGTCGCTCAGATCGCCCGGCACCACCGTGATGGGCAGACGCCGGCCGCCGACCCCCGCGCCCTCCTTGGCCATGGCCGAGACCAGCGGCCCCGGCCCCCGCCCGCCCGTGGCGGCGGCCAGCACCAGGATCTTGATCTCCTCGTCCTCTTCCACCGCCTTGCGGATCGCGTCGCGGGTCTCGGCTTCCTCCACCAGAAACACCGGCGCCGCGCCGGACAGCTCGGACGCCTTTTCCCCCAGACGGTTCAGCAGGGCCTCGGCCTCCTCCCGCTGCTGGCGCATGATCTCCTCGCGCACCCCCGACCAGTGCTCGAAGGCCGAGGGCGGAATGGCGCGCAGCAGCACGACCCGCCCGCCGGTGGACCGGGCGCGCCGGGCGGCGAACCTCAGGGCCGAGTCGAACTCCGGCGAATCGTCCGCCACCACCAGGAACTTGCGGGGCATGGGTTTCCCTTTCCGCGATCAGGCCGAACGGCGCGAGGCCATGGACTGCGCCGCCGCCGCCGCGAAGTCGCGCACCGCCACATTGGCGATGGTCAGCTTGGCGAAGCTCCAGCCATGGGACGACTGCTCGATCTCGTCCACGGCCCGGCGCACGCCCTCGGCGATGCCCAGACGGTCGCCGACCCAGGCGTCCACGGCGGCTTCGGCGGTCTTTTCGCTCTCGCCCACGGCGGCCTTTTCGCCCTTGGCCACCGCGCGGGTGATGATCACCTGTTCGGCCATGAAGTCCTCCACGATCCGCCGCACCGCCAGCCGCTCATAATGATCGGCCGAGGACAGCGAGCCGGCTGCGGCCCGCAGCCGGTCCAGATCGAAGGCGGCGCCCACCTGGTGATACAGGCGCGCCATGGCCGGCGCCGGCCATTTCACTTCCCGCGCCAGATCGGCGATGTCGCTGGCCGCCACCATGGGCCGCAGCATGGCGATGGTCTTGGCCAGTTCGCGCGGCGCGCCCGCCTCGGCGAAGGCGTCCTTGCGGTCCTTCAGCCGGGCCTGTTCGAACCGTGACAGCACCGAACCGCCCGCGTCGCGCAGGTCGTCCGACGTCTGGCGGTAAGCCTTTATCAGCTCGTTCACCCCGCCCATGTCCTGACGGGCCACCCGCCGCGCCAGCCAGAAGGTCTGGCGGCGCAACACCACGGCGATCTCCTCGTACAGCCGCATCTGGGCCTCGGCGTCGATCTTGCCGTCCAGGGCCGACACCGCATCCCACGCCTCGTCCAGACGGAAGATGCGCCGGGCCGCTTCGAACCCGATCACCAGGGCGGTGGTGTCGCATTCGGCGCTGACCCGCAGCCGTTCGGGGAAGGTGGGGCCGCAAATGTTGACGATGTCGTTGCACAGCACCGTGGCCACGATCTCCCGGCGCAGCCGGTGCGTGTTCATGGCCTTGTCGAACTTGCCCAGAGCCTCGGGGAAATAGCCCTCCAGTACTCGCTCGAAGAAGGGGTCCTCCGGCGCCTTGGAGGCCACGATGTCCTCGGCCAGCTCAAGCTTGGAATAGGCCGTGATCACCGCCAGTTCGGGCCGGCTCAGGCCGACGCCCGACGCCTGCATCTCGCTCAGGCGGGAATCCCCCGGCAGGCCCTCGACCACCCGGTCCAGCTTGCCGAGCGACTCCAGCCTGTTCATGAACCGGATCTGGGCCTCCAGTTCGGCGGGGGCGTTGCGCTCCTGCAGGCTGATGGCCAGGGTCTGGTCGTAGTTGTGCACCAGCACCTTGCGCGCCACGTCCTCGGTCATGGAGGCCAGAAGGGCGTTGCGGTCCTTGTCCTTCAGCTTGCCCCCCACGATGGCCGAGCCGGTCAGGATCTTGATGTTCACCTCGTGGTCCGAGGAATCCACGCCCGCCGAATTGTCGATGGCGTCGGTGTTGATGCGGCCCCCGTTGCGGGCGAAGCCAATGCGCCCGGCCTGGGTCAGGCCCAGATTGGCGCCCTCGCCGACCACCTTGGCCCGCAGATCCACACCGTTGACGCGGATGGCGTCATTGGCCTTGTCGCCCACCTGCAGGTCGCTTTCGTGCGCGGCCTTCACATAGGTGCCGATGCCGCCGAAATAGAGCAGCTCCGCCGGGGCGGTGATGATGGCCTTCATCAGGGTGAAGGGGTCCACCTCGTCCGCCTCGATCTCCAGCGCCGCCTTGATCTCGGGCGTCAGCTTTATGGACTTGGCCGAGCGCGAGAACACGCCGCCGCCCTTTGAAATCTTCGCGGCGTCATAGTCCTGCCAGGACGAGCGCGGCAGTTCGAACAGGCGCTTGCGCTCCTTGAACGAGGTCGCCGGGTCCGGATCGGGGTCGATGAAGATGTCCCGGTGATCGAAGGCGGCCACCAGACGGGTCTGCTTCGACAGCAGCATGCCGTTGCCGAACACGTCCCCGGACATGTCGCCCACGCCCACCACGGTGAAGGGTTCGGACTGGATGTCCTTGCCCATCTCGCGGAAGTGGCGCTTGACCGCCTCCCACGCGCCGCGCGCGGTGATGCCCATTTCCTTGTGGTCGTAGCCGGCCGAGCCGCCCGAGGCGAAGGCGTCGCCCAGCCAGAAGCCGTAGTCCGCCGAGATGCCGTTGGCGATGTCCGAGAAGGTGGCCGTGCCCTTGTCGGCGGCCACCACCAGATAGGGGTCGTCCTCCTCCCAGGCGACCACGGCGGGCGGGCGCACCACCGCGCCCGAGGCGATGATGTTGTCGGTCAGGTCCAGCAGGCCCGACAGGAAGGTCTTGTAGGCCCGGATCGCCTCGGCCTGGATCTCGTCCCGGCTTCCCCCGCGCGGCAGTTGTTTCGGGTAGAATCCGCCCTTGGAGCCCACCGGCACGATGACGGCGTTCTTGACCTGCTGCGCCTTGACCAGACCCAGCACCTCGGTGCGGAAATCGTCGCGCCGATCCGACCAGCGCAGGCCGCCCCGCGCCACCGGCCCGAAGCGCAGGTGCGCCCCTTCCACATGGGGCGCCCAGACGAAGATCTCGCGGTAGGGCTTGGGCGCCGGCACATCCGCCAGCTCGCGCGAGGCGATCTTGATGGAGATGTAGGGCTTGGGCTCGCCGTTTTCGCCGGTCTGGTAATAGTTGGTGCGCTTGATGGCCTGGATCAGCAGGGACATCCGCCGCAGCGCCCGGTCGTGATCCAGACTGGCCACGTCCTGCAGCGCCCGGTCGATCTTGTCGGCCAGTTCCTTGACCGCCGCCTCGCGCTTGTCCGCCTCGCCGCCCACCGCAGGGTCGAACTTGGCGTGGAACAGGGACAGCAGGGCGCGCGCCACCACCGGATGTTCACGCAGGGCCTCTTCCTGCACGGACTGGCTGGGGTCCAGTCCGGTCTGCTGGCGGTAGCGCGCCAGAGTGCGGATCAGGGCCGCCTCTCGCCAGTGAACGCCCAGTTCGATGACCAGCCGGTTGAAGCCGTCGCTTTCGGTGCGGCCGGTCCACACCGCCGAGAAGGCCTCCTCGAACGGGCCCTTCACGTCGCTGAAATGCAGATCCTGTCCGCGCGGGTCTTCCAGCAGGAATTCATGCACGTGCACCGGGGTGTCGCCGGCGGGCTTCAGCGAGAAGCCGTGTTCCTCGATGGTCTTCAGCCCCATGTCCGCCAGAATGGGCAAGACGTCGGAAAGAGGCGCCGGGTCGCCGCGCCGGTACAGTTTGAACCGGAACTGCAGGGGCGTGTCCTCGGGACTGCGGAACGCGCGCACCGCCACCGGCGCGCCCGCGCCCTCCTCGCCCAGGACGTCGAACTCGAACAGGTCCGTCACCGCTTCGGTCGCGTCATAGCGGTCGCGATAACCGGGGCTGAAGGCGTCGGACCACTTGGACGTCAGGGCCCCGATCTGGGCGTCGGCCACGCCGGCGCGGCGCGCGGCGCTCTCGAAGCGGTCGGCCCAGCTGCGGCTGGTGTCCACCACCATGGACTCCACGTCCGCCACGTCGGGTTCCAGATGGTCGCCCGGTTCGACGCCGATGATGTAGTGGATGCGCACCAGCGGCGCGTCGCTCAGTTGGGGATACCAGGCCGACAGCCGTCCGCCCCAGGCCGCCGCCAAAATGCGGCCGATGCGCTCGCGCACGCTGGCGTCATAGCGTTCGCGCGGCACATAGGTCAGCACAGAGACGAAGCGGTCGAACGGATCCTTGCGGGTGAAGATCTTGACGCGGGGTCGGTCCATCAGGTGCAGGACGCCCAGGGCGATTTCCAGCAGCTCGTCCTCGCTCATCTGGAAAAGCTCGTCCCGGGGATAGTTCTCCAGCACGTTCTTCAGGCGCTTGTGGTTGTGGCTGCCCGGCGCCTTGCCGGCCCGCTCCAGGGCGTTCTTAACCTTGCGCCGGATCAGCGGCACCTCGGACGCGGCCTTGTCATAGGCCTCGGCGGTGAACAGGCCCACGAAGCGGGTCTCGCCCGCCGCCTTGCTATCGGCGCCGTATCGCTTGACGCCCACGTAATCCATATAGGCGCGGCGATGGACGCGGCTGCGCAGATTGGCCTTGGCCACGCTGACCGGCTCGCCCAGATTCAGCTGGCGCTTCATCTGTTTGGTCAGCACGGCCGGCTCGCTGGCCCGGCGCAGGACCCGGCGCTCCGGATCACGCAGCACGCCCAGCCCCTCGCCGGACTGGGACAGGGGCGCCTCGGCCTCATAGGCGCCGTCCTTGGTGCGCGGAAACTCGTATTCGCGGGCGCCCAGGAAGACGAAATGGTCGTTGTTCAGCCATTTCAGGAAGGCGATGTTCTCTTCCAGCGCCTCGGCGTCCATCTCGGGCGAGTGACGGTCCAGGTCGTCCAGACAGCGCTGCATCAGGGCGGCCATGCGCCCGTGATCCGACACGGCCGCGCGCACGTCGGCCAGGGTTTCCGCCAGGCTGGCGGCTACGGCGGTGCGCCGCTCGGGCGGCAGGGTGTCGACCATGACCAGAATCATGGACTCGCGGCTCTCGGCGGCGACGCGGGCGCCCGCCTTGTCACGTCCCACCTCGATCAGGGGGTGGAACATGGCGCGCACCGACACGCCGGCTGCGGCCAGGTCGCCCATGACGCTGTCCACCAGGAACGGCGCGTCGTCCTGGATCACCTGGATGGCGTCATAGCCGATGGCCTCGCCCTGGCAGTCCAGCATGGGCGCAATGTCGATGAGGGGCGCCTCGCCGGTCTTGCGCTTGTCGCCCAGCAGCCAGAAGGCCGCCAGCACGCAGGCCAGATCGTCCGGCCCCACTTCGGGCGTCTCGTCCGCCTCGTAATCCTCGAAGGCCTGGCGCAGGAACGCCGTCTGGAGGGCGTCGGGCGCGCCCTTGGCGTCCAGCGCCTTCATGAAGCGCCGGCTCAGCACCTCAAGGGTGATCGGTTCGTCCGCCCCCGCCTTGGAATCCTTCGCCGGGGTCCGGTTTTCGCCGCGCATGATGTTTCCGTCCGAGCCGCGGCCCGACGGCCGCTTTGTTCTGATATTGAGGCTGACCCTAGCCGTCTCGTGCGCCCGATCAACCGTCTCGCGCTAGCTAGTCCAGCCGCGCTTCGGGCGAAAGGCCCAAAGAGAAGGGCCGGGCGTCGTACGACGCCCGGCCCCCTTTATGTATCCAACCTTCCTAGAACCGGTAGGCGGCCGTCAGGCGGAAGGTGTGGGTGTTGAACTCATCGGCGGTGCGGCCGATGTCCGTCCCGTCCGGATTGGTGATCAGGAACGGATTGCCCGCCGGAGCCGGTCCGCGCGCGCGGACCACATGGTCGCCCGCGTCCAGGGAGGTGTACAGATACTCCGCGCCGACGCTCAGATTGTCGGTGACGCGGTGCTCCACGCCGCCGCCCAGCTGCCAGCCCGAGGCGTCCTCATCGTCTTCCTGCACCGTGAAGGTGTTGGCGCCGTTGCCGGTGAAGAAGCTGTTCTCGATCTTGCCGTAAGCCGCGCCGCCGGTGACGTAGGGCAGGGTGTCGCCCATGGCGTAGCCGGCGCGCAGGCGGGCCGCGGCCGTCCAGTCCAGGGTGCGGGTCATGGTGTACAGGGTCGGCGTGGTGCTGAAGCCTGTGACGCTGTCCTCCACATTGACGCGGCTGGCCTCGCCGACCACGCCCACGACCCAGTTGCCGAACTGCCAGTCATAGCCGCCGCGCACGCCGAATCCGGCGCCTTCGCCGTCCTTGTCGCATCCGTCGGCGGGCGTCGGCCCATTGCCGGCGTTGACGCAGTAGCCGGGCGCGAAGGCGTTGCCGCCCGTCGCCGTGGGCACACGGTCGCTGTACTCGCCGTCCAGGTCGGTGTCGAACGTCAGGGTCTCGTCCTGATCGTGGTCATTGACCGAATAGTCGAACGAGCCGCCCACATAGGCGCCGCTCCAGTCGCGCGGGGCCTCTTGGGCGATTGCGCTGACGGCGGGCAGGGCGAGGGCGGCGGCGGACGCGCCGATCATCATCAGGGTTTTCATGAGTGAGACTGATCCTTCATTGGGGACCGGCCTTCGCTTTTCAGGGCGACAGCCGATGCCATGGGCGCCCCTCCCAAGCATCAATAACGCCGCCCGCTGCGGCGGGATGCAGAAAAAGTTCTGATATTTCAATGATGGCTGAATTGAGAACCGCCGGACGCGAGGCGTCCGGCGGTCTTTAAGGCCGATCCGGGGAGGGGGAGAGGATCGACCCGCTGACCCGGCCATCGGGAGGGGGAGGGGAAGGCCGGGCTGCTGATGCCCAGATGGGGGGTCGAAAGCGGCGATCAAGTGGCGGTGTCGCCGCCCGCGTCTTTCCGCCGCAGTCTGTCCAGAAGCGAGGTCTTCGCCGGCTTTTCGTCATGCTCCCGGTGATCCTCGGCGTAGGGCTCCCCGTCGCCGGACAGCAGGATCGCGATCCAGCGCGAGCCCTTGAACTCCGCCAGAATGGCCATGGCCGCCACCGCCAGCGGCGTGGACAGGAACATGCCCACCACGCCCCATATCTGGCCCCAGAAGGCCAGCGACAAAAGCACCACCACGGGATCGATGTTCTGGTTGTCGCCCTGCATGCGCGGCTGGATCACATTGCCCATGATGAACAGCAGCGCCTGCAGCCCCGCCAGCAGCACCACCGCCTGCCAGTAGGTCTCGAACTGCACCAGGGCGAACAGCGGGGGCGCCAGCCCCGCGATGGCGCCGCCCAGAATGGGAATATAGCCCACGATGAAGATGACGAAGGTCCAGAAGCCCGCGTTCTCCAGCCCCACCGCGCGCATCAGCACATAGGCCACCGCGCAGATCATGGCCCCGGTGACGGTCTGGACCCACAGATAGCCCTCGACGCCGCCCCGCACGCGCTCGAACACCTCCATGGCCTCCTGCCGATCGTGGCGGCGGGGGAACATGTTCACGATCTTCTTTTTGAACCCCACCTGGGACGCGATCAGGAAGCCCAGATAGATCAGGACGAAGAAGGCGCCGGTGGCGATGTTCTGGATATCCATGGCCACGTCGGCCAGCAGGCCGCGCAGATCGATCTCGCCGATCAGCTCCCGGGCCGTGGGCGCCACCTCGATACCCACCAGCCCGGCCATGTCGGCGATGATGGCGTCCAGCCGCTCCACCACGCCCGTGGCCTGGGCGATGAAGCTGGCCGCCCCGTCCACGATGATCCAGATGGAGGCGATGAAACCCAGCAGCACCAGGGTCACCGCCGCGGTCATGGACAGGCCCGTTCCCAGCCCCGTCCGCCGCTCGATGGCGCGACGCACCCCGTCGATCATGATCAAAAGGAAGAACGCCATGGCCAGCGGCGTCAGGATGTCGCTGAGCCAGTAGATGGCCGCCCCCGCCGCCACCACGGCCAGAATGACCAGGGCGTTTCGGGATACGGACGAGCCGGTCAGGGTGATGGGCGCTTTCATGTCTCCCTTGTCCGCGCCCGCGCGTTGCGCGTCAATCACCGGTGGCGCCGCCGCCCCGGTGCGCTAACAATCGGCCATCGATACGCAGGAGACCGCTTCATGGCCGACACCGACCTGTTCCTGGGCAAGGCCGAAGAGGCGCAGTTTCTCCGGCTGGACCGGGCCAACCGCCACGGGGTCGTCGCCGGCGCCACCGGCACGGGCAAGACCGTGACCCTGCAGATCATGGCCCAGGGCTTCTCAGACGCGGGCGTCCCGGTCTTCTGCGCCGATGTGAAGGGCGACCTGTCGGGCATATGCGTCGCCGGAACCCCCAACGACAAACTTCTGGCCCGCGCCCGGACCATCGGCCTGGACCTGCAGTCCGCCGCCGCCCCGACGGTCTTCTGGGACCTGTTCGGCGAGAAGGGCCACCCGGTGCGCGCCACGGTCAGCGAGGTGGGGCCCCTGCTGCTGGCCCGCATGCTGGAGCTCTCCGACGTCCAGACCGACGTGCTGTCCGTCGTCTTCCATGTGGCGGACAAGGAGGGGCTGCTGCTGCTGGATCTGGACGATCTGCGCGCCCTTCTGACCCATGTGGCCGAGAACGCGTCTGACATCGGCAAGACCTACGGCCATGTGGCGCCCGCCTCCATCGCCGCCATCCAGCGGTCGCTGCTGGCGTTGGAGCGTCAGGGCGCCGGCGCCTTCTTCGGCGAACCGGCCCTGCGGCTTGAGGACATGATCCGCACCGGTTTGGACGGGCGCGGTCAGGTCAATGTGCTGGCGGCGGACAAGCTGATGTCCAGTCCGCGCCTTTACGCCGCCTTCCTGCTCTGGCTGCTGTCCGAGCTGTTCGAGCAGCTGCCCGAGGTGGGCGACCCGGACAAGCCGCGCCTGGTGTTCTTCTTCGACGAGGCCCACCTTTTGTTCGACGACACCCCCCGGGCTTTGGTGGAGAAGGTGGAGCAGGTGGTGCGCCTGATCCGCTCCAAGGGCGTGGGCGTCTATTTCGTCACCCAGAACCCGGCCGACATTCCCGACAGCGTGCTGGGCCAGCTGGGCAATCGCATCCAGCACGCCCTGCGCGCCTACACCCCGGCCGAACAGAAGGGGCTGAAGGCCGCCTCCGGCTCGTTCCGCGCCAATCCCGCCTTCGACACCGCCGAGGCCATCCAGTCTCTGGGGGTAGGCGAGGCCCTGGTCTCGGTGCTGGACGAAAAGGGCGCGCCGACGGTTGTGGCCCGCACCCTGATCCGCCCGCCCGCCAGCCGCCTGGGCCCCGCCACCGACGCGGAGCGCGCCCAGGTCATGGCGCAAAGCCCCGTTCGCGGCGTCTATGACCAGACCGTGGATCGCGAATCCGCCCACGAGATTCTCTCGGCCCGCGCCGAGGCCGAAGCCGCCGAGGAAAAGGCGGCCGAAAAGGCGGATGCGCCGCCGCCCGCGAGGACGCCATCCCGCACCACCATCCGCAAGCCCGCCGCCCCGCGCCGCTCGAACCGTCAGACGCCCATGGAGGCCCTGACCAAATCCGTCCTGCGCACCGCCGGAACCACCATCACCCGCGAACTCCTGCGCGGCGTGCTGGGCGGGCTGCGTCGGCGCTAGGGCACGGTCCGGAAGCCGCACCATCAGTCGTTTATGGGCGGCGCCCTACCGCTTCATGCCGCATTGCGGCATAAGCCTGTCATGAAGTTTCTCGACCAGGCCAAGATCTATATCCGTTCCGGCAACGGCGGGGCGGGCTCCGTCTCGTTCCGGCGCGAGAAATACATTCCCAACGGCGGGCCGGACGGCGGCGACGGCGGCCGGGGCGGCCACGTCTGGATCGAGGCGGTGGAAGGCCTGAACACCCTGATCGACTATCGCTATCAGCAGCATTTCAAGGCCCAGACCGGCCACCACGGCCAGGGCCGCCAGATGCACGGCGCCAAGGGCGAGGACGTGGTGCTGAAGGTGCCCGTGGGCACCCAGGTGCTGGACGAGGATAAGGAAACGGTCCTGCTGGACATGGACGAGCCCGGCAAGCTGGTGAAGCTGCTCAGCGGCGGCAACGGCGGCTGGGGCAACGTTCACTTCAAGGGCCCGGTCAATCAGGCCCCGCGCCACGCCAATCCGGGTCAGGAAGGCCAGGAGAAGTGGATCTGGCTGCGGCTGAAGCTGATCGCCGATGTGGGTCTGGCGGGCCTGCCCAATGCGGGCAAGTCCACTTTCCTGGCGGCGGCCTCGGCGGCCCGGCCCAAGATCGCGGACTATCCCTTCACCACCCTGACCCCCAATCTGGGCGTGGTGGACCTGAGCCCCACCGAGCGTTTCGTCATCGCCGACATTCCCGGCCTGATCGAGGGCGCCAGCGAGGGCGCCGGGCTGGGCACGCGCTTTCTCGGCCATGTGGAGCGCACCGCAAGCCTGATCCATCTGATCGACGGCACCCAGGACGATGTGGTCGGCGCCTGGCGCACCATCCGCACAGAGCTGGAGGCCTACGGCGAGGGTCTGGGCGACAAGACCGAGATCCTCGCCCTGAACAAGATCGACGCTCTCACGCCGGAACTGCGCGAGGAGAAGGCCGCCGAGCTCGAAGCCGTGGCGGGCCGACGCCCCATGCTGGTGTCGGGCGTGTCGGGCGAGGGCGTGCCCGAGCTGCTTCGCGCCGCCTGGGCCGAGGTGCGAAAGAACCGGGGCGAGATCCCCACCGAGGAAGAATCAACCGAGGAGACGCAGGGCGGCTGGACGCCGTGAGGGACCGCCCCATATCCATTGCCATGAAAGACGACGCCCAGACAGACGCCGCGACCGCCGATCACCCTGACAAGCCTCGCCGGATGACCCGTGCCGCGAGGGTGATCTCGGAATCCCAGCGCATCGTGGTCAAGATCGGCTCATCCCTGCTGGTGGACCGCAAGACCAACCAGGTGGACCATGTGCGCCTGAAGAGCCTCGCGGAGGATATTTCGGCCTGGCGGAAACAGGGCAAGGAGGTGCTGATCGTTTCCTCCGGCGCCGTGGCCCTGGGTCGCCGACGCCTTGGCCCGAAGGCGCGCGGGCCGGGTCTGGAGAAGAAGCAGGCCTCGGCCGCCGCCGGTCAGTCGCTGCTGATGCACGGATGGGAGCAGGCCTTCGATCCCCATGACGTGATCACCGCCCAGATCCTGCTGACCCGCGACGACACCGAGACGCGCCGCCGCTGGCTGAACGCGCGGGCCACAGTCGGCGCCTTGCTCAGCATGGGCGCGGTGCCGATCATCAACGAGAACGACACCATCGTCACCGAGCAGATTCGCTATGGCGACAATGACCGCCTGGCCGCCCGCGTGGCCCAGATGATCAGCGCCGACCTGCTGATCCTGCTGTCGGACGTGGACGGAATCTACACCGCCGACCCGCGTGTGGATCCCGAGGCGCAGCACATTCCCTACATCGAGACCCTGACGCCCGAGATCGAGGCCATGGCCACCGGCGCCAATGCGGAAGCGGGCGTGGGCACCGGCGGCATGGCCACCAAGGTCATGGCCGCCCGCATCGCCTCGGAGGCGGGCTGCGTCACCCTGATCGCGGCGGGCCGGGCCAAGACCCGCGGCGCCCAGCATCTGGAACAGGGGCGGCGTTGCACGGTCATCGCCGCCTCGACCACGGTGAAGGACGCCTACAAGCAATGGATCGGCGGCTCGCTGGCCACGCGCGGCGAGCTGGTGGTGGACGCGGGATGCCGGCGCGCTCTGATTTCGGGCAAATCGCTGCTGGCGGTGGGCGTGAAGGAGGTCCGGGGCGCCTTCGGCAAGGGCGACACCGTGGTGCTGCTGGACGAGAACGGCGCCGACCTGGCCAGCGGCCTGGTGCGCTACGACGTCAAGGACCTGCAAGCCATCAAGGGCCTGCGCTCCGGCGCCCTGAAGGAGGCGCTGGGATATGCGGGCGGGCCGGTGGTGATCCATGCCGACGACCTGTCGCTGAGGGACACAGTGGTGGAGACGCGCGGTCCGCACAACGTCCGCCCCAAGAAGCCTAAACGCTGACGGGGCCTTGAAATTTCAGGGTTTGTGACGATGTTAAAGGCATGACTGTTATGACCAAGACCGCCCCGCCGCCCGTCGACGCCGCCGATCTGGAACAGGACATGCTGGCCATGGGCCGCCGCGCCCGCGCCGCCGCCCGCCAACTGGCGCTGGCCTCGCCCGAGGCCCGCACCAAGGCCATCAGCGGCATGGCCAAGGCCCTGCGCGCCCGCGCCGCCGACGTGCTGAAGGCCAACGCCGCCGATCAGGACGCCGCCCGGGAAAAAGGCATGGACCCCGCCATGCTGGACCGCCTCGGTCTGGACGCCGACCGGCTGGAGGGCGTTGCGAAAGCGCTGGACTCCATCGCCGCCATTCCCGACCCCGTGGGCGCCGAAACCGCCCGCTGGACGCCCGAGAACGGACTGGACATCGCCCGGGTCCGCACCCCCATCGGCGTGCTGGCCATCATCTATGAGAGCCGCCCCAATGTGACCGCAGACGCCGCCGCCCTGGCCGTGCGCGCGGGCAATGCGGTGATCCTGCGCGGCGGCTCCGAGTGCCTGCGCTCCAACCTCGCCATCCACGGCGCCCTGATGGAGGGCCTCAGCGCCGCCGGTCTGCCGACCGACGCGGTGCAGATGGTCACCACCCGAGACCGCGCGGCGGTGGGCCACATCCTTTCCGGGCTGGACGGCTCCATCGACCTGCTGATCCCGCGCGGCGGCCGGTCTCTGGTCGAGCGGGTCAAGAGCGACGCCCGCGTGGCCGTTCTCGGCCATCTGGAGGGCGTCAACCATGTCTATGTCCACGAAAGCGCCGATCCGGACACCGCCCGCGCCGTGGCGGTGAACGCCAAGATGCGCCGCGTCTCCGTCTGCGGCGCCGCCGAGACCCTGGTCATCGACCGCAGCGTGGCCGACGACCTGTTGCCGAAGATCGCCGCCGATCTGGCCGACAAGGGCTGTGAGCTGCGCGGCGACGCCGCCACGCAGGCTCTGGTCCCCGCCGCCAAGCCGGCCACGGATGCGGATTGGGCCACCGAATATCTCAAGGCCGTCATCGCCGTGAAGGTGGTGGACGGCATCGACGAGGCCATCGCGCATGTGGACGCCTATGGCTCGGGCCATACCGAATGCATCGTCGCCTCGGACGACAAGGCCGTCGAGCGCTTTCTGGCCCAGGTGGACGCGGGCATCGTGCTGGCCAACGCCTCGACCCAGTTCGCCGACGGCGGCGAGTTCGGCTTCGGCGGCGAGATCGGCATCTCCACCGACCGCCTGCACGCGCGCGGCCCGGTCGGCGCCGAGCAGCTGACCAGCTTCAAATACGTCATCCGCGGCAAGGGCCAGATTCGTCCGTAATCCGCGCGACAATATCGGACGACCGTGTTAGGGCGCGGGTGAGCATAAGTCGCTCCTGCGCCTTTCCGAGCCCCCGTCTTGGCCTTTTTTCACGCCGGCCCCGCGCCCCGTTCCGCCGGCCCCCGACCGGGGCTGCTGCGCGACGGCCTGCGGCTTGAGCCCGGTCTGAGGGTTGGGCTGCTGGGCGGCTCGTTCAATCCCGCACACGAGGGCCACGCCCATGTGGCCGAGACGGCCATGCAGCGGCTGGGTCTGGACCGGGTCATCTGGCTGGTTTCGCCCCAGAACCCCCTAAAGGACGCCAGCCAGACCGCCCCGCTTTCCCGGCGCATGGCCTCGGCGCGGGAATTCGCGCGGGGCCCGGCCATGGTGGTGTCGGACTTCGAGAGCCGCGTGGGCTGCCGCTGGACTGTGGACACCCTGCGCGCCATCACGGCGCGCCATCCGGGCGTGAAGTTCGTCTGGCTGATGGGCTCGGACAATCTGGCCACCTTCCACCGCTGGCGCGGCTGGACCGACATCGCCGCCGCCATGCCCATGGCGGTTATCGCCCGCCCGGGCTCCCAGCTGCAAAGCCGCACCGCTCCCGCAGCCCGTCGCTACGCCGCCTTCCGCATGCCCCAGGAGCAGGCCCGACTGCTGCCGGACGCCCCCGCCCCGGCCTGGACCTATCTGACCGCGCCGCTGAACCGGGCCTCCTCCACAGCAATCCGGGCGGCTGGGTGACCATGGCGCGCATCTGTGCTAGGGTTCGGTTCAAGTCAGTCAATGTGGAGCACTTCGCTGTCCCCCTCGCCCGCGTCCAAGACGCAAGCCCCGGCCGTTTCGAACACCGCGCGTGAAATGGAGCCGATCGCGCCCATCCGCGCCGAAGATCCCCAGACGCCCGAAATCGACGCCGCCGCCCTGGAAGCGGCCATTCTCGCGCGCCTGGATGACGACAAAGCCCAGGAAGTCGTCCTGATCGACCTGAAGGGCAAGAGCCCCATGGCCGACACCATGATCGTGGCCTCGGGCCGGTCCCAGCGTCACGTGGGCGCCCTGGCCGACCACCTGCTGCGCCTGCTCAAGGAGCATGGCCTGGGCAAGGCCAAGGTAGAGGGCCTGCCCCACTGCGACTGGGTGCTGATCGATGCGGGCGACGTGATCGTCCACCTGTTCCGCCCCGAAGTGCGCACCTTCTACAACATCGAGAAGATCTGGTCGGTGGACTCGGGCCACCGCACCCAGTCGGCCTGACGCACCGCCTCCGGTGCGCATCGGCCTCATCGCCATAGGAAAAGCGGGCCGCGGCCCGGAGGCCCAGCTGGCGGACGACTATGTGCGCCGGGCCACTGCGGCCGGCCGCGCCCTGGGCCTTGGCCCCGTCGAGCTGATCGACCTGGATCCGAAAAAGCCCGGCAAGGCGCCGGAGGCTGAGCTGATCCTCGCCGCCGCTGACGGCGCCCACCTGATCGCCTGCGACGAGCGGGGGCGCACATACGGATCGCGCGCCTTCTCCGACCACATCGCGGCCCTGAGGGATCAGGGCGAGCGGCGGCTGGTGTTCGCCATCGGCGGGGCCGACGGGCTGGACCGCTCTGTGCTGGACGCGGCGCGCTCCACCCTGGCCTTCGGGCCCCAGACCTGGCCCCACGCCCTGGCGCGGGCGATGCTGGCCGAGCAGGTGTACAGAGCCGTGACCATCATGGCCGGATCACCCTATCATCGCGACTGATGTCGCCCTTCCGCGCCCTTGTCCTGTTTCTGGCCGTCCTGACGGTCGCGCCGCCCGCCGCCGGCCAGCGCGCCGACGCGCCCGCCGAGGAACTGTCCCGCCTGCGCGTGGAGCACCGCGAGGAGCAGCTGCGCGCCCGCCGCCTGCGCGCCGACGCCGAGGATGCGGCCGAGGAGGTGGCCCGGCTGGATCAGGACCTGCGCCGCCTGGCCCAGGTGGACGAAGGCGACACCACCGCCATCAACGCCCAGCGCGCCCGGCTGGCCGAACTGGGGGAGCGCGAGGCCGCCCTGCTGGCGCGGCTCAGCGGCGAGCGGGCGCGTCAGGGCAGGCTGCTGTCCTCCCTGCAGATGATGAGCCGCGAACCGCCCCCGCCGCTGCTGATTCCCGCCGACCGGGCCGTGGACACGGTGCGCGCCGCCATCCTGATGCAGGCCATGGCCCCCGACTTGCGCGAACGCGCCGACGCCCTGCTGGAGCAGCAGGCCGAGATCCAGCGCACCCGCCGCCGCGCCGCCCTGGCCAGCGAGGCCCTGTTCACCGCCGAAAGCGCCCAGATGGACCGACGGGCCGAGATCGAGACCCTGCGAAGCCGCCGCCGCGAGCTGGCCGTCATCCTGCGCGCCGACGCCGAGCGGGCCGAACGGGCGGCGCGAGCGCTGGAGGCGCGCATCGAGGCGCTGGGCGGAACGCCGGCGCCGCTGGAGCCGGGCGCCGCCCGCTCCGCCACCGCCGCGGCGCCGGGCGGGCGAGATCGCCTGACCGCGCCCGTGCAGGGCCAGCCCAGCGCCCGCTACAGCCGCGCCTCGCGAGGCTGGACCTGGCGCGCCGACGGCGGAGCGGAGGTCCGGGCGCCCATGAGCGCGGTGGTCGAGCACGCCGGGCCGCTGGACGGCTGGGGCGAGGTGGTGATTCTGGACCTGTCGCCCGGCTGGCGCGCCGTCATCGCCGGGCTGGGACAGCCGGCCGTGGGCACGGGCGACCGGATCGAGGACGGCGAGGTGCTGGGCCGCCTGCCCGAGGGCGCCGAGGCCGAGGTCTATTTCGAGCTGCGCCGGGACAATCGCCCGGTGGACCCGTCGCCGTGGCTGGAATGATCAGGGCGAGACGGCTCGACGCGGGCCCTTGCGCCTGATTTTATGGACGAACGGCGCCACGCCATGATTTCGTCGCTGTAAGGGTGACTGATATGACCCTGCGATCCTTCCCGATATCGAGAGACCGAATGCGCAAACTGCTTCTGATCGGCGCCGCCTCCATTGCACTGGGCGGCAGCGCCATGGCCGTGGCCAGCCAGACTCCTCGCGGCGAGACCTTCCGCATGCTGGAGTTGTTCGGCGACGTCCTGGCCATCGTGGAGCGGGCCTATGTGGTCGAGGTGGACAACACCGACCTGATCCAGGCGGCCCTGCGCGGCATGATGACGGCGTTGGACCCGCACTCCAGCTACATGGCGCCTGAGGACTTCGACGATCTGCGCGAGCGCACCGAGGGCTCCTATTCCGGCGTTGGTCTCGAGATCACCTCCGAGAACGGTCTGGTGAAGGTCATCTCCCCCATGGACGGCGGCCCCGCCGCCCGCGCGGGCGTCAATCCCGGCGACGTCATCTCGGCCATCGAGGGCCAGAGCGCGGCGGGCCTGACGGTCAGCCAGGTGTCCGAACGCCTGCGCGGTGCGGCCGGCACCGACGTCACCGTCACCTTCATGCGCGACGGCGAGGAGCCGCGCGACGTGGTGCTGACCCGCGAGGTCATCCGCGTGGATTCGGTCACCGGCCGCATGGAAGGCGAGTTCGGCTATATCCGCGTGGCCACCTTCAACGAAAACACCGGCCGTGAACTGAACGAGGTCATGGCGAACCTCAAGGCCGAGAACCCGGACATCCAGGGCTATGTGCTGGACCTGCGCAACAACGGCGGGGGCCTGCTGACCGCCGCCATCGCGGTGTCGGACGCCTTCCTGGAGCGCGGCGAGATCGTCAGCCAGCGCGGCCGCACCCCCGAACAGATCGAGCGCTATGCGGCCCAGGCCGGGGATCTGGCCGACGGCCTGCCCATCGCGGTGCTGATCAACTACGGCTCCGCCTCGGCCTCCGAGATCGTGGCGGGCGCCCTGCAGGATCACGAGCGGGCGACGCTGGTGGGCCTCACCAGCTTCGGCAAGGGCTCGGTCCAGACCGTCCTGCCTCTGCGCGAGGGCCGCGACGGCGCCCTGTCCATCACCACGGCGCGCTATTACACCCCATCGGGCCAATCCATCCAGAAGATCGGCATCGAGCCGGATCTGGAGGTGGCCCGCTCGGCCGCCGAGGCGCGCATCGTGTCCCGCTCCTCCTTCATCTACAGCGAGGCGGCCTATTCCAACGCCCTGGACTCCTCCATCGGCGCCGAGCGGCGCGGGGCACACACCCCGCGCGAAGCGCCGGGTGAGGATCACCCCGAGGACGAGGATTACCAGCTGCAGCGCGCCCTGGACGTCCTGCGCGCGGGCGGGGACCTGACCCGTCTTGCCGCGGCGCCGGAGACGGTGGTCGTCACCCTGCCGGAACCGGAGGAGACCATCCGCGTGGCTGAGGCCGAGAGCGAGGACTGATCGCCACATGGTGAACGCCCGTTAGGCTTTCTTAACCGGCGTCCTGCGAACATGAGGGCCCAAGCCCGGCACGCGAGTCTCCAAGCTCATCCTCATGTTCGCCAAACGTCAGTCCGCCCTGGCCGCCACCGCTGGAACGGCTCCGCGCCGTCGCCCCGGCCTGAGCGTGGCTGCGGTGCTGGCCTTCATGCGACGCCCCGTGGTGGCGGTGAGCGGGGCTCTCTTCCTCATGCTGGGGGCCGCGGCGCTGTTCATAGCGGTTCTGGGCGACCCCACGGCCGGCACGCCGTCGGCCCGTGCGTCGATCGACCGCCCGGAAACCGCCGCCGCCGAGCCCCCCACGGGGATGGAAGCCTTCACCCTCGACACCCTGGGCCTCTATCAGGACCTGACCGCGCCCGGTTTCGAACTGGATGACGAGGGCGCGCCCATTCAGGGAGAGGCGCTCATCACCCTGCCGGACGGGGCCACCGCCGCCGGGGGCGCGGCGATCACCGCCCCTCGCCGGCCGCCCGCCGACCCTCTGCCCGCCGCGCCCATCGCGGGGCTCAGCCAGCCCGGCCCCAATGGACCGCTGCCCGTCATCAACGCTGACGGCCGCACCCCGGCCCAGGCCTACGCTCGCCCGTTCCGCCCCAATGGCCAGCCCCGGGTGGCCCTGATCGTCGGTGGTCTGGGCCTGAACGCCGTCACCACCCGGGCCGCCATCGAGCGTCTGCCCGCCGAGGTCACCCTCAGCTTCGTACCCTACGCCGAAGGCCTGCAAGGCTGGATCGACCTGGCCCGCGCCCACGGCCACGAGGTGCTGATCGAGATTCCCATGGAGCCCCAGGGTTATCCCGACAACGACCCCGGACCCTACACCCTGCTGTCCAACGCGGGGCCCGACGACATCCGGCAAAGGCTGGAGTGGCTGCTTGGCCGCGCCACGGGCTATTTCGGCGTCACCAACTATCTGGGCGATCGCTTCGTGGCCTCGGACGGCGGCATGGCCGCCTTCCTGGGCGTGATGCGCAGCCGGGGTCTGGCCTTCGTGGACGACGGCTCCGCCCGTCGCCGTCCCGGAGCGTACAGCCGCGCCAGCGCCGACCGCATCATCGACGAGGTGCAGAGCCCCGCCGCTATCGTGGCCCAGCTGAACGCCCTGGAGGCCGCCGCCCGCGAGAACGGCGACGCCCTGGGGACCGGCTTCTCCTATCCGGTGACGGTGGAGGCGGCCGCCCGCTGGGCCGACGGCCTGTCGGACCGGGGCCTGCAGCTGGCGCCCGCCTCGGCCATGACCCGGCGGCCGGGCCGCTAGTGACCGACCTGTCCCTGTACCGGCCCAACGTCGGCGTGGTGCTGTTCCACCCGGACGGCCGCGTCTGGCTGGGCCGGCGCGCCAACACGCCCGAGCCGTATTGCTGGCAGTTTCCCCAGGGCGGCGTCGATCCCGACGAGGTCGAGCGCGGTGACTGGGAAGCCGCCGCCCGCCGCGAGCTGCTGGAAGAGACGGGCGTCCGCTCCGCCGACCTGCTGGCCGCTACAGACGACTGGATCACCTACGACTTTCCGCCCGAAGCCTCCGGCGCAAAGATCGCGCGCGGCTGGAAAGGCCAGAAGCAGAAGTGGTTCGCCCTGCGCTTCACGGGGGAAGAGGCTGAAATCGACCTGACCGCCCATCCGCCCATTGAGTTCGAGACCTGGCGCTGGGGCCGGCTGGACGAAGTCTGCGACCTGATCGTGCCGTTCAAGCGCCCGGCCTATGAACAGGTGGTCGCCGCCTTCGCCCGCTTCGCCGCCTGACCCTTGCGGTGCGCCCGGCGCAGGTCTAGACCGCCGCCACGGTTTCAACCTCCCCCTGCCTCGACGGTTCCGGCGGCCTTACAACCGCACGGACCCGGCCAGACACCCAACGGCCTCAAGCAGCGCGACCGCGCGATAGGCCACTCAATATGGAGACTTGCCCATGGCTCGCGCCAAGATCGCCCTTATCGGCGCCGGAATGATCGGCGGCACCCTGGCTCACATCGCCGCCCGCGAGGAGCTGGGCGACGTGGTCCTGTTCGACATCGCCGAGGGCACGCCGCAGGGCAAGGCGCTGGACATCGTGGAAGCCACCGCCGTGTTCGGCTCGGACGTGACGCTGAAGGGCGCCAATGACTACGCCGACATCGCCGGCGCGGACGTGTGCATCGTCACCGCCGGCGTGCCGCGCAAGCCGGGCATGAGCCGCGACGACCTGATCGGCATCAATCTGAAGGTCATGAAGGCTGTGGGCGAGGGCATCAAGGCCCACGCGCCGAACGCCTTCGTCATCTGCATCACCAACCCGCTGGACGCCATGGTGTGGGCCCTGCAGAAGTTCTCGGGTCTGCCCAAGGAGAAGGTGGTCGGCATGGCCGGCGTGCTGGATTCGGCGCGCTTCGCGTACTTCCTGGCCGAGAAGACCGGCGTGTCCATCAAGGACATCAACGCCTGGACCCTGGGCGGCCACGGCGACGACATGGTGCCCATGGTGCGCCACTCCACCATCGGCGGCCTGCCGCTGCCGGACGCGGTCAAGCAGGGCTTCATGACCCAGGCGGATCTGGACGGCATCGTGGATCGCACCCGCAAGGGCGGCGGCGAGATCGTGGCCCTGCTGAAGACCGGCTCGGCCTTCTACGCCCCGGCGGAAAGCGCCATCGCCATGGCCCGGTCCTATCTTAAGGACCAGAAGCGCGTCCTGCCGATCGCCGCCTGGCTGTCGGGGGAATACGGCGTGTCCGACATGTATGTGGGCGTGCCCGCCCTGATCGGCGCGAACGGGGTGGAGAAGATCATCCAGTTCGACACCAACGACGACGAGAAAGCCATGTTCAAGAAGTCGGTGGACTCGGTGAAGGGCCTCATCAAGGCCTGCCAGGACATCGACGGGTCGCTGGCCTGATAGACGGCGGCCTGCCGAAGCGAGAGGGCGGAGCCTCGGCTCCGCCCTTTTTCTATTCCGCCTCGGGCGGCGGGTCGAAATAGCCCACGTGGACGGCGAAGTCCGCCAGGGTTCCGCGCCACAGGTCCACATGGTCGGACAGGTGGTCCAGGGGCGCGCCCCCGATGGGGATCACATCGTACTGGACGATGGCCGAGCCCTCGTCGCCCGGCTCGAAATAGGCCTTCAGGAAGCGGCGGTCGCGGTTCCAGCTGTTCACCGTGTCGGCGGTGATTTCCTCATTGGTGAAGCCGGCGCCGAACTGCAGGCTGTCACAGCCTTCGGTTTCGCACCCATAGAAGAACAGCAGCCAGGTCAGGCCCTCGTCCTGGACGCGGATGAAGGGATCCTCGCCTTCGGTGACCAGCTCCGGCGAAAGCGCCCGGCCGGCCAGCCAGTCGGACACGGCCTGTGGCGTCACCTGGGCCGAGGCGGCGCCGGCGGACAGGGACAGGGCCGCCACGGCGGCGGCCAGATGGAATTTGCGCATGAAACCCTCCCGATGCTGGCGGCACTCTAGCCCCGGCGCCGCATCATGGAAAAGGGGGCGTCAGGCGGCGTCAGCCTGATCGAGCCAGTCGGCGGCGGACATCTGGTTCAGGCGGGAGACTGTGCGTTCGAATTCGAAGGCGCCGACGCCCTTGGGATAGAGGGCTTCCGGGGCCGCCTCGGCAAGGACAACCAGCCGGGTGCGGGCTTCGTAAAGGGCGTCGATCAGGGTGACCAGGCGGCGGGCCTCCTGCTGGCTGTCGGGGCCCAGCACCGGCACGCCCTCGAGGAACAGGGTGTGAAACCGCTCAGCCATGGCCAGATAGTCGGAGGCGCCCAGCGGCCGCGCGCACAGCTCGGCGAAGGTCGCCCGGGCCATACCGCCGACCGTGCGCTCAATCACCACGTCACGGCCCGTGACCGCCAGGTGGGCGGGCTCTTCCGGCTCGTCGCCCCTGAGGTCCTCCCACAGGTGCTCGAAGGCCTGGGCGCGGCCCATGTCCAGGCCCGAATACCACAGCCGGGAATTGGCCATACGGGCCAGGCGCCAGTCGCGCCCGCCGGACATCTGCACCACTTCGCAGCGGTCCTTGATGATGTCGATGAAGGGCTCGAACAGCGGGCGGTTGATGCCGTTGGCGTACAGGTCCTCCGGGGCGCGGTTGGACGTGATCGCCAGCACCACCCGATGCTCGAACAGGGCTTCGAACAGCCGACCCAGGATCATGGCGTCGGCGATGTCGGTGACCTGCAGCTCATCAAAGCACAGCAGGCGCGCCTCCGAGGCGATCAGTTCGGCGGTGGGGGCGATGGGATCGTCGCCTTTGGACTGACCGAACACGGCCTTGCGCTGGGCCGCGTCGCCCTCGCGCCACTGGCGGATCAGATCGTGGACCCGGGCCATGAAGGCGTGGAAGTGGGCGCGGGTCTTTCTGGGTTCCGGCGCCTCGGCGTAGAACAGGTCCATCAGCATGGACTTGCCCCGGCCCGGCGGACCCCAGAGGTACAGCCCCTTCACCTGCGGCGGCTTGCGGAACAGGCCTCCGCCCTTTGCCAGATCGCGCTCCAGCCGGCCCAGGGCGGCGATGGCGGTTTCCTGGGCGGGGTCGGCGGTCAGCGCGCCGGATTCAAGGCGGCGGTCATAGGCGGCGCGGGTCAGTGAAGGCATGGAAATGCGCTTAAAGGCTCCAAACGGGGCTGCAAAGCGATTGCTTCGCGGGTGCGAAGGACTAAATGCAATGGGCATGCGCGTCCGCGCGCAAACTTCCCCTTCGAACAGGACTGACATCATGGGCTATCGCGTCGCCATCGTTGGCGCCACCGGCAATGTGGGCCGGGAAATGCTGGCCATCCTGGAAGAGCTGAACTTCCCGGTGGATGAGATGCACGCCCTGGCGTCGCGCAAGTCCAAGGGCATCGAGGTCTCGTTCGGCGACAAGACCATCCGCTGCCAGGACATCGAGCAGTTCGACTTCTCGAAGGTGGATCTGGTGCTGATGTCGGCCGGCGGCGCGGTGTCGCGGGAATGGTCCGAGAAGATCGGCAAGGCCGGTCCCATCGTGATCGACAACTCCTCGGCCTTCCGCAAGGACCCGGACGTGCCGCTGGTGGTGCCCGAGGTGAACCCGGACCACATCAAGCTGGCCACGAAGAAGAACATCGTCGCCAACCCCAACTGCTCCACCGCCCAGCTGGTGGTGGCGCTGAAGCCTCTGCATGACGCGGCCAAGATCAAGCGCGCGGTGGTGTCGACCTATCAGTCCGTGTCCGGCGCGGGCAAGGAAGGCATGGACGAGCTGTGGAACCAGACCAAGGCCATCTACGGCCTGGGTGACGCCACGCCGAAGAAGTTTCCCAAGCAGATCGCCTTCAACGTCCTGCCCTTCATCGGCGAGTTCCGCGACGACGGTTACACCGACGAGGAAGCCAAGATGTGGGACGAGACCCACAAGATGCTGGACCCCGACATCAAGCTGACCGTCACCTGCGTGCGGGTGCCGGTGTTCGTGGGCCACTCCGAGGCCGTGACGCTGGAATTCGAGCGCCCCATCGAGGTGGAGGAGGCCCGGGCCATCCTGCGCGACGCGCCCGGGATCATGGTGATCGATAAGCACGAGGACGACGGCTATATCACCCCGGTGGACGCCGCCGGCGAGCACGCGGTGTTCGTCTCGCGCATCCGCAAGGACACGACGGTGGAGCACGGCCTGAGCCTTTGGGTGGTGTCGGACAATCTGCGCAAGGGCGCGGCCCTGAACGCCGTGCAGATCGCCCAGCTGCTGGACGAGCAGGGCATGCTGAAGACCGCAAGCGGCTACCGCACCCTGACGGTGGGATAAGGATTACGCCATGACCGGCCAACCGGCGGGCGGGGACGACTCCGCCCGCGCGGCCCTGATCGCCGGGGTCGCCTGCTATGTGCTGTGGGGCCTCTCGCCCCTGGTGTACCAGCCCATGGGCCGCATCGGCGCGGACGCGGGCGAGATCATGGGCCACCGGGCCGTGTGGGGCGTGCTGCTCGCCGCCGCTTTGGTGTGGCTGGCCGGGCAGTCCGATCAGGTGCGGCGGGTGCTGCGCAATCCGCGCACCCTGATGTGGCTGACCGCCTCCACCGCCCTGATCGCGGTCAACTGGTTCATTTTCGTCTGGGCCGTGAACAGCGGGCGGACGCTGGAAACCAGCCTGGGGTATTACCTCAACCCCCTGTTCAACATGGCGCTGGGGGCCTGGCTGTTCCGTGAGCGGATCAGCCGGCTGGGCTATGTGGCCATCGCGCTGGCGGCCATGGGCGTGGTGCTTCAGGGGGTGGCCATCGGCGGCCTGCCCTATGTGTCGCTGGCGCTGGCCGTATCGTTCGCGGCTTACGGCGTGATCCGCAAACGGGTGCAGGCGGACGCCCAGACGGGGCTTCTGGTGGAGTGCCTGATCATGGCGCCGTTCGGCCTGGCGTGGCTGATCTGGCTGAACCATCAGGGGCTGGGGCATTTCACCGACAGTCCGTCGGCCGCCTTCTGGCTGTTCCTGGCCGGACCCATGACGGTGGCGCCGCTTGTGCTGTTCTCGTGGGCCGCGCGGCGCATGCCCCTGTCCACCATCGGCTTCATCCAGTTTATCGCCCCGACCCTGAGCTTCATTATCGGGGTGTCGCAAGGTGAGCCGTTCAACCTGACCCGACTGGTCAGCTTCGCCTTCATCTGGGGCGGCGCCGCGGTGTTCCTGGCCGCGGCCATGCACCGGGCCCGGGCGGCAAGGCTCGCTGTCAGGCGAACGGCGGGGCCCGTCTAGAGTCGGTCGCTGCCTGCCCGGCGGCCTGCGGTCAGAATTCCCACCAGCTTTCGCCCGGGTCTTCCTCGCCGGGCTCGGCGTATTGCTGGCCCCAGGTCATCATCATCAGCAGGCGGTGGCTGCGGATGGTGTACTCGCCGATCATGGGGGCGACGGCGGCGATGGGAGCGCCGTCCTCGGCCCGGTACACGAAGCCCGAGAATTCCGCCACGCCAGAGCGGTCCCGGCGGCTGTAGATGGACAGTTCGGGCACCGAGACCACGCGGTAATCGGACAGGGGGACACTGACCGCGGGGATGCCCAGCAAACGGCGCATCTGTTCCAGCGACAGGGCGCCGGCCCGGATTTCGAACACCACGTCGGCCTGGTCCCGGCTGCGGGCCAGCGGATATCCGGCTTCCGAGAGGGCGCCGCGAATGGCGCTGATGGCGTAGGGCGCCGCCTCCGCGCGGAAATAGGTTTCGTCCACAAAGACGACCGAGCCGTCCTCCACCGGCAGGGTCAGCCCCTGCACCGCCCGGTCCGCCGCCCGGGCCACCAGCAACTGCTCCGTCGCGGTGCGCGAGGGATTGGTCTCGGTGGTCGAGGCGCAGGCGGCCGTCAGCGCCGCCCCAAAGGCGAGCGCGAGGATCGGCGCTGTGCGGTTGGGGAGGACCGTTCGCGTCATCGGGAAGAGACTATCACCAGCTTCCGGTGTTGGACATGGAGGCCCAGGGCTCGGCGGGCGCCAGCGGCTCGCCTTCCTGCAGCAGCTCGATGGAGATGCCGTCCGGCGACCGTACGAAGGCCATGTGGCCGTCCCGGGGCGGGCGATTGATGACCACGCCGCCGTCCATCAGACGCTGACAGGCCGCATAGATGTCGTCGACCTTGTAGGCCAGATGGCCGAAATTGCGGCCGCCTGTATAGTCCTCGGGATCCCAGTTGACGGTCAGCTCCAGCTCGGGCGAGCGTTCGGCGGCCGAGCGGGCCTTGTCCTTCGGCGCGGACAGGAAGACGAGCGTGAACCGACCCTTCTCGTTGTCCATGCGCCGCACTTCCTCCAGACCCAGCAGGTCGCAGTAGAAGCGCAGGGAGGCGTCCAGATCCTTCACCCGGACCATGGTGTGCAGATAGCGCATGGTTCAGTGCGCCTCGTCGTGGCGCGGTGCGGGGTCCAGATACTCGTTCTCCGGAACCGGATGCGCGCCCAGCGTAAAGCGGCGGTCGCAGTAGCCGCACTCCACGAAGTCCTCGTCGCCCATGTCCATATAGACCAGCGGGTGGCCCAGCGCCCCGCCGCCGCCGTCACAGGCCACGCGCTTGGTGCTCACCACGATCTGTTCGGGCGGCGGAACGGGGATGTCGGGGTGGCGCGGCGGCATAATCGGGCTCATGACCTTGGCGTTGGGAGGAAGGCGGCATACCTACGACCCGCACCCTAGGCCGTCAATTTTAACGACCTGCTTCACGCCAGACCGAACCGAAGTTTTCATGACCCAGCCTGACGCCGCCCTGCCCGACAACGCCATCGAGGTCCGGGGGCTTGAGAAGACCTACGCCGGAAACCGCAAGTCGCCCCCCAAGACGGCGCTGCACGGGGTCGATCTGGTGGTGCCGCGCGGCGCCATGTTCGGCCTGCTGGGCCCGAACGGGGCGGGCAAGTCGACCCTGATCAACATTCTGGCGGGGGTGGTGAAGAAGTCGGGCGGGACCGTCGCCATCTGGGGCCGGGACATCGACGAGCGTCCTCGAGACGCCCGCGCCGCCCTGGGCGTGGTGCCGCAGGAGATCGTGGCGGACGTGTTCTTCACCCCCCGTGAGGCGCTGGAGGTCCAGGCCGGATTTTACGGCGTGCCGGCCAACGAACGGCGCTCGGACGAACTGCTGGCCGCGCTGGGGCTTTCGGACAAGGCCAACGCCTATGTGCGGGCATTGTCAGGCGGTATGAAGCGGCGACTGATGGTGGCCAAGGCCCTGGTGCACAATCCGCCGATCCTGATTCTGGACGAACCCACCGCCGGGGTGGACGTGGAGCTGCGCCGCCAGCTCTGGGAATATGTGCGCAAGATCAACGCCGAGGGCGTGACCATCCTTTTGACCACCCACTATCTGGAGGAGGCGCAGGAGCTCTGTGACACCATCGCCATTGTCAATCGCGGGCGGGTGGTGGCGTGCGAGCCCACCGACCAGCTGCTGACCCGGCTGGACACGCGAAACGTGGTGGTGACGCCGGTCGATCCCTCCGCCGCCGCGCCGGCGCTCAAGGGTTTCGAGGTCAAGGCGCGGCCCAACGGCGCCTTCGCCGTCACCTACCGCACCGGGGAATCCAGCGTCGAACAGGTGCTGGCGGCGGTGCGCAAGGCGGGCGTGGCTATCCGCGACATCGCCACCGAAGATCCTGATCTGGAGGACGTCTTCCTGGCCCTGACCTACGGCGACGCCGACCAGCCGGACCCCACTCGGGACTAGGCTGGAGAGCCTGATTCACGGCTTGGCGGAATCGCGAAACGAGGTCGCCTCCGCCGATCAGGCTCTGACCGATCAGCGATCACCCTGTCCCGATTCCGCACAGCCTCTTGTGACGGAAACGCGACCGTGCTGCTTATGCGCCCGGATGCGCCGGTTCGGGCGCTGCTTAGGGAGTAAGGCCGTTGAGCACGACGGATGGGGGAGGCGCTCTTTCAGCGCCCCGCAAGACGTTTCTGGGACACCCGCGGGGGCTGGTGATCCTGTTCTTCACGGAAATGTGGGAGCGCTTTTCCTACTACGGCATGCGGACGCTGCTGGTCTTCTATCTGACCCAGCACTTCCTGTTCGGCCCGGCCGACGCCCAGGGCATCTACGCGGCTTACGCCGCGCTGGTTTATCTGATGCCTGTGATCGGCGGCATGATCGCCGACAAGTATCTGGGGTCGCGCAAGGCCGTCATCATCGGGGCCGTTCTGCTGGTGGCCGGCCACTTCACCATGGCGTTCGAAGGATCGGGCGCGCGTGACTATCTGACGATCGGCGAGACGGAATACGCACTGGAGGTCGAGGGGCGCGGCCAGGACCGCAGCATCTTCGCCGTCAACGGGGATGAACGGGTGCCTATCGTCATCTCGGCAGAGGGCGTCTCCACCGTCGGCGCCGAACCGGCCGCCGCCATTGCGTCTGACACTGTTGGCGGCGCGGTCGCCGAGGACGTCACAGGCCAGGAGCCCGTGGGCGCCGCCGATCCCGCCGCGGACATCGCGACGGCTGACGGCGCAGCCGCGGTCGCCACGCCTGCAGCCGCTGGATTCCCGGCCAATGTCCCTGAAGGCGAGTACAGCATCCGCACCGTGCGCGATCTGCGCGCCGAGCCGATCCTGTTCCTGGCCCTGTCGTTCATCATCGTCGGCGTCGGCTTCCTGAAGGCCAACATCTCCACGGTCGTGGGCGCCCTTTACGAAGAGAACGATCCCCGGCGGGACGGCGGCTTCACCATCTTCTACGTGGGCATCAACCTTGGTTCGCTTCTGGCGACCGGCGCC
This sequence comes from Brevundimonas sp., assembly GCF_047617075.1. Lineage (GTDB taxonomy): Bacteria > Pseudomonadota > Alphaproteobacteria > Caulobacterales > Caulobacteraceae > Brevundimonas. The sequence goes on from NZ_JBLGCI010000002.1 coordinate 198,022, forward strand.
TGTTCCTATCTCGGGTTCACCTACGGCTGGGCCTATGGCTTCGGGCTCGCAGGCATCGGCATGCTGTTTGGCCTGATCACCTTCCTTCTGGGCCAAAGCTGGCTGGAAGGCCGTGGAGAGCCGCCGGTTCCGATCGAGGGACGGCGGATTCTGGGCGTGCCGCTGGCGCCGTTCTTCTGGGTCGCCGGCCTGATCGCCGTGTTCCCCACCTGGCTGCTCATGCAGCGCCATGAACTGGTCGAAGCCATCCTGATCCCGGTGGCGGCGGTCACCTTCCTGCTGGTGGTCGGCTACACGGTCTTCAAGCTGAAGGGCGCCGAGCGGACCCGCATGCTGGTGGCCGAGGTGCTGATCTTCTTCTCGGTGCTGTTCTGGGCGCTGTTCGAACAGGCCGGTTCCTCGCTCAGCCTGTTCGCGGACCAGTCCACCCAGATGCCGTCTTGGTTCAACGCCGGCTACACCCAGATGTTCAACCCGGGCATCATCGTCCTGGCTGGACCGCTAGTGGCCGCTCTCTGGGTCTGGCTGGGCAAGCGCAACCGCGAGCCATCGACGCCGGTGAAGTTCTCGTTCGGCCTGATGTTCGTCGGTCTGGGCTTCCTGGTGCTGATGTGGGCGGCCAGCAACGCCGCCAACGCGGACTTCCGCGTGCCCCTGCTGTTCCTTTTCCTGACCTATCTGCTCCACACCCTCGGCGAGCTCTGTCTGTCGCCCGTGGGCCTGTCCATGATCACCAAGCTCTCGGTTGATCGGGTCGTAGGGTTGATGATGGGCGTGTGGTTCCTGTCCAGTTCGGTGGCGCACATCGTGGCCGGCATCATCGCCCAGGCCACGGCGACCGATACGGTCGCTGGCGTGGTCACGAACCGGGCCGAGGCGCTCAGCACCTATGGTTCCATCTTCGGCACCATCGGCTGGGTCGGCGTCGGCGTGGGCGTGTTCCTGCTGCTGATCTCGCCCATCCTGAAGAAGGGCATGGCCGGCGTTCACTGATCGCCGCCATCTCTGAAATGATCAGGCCCCCGTGGATCGCTCCACGGGGGCCTTTTCTCTGGCGGGCGGCAGGGACGAAACGCGCCCGCCAGAGCTTCGTGCGGCCTAGAACGTCTTCCTCAGCCGGATCGACACGAAGGTGCGCGGGTCGATGTCGCGGGTCTCCACGAAGTCGATGGGCCGGGGCGGGGCGCGGTCGGCATAGACCGTGCGCTCCACCAGGAAGTCGTCCCAGATGTTCAGCTGGGCCCGGATCGACAGGGTCGCGGTCGGCTTGTACTCGGCGGCCAGTTCGAAATAGTCCTCGCCGCGCCAGCTGGATGTCTGGTCCGGGTCATAGGTGGACTGACCCAGGCGCGGAATCCACGCCACGCTCCAGTTCAGCTTCCACGTGGGGATGTCCTGCTCGAAGGACACCACCGCCTGGCGGGCGCGCACGCCCGAGATGGGACGGGTTTCGCCCGTGGTGGGGTCGGTGACCTCGGTCGCGTTCCAGTCGTTGCGGAAACCGAACTGGCCGCCGGAAATCCCCAGTCGGTCCGTGGGGATGGTGAGATTGACCGACAGCTGGTCCAGGGTGGCGTCGCCGATGTTGCCCACCGCCGACAGGCCGCCGTCCAGCGGGATGCGGTCGATGACGTTGGCGATCTCGTCGTGGCGGTAACCGATGCTGACAATGCCGTCGCCCCAGAAGCGGCGCTCATAGGTGATCTCGCCGATCCAGCGCTCCTCCGGCTCCAGATCCACATTGCCGCCCAGCACGTTCTGGTCGCTGAGCTCGGCGCTGGCGGCGAAGTCGCCGAAGTCCAGCTGGCCCACCTCGCGCTCGAACCGGACGCGCAGCTGGTTGTTCTCCATGGGCGTCCAGGTCAGCAGCAGGCGCGGCTTGGCGAAGTAGAAGGACTTCTCCTGTTCCGCATCGCCCGACTGGCTGATGGTCGAGGCTTCCAGACGCAGTCCGCTTTCCAGCGACAGATCCTGATTGATGGTCCAGGTCGCCTTGCCGAACAGCTCGCCGCGGGTTTCCTCAACGGTGACCGAGGCCGACGGCAGGGGAACGGCGACGCCGCCCTCCGAATAGGCCTGGTTCACGTCCAGCCGGTTGAAGGCGACCTCGCCGCCGCCCTCGAAGGTCAGGGTCTCGCTGCGCTCCCAGCGAACCAGGCTGCGCAGAATGGTCTCGGAGGCGTCGCCCAGGGATTCGAACCTCTGCTCGGGCGCGGGGCCGGCGCCTGTGTCGGCGTTGTAGGTCGAGACGCTGTCGAAGTCGGAGAACTCATGGATGAAGCGGCTTTCGACGTTCAGGTTCTCGCCTAGGGGACGGGTGTAGACCACCCCGAACTCGCCCGATGAGCCGTCATCGTCATAGCGGCTTTCGCGGCGGGATCCGGCTGCGGTGAGCAGGGTCACCTGATGCCAGTCATTGACCCCGTAGCGGGCGGTCAGGTCGATCTTGCCGCCCAGCAGCGGCGTTCCGTAGTTGCCCCGGATGGATGTGCCGCCGCCATAGCCGTCGTTGTAGAAGTCCTCGGCCCTCAGCACCGTCCCGTCGGGCGTCCGGCTCACGGATGGGCCGATCCCGTTGGAATCGCTCATGCCGATGCCGTCAGAGAGGGTCACGCCCCAGGTTCGTTCTCCTTCGCGCGCCGTGAACTGATAGCTGCCGCCGAACACATCCTGACCGCCGTCGAACAGGGTCGCGTTGGCGGTCAGGATGTGTTCGCGGCTGCTTTCGCGGGAGGTGATGACGTTCACCACCACCGGGTAGCCCTGCATGTCGATGCCTGGCGCGCCGCCCCGGATCAGTTCGATGCGCACCACCTGGGGCGCGAGCGTGCGGCTCAGGACCGCTGAGCCGGTATCGTTCTTGGATGCCGGGCGTGAGCCGTTGATCAGGACGTTGCCCACAGCGCCCTCGAAGCCGCGGCTGCCGTCGCCGTCATCCAGGCTGAAGCCCGGAATGCGATTGACCATGTCCAGGGCCGAGTTCGGATTCTGGTCGGCGAAAAAGTCCGGCGTAAAGGTCAGAACCTGACGGCCGGCGCCCGCTTGGGGCGTCGCCGGAGCGGACGCCGTCTCCGCCTCCTGGGCCAGGGCCGGCGATACGGCCGCGACGGCCAGGGCGATGGCGGATGTGGCCGCCAGAAGCGTGGAACGCATGATATCCTCCCGAGAACTGTTGGGAGGATGTGTGCCTGACGCGCTCGTGAGCGGGCCAGTTACATCCTTGAAATGTAGATTAAATTACCGACACATGATTACGGCGGCGTAATCAGCCGGGCAGGGGTTCGACGTGATGATGAGGGCGTTTCTTGTTTTGATGCTGGCGATTTCGGTCGTCCCGTCGAGGGCCGCGGCCCAGGCCGGCGAGGCGTCGGTCGTTGAGGAGATCGTGATCACCGCCCGGCGCGCCGACGCGCCCATCTGGGAGATCACGGTCGGCGACGGCTCCCTGATCCTGGTCGGCGCGATCAGCGGCGTGCCGCGCGACCTGTCCTGGCGCCCTGAAGCGCTTGAGGGGGCCACACAGCGGGCGGATCGCGTTCTTTTCCCGCAGGTCGGGCGGGCGTCTCCGGCGGACCTCGTCCGGTTGATATGGCGGTCCCGGACCATCGTGCGCCTGCCTGACGAAACCACCACGGCGGACTATCTCCCGCCCGAGCTTCAGGAGCGTCTGGAGATGGTGATGGAGGGCGACAGCGACCGGTGGAGGAGAGAAAGCCTCGTCGTGCTCGGTCTGAACCTGATCACCGACAAGGCGGGGCATCAGCGGCGCCGCACGCGCGGTGCGGTCGATGTCATCGAGGAGGCGGCGCGTCAGGCTGAGGTGCCGGTGCGCCGGGTGGGCGTCGTGCGCGGCGACGCTCTGGTGGAAAATCTGATCAGCCAGCCGCCACAGGCCTATCTGGCCTGTGTGGATGCGGCCGTCTCTGCGGCGGAGGCCGGACCGGAGGGTACGGCGCGGCGGATCGAGGCCTGGCGGGCGCGGCGTGTGCCCGAGGTGCTGGCCGAACCGCTGGACGACGCGCTCAATCTTTGCTGGCCCTCCGGCGACCCGGACGTGGCCCCGCTGCTGCGCACCCAGTGGGCCGAGGCTATCGAGGCCGCGCTGGACGAGCCGGGGGTCACCCTGGCGGTGGCCCAGTTGCGTCTGCTGGCGGAACCGGGCGGCGTTCTGGACATGCTGGAGGCCCGGGGGTTCGACATCGTCGGCCCCCGATGGCGGGCCGAGTGATCAGACCGCCGTGCCGCCGACGGTCAGGCCGCTGATCTTCAGGCTGGGTTGCCCGATGCCCACGGGCACGCCCTGACCGGCCTTGCCGCAGGTGCCGACGCCGGGATCGAAGGTGAAGTCGTTACCGATCATGGTGATGTTCTGCATCACCGTCGCCCCGTCACCGATCAGGGTGGCGCCGCGCACCGGGGCGGTGACCTTGCCGTCCTCGATCAGATAGGCCTCGGTGCACTGGAACACGAACTTGCCGTTGGTGATGTCCACCTGACCGCCGCCGAAGTTCACAGCATAGAGGCCCCGCTTCGTGGAGGCGATCATCTCTTCTAGGGTGTCCGAGCCGCCTTCCATGAAGGTATTGGTCATGCGCGGCATGGGCATGTGGGCGTAGGACTGGCGCCGCGCGTTGCCGGTGGCGGCCATGCCCAGCTGCCGGGCGCTCAGGCGGTCCTGCATCAGCCCGACCATGATCCCGTCCTCGATCAGGACGGTGCGGCCCGTGGGCGTGCCCTCGTCGTCGACTGACAGCGATCCGCGACGTCCGGCGATGGCGCCGTCATCCACCACGGTCACGCCGGGCGCGGCGACGCGCTGGCCCATCATGCCGTTGAAGACCGAACTGCCCTTGCGGTGAAAATCACCTTCGAAGCCATGGCCCACCGCCTCGTGTAGCAGGACGCCGGGCCAGCCGGGGCCGAGCACCACGTCCATCTCGCCGGCCGGACAGTCCACCGCGTCCAGATTGACCAGGGCCTGACGCAGAGCCTCGTCCGTCTGGGCGCGCCAGCGCTCGGGCGTGATCCAGGTTTCAAAGCCCGTGCGTCCGCCTGCGCCGGCCCCGGCGGACTCCCGCTTGCCGTCCCGCTCGACGGTGACCGAGACGTTCATGCGCACCAGCGGCCGCACGTCGCGCAGCAGACGGCCGTCTGCGCGCAGGATCTCGATGTCGCGGCGCTCGCCGGCGAGCGAGGCCGAGACCTGCACCACGCGCGGATCGGCGGCGCGGGCGTAGGCGTCGATTTCCTGCAGCAGGGCGATCTTGTCGGCGAAGGCGGGCGAGGCGACGGGGTCATCCTCGCCATAGAGTTTTTGATTGGTGGCGCGGGGCGCCTCGGCGGTGAAGCCCGCATGGCCGCGCTTGGCCAGGGCGGCGCTGTCGGCGGCGCGCTTCAGGGCGGCTTCGCTGATCTCGTTGGCGTGGCTGTAGCCGGCGGTCTCGCCCGCTACGACCCTGAGGCCGAAGCCTTCGCCCGCATCATAGGATGCGCCCTTCAGCCGTCCGTCGTCGAAGACCAGGCTTTCGCTCTCGGTCCGCTCCAGGAACAGCTCGCCGTCATCGGCCCCGTTCAGCGCCTCGCCCAGAATATCGCCTGCGCGTTCGGCGCCGACGCCAGACTGGTCAAGCAGGGACGGGATGGCGGGGGCGATGGTCATGCGGCGGTCCTTCAGGTCTGAAGGATCAAGATAGGCGCTCCGTCCGCCGCATGAAACCGGTCAGTCCGCCTGACTGACGCTGCCCGAACCGCTGACCTGGCTGGTCAGCCGCTGCGGGCGGGTGGTCAGATCCACGTCGCCCGAGCCCCGGATGGTCACGTCGGCCTGTCCGGTCGGCGCGGCTCTGAGCTCGCCGGAGCCATTGATCTCGATGAGCGCGTCGGTGGAGGGCAGACCTTCCAGGTCCACATCGCCCGAGCCGTCGATGGTGACGGTCAGAGTCTCTGTGCGGCCATAGCCTTCAACGTCGCCGCTGCCGGACACGGCCACCGCGAGGGTGGGCTGGTCGTAGTCGCGGATTTCCAGATCCTGCGACCCGTTCAGGGCGAAGGTGCTGACCGCCGGGGCGACGATGGTGATGCGAGGCCGGGAATGACGGCCCGAGCGGGCGCCCTCCTCAAGGTCGAACCGGCCGCCCTCGAAGGTGACGCGATCCACCACCTCGGACGGGCCGGCGACGGTGATCGAGGGCTCATCGCCCTGGGCGTAAATGACGCGGGCGGACAGGTCGAAGGTCAGGGCCTCGCCGCCCTCCCACGCGATCTCGCGGGTGACGATGTCCTCGTCGGCGGAGTCCCACTCTAAGTCGCCCTGGACGATGGTCCAGCCGTCGCCCGAGATGTTCCATCCGTTGCGGGCCACTTCCCGCCCGCCGATGGCCGCGGCCCCGCCCAGGCAGACGATGGTCAGCACGAGGGCGGCGGCGGCGATGATGAACAGTGAGCGGATCATGACAGCCCCCTTTCGCTGTAGGTTTCAGACTGGATGGCGGGCTTGAGCAGGCGGTAGTGCAGCCGCCCGAACCAGACCAGGCCGTTGACCAGCCAGATGGTGACGATGGTGAGAAGCGCCGCGCCGACCACCGAGGCGCCCATCAGGCCGAGGCCCAGCAGCACGGCGAACAGCGGCCCGCCCGGCGGATCGAAGAACGGCCCGGCGACGAGGATCCCGCCGCCGGAGATGAAGACGGCGATGGCCGCGACATAAAGTCCTGCGATGGCGCTGACCACGCCGGTCAGCAGCGGCAGCAGGATGAGGATATCGACCGCGCCCAGCCCCACCAGGGCCATCACGGCGCCGGCGGCGGAGGACGGATTGCGTTCCTCTTCCCATCTTTTCAGTCCGGCCTCGAGCCGAAGCTCACGGGCGAGCCGGCCCGGGTCGCCCAGGGCGGCGGCCACCTCCGCCTCACTGCGGCCCTCGGCGGCGCCGTCAGCGAAGTGGGTGTCGTAATCAGCCAGAATCTCTTCCTGCGCAGCCAGCGGCAGTCCCGCCAGCCCGCGGCGCAGGCGGCCCATGAATTCGGCGCGCGTCATGCCGTCTCTCCCGTTTCGGCTTGTGGTGTGTCCTCACGCTCCAGAATCCCGTTCACGGCGCGCACGAAGGCGTCCCACTCGGTCTTCTGCGAGGCCAGGCTGGCGCGCCCGGCGTCGGTGAGGCGGTAATATTTGCGCGAGGGGCCCGAGGCGGATTCGACCATATAGGTCTCCACCAGTCCGTCGGACTGCATCCGGCGCATGAGGGGGTAGACCGTGCCCTCGCCCATATCGACCGCCTCGGCCATGCGGCTGGCGATCTCGTAGGCGTAGGAATCTCCCCTCTCCAGAAGCGCCAGCACGCACAGCGCCAGCACCCCCTTCTTCAACTGTATCTCGATGGCTTCAGGCACTGTTCGCCCTCCGTGTGATGAGATGTGTCTATCGCAAGGTATCTGTTATTGCAAGGTAGCTTGCCAAACATGACATCGATTTAATCCCGGCCGCGGCGCCCCCTGCGACCCCGTGTTGCGCTCCGCATGCTTGGCAAGCGCGAGGGGAGCCGATATGGACCGGCCCTGGACGCCGCGACGCCTTCGGGCCCGCGACTGTTGTTTGCGAACGTCTCGCAACTGGTTGCTGCAGAACGGATTATGAGGATTTCTGGAATGGGGATGGGCAAGCGGGCCAGGGCGATGATCGCCTCAACGGTTCTCGCCTCCACGGCGCTGTTCGCCGCCGCGCCGACCATGGCGCAGGAACTGGTGGGTCAACCGACGCCGGGCGGGATCGGGCTTCAGCCGGCGGCGTCGCCGCTGAAGGTGGAAGCGCACATTTTCCACGACGCGATCCTGATGCCGATCATCACGGCCATCTGTCTGCTGGTGCTCGGCCTGATCCTGTGGATCGTGTTCCGCTACAACAAGCGCCGCAATCCGGTGCCGGCCAAGTGGAGCCACAACACCACCATCGAGATCATCTGGACCATCGTGCCGGTGCTGATCCTGATGGTGATCGCCCTGTTCTCGTTCCGCCTGCTGTTCAACTACCACGACATGCCCGAGCCGGACGTGACCGTGAAGGTGACGGGCAACCAGTGGAACTGGACCTACGAGTACCCCGATCACGGCATCGGCGAGTATGTCTCGAACATGCTGCCCGAGGATGAGGCGAGCGCAGCCGGCGTGCCGTTCCGTCTGGCGGCCGACGAGCCGATGGTGGTGCCGGTGGGCCAGACGGTCCAGCTGCTGGTCACGGCCTCCGACGTCATTCACGCCGTGGCCCTGCCGGCCTTCGGCCTGAAGACCGACGCCATTCCGGGCCGGGTCAACGAAACCTGGTTCCGCGCCGACCGCGAAGGCATCTTCTACGGCCAGTGCTCGGAGCTGTGCGGCGTGGACCACGCCTTCATGCCCCTGCAGATCAATGTGGTCAGCCAGGCCGAGTTCGAGGCCTGGGTCGCCGAGCGCGGGGGCGGGATGCCCGGCGCCGAGCCCGCCGAAGAGGCCGCGACCGACGCCGCGGCGACCGAAGGCGAAGCGGCCCCCGCCGACGCCGCCACTGAAACCGAAGACGCCCCGGCCGCTGACGCGGCCCCGGCGGCCCAGTAAGAGAACGCGAGCCCGACAATCATGGCCACCGCAACCGCCCATCACGACGACCACGACCACAAGCCGGGCTTCTTCGCCCGCTGGTTCCTGTCCACCAATCACAAGGACATCGGCACGCTCTACATCATCTTCGCCATCATGGCGGGCGTGGTGGGCGGCGCCCTGTCCGGCCTGATCCGCTGGGAGCTGGCCGCGCCGGGCATCCAGGTGTTCACCGAGGGCTCGGTCATCCATCAGCTGGGGATCATTGAGGCGTCCAAGCACGGCTACAACGTCACCGTGACGGCCCACGCCCTGATCATGATCTTCTTCATGGTCATGCCCGCCATGATCGGCGGCTTCGGCAACTGGTTCGTGCCTATCATGATCGGCGCGCCGGACATGGCCTTCCCGCGCATGAACAACATCTCGTTCTGGCTGCTGGTGGCGGCCTGGGTGCTGCTGTGCCTGTCCATGTTCGTGGACGGCGGGCCGGGCAAAGGCTTCGGCGGCGGCTGGACCATCTATCCGCCCCTGTCCACCATGGGCCACACCGGCCCATCCATGGACCTGGCCATCTTCTCGCTGCACGTGGCGGGCGCCTCCTCGATCCTGGGCGCCGTCAACTTCATCACCACCATCTTCAACATGCGCGCGCCGGGCATGACCCTGCACCGCATGCCGCTGTTCGCATGGTCGGTGCTGATCACCGCCTTCCTGCTGCTGCTGTCGCTGCCGGTTCTGGCCGCGGCCATCACCATGCTGCTGACGGACCGCAACTTCGGCACCGCCTTCTTCGACCCGGCCGGCGGCGGCGACCCGGTGATGTTCCAGCACCTGTTCTGGTTCTTCGGTCACCCCGAGGTGTACATCCTGATCCTGCCGGGCTTCGGCATCATCAGCCACATCGTGTCGACGTTCTCGAAGAAGCCCATCTTCGGCTATCTGGCCATGGCCTACGCCATGGTGGCCATCGGCTTCATCGGCTTCGTGGTGTGGGCGCACCACATGTACACCGTGGGCATGCCCATCAACCTGCGCGCCTATTTCGTGGCCGCCACCATGATCATCGCGGTGCCCACGGGCATCAAGATCTTCAGCTGGATCGCCACCATGTGGGGCGGTTCGCTGGACTTCAAGACGCCCATGCTGTGGGCCATCGGCTTCATCTTCCTGTTCACCGTGGGCGGCGTGACCGGCGTGGTCCTGTCCAACGCGGGCATCGATTACAGCCTGCACGACACCTATTACGTGGTGGCGCACTTCCACTATGTGCTGTCGCTGGGCGCCGTGTTCGCCATCTTCGCGGGCTTCTACTACTGGTTCGAGAAGATGTGGGGCGTGAAGTACAACGAGTTCCTCGGCGCGACCCACTTCTGGATCATGTTCGTGGGCGTGAACGTGATCTTCTTCCCCCAGCACTTCCTGGGCCTGCAGGGCATGCCGCGTCGCTACATCGACTATCCGGACGCCTACACCCTTTGGAACCACGTCTCTTCGATCGGCTACGCCATCACCCTGGTGGGCATGGTGGTGTTCTTCATCGTGCTGATCGAGGCCGCCGTGCGTCGCCGCAAGGCCGAGGCCAACCCTTGGGGCGAAGGCGCCACGACCCTGGAGTGGACCCTGTCCTCGCCGCCGCCGCATCACCAGTTCAACGAGTTGCCGGTGGTGAAGGCGGACGACCATCACTGATCCGGTCCACACCGGACCTCAAACAGACTAGGATGGGGGGCCGCCGATCACGCGGCCCCCTTTTCGCATCATGACCGAACCCGTAGCGCCCAAGACGGCTCCAGCCCTGACCACCGCCCAGCCGGAAGACTACTTCCAGCTGCTGAAGCCGCGCGTCATGTCGCTGGTGGTGTTCACCGCCATCACCGGACTGGTGGCGGCGCCGGGCGAGATCAATCCCCTGCTGGCCGCTATCGCCATCCTGTGCATCGCCATGGGGGCGGGCGCCGCAGGCGCTCTGAACATGGCTCTGGAAGGCGAGACCGACGCCCTGATGCGGCGCACGCGCGGACGTCCCGTTGCAGCCGGCCGGGTCAGCGCCAATGACGCCATGACATACGGCGTGGTGCTGTCCCTGTTCTCGGTGATGCTGCTGGGCATGGCCATGAACTGGTTCGCCGCCGGCCTGCTGGCTCTGACCATCGTCTATTACGCCGGGTTCTACACCCTGCTGCTGAAGCGTCGGACCCCCCAGAACATCGTCATCGGCGGGGCGGCGGGCGCCTTTCCCCCGGTGATCGGCTGGGCGGCGGTGACCGGCGACGCGCCGTGGCAGGCGTGGCTGCTGTTCCTGATCATCTTCCTGTGGACCCCGCCGCACAGCTGGGCCCTGGCGCTTTATTCGGCCGGGGACTACGCCCGGGCGGGCATTCCCATGATGCCCGTGGCGCGCGGCGCGAAGTCCACCCGGCTGCAGATCCTTATCTACAGCCTGATCTTCGTGCCCGTGGCCGTCGCTCCGGCGCTGCTGGGCATGGCGGGGACGGCCTATCTGATCGTCTCGACCCTGGGCGGCCTGTTTTTCATCGCCCTGGCGGTGCGTTTGTGGCGCTCGCGCGCCGGCGATCAGCCGGACAAGGCCGAGGCGGTGGGGCGAGAGGCCGCATTGTATGATGTGCGCGCCGAGGCCAAACCAGCACGGAACCTGTTCGCCTACTCGATCCTGTATCTGATGGCCCTGTTCGCCGTCCTGCTGGTCGAGAACGCGCCCGTCATCGGAGCCTGCCCCTCATGCGCCTGACGCCCGAAGAACTGAAGGCCAGAAAGCGCCGCAACATCGCCATCGCCCTTGGGCTGGTGGCGTTCATGGTGCTGGTGTTCGTCACCACCCTGCTGCGGCTTCAAGCCAACGTCGGGGGCTGATCGCATGAACAGAAACACGAAAGTCGCCCTGATCTGCGTCGGCGCCCTGTCGCTGATGACCGGCGCCGCCTTCGCCGCGGTCCCGCTGTACCAGCTGTTCTGCCAGGTCACCGGCTTCAACGGCACGGTGATGCGCGCCGACGCCGCGCCGGACACGATCCTGGAGGACACGGTGCGGGTGCGCTTCGACACCAATGTGCGCGGCCTGCCGTGGGCGTTCGAGGCCGAGGAAACTCGCCAGACGGTGCGCATCGGCGACACCGGCATCGCCTATTTCCGCGTCACCAACACCTCCGACCGGCCCATCAGCGGCACCGCCGCCTACAATGTGGTGCCCGAGCGCGCCGGGCCCTACTTCCAGAAGCTGCAGTGCTTCTGCTTCGAGGCCCAGACGGTCCAGCCGGGCGAGACGGTCGAATTCCCGATCCAGTATTTCGTCGCCCCGGAAATGGCCACGGACCGCGAGGCCCAGGGCGTGCAGGACATCACCCTTTCCTACACCTTCTATCCCACCGACCGCTTCGAACAGCGCGCGGCTATTGGCGGACAGGGGTAGCGACGCTATAGCCCCTGCAACGACCACGCGCTGACCCACTCAAGAGACGCATCCATGGCCGACCACGCCGTCCACCACGACTATCACATCCTTCCACCCAGCCCCTGGCCGCTGGTGGCGTCCGTCGCCGCCACGATCATGATGATCGGCGCGGTCATGTGGATGAAGGGCCTGTTCGGCCTGCCCGCCGGCACCAACTGGGTGTTCTTCGCGGGACTGGCCGGCGTGCTGTTCTCCATGTTCGGCTGGTGGGCCGACGTGATCAAGGAAAGCCGTCAGGGCGACCACACCCCGGTGGTGTCGCTGGGCCTGCGCTACGGCATGGTGCTGTTCATCGCGTCGGAGATCATGTTCTTCGCCGGCTTCTTCTGGATGTTCTTCGAAATGGCCCTCTTCAATGAGGCCAGGACGCTGATCCCGGAGTTCGGCAACTGGACGGATACGGCCGCGGCCTGGTCCACCTGGCCGCCGCGCGGCATCGAGGTGCTGGACGCCTGGCAGCTGCCGCTGCTGAACACCGTGATCCTGCTGCTGTCGGGCACCACCGTGACCTGGGCGCACCACGCCCTGCAGGTGGGGGACCGCAAGGCCGCCAAGATCGGCCTGGCCATCACCATCGCCCTGGGCGCCCTGTTCACGGCCGTCCAAGCCTATGAATATTATCACATTCTGCACGAGAACCTGTTCTTCAACGAGGAGGCCCTGAACTCGACCCTGTATGGCTCGATCTTCTTCATGGCCACGGGCTTCCACGGCTTCCACGTGCTGGTGGGCACCATCTTCCTGGCGGTCTGCCTGATCCGCCTGATGGTGGGCCAGATGTCGGCCGAGAAGCATTTCGGCTTCGAGGCTGCCGCCTGGTACTGGCACTTCGTGGACGTGGTGTGGCTGTTCCTGTTCGCCTTCGTCTACGTCGTCTTCGGCTGATCTTGATCGATCATCCCCAGCCTTCAGCGCCCGCCCGGATCAACCCGATCCGGGCGGGTTTGCTTTGCCGGTGTCCCAACTGCGGCGCGGGTCCCCTGTTCGAGGGGTTTCTGAAGGTTCGGCCAGTCTGCAAGACGTGCGGCTACGATCTGGCCTCGGTGGCCACCGGCGACGGGGCGGCCAGTTTCATCATGCAGATCGCCGGGGCCATCGTCGGCTTTTCCGCCCTGTATGTTGAAATCGCCTTCAGCCCGCCCATGTGGCTGCATCTGGTCGTCTGGCTGCCGCTTGTGGCGGCCCTGTCGCTGGGTTTGATGCGGCCGGGCAAGGGGCTGATGACGGCCCTTCACATGCGAAACAAGGCGCGCGAGGTGCGCAATGACGAGTTCTGAACCACGCGGCTTTCCCTGGGTCCTGACCGTGCTGTCGGCGGCGCTGCTGGCGGTGCTGATCGGGCTGGGCGTGTGGCAGATCCAGCGGCTGGCGTGGAAGGAAGGCCTGATCGATCAGGCCGAGGCCGCCGCCGCCATGGCGCCGGTCCCCGCCGCCGAGGTGCTGAACCAGCCGGGCGGCGAGTTCCGCCGCGTTATCCTGGATTGTCCAGGGCTCAACGCCGCGCCCTATGTCGAACTTCAATCCATCCAGGACGGCGACGCCGGCGTGCGCCTGATCTCGCCCTGTCGGCCCGCAGGCGTCGAGGCGACCTTCCTGATTGATCGCGGCTTCGTGGCCGATGAGATCTCCGCCCGGCCGCCCATTGATCCGGCGGCCGCTGATGCGGTTCGCATTACAGCCGTGGTGCGCGAGGCGCCGGCGCCGAACTGGATGAGCCCCTCGCCCCGGGACGGCCGCTTCTTCGCCCGGGACCATCAGGCCATGGCCCAGGCGCTGGAGGTCGAGGGCGCCGTGGACGCCCGCGTGCTTTTCGCCGAGACAGCGACCAATCCCGAATGGGCGGCGCTGAGGCCGGCGGTTCCGCCCGCCGCCTTCTCCAACAACCATCTGGGCTACGCCATCACCTGGTTCGGCCTCGCCGTGGCCCTGATGGTCTTCTATGGACTGATGCTGAAACGGCGGCTGCGCCCGCCTCCGACACAGGGCCCGCATGCGGGCCAGGATCACGATTGACCCAGGTTCACACCCTATCCAACGGCGTCCGCGTCGTGGCCGACCCCATGCCCGGCCTGAAGACTTTCGCCCTGACCGTGGCCGTGCGCGGCGGCGCGCGCTGGGAGGACGAGCACCGATCGGGCTGGTCGCACCTGCTGGAGCATCTGGTGTTCAAGGGCGCCGGCGACATGAGCGCGCGCCAGATCGTCGAGCGCATCGAGGCGGACGGCGGATCCATCAACGCGGCCACCGGACAGGAGCGCACCAGCTTCGAGGTGCGGGCCATGGAGCGGTCGCTGCCGCTGGCCATGCAGGTGGTGTCGGATCTGGTGTTTCGGCCGGTCCTGAGCGAGGTGGAGATCACCCGCGAAAAGGACGTGGTGGCCCAGGAGATTGCCGAAGCGTTCGATACGCCGGACGACCATGTGTTCGAGATGGCGGGCGAGCGCGCCTTTTCCGGCCAGCCGCTGGGCCGGCCCATTCTGGGCTCGGTCCCCAGCATCGGCCGCGCCGACCGGAACAGCATCGCAGCGTGGCGCCGCACCCTCTATGCGCCCGAGCGCATGGTGCTGACGGTTTCCGGCGGGGTGGACGAGCGCCGGCTGCTGGACCTCGCCGAGGAATGGTTCGGAACAGCGGCGCGGACTGACGCCGAGGAGCCCGCCGCCGCGACCTTCACCGGGGGCGACGCCGCCCTGACCCGCCGGATCGAACAGGCGAATCTGGTGTTCGAGATCCCCGGCCTGTCCGTGCACGACCCTGACACCCCCGCCCTGCGCCTGTTCGTGGAGATTCTCGGCGGCGGCATGGCGTCGCGCCTGTTCCAGACGGCGCGGGAGGACCGGGGTCTGGCCTATGCGGTGGACGCCTGGTTCGAGGGCTATGAGGACACGGGCGTTCTGGGGATCTACGCCGGCGCCGCGCCGGGCCGGGCCGAGGAGCTGGCCCAGGTCGCAGCCGAGCAACTGCGCGCCCTGGCCGTCGACGGCCCGACGCCTGAGGAGCTGAATCGCGCCAAGGCGGTGCTGGCCGCCAGCCTGTGGATGGCCGATGAGAGTCCCGCCTCGCGCGCGGGCCGCATGGCCGCCCAGACCCTGATCTTCGGCGCCCCGACGGCTTCGGACGTTCTGGTCCAGCGCATGGAAGCGGTGACGGTTGAGGATATGCGCCGTCTGGGTGCGCGCCTGCTGGGGCCGGGCCTCAGCGCCACGGCGGTTCTGGGCCCCAAGGGGGCGTCAAGGGCGGGAAAAGTCTTCGCCGAGACCCTGAACGCCTGACGCTTTCGCTAACCCGGCGTATAATCACATCATGGCGCTTCTGGACTGGATGGCTGAACCGACGGGGCCGCAGGTGGCCGGACGGGGCGTGCTGCTGCGCACACCCCGCGCCTCTGATTACGCCGCCTGGTCCCAACTACGCGGTCAGTCCCGGGATTACCTCCAGCCCTGGGAACCGGCCTGGCCCGAGGATGACCTGGGCCGCGCCGCCTATCGCCGCCGGCTGTCGATCTATGAACGGGAGCGGGAGCTGGGCAACGCCTGGCCGTTCTTCGTCTTTGACTGCTCGGATCGTCTGGTGGGCGGGATCACCCTGTCCAATGTGCGCCGGGGCGTCGCCGAGACGGGAACCGTCGGCTACTGGATCGGTAAATCCCATGCAGGCAATGGCCTGGCGACCGCAGCGGTCTGTGCCCTGGCCCGCTACGCCTTCACCGATCTGAAGCTGCATCGGCTTGAGGCGGCCTGCGTGCCGCACAACCACGGCTCCCGCCGCGTTCTGGAGAAATCCGGCTTCCGGCTGGAAGGACAGGCGCGGGCTTATTTGAAAATTAACGGGGTTTGGGCAGACCATCTTCTGTTCGGCCTCCTTTCCGAAGAGGTCGATACAGGCGGACGCCCGACGTCCTGACTGGAGGGCGTGAAGCCTTGAACAGCCGATCCAGAGCTCTGGCGTGGGACCCCACCACCGCGATCGAGGCGCTCGCCGCCGCCGACGTGGCGCTGTGGGTGTGGACGCCTGCCCTGGACCAGCTTCAGTTCACAGGCTCGACCCGGCCGCTCGGCCTGGGTCCGCTGGCGCCGGAATGCACGGCGGCGGCCTTCACCGCCCTGGCCATGCCCCAGGACCGGGCCCTGGCCGAGCGCATCCTGAAACCGCAGGACGAGGGCGCCGAGATCGCGGTGCGTCTGCGCATGCGCGGCGGCGATCTGTGCATCTGGCGCGGGGTGTGGCTCGAGGATGGGCTGCGGGCGGCGGGGGTCGTGGCGCTGGAGAGCAAATTCGCGGGTTCGTCCGGCGACACCCTGACCGGCCTGCTGGACCGGCGAGGGTTCCTGGCCCGCATGGGCGAGGCCATGACCCAGTCCGGCGAGCATGAGCTTGTCGTGGCCGATGTGGACCGGCTGAGACGCCTGAACGAGGCCCTGGGCCACGACCGGGTGGATCTGGTGCTGTCGGCGCTGGGCTCGCGCCTGGCAGCGGCTTTCTCGGGCGAGGCGGCGCCCGCGCGCATTGGCGAGGACGAGTTCGCCATCTTCGCCCGCGCCGATGACACCGACATGGTCGCGCGCATGCGTCAGGCGCTGGAGCAGCCGCTGCGCGTGGCGGGTTTCGACATCTATCCGACCGTCTCCATCGGCGCCGTGCGCGCCGAGGGCGGTCCCGACGCCCCCGACCCGGCGGAACTGCTGCGCCGGGCCGAGCTGGCGGTGGAATCGGCCAAGGGCGCGGGCCGTGGCGGCATGGCCGCCTATGGCCGCACGCTGGAGTCCGACAGCCTGTCGCGCCTGGCGCTGGAGAGTGATCTCCGGAACGCCTTCGTGCGCGGTGAGATCGAGCCCTTCTACCAGCCCATCGTGAATTTGGAGACCGCCGCCGTGGCCGGGTTCGAGGCGCTGGCCCGCTGGCGTCACCCCAAGCGCGGTCTGGTGCCGCCGGACGAGTTCCTGGGCCTGGCCGACGAGATGGGCCTGATGAACGATCTGGGCCTGATGATGATGCGTCAGTCCGCCGCCCAGCTGGCCGAATGGCTGAAACGGCATCCCTCGGCGGGCAAGCTGTTCTGCAGCGTCAATCTGTCCACCAATGAGCTGGAGCGCGACGGTCTGGTGGAGGACGTGCGCCGCATCCGGGCCGACACCGGCCTGCCCGTGGGCGCGCTGAAGCTGGAAGTGACCGAAAGCGACATCATGCGCGACCCGGAGCGGGCCGCTGAGGTGCTGAAATCCCTGCGCGAAGCCGGAGCCAGCCTGGCGCTGGACGACTTCGGCACGGGGTTCTCGTCCCTGTCCTATCTGGCGCGCCTGCCGTTCGACACCCTGAAGATCGACCGTTATTTCGTTCTGACCATGGGGCAGGACGAGGGCTCGTCCAAGATCGTCAAATCGGTGGTCAATCTGGGCCGCGACCTGTCGCTGGAGGTTGTGGCCGAAGGCGTCGAGAACGCCGAGCTGGCGCGGCTGCTGCTGGCCGCAGGCTGCCACTACGGTCAGGGCTTCGGCTATGCGCCGGCCCTGCCGGCCCAGGAGGCCGAGGTCTATCTGAACGAATCGCTGGCGGACGGCTCGGCGCCCATCAAGGCCCGCTCGGCCTGAGCTTACGGCGCGTTAAGCCTGTCGCCATGCTTTGGGCTGAAACATCCCGCAGGTTCGCGTCATTGACGTGGGGCGTTTCACTGATCCCGTTCGCGGGCTATGACCAGATCTGAGCGGGCTAGAGGAATTCCATGGCGGGTCGATCCTTCGGACGCGGGGCGTCCGGCAATGGCGAGGGCGGCGGACGCACCCTTTTGCAGCGGCTGATCTACTGGGCGGCCGTGCTGGCCGTCTGGGGCCTGATCTTCCTGACCGTGTTCTTCCTGGTGTTTGCGCGGGGCCTGCCGGACACCTCGGCGCTCTATGACGTGGAGCGGCAGCCCTCCATCACCTATCTGGACCGGTCCGGCGCCCTGATCGCCGTGCGCGGCAGCCAGCACGCCCCGCCGGTGGAGCTGGATGCGCTGCCGGATTATGTGCCGGCCGCCTTCATCGCCATCGAGGACCGGCGCTTCTATCACCACCCCGGTTTCGACCCCATCGGCATGATGCGCGCGATCATGGCCAACATGCGCGCCGGGCGGGTGGTGCAGGGCGGCTCGACCCTGACCCAGCAGCTGGCCAAGAACCTGTTCCTGACCCCCGACCAGAACATGCGCCGCAAGGTGCAGGAGCTGATGCTCGCGGTCTGGCTGGAGATGAAATTCTCCAAGGACGAGATCCTCGCCCTGTATCTGAACCGGGTCTATTTCGGCGCCGGCGCCTACGGCATCGAGGCGGCGTCCCAGCGCTATTTCGACAAGTCGGCCGACGAACTGACCGTGGGCGAGGCCGCCCTGCTGGCGGGCCTGCTGAAGGCGCCGTCCCGCTACAGCCCGCTGGGCGAAAGCGAACGGGCCGCCGGCCGCGCCACCGTGGTGCTGGACGAGATGGAAGAATCCGGGGTCATCACCGCCGAGCAGCGTAACGCCGCCGTGCTGGAGCCCGTGCGCGTGTCGCGGACCCTGGCGACCCAGCATGCCCAGTACTTCGTGGACTGGCTGGACCAGGACATCCGCCGCCTGGTGGGCGAACCCACCGAGGACCTGATCGTAGAGACGACCCTGGACCTGACGCTTCAGACCGCGGCCGAGCGCTCGGTGCGATCCATCCTTGATCGGGACGCCTCGCGCGGCGTGGAACAGGCGGCTCTGGTGGCGGTGGACGGCGACGGCCGGGTGCGGGCCATGATCGGCGGGGCGTCCTACGCCGACAGCCAGTTCAACCGCGCCGTGGACGCCCGGCGTCAGGCGGGCTCGGCCTGGAAGCCGTTCGTCTATCTGGCGGCGCTGGAGGCGGGCTACACCCCCGACACGCCGGTCATCGACCAGCCCATCACCATCGGCAACTGGTCGCCGCGCAACTATTCCGGCAACCACATTGGCCAGACGACCCTGGCCAATGCGGTGGCCCAGTCCACCAACACCATCGCCGCGGGCATCGCCGACCAGATCGGCCGCGACAGCGTGGCCCGCGCCGCGCGGCGGCTGGGCATCACCTCGCGCGTCGGACTGGAGCCCGCCATGGCGCTGGGGGCCGTGGAGGTCAGTCCGCTGGAAATGGCCGGCGCCTACGCCGCCTTCTCCAACGGGGGCCGCCGCGCCGAGACCCACGGCATCACCCGCATCCGCACGCCCCAGGGCCGGGTGATCTATCAGCGTCAGGTGGAGGACCGCCGCGCCGATCAGGTGATCCAGAACCCGTCGCTCTACTACCTGAACCAGATGCTGCGCGGGGTCATCACCTCGGGCACGGCGCGCTCGGTGGCCATCTCCGGCCGGGATCTTGCGGGCAAGACCGGCACCACCTCGGACTACAAGGACGCCTGGTTCGCCGGCTACACCGGCGGCTTCGTCACCGTGGTGTGGGTCGGCAAGGACGACAACACCGCCATGCGCGGCGTCACCGGCGGCTCTTCGCCGGCGGCCATCTGGCGCGGCTTCATGCAGGCCGCCCTGCCGCGCCTGAATGTGCGGGACATCCCCAACGGCCCGCCCCTGCCCGAAGGCTGGATTCCGCCGACGCCGCCGGGCGCCGATCCGGCCGGTGATCTTCTGGGCGGTCTGGGCGACCTGTTCGGCGAGGACGAGCTGCCGCCTCTGGGGGATGATCCCCTGGCCGGGTCGCCCGCCAACCCCCGCCCGGCCCAGCCCGCGCCGGAGCGGCCCAGCGTGCGCCCGCCCGAGCCGATCCAGACCGACCCCCCGGCCCAGAATCCGGAGCCGGACCGCGAGGCGGAGCGCCGACCGGACCCGCTGTTCTTCTAGAGCGTGCGGGGCTAGGCCTTGCCCGCCGCGTGCAGGGTCGGGCCGTGGTCACGCAGCCATTTGCGGAACGGGCGGTGGTCGCCCACCAGACCGTGCACCACGGACCAGTAGGCCGGGCTGTGGTCCGCATGCACCAGATGCGCCACCTCGTGGGCGGCCAGATAGTCCAGCACCTCGGGCGGGGCCATGATCACGCGCCAGGAGTAGCGGATCGAGCGATTGTGCGGGCTGCATGAGCCCCAGCGCGAGGCCGGGTCGCCGATGCTGACGCGCACCGGCTTCAGGCCCAGGCGATCCAGATGCACCTGGGTGCGGGCGGTCAGGGCCGCCTTGGCCTCGGCGCGCAGCAGGCGCTCGATGCGGCGATGGAAGGCCTCGTGCTCGCCGCCGGAGATGATGGCCGGGCCGCCCGGGTGATCCGGGACCAGCCGCGCGGCGGCGGCGTTGCCCGAGGCGATCAGGCGGACGGGGCGGCCGTGCAGCAGGATCTCGGCGCCCGGGGCGAAGGGCGCGCTGTCGGGCCGTTTCGACAGATGCTCGGCGATCCAGTCGCGGCGGCTGAGGGCGAAGTCGATGGCCTGGGGCATGGCCCGCTCGCTGGGGGCGGTGACCACCGCCTCGCCGGCGCGGGCGTCGATGCGGACGCTGACCCGCCGCGCCCGCCGGTTCACCGACAGGCGCAAGCGAAGGCCGTCAATCTCCAGCTTTTCGCCGTG
Organism: Brevundimonas sp.; assembly: GCF_047617075.1. Taxonomy (GTDB): domain Bacteria; phylum Pseudomonadota; class Alphaproteobacteria; order Caulobacterales; family Caulobacteraceae; genus Brevundimonas. The sequence continues at coordinate 218,611 of NZ_JBLGCI010000002.1, forward strand.
CCTTGGGCGCGGTTTTGCGAACAACGCGGGCCTCATTGGCGGTGATGAAGTCGCGGGCGCGGGTGTAGATCTCTTCGCGGAACCGGCGGCCGTTGAAGACCCCGTAGTGCCCCACCTGCGGCTGGACGTAAAGCAGGCGCTGATCCTCGGGAATGTTGCGGCACAGGCCGTGGGCGGCCTGGGTCTGGCCGACGCCGGAGATGTCGTCGTTCTCGCCTTCCACCGTCATCAGGCCGATGTCGGTGATGGCCTCGGGCCGCACCAGCCGGTCGCCGTGCTTGAGCAGGCCGCGCGGCAACAGGTGGCTCTGGAACACGATGTCGATGGTCTGGAGATAGAACTCTTCGGTCAGGTCCAGCACCGACAGGTATTCGTCGTAGAACTCCTGGTGCTTCTGGATGCTGTCGCCGTCGTCCTGCACCAGATGATCGAAGTAGCGGCGATGGGCGTCCATGTGCCGTTCCTCGTTCATGGACATGAAGGAGTACAGCTGCACGAAGCCCGGATAGACCCGCCGCCCGGCGCCCGGATAGGGCAGGGGCGTGGTGTGGATCATGTTGGAGCGGAACCAGGCGAAGGGCTTTTCCTCGGCCAGCTGGTTGGTGACCGTGGGCGACAGGCGCGCGTCGATGGGCGAGCCCATGTGGATCATGGAGGCCGGGCGGGCCGGATCCTCGTCCTCGGCCATAAGGGCGGCGGCGGCGAGCACGGGCGGACCCGGCTGGCACACGGCCACCACGTGGGCGCGCGGGCCGATCTGGCCCAGCATCGCGCGCACGTGATCCATGTAGTCGAAGAAGTCGAAGCGGCCCTCCAGCACCGGCACCTGACGGGCGTTGGTCCAGTCGGTGACGTGCACGTCGAAGTCCTGCAGGAAGGTCTCCACCGTGCCGCGCAGCAAGGTGGCATAGTGACCCGACAGGGGCGCCACGATCATCACGGCGGGCGCCTTGACCGGCTTGCCCGCGCGCTTGAGGTCGGCCTCGTTGCGGGTGAAGCGGATCAGCCGGCACCAGGGCGAGGACCAGACCACTTCCTGCACCGTGCGGACGGGATGACCGTCCACATTGACCACGTCCAGATTCCAGTCCGGCTTGCCGTAGCGGCGCGTCAGGCTCTCGAACAGCTCGGCGGAGGCATAGGCTGTGCGGCCCATGGCCGTCTGGGACGCCGGATTGAAGGGCGAGGACCAGAACTCCCGCATCATCTGGGCCCCCAGACGCATGGGGGCAGCGGACTGATAGGCGAGTTCGTGAAGCGTGTAGAGCATGGGCTCGGACAGATGGCGGCCGGGCAGGCCAGACGGTGCAGCGGAGCATTAAACGCGCTGCACTGCAAAAAGATTATCAGCGTTCACGAATGAGTGTGATCGACTGCGGATCAGCCCGTCACCTGCCCGAAATCGGCCACCCGGCCCATGACGTCGCGCACCTGGCCCAGCAGCTTGAGCCGGTTGTCCCGCTCGGCGGGCACGTCGGAGTTCACCATCACCTTGTCGAAGAAGGCGTCCACCGGCGCGCGCAGCTTGCTCAGCGCCGTCATGGCGGCGGCGAAGTCCTCGGTCTGAAGCGCCGCATCCACCGCCGTCCCCGCCGCGCCGACGGCGAAGGCCAGCGCCGTCTCTTCCTCCGGCTGGTTCGGCAGGCCGGTCTGGACCATGCCCGTGGGCACATCCCCCTTCTTGGCTTCGGCTTTCAGGATGTTCGACGCCCGCTTGTACCCCGCCAGCAGATTGGCCCCGTCGTCCGTCTCCAGAAACGCCCCCAGCGCCTCGACCCGGCGAACGATGCGCACCAGATCGTCGTCGCCGAGCGCGAAGACGGCATCGACGAGATCATGGCGCTGGCCCTGATCGCGCAGGAGCACTTTCAGGCGGTCGGCGAAAAACGGCGTCAAGCCGATCTTATAGTCGCGATCGTCATGATAGCTGTGGGTCTCATACGGGTCGCCAGTCTCGGCGAATGCCGACGATTGGCCGATGAGGCGGCGCAGGCTGGCGCGGACCTGATTCTCCAAGAGGATACGGATCACGCCCAATGCGGCTCGACGGAGGGCAAAGGGGTCCTTCGATCCCGTCGGCTTCTCGTCGATCTCGAAGAAGCCGACGAGCGTATCCAGCTTGTCGGCCAGCGCCACGGCCACCGTCAGCGGCGCCGTCGGAACCGTGTCCCCCGGCCCCTGCGGCTTGTAGTGATCGCGGATGGCGTCGGCGATCCGGTCCCTTCTCCCTTCCCCCTTGATGGGGGAAGGGCCGGGGTTGGGGGTGACAGCGGTTGCGGAAGCGGGCTCGTCGGCGACAGCTTCCGCCGACGGTTTCACCCCCATCCCAACCCTTCCCCCATCCGCCGACGGGAAGGGCTCGATCAGACGCGCATAATACCCGCCCATCACGCCCTGCAGCTCAGGGAACTCCCCCACCATGCCCGAGGCCAGATCGGCCTTCGCATAGCGGGCCGCCAGCGCCGCCTCTTCCGGGTCAGCCCCCACCAGCGGCGCGATCTCGCGGGCCAGGGCGGCGATGCGGTCGACCCGCTCGGCAAGCGTCCCCAGCTTCGCATGGAAGGTGACGCCCTTCAGCTTCTCCAGCCAGGCGTCGAAGCCGACCTTGCGGTCCTCGTCCCAGAAGAAGCGGGCGTCGTTCAGGCGGGCCGACAGCACGCGGGAATTGCCCGCCGCCAGCGCCTTGCCCCCGTCGGTCGCCTCCACATTGGCCACCACCACGAAGTGCGGCGCCAGCCCATGCTTCGCCGGATCGCGCACCGCGAAATACTTCTGGTGCACCTTCATGGACAGGCGCACCACCTCGGGCGGCAGGTCCAGGAACTGCGGATCCATGTCGCCCAGGATCGGCGTCGGCCACTCGGCCAGCCCCGCCACCTCGTCCAGCAGGCCGTCGTCGTCCACCAGCGCCAGACCCTTGTCGGCGCACACGGCCTTCGCCTGCTCCAGAATCCGCAGCTTGCGGTCCGCCACGTCCAGCATGACGAAATTGTCCTGCAACTGCCGGCGATAGTCGGCGAAGTCGCGGATCTTCAGCGGCCGTCCGGTCCCCAGGAACCGGTGCCCCTCGGTGGCGTCCCCGCTCTCGATGCCGTCGATGGCGAACGGGACTACATGGCCGTCGAACAGGCACAGGATGCGCTTGATGGGCCGCACCCAGCGCAGGGTTCCGTCGCCCCATCGCATAGACTTGGGCCAAGGGAAGGCCCGCACCACCGCGTCCACCGTCTCGGCGATCACGCCCGTCGTGGCCCGGCCCTTCTCCTGAACCCGGCCGTACAGAACGCCGTCGCGCTCCTCCAGCTGCTCGCGCGTCAGGCCGGTCTTCCTCAGAAAGCCCTCCAGCGCCTGCGGCGGCGCCGAGGCCTTGGGCCCCTTCAGTTCCTCGTCCCGATCCGGCGTCGCCGCCGGCAGGCCCTCGATCACCAGCGTCAGGCGGCGCGGCCCCGCATAGGTGGTCAGCGCCTCCCACGTCAGACCCTCGGCCTTCAGCCGGTCGCCTGCCAGCCGCTCCAGATCCCGCGCCGCGCCCGCCTGCATCCGCGCAGGTATTTCCTCGGAGAAGATTTCAAGAAGAAGCTGGGGCATTTTATCTGACGACGTATCGCTCTTCTCCCTTCCCCCTGGATGGGGGAAGGGTTGGGGATGGGGGTGGCGCTGTATCCGCCACGATCTGGTCTACGACTGCGTTCAGGTCGTCCCGCACGCGCTTCTCCGGGAAGCGAATGACACGAAACCCCTGTGATTGCAGCCAGCCGGTGCGTTCGAGGTCGCTCATCCGGCGTTCCGGCAGTTCATGAAAATAGCCGTCCACCTCCACGATGAGGCCTGAGGCGAAATGGACGAAATCCACGACGAACCGACCGATAGGGGCCTGGCGCCGGAAGTTCATCTTCCGCTTTCTCAGGGCTTCCCACAGCATCGCTTCGGCGACCGTCTGCTCACGGCGCAAGCGGCGGGCGCGCGGCACGGCGCCGGCGGCGTGACGTGGACGCGGCGTGGCGACGGAACGGCCTCCACCCCCATCCCCGGCCCTTCCCCCATCCAGGGGGAAGGGAGGCGTGTCGCCCCCCGTCATGCGCGACCGCGCTCCTGTTCGACGTAGGCGACCGCACACGCCTTGCACAGGTCCCGGATGCGGCCGATGTAGCTTTGCCGTTCGGCCACGGCGATGGCGCCGCGGGCGTCCATCAGATTGAACAGGTGGCTGGCCTTCAGCACCTGGTCATAGGCAGGCAGCACCAGCGCCTGTCCCTGCGGCCCGGTCATCGCAAGAAAGCGCGACACCTCGCCCACCATGTCCTCGAAGCGGCGCTTCAGCCCGTCCACGTCATAGCCGTGGAAATTGGCCTCCGACTGCTGGCGCTCGTTCTCGAGGAACACCTCGCCATAGGTGACGCCGTCGTTGTTGAAGCGCAGGTCATAGACGTTGTCGACGCCCTGCACATACATGGCCAGCCGCTCCAGACCATAGGTCAACTCGCCGGACACCACGTCCACCTCGATGCCGCCGACGCCCTGGAAATAGGTGAACTGCGTCACCTCCATCCCGTCGCACCAGACCTCCCAGCCCAGCCCCCAGGCCCCCACCGTGGGGTTCTCCCAGTCGTCCTCCACAAAGCGGATATCGTGCAGCTTGGGATCGATGCCGATGCGCTTCAGGCTGTTCAGATACAGATCCTGCAGATCGTCCGGATTCGGCTTCAGAATGACTTGATACTGGTAATAATGCTGGAGACGGTTGGGATTTTCGCCATAGCGGCCGTCGCCGGGGCGGCGGCTGGGCTGGACATAGGCGGCCTTCCACGGGCGCGGGCCCAGGGCGCGCAGCACCGTGGCCGGATGCAGGGTGCCCGCCCCCACCTCGATGTCATAGGGCTGCAGGATCGCGCAGCCCTTCTCGCTCCAGTAGGCGTGAAGGGTCAGGATCAGGTCCTGGAAACTCAGCGGTTCAGTCGTCCTGGAAGACAAGGCGGTATCCGGGGTCGAGGAGGATTTCGCGGGCGCGAAAAAGACGGCGGACCATAGGGCCCGCCGCCTTCTGCATCAACGTCATATGGCTCCGGTCAGACGCCCGGCGGCTCCGGGTCCATCGGGTCATCCTCGGCCGCGTCCGGCGCCGGGTCGATGGGCGGGGTCGGAAGGGTGGTGTCCGCCGGGGTCTCCATCGGATCCGTGGGCGTGTCCATGGGATCGGCGGGCGCCGGGTTCATGGGATCGGGCGTCGGCGCATCCATGTCGGTGGGCGGATCCATCGGCTCCGCGGGCATGGCCGGGTCAGGGCGCGGGGTCATGGGATCCGCCTCGTCCGACTCGGCCTCCATGGCGTCCTCGCCCGCAGGAGGTGCGGCGTTGGGCTCGCTCCAGTTCTCGTCCTGAGCATCGTCATAGGGCACAGCGCTTTCGGCGGGCGCTTCTGTGTCCTCGCCAGTGGGCGGGGTGGTCTGATCCTGAGCCATAGCAGCCGGGGCAATCAACAGGGCCGCCGCCGCGCTGGCCGTCATAAGGCGCATGCGAAACATTGGTCGTCCTCTCCAGTATGGCCGCCTGGGCGATGCCCGAACGGCGCGGTTCCCGACTTCGTGGAAAGACAATCCGGGACCGCGCCTCCCTGTTCCCGAAAAGCCTGAGGCCATTTCAGGGCGAAGCGCGGCCTTAGGCCAGACGACAGGACGCGGCCCACCAGTTCGAATGGGCCTCCGACAGGGCGCCGGCCGCAGTTCGCGCGGCCTGCGCCGTCTCGAACAGGGCGAAGACCGTGGCCCCCGATCCGGTGACCCGGGCCGCCAAGGCGCCGGGCGCTGAGGCCGCCGCCTCCAGCGCCGTTCCGATCAGGGGCGTGAGACGAATGGCGGGCGCCTCCAGATCGTTGCGCGTGGTGTTCAACCATCCGGCCAGATCGGCGGCAGAGGCGAACCCGGCGGGCATGTCCGGCGCGTCCGCCGTTTGCCGAGGCGCGTCGTCATAGGCGCGATACACGGCCCCCGTGGGCGACGGTACGCCCGGGTTCAGCAGCACGGCGTGGACCTCCGGCAAGATAGGCGCCGGGCTCAGCACCTCTCCCCGTCCTCGGGCTATCACAGGCCGGGCGGCCAGGCACATGGCCATGTCGGCGCCCAGCGGCTCGGCGATGCGGGTCAGGGCGACCTCATCAAGATCGAGGCCCAGCAGGTCGCGCGCGGCCTTCATGGCTGTGGCTGCGTCGGACGATCCCCCGCCGAGGCCCGCCGCCACCGGCAGGCGCTTGTCCAGCCGCACATGCACCGGCAGGCGGTCGAGCCCCACGGCGCGGGCCATGGCGTCCAGCGCCGTCTCGATCAGATTCGGCCCGCCGTCGATACGTCCTGCGAACGGCCCGGTGACCTCCAGACCAAAGGCGTCGGCACTCGCCACCGCCACCCGGTCGCCCACATCGGCGAACACCGCCAGGCTCACCAGCGGGTGATAGCCGTCGGCGCCGGGCGGCCCCACGTGCAGGAACAGGTTCACCTTGGCCGGGGCGAGCGCCCGGGCCGCGTCCTCATGGCTCACGGATTGATGGGCGCCGCGCCCTGACCGTTGTCGGCGCGGGCGACGGACTGAACAGGCGAGGCTCCCTCAAGTCCGCCATCCAGCTTGGCCTGAATCTGCACCCGCAGATCGGGCTCTGGATCCAGGCTCAGGGCCCGGCTCCACTGGAACCCCGCCTCGCGCCGGCGGCCGACCTGCCAGTAGGCGTCGCCCAGATGGTCGTTGATGGTGGGATCGCCCGGCTCCAGCGACACGGCCAGCTCCAGCGTCTCGACCGCCGCCTCGTACTGACCCTGACGATACTGGGCCCAGCCCAGCGAGTCCTGGATGTGGCCGGAGTCCGGATCGGCGGCCACGGCGCGGGCGATCATCTCCGCGCCCTGATGAACCCTCTGGCCGCTATCGACCCACATATAGCCCAGATAATTCAGCACCTCGGCGTTGTCGGGCTGGTCCTGCAGGGCGGCCCAGAGTTCCGCCTCGGCTTCCTCGAACCGGCCGAGGGACTCATAGACGGCGCCGCGCGTGAAGCGCACCTGCCAGTTCTGGTCGGCGGTGTTCAGGGCCGGGCCGTTCAGCAGCTCCAGCGCCTCCTGATAGCGCTCCTGAGCGGTCAGAAGTCCCGCCAGGCCATAGACCGCCTGCGGATCTTCCGGCGCCGCGTTCAGCGCCTCGCGCGCATGGACCACGGCTTCCTCGTCCCGGTCGTCTTCCTGATAGCTCCACGCCAGCTGCTGACGCGCGGCGGCGTAAAGCAGCGGTTCGTCCATGCCGACGCCCACGAAGGCTTCACGGGCCGCATTGGTCAGGCCCGCTTCCTGCAGGGTCTGGCCCAGCAGAAGCCGGGTCTGATCACTCTCGTCCAGACCCAGGGCAAGCCTCAGATAGACGGCGGCGAACTCATTGTTTTCCTCGGCCAGAGCCGCTGCGGCGGCCGCGCCCAGTCCCAGCGCCGCCCCTTCGGTCAGGCTGGGCGCGGGGATCGCACGACCGCCCGACGCCGCTCGTTCCCGCGCCAGTCGAGTGGTCAGGTCCGCGGCGCCAGCCGCGATGGCGGCATCGAACACAGCCAGCGCCTCGTCGCGGCGTCCGCGCCGCTCCAGAAACTCGCCGTATGCGGTGCGGAAAAGCGGCGCGGTTTGCGGCCCGCCGGCGAGGTCCGCGAGAATGGACTCAGCGGTCTCATAGTCACGCCGCCGCTCCAACAGCAGGGCGCGGTGGTAGTTGGCGAACAGGCGGGCCAGCGGATCGGCCTGGGCCGGGGGTTCCGCCAGCGCCCGATCCCAGTCGCCCGCCGCCGCCGCGATCCAGGGCTGAACGAACAGGCCGGCCCGGGCGTGGGGGAAGCCGATGGGCTGCTGCGCCAGGGCCGCGTTGGCCTCGGTCAACTCGCCGCTTCCGAAGTCGCGCACCACCGAAACCAGACGACCGGCTTCCGAAACCGTCGAACTGACCCCTTCGCCGCTGGGCGACAGGCGCGCCGCCACGTCCAGGTCCCCGGCCAGAAGGGCGGAGGTGAAGGCCTGATCTCTCAGCCGGTCCTGCCCCGGCTCCGCGCTCGCGGCGGCGGCCAGATAGTCGGCGCCCGTGCTGCTTTCCCCCAGGGCCATGGCGTTGCGGCCCGCCAGGAACAGGCCGTAGCTGGAGCGGCCCCGCTCATCGACAGGCACATCGCTGAAATCGGCGAAGCGCACAGGCCCCGCCACTTCCAGCGGTTCGGCCAGGGCGGGCGTGGCGGCGGCGATCAGGGCGGCGAGCGCCGCGGCGGTCAGGGTGCGCATCATGAAGCGACAGTCGCCTTACATATTGGGGTAATTGGGGCCGCCGCCGCCTTCGGGCGTGGTCCAGACGATATTCTGCGACGGATCCTTGATGTCGCAGGTTTTGCAGTGGACGCAGTTCTGGGCGTTGATGACGAAGCGCGGATCCTTCTGGTTCGCCTCGTCCGCATAGACCACCTCATAGACCCCGGCGGGGCAATACAGCCGCGCGGGTTCGCCGTACTCGGGCAGATTGACCCCGATGGGGACCGACGGATCCTTCAGCCGCAGGTGCGCGGGCTGCTCCTCGGCGTGGTTGGTGTTTGACAGGAACACCGATGACAGCTTGTCGAAGGACAGCTTCCCGTCCGGCTTGGGATATTTGATCGGCTTGTAATCCCTGGCCTTGCCGGTGGACTCCGCGTCGGTCTTGCCGTGCTTGACGGTGCCCCAGGGCGACCAGCCGCCGAACAGGGAGGTGATCTGCATGTCGATGCCGCCCAGCAGGGTGCCGACGAAGGCGCCGTATTTGGACAGCAGCGGCTTCACATTGCGGACCAGCCTCAGCTCTTTGGCGATGTCCGAAGCCTCATAGGCGGCCTGATACTCCACCAGTTCGTCGCCCGAACGTCCCGCCGTGATGGCGTCAAAGGCGGCGTCGGCGGCCAGGATGCCCGAGCGCACCGCGTTATGGCTGCCCTTGATGCGCGGCACGTTCACGAAGCCGGCCGAACAGCCCACCAGCACCCCGCCGGGGAAGGCCAGCCTGGGCACTGACTGGTATCCGCCCTCGGTGATGGCCCGCGCGCCGTAGGAGATGCGCTCGCCGCCCTCCAGATGTTCGGCGATGGCCGGATGGGTCTTGAAGCGCTGGAACTCGTCGAAGGGCGACAGGAACGGGTTGCGATAGTTCAGGTGCACCACGAAGCCGACGGACACATAGCGGTCGCCGAAGTGATACAGGAACGAGCCGCCGCCGGTCTTGTCGTCCAGCGGCCAGCCCAGGGTGTGCTGCACCAGACCCGGCTGATGCTTTTCGGCCGGCACCTGCCATAGCTCCTTCAGCCCGATGCCGTATTTCTGGGGCTCGGCCTCGTCGCACAGGTTGTGGCGGGCCATGATGGTCTTGGCCAGCGAGCCGCGCACGCCCTCGCCGATAAAGACGTATTTGCCGTGCAGTTCGATGCCCGGCTGATAGTCGTCGGTCTTCTTGCCCTCGCGGTCGATGCCGAACACGCCCGCGACCACGCCTTTCACCCGGCCTGACGGCTCGTCCCAGACCACATGGCTGGCGGCCATGCCGGGATAGACCTCGACGCCCAGCGCCTCGGCCTGTTCAGCCAGCCAGCGGGTCAGATTGGCCAGCGAGCCCACGTAGCAGCCGTGGTTCTTCATGTATTTCGGCTGCGGCAGCCAGGTGATGTCCACGTCGCCCTGCGGTCCCAGAACCAGGAACTTGTCCTTCGTAACCGGCGTATCCAGCGGCGCGCCGCGTTCCTTCCAGTCGGGGAACAGCTGGCTCAGGCACGACGGATCGATCACCGCGCCGGACAGGATATGGGCGCCGACTTCCGACCCCTTCTCCAGAACGGCCACGTTCAGCTCGCGGCCTTCCTTCTCCGCGCGCTGTTTCAGGCGGATGGCCGAGGCCAGCCCGGCCGGTCCCGCGCCGACGATGACCACGTCATATTCCATGACCTCGCGCTCGGCGTCCGCGCCCAGCCCGCCGCCGATGGCCGCTTCCTCAGCTTTGTTTTTCGCGCCGCCTTCGACGATATCCTCAGCCATGTTCCCCTGAATCCTCGTTTCTTATGGGTTTGGACCACTATCCGAAGGTGACGTGACGGTGGTCAAGGACTATCCCTGTCCTCGCACCATGAACGCACCCGCATCGCAAATCGCTGCAACGGAAAGTCTGCTCGCCTTCTGGCGGGATGCGGGCGTCGATGCGTGCTTCGAGGACGCCCCGGTGGACCGCACCTTCGTCCCCGCGCCACCCGAGCAGAAAGCGACGCTGAAGGCCGTCGCTTCGGTCTCCGCCCCAACGGATTTCAGCGGCGCAGTCGCCGAGGCGCGCCGCCTGGCGGCCGAGGCCGGCGATCTGGACGCCCTGAGGGACGCCATCGCCGCCTTCACCGGCTGCCCCCTGCGGGAGATGGGCGCAAAACAGGCGGTGTTCGCGCGCGGCGATCCCAGGGCGCCGGTCCTCGTCATCGGCGAAGGCCCCGGCGCCGACGAGGACGCCCAGGGCGACCCGTTCGTGGGGCGGGCCGGCAAGCTGCTGGACAGGATGCTGGACGCCGCCGGCCTGCTGGACAAGGTGTTCATCACCAACACCGTGTTCTGGCGTCCGCCCGGCAACCGCACTCCGACCCCGCAGGAACAGATGGTGTGCGCCCCCTTCGTGGAGCGCGCCTTCGCCCTGCTCCGGCCGAAAGCCGTGCTGCTGCTGGGCGCCGCCGCCGCCAAATCGGTGCTGAAGACCGACGAGGGCGTCATGAAGATGCGCGGCCAGTGGCGGGAATGGCGGCTGAACGAGGGGGACGTCTCGGCCCCCGTCCTGCCCACCCTGCATCCCGCCTTCCTGCTGCGCCAGCCCATGGCCAAGCGCCTGGCCTGGGCCGACGTGCTGGACCTGGCGGCGAAATTGGACGCGGCGGATTAACCCTTTCGCCTTGAAGCCGCCCCACGGCGCTGGCACGAAAGCGGCCTGACGACCGACCGAATGCGAAGGGGCGACCTGAATCGAGACAGGTCGAGCCATTCCGGAGGGGGCCGCCATGAAGCGGACAAGCCGTCGCGTCCTGGGCGCGATGACGACCATCGCGATTCTTTTCAGCGCGGGCGCGGGCCTGGCGCAGGTTCCCCGCGCCCTGAGCGATTCTGACCGCCTGTCCTACACCACCGCCTTCGACGCCTTGCGGCGCGGGCAGCTGGATGCGGCGCGGGACACGGCGCGAGGCATTCAGGACCGGGTGCTGCTGGGCCAGCTGGAATTCGAGCGGCTGTTCCACCCCAGTCATTCCGCCACCTATGAGGAACTGTCCGCCTGGCTGGACTCCTACGCCGACCTGACGCCGGCGCCGCGGGTTTACGCCCTGGCCCTGCGCCGTCGCCCGGACGGCGCGCCCGAGCCTCGGCGCCCCGGCGTGGTCGCCTCCCTGCGCAACTGGGCCAGCGTGCAGTCGGCCGGCGGGGAAGCGGTCGCCCAAGACGTCTTCACCCCGCCCGGCCCCCGCGAGGCGCGCATCGCCCTGAACGCCGACGACCTGCCGCGCGCCTATGAGCTGGGGGTGGCGCTTGGCGATCACTGGACGGCGGGACTGGCCGCCTGGCGCCTCAGCCGGTTCGACGACTCCTTCGCCGCCTTCGAGCGGGTGGCTGTGGACCCGCTGGAAGATCCCTGGGTGCGCTCCGGCGCCGCTTTCTGGGCAAGCCGGGCCGCAGCGGCGTCGGGTCGCCAGGACCGGGTGCAGGAGTTCCTGCGTCTGGCCGGGCGCTGGCCCGCCACCTTCTATGGCCAGATCGCCCAGCGGCAGCTGGGCGAGGAGCCGGTGGTCGAGAATCTGGGGCCTCAGCCCTACACCGCCGTTGTCGCCGCGGCGGATCGGACGCCCGAACCGCTGGGCGTGGAGCCGGGCGTCCTGGCGGCCTTTGTGCAGGACAATGATCAGGCCCGCCGCGCCGTGGCCTTCGCCGAACTGGGCCGGACCGAGGACGCTCAAACTGAGCTGAGAAACGGTCTGCGTCAGGCGGACGACGAGCAACGCGGCTTGTGGGTGGCTCTGGCCCGTGGTCTGGGTCCGCGTATCGGGGGCGGCTCCTCAAGCGCCGCGCGCATCGACGCCAACGCCTATCCCATGCCCAATCTGGAGCCGGACGGGGGGTATGTCATCGAGCGCGCCCTGGTCTACGCAATCGCACGCAAGGAAAGCGGCTTCGAAGCCCGCGCCCGCAGTTCCGTCGGCGCCTACGGCATGATGCAGGTGATGCCGACAACCGCCGCAGAACTGGCGGGCGATTCCGGCTTTGTCAGCGAGCCGGAACGCTTGTGGGATCCGGCCGTGAACCTGCGCCTGGGCCAGGCCTATATCACCCGCATGCTGGGCATGGGCGCGTTCCAGGGCGATCTGCTGCGCGCCGTGGCGTCCTACAACGCCGGGCCCGGGCCCATGCTGGGCGCTCTGCGGCGGTTGGGCCCTGATCCCGATCCCCTGCTGTTGATCGAGACCATCGATGTGCCCCAGGCCCGCGCCTATGTGGAGGACGTGGTTGCGGCTTACTGGATCTATCAGCGCATGATGGGGCGTCCGCTGAACACCCTGGACGCGGTAGCCTCGGGCGCGCTGCATGTGCCCATGGCGCTGGACCATGTTCCGGAAGCGCCGCCGACGGCCGCGGAGGCGGCGTCGCTCGCGACACGCTGAGCGCGTTTTCGCCCGTCACGTTCAATCAGCTTCCCAGACCGGCCGGCCTGTGTAGTATCAGCGTTGTTCGAGAGCGCGCATCGGGCGCGTGGGGCTGAATTTTTGGGGTGTTCCAAATGAAAAACCTTCTGGGCGTGGCCGCGGCCGCGCTGCTCATCGCCGGGCCCGTCGCGGCTCAGGATATTTCCGCCAACCCGCATGCGGGCACGGTTCGTCTGTCGGCCGGCTTCACGCCGGACCCCTACAACGTCAGCGTCACCGCCGGCGGCACCATCCGCGCCAGCGAGCGCTTCTCGGGCTGCTACGGCTACATTTCCCATGCGCCGGACGTGCGCCTGCACTGGTCGGGCGGCGGCAACCTGCCCCTGATCATCTCGGCCACGTCCTCGCGCGACACCACCCTGGTGGTGAACGGCCCGAACGGCAGCTGGTACTGCGACGACGACAGCGGCGAGGGCACCAACCCGTCCCTGCGCTTCGGCAGCCCCATGAGCGGCCAGTACGACATCTGGATCGGCAGCTACGGCGGCGACTACGTCTCCGCGACCCTGTCGATCTCGGAGCTGTACAGCAACTGATCGCCTGACGATCGGGAGGAGCCCGGCCCTCGCGCCGGGCTTTTTCTTGCCTATTTTGTTCTTGTTTTGTTCGAGCGCGGTGATACCTTCGATGCATGTCGTCTTCCGTTGTCAGGGGCAGAGGGGCCCGGTCCAATGCATCCGGTCGGTATGAAAGCCTTGCGGCCGAGAACTTCGAGGACGGCTGGACCGCCGAGGACGAAGAGGCCGCGCCCCTGCGCACCAGCCTCACGCCCGAACGGGCCCGGAAGATCATCACCCGTAACGACAGCCCGGACGTGGGCTTCGACCGATCCATCAATCCGTATCGAGGTTGCGAACATGGCTGCATCTACTGCTACGCCCGTCCGGCCCATGCCTGGATGGGCCTATCCCCGGGCCTGGATTTCGAGAGCAAGCTCTTCTTCAAGCCCGAAGGACCGCGTCTGCTGGAACAGGAGCTCTGCGCCCGGCGGTATGTCTGCAAGCCCATCCACATAGGCGGCAACACCGACCCCTATCAGCCGGTGGAACGCGAGCACCGCGTCACCCGCGGGCTGATCGAGGTGCTGGCGCGGTTCAACCACCCGTTCAGCATCATCACCAAATCGGCCCTGATCGCGCGCGACGCCGACATCATGGGGCCGATGGCGGCCAAGGGTCTGGTCAGCGCGGCGGTGTCCATCACCACCCTGGACCGCAAGCTGGCCCGCGCCATGGAGCCCCGGGCCGCGACGCCCGCCAAGCGGCTGGAGGCCATATCCCGTCTGGCGGACGCGGGCGTGCCGGTGACGGTGGGGTTCGCGCCGGTCATCCCCGGCCTCAATGACCATGAACTGGAAGCGGTGCTGGAGGCGGCGAAGAAAGCGGGCGCGAACGGCGCCATGTACGTCACCCTGCGCCTGCCGCTCGAGATAAAAGACCTGTTCCGCGAGTGGCTGGCCGAGGCGCGGCCGGATCGGGCCAGGCGGGTCATGTCGCTTGTGCGACAGACGCGCGGCGGCCGCGACTACGATCCTGACTGGAACCAGCGCATGAAGGGGACCGGGCCGGTTGCCGAGCTGATCGCCGCGCGGTTCCGCACGGCGGTGAAGCGGTACCATCTGGACAGACCCCGCACCCCGCTGGACGTCAGCCAGTTCCGCGTGCCGCCCGAGGCGCGCAGCCAGCTGGACCTGTTCGACCTGGCGAGTTGATACCGCTCAGGCGCTCGCGACCGCGGCCTGGATTTTAAACGCCTGCACCGTCTCGCGTACGTCGTGGACCCGCACCATGGCCGCCCCGCGCCGGGCGCCTTCCAGCGCCAGGGCCAGCGAGCCGCCCAGCCGGTCCATGGGGGCGGTTGCGCTCGGGTCGAGCGCCTGGATCGTCCGCTTGCGGCTGGCGGCGTAGAGCACCGGAAAGCCCAGCGCCGTGAGCTGGTCCAGATGGGCCGTCAGGGCCAGATTGTGCGCCGCCGTCTTGCCGAAGCCGATGCCTGGATCCAGCCAGATTCGATTCCTCACCACGCCCGCCGCTATGGCCGCATCTGCCCGGCCGGCGAGCCAGTCGCGGACCTCGGCCACCACGTCATCGTACCGGGGCGCGGCCTGCATGGTGCGCGGCTCCCCTTGCATGTGCATGAGGATGACGTCGCAGCCCAGCTCGGCGGCGACGGCGGCGCTGTCGGGCGCATGGGTCAGGGCGGTGACGTCGTTCCAGATGGACGCGCCGGCGTGGACGGCGGTGCGGGCCACCTCGGGCTTCATGGTGTCGATGCTGATGACGGCGCCGGGACGCTCGGCGCGGATGGCCTCGATCAACGGTACGACGCGCGCGATTTCCTCAGCTGCATTGACTGGCTCTGCCCCGGGACGCGTGCTTTCTCCGCCGATGTCCAGCACGTCCGCGCCCTGATCCAGCAAGGCGAGGGCGTGGGCCGTCGCCGCCGCGACTGTGCCCAGTCGCCCCCCGTCGGAGAAGCTGTCCGGCGTCACATTGACGATGCCCATGACCTGAATCATGCCGGTTTCCCGATCAAGGCCCCGATGGCCTCCACATAAGCCTGAAAAGCCTCGCGACCGGCGTCGGTGATGCGCACGCGGGTGAGGGGCTTCTTGTCCACGAAACTCTTGTCGATAGAGACGTAGCCCGCCTCCTCAAGCTTTTTCAGATGAATGGACAGGTTGCCCTGGGTGGCCTCCAGCGCGGTCTTGAGCTCGGTGAAGTCGGCCACCTCGGCGTCCGCCAGATAGACCATGATCCCCAGCCGGATGCGGCCGTGGATGATCTCGTCGATGCGGCCGAGATCGTGCAGGCCCATGGGTCAGGCCGCCGCCCGCGCGCGCCGGGCGCCGCTGAGCATGATCCAGCCCGGCAGGGCGAACAGCAGGAACAGGGCGGCGGTGCAGACATAAAGGTAGATCAACGGCTCGCGCACCAGCAGGCCCAGGGCGATCGCCGCGACCCAGCCGCCCAGACAGACAGCCAGCATCCAGACCTTCTTGCGCAGGCTCCAGGCCACGAACCAGGCCGCCGCCTGAAGGGCGAAGACCATGGCTGGATAATAGAGCCAGACGGCGAAATCCTGATCTCGCATCGCTCCGGCGCCGAACACCGCAACCACCGCCAGATTGACCATGCCCGTTGCGCTGAAGGCCGCGTTCAATGTGCGGGTCACCACGGGACCGGGGCGCGGCTGCTTGCGGTCCATGCGCGCGGCCCAGATCAGGATGGCGATCATGGCGACCGTGATGGCGATGATGAAGGCCAGGGTCGGCCCGGGCGGCCACATGATCCAGCCCCAGGACTGGCCGATGTGGAACAGGCACTGGACGCCGTAGAGCAGGCCGCCCGCCAGATAGGCGATCCCCATGGTCATGTGGCCTTGCGGCCCGCCGCCTGAGATGACGGAGCGGAGATAGGCCAGATCGTCTTCGGGCGACGAGGTGCGGGGCGCGGTCATGGGGGCGATTCCTTTGGCGGCCTGATGCCGGGGTGAACGAGCAGGCATGGCTTGGCAAGTCATTCGGCGGGCGCCGCTGCGATAACGGGGGCCCGGCGCCACGGCACGCGGCGCCCGTTCAGCCAGCGGCCCATGAAGCTGTGACGGATCAGAAGCTCGTAGGTGATCAACGACACGATCATGACTCCGGCGATGACCGCAGCCAGCTTGGCGAACCACGGCCAGTCCAGACCCAGCATCAGAACCTGCCCCACCATCACCAGCGGCAGGTGAACGATGTAGATCCAGTAGGAGGCGTCGGCCAGGTAGCGGCGCACGCCGCTGACGCCCGAGGCGAACCTGAGGGCCAGGGCGGTGGCGGCCAGGGCGCCCGCATAGACGGCGAAGGCGTAGAGAGCGGCCATGCCGGCCTTGGTCTGGGGGGCGGTCACGGGCGTCATGTCCGGCGCCGCGCCGCCGCTGAGGATGAAGGCGGCGGTTCCGGTTCCCAGCGCCATGGCGGTGAAGGGCGCCCACAGGCTGCCGATGCGGTTCAGCAGATCGCGGCGACGGTCGATCAGGGCGCCGAAGCCGAAGGCCAGGCCGAACGCCGTCAGGGCGGCGGGGTTGGGGACCAGCCCGGTGTCAGGCGTGGGGATTCCGAAGAAGGGAATCCAGTTCGGGGTCAGATAGAGGGCGACGGCCAGGGGCGCGGCGAGCACGGCCGGGGTCCACGGCCCGATCAGGGCGCCGGTCAGACGGTCCATCGCCCTGCCGCACCCGCCTTTGCGATCCATCACTGCGAAGGGCGCGCGCAGGATCAGCAGGGCGGCGTAGAGGATCAACAGCACCCACAGGAACCACAGGTGGGTCAGGGGAAAGGTCTGGACGGTCAGCGGGGGCGGGGGCGGCCCCTCGGGCATGGTCCCGCCGTTGTTGATGACGGCGACCCAGATCAGCACGGCGACGATGGCGGCGAGCACCGGGCCCCAGAACACGGCCAGCGGCCCGGCGATGCGGCTCAGTCGGTCGCGGATGAAGCCGCCGACACCCCTGCGCCCGATCATCATGTGGGCGAACAGGCCCGCGATCAGGAAGAAGGTCGTCATGCGAAACAGGTGGATGGCGAAGAACAGCGCCGCCGCGACGGGCGAGGTCTGGGCGTCCGCCACCACCCACATGGGAAAGGGCGTGTAGGCCATGGCTGCGTGCAGGACCACGCCGAGCAGGAGGGCGAAGCCCCTGAGGGCGTCCAGGCCATCGAGCCGGGCGGGTTCGGATGAGGGGGTGATCATTGCGTTCTCCGCGAAGGAAGGCTCACCACATACACGAGACTAGTTTAAATTACAAACAAGTCTGTCACCATCTTGAAAAACCAGGCCTGGGTCGAGTCCCGCCGGGCTTTCAGCAGGCATGGCGGCGCGCTAGACCGATGGCGAAACCAAAGGGAGAAAACGATGGCCGAATACGAAACCCTGCTGATCGAGCGGCACGCGGACGGCTATGCGGTGGTGACCCTGAACCGGCCCAAGGCGCTGAACGCCCTGAACAGCCAGGTCTTCGCCGATCTGACGGCCTTTCTGGACAGCGTCGAGCGCGACGATGCGGTGCGCTGCATCGTCCTGACCGGCTCGGAAAAGGCCTTCGCGGCCGGGGCCGACATCAAGGAGATGGCTGACCAGTCCTACGCCCAGATGTTCACCGACAATTTCTTCGCCGCCGGCCACGACCGCATCACCCGGTTCAGAAAGCCGATCATCGCCGCGGTGTCCGGCTATGCCCTGGGCGGCGGCTGCGAGCTGGCCATGCTGTGCGACTTCATCATCGCCTCCGAGACGGCGAAATTCGGCCAGCCGGAGATCAATCTGGGCGTGGCGCCGGGCATCGGCGGGTCCCAGCGCCTGACCCGGCTGGTGGGCAAGTCCAAGGCCATGGACATGATGCTGACCGCCCGCATGATGGACGCCGCCGAAGCGGAGCGCGCCGGGCTGGTCAGCCGCGTGGTTCCGGGCGAGCGCCTGCTGGACGAGGCGCGCGAGGCGGCGGCGAAGATCGCGGCGCACAGCCCTCTGGCGGTCATGGCCAACAAGGAGATGGTCAATGTGGCGCTGGAGAGCACCCTGACCGAGGGCGTGCGCTTCGAACGGCGCCTGTTCCACAGCCTGTTCGCCTTCGAGGACCAGAAGGAAGGCATGGCCGCCTTCGTCGAGAAGCGGAAGCCGGATTTCAAGGCGCGTTAGAAAACGCCGTTCACAAGCCCGGCCTTCATGCCTAGATACTCGCGATGGATGAGGGTTCGGGGGCCGTCTTGGGACACAAAAATCAATCCTGGCCGGCCCCGCCCCTGTTCGAGGCGGACTGGCGAGAGCCCTCCGGCCGGCTTGGCGATGACCTGAGTCAGCGTCTGGCGGTGAGCCGAACCCTGATGCCCCACCTGGCTTTCGGCGGACGCATGGCGCGTATTCGCATGACCGCCTTGCCCTTCTGGCCGGGGTGGACGGCTGGGGAAGCCCTGATAACCGGCGCCGGCGAGGATGACCGGGTCATGGCCTTTCTTTACGGCCCTTTCGGTGCGGAACTGCTGGACGGACGATCAGACCTTATCCACGATATCAACGAGCGTCGGGGAATCCAGCTGGACACCGATGCGCGGCGCCAGGCCTATCTTCGCTTCTTCACCAGCGCGGTGCGCGGCGATGAGGGGGCGTTTTTTCTGGTGGAGAGCGACGCCCGCCTGGCCGAACTGACGGGCAAGAAGCCCCGCGGCGCGGCGCGCGGTCTTGGCCACCCCATCCGCTCCCGGCCGGCGGAGGATGATCGCAGCCTGCATGAGGCGGTTGTCCTGTACGGCGCAGCCCTGTTCCGCTCGACCTTCTCCATCCTGCCCGGCGGCATGGTGATGATGGAGGACGACCAGATCGTCACCGATGAGCACCCCGGCCCCGGCTTCACCTTCGACGGCGCTTTCCGCCGCCCCACGCCTGCGAAAGGAGACGCCCGATGACGCGCCATGCCGCGGCGGCCTTTCCGGGCGCTCAGGCGTCGCTGAAGCTGCCCGACAGCGTTCCGGGGCAGGGTATTCTGGTGGGCTGGTCGCTGGAGCGTCGGCACCGCCGGCAGCCCATCGGCTTCAGCTTCGGAGACCCGAAGGCCGGGGCCGCAAACAATGTCGTCGACCCGATCCTGCTGGAGGGCGAAGGCCACCTGATCACCGTTGCGCCGACCGGCGCCGGCAAGGGCGTCGGCTGCATCGTGCCGGCGCTGCTGCGCTATCCCGGCTCGGTCATCGTGGTGGACCCCAAGGGCGAGAACGCGGCCATAACCGCCCGGCGCCGGCGAGAGATGGGCCATGAGGTGGTGGTGCTGGACCCCATGGGGCTGACGGGTCTGGAGGTCGCACGGTTCAACCCGCTGGATCTGATCGATCCCGCCAGCGCCACGGGGGTGGACGACGCCCACACCCTGGTCAACCAGTTGTTGCGCGCCTCGGGTTCGTCCAAGGATATCTTCTGGGAAAGCCGCGCCAGGCAACTGCTGGTAGGCGTGATCCTTTACGTACTGACCGACCTGCCGAAGGCCGAACATACCCTGGCCCGGGTCAGGACGCTGGTGAACGAGGCGGCGGGCGCGCCCCAGGCCGTGACCCAGGCGCTGGCCGGGTCCCGCCATCCGGAGGCGCGCGCCACCGCCGATCTGATGTCCATCGGCGCCGCCGAGACCCTGGGCGGCATCGTGGCCTTCGCGCAGGAGGGGGTGGATTTCATCCGCGGGCCGCTGATCGCCGAGGCGACCGGGGAGTCCACCTTCTCGCTGGAAGGGGTGATCCGGGGCGATCCGTTGTCCATCTTCATCGTCCTGCCGCCGCACATGCTGATCTCGCACGGGCGGCTGTTGAGGCTGTGGGTCGGGGCCCTGATGACGGCGATCATGCGCCGACGGGCGCGGCCGGCGCACTCGACCCTCTTCATGCTCGACGAGGCGGCGCAGCTTGGCCCCTTCGACGAACTACGCAAGGCGGTGACCCTGCTGCGCGGCTATGGGCTGCAGACCTGGAGCTTCTGGCAGGACGTGTCGCAGCTGCAACTGCTCTATCCCAATGACTGGCGCACCATGGTCAATAACTCCCGGGTGGTTCAGTGCTTCGGCGCCAACACCATGCTGGCCGCCTCGGACATGGCGGCTATCGTGGGGGCGGGCGACGGCGGTTTCGTGCTGGACCTGGAGCCCGACGAGATGCTGCTGCAGATCGCCGGGGACGAGGCGGTGGTGGCCAAGCTGCCCAACTACCGTACCGACCCGGCCTTCAAGGGGACGTTCGACGAGAACCCCTACTATGACCCCGGCCGCGATCCCGTGGGTCCGCCGCGCACGCCCCTGACCGAATACATCCGGCCCGCGAGACCGACGCCGCGGTCACGGTTCGAGAGTCCTGTGCCGGAAGACGCCGCTCTGGCCGGCCGATTGCTGCAATGGCTGGAGAACGGCAGCGATCCAGGGTCAGACTCGCGTTGACCCCCCCGTCCCTATCGGCTATAGGCCCGCCCTCTTGAGATTTCCACGCCGTGGGGACTGCTCCGCGGCGTTTTCCGTTCGAAGGTTTGACTGATGGCCAATAACCCCGGCGCCAAGAAGGCGATCCGCAAGATCGCCGCCCGGACTGAAGTGAACACGGCTCGCCGCAGCCGCGTGCGCACCTTCCTGAAGAAGTTCGACACCGCCGTCGCCGGCGGCGACGTGGAGGCCGCCAAGACCGCCTTCCACGACGCCCAGTCCGAGCTGATGCGGGCGGTGTCAAAGGGCGTGGTTCACAAGAACACCGGCGCCCGCAAGGTGTCCCGCCTGCACGCCCAGCTGAAGAAGCTGGCCGCGGCCTGACCCACAGCCCGTCACAGGGCTGTCACAGCAATTTATGAATGTTTTCAACGGCGAAGGCGCATATGCTCCTTCGCCGTTTTGCCGTGTGCGGCTAAGTTGAAATAAAAAGTTGCCCACTTCGGGTCACCGCCGATGAGCGGTTTCTCCAAGCGGGCGAGGCGCTTAGCGGAGTCAAACAATTTATCCGCACGGGGAGCCGCGAATCAGCGTTGACGGCGCCCCTGCTGGGCGTAAGTTTTGGGGTCTAACGCACTTCCATCCCAACACGGATGAAGACGGCGCGGGACCCTGTTCCGCGTCGGCGGGAGAAGTCCGTCTGCGAGGCCGACCCCACCGCCGGAACCCCTGTTCCGGAGGCCAGGAGAAGTCGTCCCGGAGATCAGGCGGACTTTATGGCTGGTGGACTGAAAGAGGTGGCTTACGAAATGGCGGGCAGCGCGGCGGAACTGAGACTGACGGACCCGGAACGGATCTGGGACGAAGCGGCCACGCGTCTGCGCGCCGAGATCGGCGAGGGTCCGTTCAGCTCGTACATCGCGCCGTCGGCGGTTCGAGCCGACGCGTCCGGCCGGCTGGTTCTGGTGACGCCTACCGCCTATGCCCGGGACTGGGTTCGCCGCAACGCCCTGCGCCGCATGAACGAGCTGTGGCTGGGCCTGGACGGCCTGTCGCGCCGCCTGGACGTGCGATGCCGGGCCGAGTTCGGCTCGCCCGCCCCGGCCATCTCCGCCTCGGGACCCTCCACCGCCGCTCCGGCGATCCAGCCGCGCGCCACGGTGGGACCGGTAACGGACGGCCCGCGCGCCGTTCGGGCCGCCGGTCTGCAGGACCGCCTGACCTTTGACGCCTTCGTGGAAGGCCCTGGCAACGCCTTCGCCCTGGCCATCGCCAGACAGACCGCCAGCTGGGCCGAGGGCCATTTCAACCCGGTGTTCCTGTGCGGGCCCTACGGCCACGGCAAGACCCACCTGCTGAACGCCATCGCCTGGGAGGCGCAGCGCCTGCGCCCCAACGCCAAGGTGATCTACCTGACCGCCGAGCGGTTCCTGTCCACCTTCGTGCGCGCCGTGCAGGACCGCCAGACGGCGGCCTTCAAGGAAAGCCTGCGCTCGGCTGACATGCTGCTGCTGGACGACGTCCAGTTCGTGGGCGGC
The DNA here is from genome assembly GCF_047617075.1 of Brevundimonas sp. Taxonomy (GTDB): domain Bacteria; phylum Pseudomonadota; class Alphaproteobacteria; order Caulobacterales; family Caulobacteraceae; genus Brevundimonas. Next base: position 240,817 of record NZ_JBLGCI010000002.1, read on the forward strand.
AAGAGCTCCACCCAGGAAGAACTGCTGAACACCCTGACCGCCCTGATCGAGGACGGGAAGCGGGTGGTCATGGCCGGTGACAAGCCGCCCACGGCCATGACGGACATCGAGCCGCGCCTGCGTTCGCATCTGGCCGCGGGCCTGACCTGTCCGGTGGAGCCCGCCGACCGCATGGTCAAGCTGGCGGTGGCCCGCAAGCGGTTCGAGGCTCTGGGCCGCCTGGGTCTGGTGTCCGGGGAAGCCCGCACCGAGGTTCTGGAGCAACTGGTGGACCGCACCCCGGGATCGGTGCGCGAACTGGAAGGGGCGGTGAACACCCTGGCCGCTTCCGCCGGGCGACGCCTGTCCGAACTGACGGCAGACGAGGCCTCGGTGCTGCTGGGGGCCGCCCTGCGCGGCGGGCCGGAGCGCCGCATCACCGTGGACGAGATCCAGAAGACGGTGGCCGAGCACTTCAACCTGAAGCAGGCGGACCTGCTGAGCGAGCGTCGCACCCGCATCATCGCCCGGCCCCGCCAGATCGCCATGTACCTGTGCAAGCAGCTGACCACGCGCAGCTATCCGGACATCGGCCGCCGCTTCGGCGGGCGGGATCACACCACGGTGCTGCACGGGGTTCGGCGCATCGAGGAGATGATGCCTGCGGACGATCAGATCGCCCGCGATGTGGAGACGCTGACCCGCAAGCTGCGGGGATAATCGCGGCCGGTCTGTGGAGCGCCCGTTTCCCCTGTTGAAGCGGGCGATGAAGCCGCTAATGTCCAAGGCCCACAATTGCAGCGGCGACGGCCTGAGTCGTCGTCATCCGGGCGAGACCACATGCAGCTGACGATCGAACGCGCGGCGCTCCTGAAGGCCCTTGGCCACGTTCAGAGCGTCGTCGAGCGCCGCAACACCATCCCCATCCTGTCCAATGTCCTGCTTTCGGCGGGGCGTGACCGTCTGAGCTTCGCGGCCACCGACCTGGACATGGAGATGGTGGACGAGGCCGAGGCCATGGTGAACACCGAGGGCCAGATCACGGCCCCGGCCCACACCCTGTACGAAATCGTCCGCAAGCTGCCCGAAGGCGCCGAGGTCTCCCTGACCTATTCCGGCGACGACCCGCGTCTGGTGGTCCAGGCGGGACGGTCCAAGTTCAACCTGCCGGTGCTGCCGGCCGGGGACTTCCCGGTCATGTCCGCCGACAGCGCGGGCGCGCGGTTCAGCCTGCTGAAGGAAGACCTGGTCCGGCTGATCGACAAGACCCGTTTCGCCGTCTCCACCGAGGAGACCCGCTACTATCTGAACGGCCTTTATCTGCACACCGTGTCCGAGGGCGGGCAGGCGCTGCTGCGCGCCGTGGCCACCGACGGCCACCGCCTGGCCCTGGCCGAGACCCCGGCGCCGGAAGGCGCCGCGGGCGGCCCCGGCGTGATCGTGCCGCGCAAGACCATCGATCAGGTGCGCCGCCTGCTGGACGACGGCTCCGGCACGGTGGAGGTGCAGGTCAGCGCCCAGAAGATCCGCTTCGAGTTCGGCCAGGCCAGCTTGACCTCCAAGGTCATCGACGGCTCGTTCCCGGATTATCTGCGGGTGATCCCCAAGGGCAACGACAAGCGCGCCGACATCGACAACGCCGTGTTCGCCCAGGCCGTGGACCGGGTCTCCACCATCTCGGCCGAGAAGAGCCGCTCGGTGAAGCTGGGCCTGGACAACGACCGGGTCACCCTGACCGTGCGCAACATGGAGGCCGGACAGGGCGTGGAAGAGGTGGAGATCGGTTACACCGACGAGCCCTTCGAGATCGGCTTCAACGCCCGCTATCTGCTGGACGTGGCCGGCCAGATCGAGGGCGAGACCGCCACCTACATGTTCGCCGACCCGGCGTCGCCCACCCTGGTGCTCGATCCGGGCGATCCGGGCGTCCAGTACGTGCTGATGCCGCTGAGGGTGTGATCGTCTTGTCCCTCTCCCGGCGGGAGAGGGAGGGGCCCATCGCAATGCGATGGGAGGGTGAGGGGTTACGGTGCGTAACGCCTTGGCGCCTTACCCCCTCATCCCCCGCGCGAGGACTTCCGCTATCGCTCCAGTGCGCGGGCTCCGCCTTCTCCCCATGGGAGAAGGTCTCTTGATCACCGCCCTCACCCTCACCGATTTCCGCTCGTACGCCAGCGCCACCTTGCGCGTGGGGTCGGGCCCCATTGTGCTTCACGGGCCGAACGGGGCGGGCAAGACCAATCTGCTGGAGGCGGTGAGCCTGCTGACTCCGGGGCGGGGTCTGCGCGGGGCGCCGGTGGCCGAGCTGGGGCGGCGCGAGCCGGGCGAGGCCGGCGGACGGGCCTGGGCCGTGGCGGCGATTCTGACGGGGGCGGACGGGGGCGATATCCGCCAAGAAACGCGCTTGGGCACGGGGGTGCAAGCGCCGGGGGCGTCGCGCCGCATCGTGCGCATCGACGGGGAGACCGCCCAGCCCGGGCGGATGCTGGATTATCTGCGGCCCGTCTGGGCCACGCCCGAGCATGACCGGCTGTTCTCGGACAGCCGGGCCGAGCGGCTGAAATTCTTCGACCGGTTGGTGTTCGCCGCCGACCCGGGCCACGCGGCCAGCGTCTCAGCCTATGAGAAAGCCCTGCGCGAGCGCCTGCGCCTGCTGACCGAGGCGGCCGAGGGCAGGCGGCCCGCCGACCCGGCCTGGCTGGACGCGCTGGAAGCAAGACTGGGCGAACAGGGCGCCGCCGCCGCCACGGCCCGCGCCCGCGCCCTGGGCGATCTTCAGGCGGGCATCGACGCGCGCGGCGACCGGCCCTTTCCCCAGGCCGATCTGGGTCTGACCGGCGCGGCCGAGCAGAGCGCCGCCGCAGGCTCGGGGCCCGATGAAATTGCAGCTGAAATCGTCGCCGGGATGAAGGCGTCGCGGGCCCGCGATTCGGCCTCCGGGCGCTCGCTTTTCGGGCCGCACCGGTCGGATCTGACCGCCATCCACCGGGAAAAGAACCGCCCGGCGGCTGAAGGCTCGTCCGGCGAGCAGAAGGCCCTGGTTCTGAACCTGATTCTGGCGCAGGTCGGGCGGCTGAAAAGCGCCCCCGAAAACCCGGATTCACTGGCCAATTCAGGTGCGAACCCTGTATTGTTGCTGGATGAAGCGCCGGCCCATCTGGATGCCCGCCGGCGCGCCGCCCTGTTCGAGGAGATCGTGGCGCTGGACCTTCAGGCTTTCCTGACCGGCACCGACGAAACGCTCTTCTCTGACCTTCACGGGCGAGGCCGGTTCGTGCGCGTGGACGCAGGGACGCTCGCCCCATCGGATGACTGAATGACCGACCAGAACCGCACCCCGGACACCGCCGAGGAAGCCGCCTACGGCGCAGAATCCATCAAGGTGCTGAAAGGGCTCGACGCCGTGCGCAAGCGGCCGGGCATGTACATCGGCGACACCGACGACGGCTCGGGCCTGCACCACATGGTCTATGAGGTGGTGGACAACGCCATCGACGAGGCCCTGGCCGGTCACGCCGATCTGGTGCAGGTGATCCTGAACGCCGACGGCTCGGTCACCGTGACCGACAACGGGCGCGGCATCCCTACCGACATCCACGAGGAAGAGGGCGTGTCCGCCGCCGAGGTCATCATGACCCAGCTGCACGCGGGCGGGAAATTCGACCAGAATTCCTACAAGGTCTCCGGCGGCCTGCACGGCGTGGGCGTGTCGGTGGTCAACGCCCTGTCCGACTGGCTGGAGCTGGTGATCTACCGCAACGGCAAGAAGCACCACATGCGCTTCGAGCGGGGCGACACGGTCAAGTCGCTGGAAGTGGTGGGTGACGCGCCCATGCGCGACAACGGCAAGGTCCTGAGCGGCACCGAGGTCACCTTCTATCCGTCGGTGACGACGTTCAGCCACATCGATTTCGACCTCAAGACCCTGGAGCACCGCCTGCGGGAGCTGGCGTTTCTGAACTCGGGTGTGGTCATCAAGCTGGCCGACCACCGGGGCGCTGAACCGTTCGAGGAGATCCTGCACTATGAGGGCGGGGTCGAGGCCTTCGTGCGTCACCTGGACAAGTCCAAGTCTCCGATCCTGAAGGACGTCATCGTCATCCGGGGCAAGAAGGAGAACATCGAGATCGATCTGGCCCTGTGGTGGAACGACAGCTACCACGAGACCATGCTGTGCTTCACCAACAACATCCCCCAGCGGGATGGAGGCACCCACCTTTCGGCCTTCCGCGCCAGCCTGACCCGGGTCATGGGCGCCTATATCGAAAGCTCGGGCCTGGCCAAGAAGGAGAAGGTCTCCGTCACCGGCGAGGACGCGCGCGAGGGCCTGACCTGCGTCCTGTCCGTCAAGGTGCCGGACCCGAAGTTCAGCTCCCAGACCAAGGACAAGCTGGTCTCGTCCGAGGTGCGGCCCGCGGTGGAGTCCCTGTGTTCGGAAGGGCTGTCGACGTGGTTCGAGGAGCATCCCGCCGAGGCCCGCATGGTTGTGGCCAAGATCGTCGAGGCGGCCACCGCGCGCGAGGCGGCCCGCAAGGCCCGCGACCTGACCCGGCGCAAGTCGGCGCTGGAGATCAGCTCCCTGCCCGGCAAGCTGGCCGACTGTCAGGAGCGCGACCCGGCCAAGTCCGAACTGTTCATCGTCGAGGGCGATTCCGCCGGCGGCTCGGCCAAGCAGGCGCGTAACCGCGAAAACCAGGCCGTTCTGCCGCTGCGGGGCAAGATCCTGAACGTGGAGCGGGCGCGGTTCGACCGGATGCTGTCCAGCGAGCTGATCGGCACCCTGATCCTGGCGCTGGGTACGGGCATCGGGCGCGACGACTTCAACATCGAGAAGCTGCGCTACCACAAGATCATCATCATGACCGACGCCGACGTGGACGGCGCCCACATCCGGACCCTGCTGCTGACCTTCTTCTACCGGCAGATGCCGGAGCTGATCGAGCGGGGCCACATCTTCATCGCCCAGCCGCCCCTCTACAAGGTGTCCAAGGGCAAGCAGTCCCGCTACCTCAAGGACGAGCCCGAGATGGACGCCTATCTGATCGAGGAAGGATCGGACGGCGCAGAGCTGGACTTCGCCGGCGGCGAGCGCCGCACCGGCATGGACCTGCAAGGTCTGGTGCGCGAGGCCAAGGCCTTCAAGGGACTGGTGGACCGGCTGGCGACCCGCGCTCCGGCCTTCGCCATCGAGCAGGCGGCCCTTTCGGGCCTGTTCACGGCGGAGGGCGGCGATCTGGCCTATGCGGCGCGCCACCTGGATCTCTACGCCGAGGAAGGCGACGGCCCCTGGTCCGGCGAGAAGGGGGAACAGGGCGCCCTGGTGTTCAGCCGCACGCGCCGCGCCGTGGCCGAGCAGATCGTGCTGGAGGAATCGCTGGTACGTTCGCTGGACGCGCGGCGCCTGGGCGAGCGAGCCGCGGCCTTTGACGGTCTGTTCCGCGAGCCGGCCACGTTCCGGCGCAAGGACAAGTCCACCACCATCCGGGGGCCCCTCGACCTGCTGACCGCCGTGCTGGACGCGGGCAAGAAGGGCCTGTCGATCCAGCGCTACAAAGGCTTGGGCGAGATGAATCCGGAACAGCTGTGGGAAACCACCCTGGACGACAATGCCCGCACCCTTCTGAAGGTGCAGGTGGACCACGCCGACGACGCCGACGACCTGTTCGCCAAGCTGATGGGCGATGTGGTGGAACCGCGCCGCGAATTCATCCAGAGCAACGCCCTGGACGCGGCGGTGGACGTCTGATCGATCAGGCGCGGGCCGCCATCAGATCCGGCCGCGCCGGGCACAAATCCGAGATGACGCAGGCCTCGCATTTGGGCCGCCGCGCCACGCAGGTGTAGCGGCCGTGCAGGATCAGCCAGTGGTGGGCCTTGGGCAGCCAGTGGTCGGGCACGACCTGATGCAGCTGGGCCTCCACCTTGTCTGGCGTGCCGGCGTTGGCCAGGGCGAGGCGGTGCGAGACGCGGAACACGTGGGTGTCCACCGCGATGGCCGGCTCGATCCCCAATTCGTTCAGCACCACCGAGGCGGTCTTTCGTCCCACGCCCGGCAGGGCCTGAAGGTCGGCGCGGTTCAGCGGCACCTCGCCGCCGTGCCGCTCGATCAGGATCTGTGACATGGCGATCAGGTTCTTCGCCTTGTTCCGGTACAGGCCGATGGAGGCGATGTAGGGGATCAGGCCCTCCACCCCCAGCGCCGCCATCTTCTGCGGCGTGTCGGCCACGGCGAACAGGCCGGCCGTCGCCTTGTTCACCCCCACGTCCGTGGCCTGGGCCGACAGGGCGACGGCCGAGACGAGGGTGAATGGGTTGGTGAAGTTCAGCTCGGTCTTCGGCTCGGGCATCACCCGCGCCAGGCGGGTGAAGATTTCCTCCACCCGGTCGGGGTCGGGGGGGCATTTCAGGCGTCGGGCCGAACGGGACCTGTTTGATGGCGGCTTCAGCATTTTCCCACTCTCGTCATCGCCGGGCTTGTCCCGGCGATCCATACGCTCGGACCGGCCCGCGCGAATCCACAGCGTCTGGTGACTATGGATTCCCGCCACAAGGGCGGGAATGACGAGGAACGAAAAAATGCGACCTTGAGATCAGCTCTCCGGCCGGTTCCTGAGCAGATCGTCCACCACCGCAGGATCGGCGAGGGTGGAGGTGTCGCCAAGGGCGCCGGTCTCGTTCTCGGCGATCTTTCTCAGAATTCTCCGCATGATCTTGCCCGAGCGGGTCTTGGGCAGGCCGGGGGCCCACTGGATCACGTCGGGGCTGGCGATGGGGCCGATCTCGGCGCGGACGTGGGCCACCAGCGTCTTGCGCAGGTCCTCGGACGGTTCCTGATCCGCCTTCAGCGTCACATAGGCCCAGACGCCCTGGCCCTTGATGTCGTGGGGATAGCCCACAACCGCAGCCTCCGACACGGCCGGGTGCGACACCAGCGCACTCTCGATCTCGGCGGTGCCCAGACGGTGGCCCGAGACGTTCAGCACGTCGTCGATGCGTCCGGTGATCCAGTAGTAGCCGTCCGCGTCGCGCCGGGCCCCGTCGCCGGTGAAATACTTGCCGGGGAAGGTGGTGAAATAGGTCTCGATGAAGCGGTCGTGGTCGCCGTAGACGGTGCGCATCTGACCCGGCCAGGACTCGGTGATGCACAGAGGCCCTTCGGCCGCGCCCTGAAGGACGTCGCCCTCATTGGTGACGATGGCGGGCATGACGCCGGGCAGGGGCTTCGTCGCCGAGCCGGGCTTGAGCTCCGTGGCGCCGGGCAGGGGGCTGATCAGGATGCCGCCGGTCTCGGTCTGCCACCAGGTGTCCACCACCGGGCAGCGGCCGTCGCCGACCACGCGGTGGTACCACAGCCAGGCCTCGGGATTGATGGGCTCGCCCACCGACCCCAGCAGGCGCAGGGACGAACGGTCGTGCTTCGTCACCCAGTCGTCGCCCTCGCGCATCAGGGCGCGGATGGCGGTGGGGGCGGTGTAGAAGATGTTGACCTTGTGCTTGTCCACCACCTGCCAGCAGCGCCCGGCGTCGGGCCAGGTGGGCACGCCCTCGAACACCAGGGTCGTGGCCCCGTTCGCCAGCGGGCCATAGACGATGTAGCTGTGCCCCGTGACCCAGCCCACATCGGCGGTGCACCAGTAGATGTCGCCGGGTTTGTAGTCGAACACCAGTTCGTGGGTGTGCGCGGCCCAGGCCAGATAGCCGCCGGTGGTGTGCAGCACCCCCTTGGGCTTTCCGGTGGAGCCGGAGGTGTAGAGGATGAACAGCGGGTCCTCCGCGTTCATGGGCTCGGGCGCGCACTCGGCCGACGCCGCCTCACGCACGTCCTCATAGACCACGTCCCGGCCTTCGGTGAGCGGCACGTCCGCGCCGGTCCAGCGGATCACCAGCACCTTGTCGACGGAGACTTTCTCCAGCGCCTTGTCCACATTGGCCTTGAGCGGGATGCGCTTGCCGCCGCGTTTGCCCTCGTCGGCGGTGATGACGATGGTCGAGCCGCAATCCTCGATCCGGCCGCACAGGCTGTCGGGAGAAAAGCCGCCGAACACCACCGAGTGCACCGCGCCGATGCGGGCGCAGGCCAGCATGGCCACCGCCGCCAGCGGGATCATGGGCATATAGAGGGTGATGCGGTCGCCCTTCTTCGCGCCCATGTCCTTGAGCACATTGGCCATGCGGCACACCTCGGCTTGCAGCTCGGCATAGCTCATCTTGCCGTCGATGGACGGGTCGTCGCCCTCGAACAGGATGGCGGTCTGGTCGGCGCGCTCGGGCAGGTGACGGTCGATGCAGTTGACGCTGGCGTTCAGCTCGCCGTCGGCGAACCAGCGGATGCGGAAGTCCTGCCGGTCGAAGCTGACATCCTTGACCTCGGTGAAGGGCTTCGACCAGTCCAGCCGCTCGCCCACCCCGCGCCAGAACCCTTCCGGATCGCGCGCCGCGCTCTCGACCGTTCGGGCAAAGGCCCCGGCGTCCATGTGGGCGTGAGCGGCCACTTGAGCGGGAACAGGGATGCGGGTGTGGTCGGTCATGGAGGGCTCCGTATCGGGGAGGTCGCGTCTTTGCGGCGCCGGTCGAACAGGCGTATGCGCTGGGCCGTCGCTTGCCAAGCGGACCACTGTCCCAAGTTCCGGAGTTTTCCATGCTGATCCACCTGTCGTCCTGGCCAGAGATCGACGCGCGCCTGAAGGCGACGAAGACCGTGGTCGTGCCGATCGGCTCCAACGAGCAGCACGGCCCCACGGGCCTGCTGGGCACGGACTGGCTGTGCCCCGAGATCATCGCCCACGCGGCGGAGAAGCAGGACGACGGCCTGGTGGTGGCGCCCACCTTCAACATCGGCATGGCCCAGCATCATCTGGCCTTCGCCGGCACCATCTCCCTGCGGCCCTCGACCTTCATGGCGGCCATCACGGACTGGGTCTCGTCGCTGAGCCGGCACGGCTTTGAGCGCATCTATTTCCTGAATGGGCACGGCGGCAACGTGGCCACCATCGAGGCGACCTTCGCGGAGATCTACGCCGAATGGTCGTTCGTGGAAGAGCGCCCGCCCTTCGCCCTGAAGCTGGTCAACTGGTGGGACCTGCCGGGGGTGCACCGGCTGTGTTCCGAAATCTTCCCCAAGGGGCACGGCATGCACGCCACCCCCTCCGAGATCGCCGTGACCCAGGCGGCCTATCCCGACCGCATCAAGACGGCGGACTATTCCCCGCAGATCGCTCCGGTGGGGCCGATCCGCGACGCCCTGGACTACCGGGCCCGGTTCCCGGACGGGCGCATCGGCTCGGACCCGGCCCAGGCCTCGCCCGAGAAAGGCCAGCGCATCATCGACGCGGCGGTCCCGGCCCTGCTGGCGGACGTGAAGGCGTTCTCATCCGAGGTCGCGCCCTGAACGACCGCTTGCATGGCGACGGCGGCGCCCTAGGCTTGCGGGCATGAACAAGCCTGACAGCGCCCTGAGCGCCGCCGAGATGAACGACCGCCTGATGCGGGATGCGGGGACCGTGATCCAGCGGCGGCTGGAGATCATGGCCGAGGCCGTTTGCGATCCCGCTCGCGCCGACCTGACCGAACTGGCCCTGATGAGCGACGAGAAAGTCGCCGCCTTTCAGGCGGTGTCCGAGCGCGCAGCGGTGGGTGCGGGTCTTGTTGCGGATCGGCTGGCCGACGCCTTGGCTGTCGAAGCCGACGCCGCCTCTCACGCCATGGAGGCGGCGATGACAGCGCCAGATCCGGCGCAGGCGGCGGTCATGCAGACCCGGTGGGCGATGGGCTGCTGGGCCCGAACCGCCGACAGAGCCCTGACGCTGAACGCGGACTGGGCGCGGATGCAGGCGTATGTGCTGGCGCCGGTTCAGAGCGCCGTGAGCGCCAACGCAAGCCGACTGAAAACGAAGGAGAAACGCTGATGCGCGCACTGTTCACCGCCCTGGCGGTCGCGGCCCTGCCGGCCGCCGCCATGGCCCAGACGCCGCCGCCGGCTGAAATTCCCGCCCTGTATGACATCGCCGTCGCGCCCTCACCGGAGCGCATCGAGGCGGACATTGCGACCCTGGTGGGCTTCGGCACCCGGCACACTCTGTCGGAAACGGAATCCGAAACGCGCGGTATCGGCGCGGCGCGGCGCTGGATCCATGCGGAGTTCGAACGCATCTCGGCGGCCTGCGGCGGCTGCCTCGAGGTGATGTATGTGTCGGACACCGTCACGGGCGCCCGGATCCCCGAGCCCGCCGAGGTGGTCAGCGTCATCGCCATTCAGCGCGGAACCGCCGATCCGAACCGCTATGTGCTGATGAGCGGCGACATCGACAGCCGCGTCACGGACGTGCTGAACGCGGCCGACGACTCGCCCGGCGCCAACGACAACGCCTCGGGCGTGGCCGGAACGCTGGAGGCCGCGCGGGTGCTGACCCAGCATCGGTTCCCCGCCACCATCGTCTATGCGGCCCTGGCGGGCGAGGAGCAGGGCCTGTTCGGCGGCCAGATTCTGGCGGCACAGGCCCAGCGCGAGGGCTGGCGCATCGAGGCGGTGCTGAACAACGACATGATCGGCAATTCGGCGGGCATCAACGGGGTGGTGAACAACACCACCGCCCGGGTCTTCGCCGAGGGCACCCGCATGACCGAAACCGATCAGGAAGCGACCCAGCGCCGCTTCACCGGCGGCGAGGTGGACAGCCCCTCGCGCAATCTGGCCCGCTACATCGAGCGGGTGGGCGAGCAGTATGTGCCCAATCTGGATGTGATGATGGTTTACCGGCTGGACCGGTTCGGGCGCGGCGGCCACCACCGGCCGTTCAACGATCTGGGCTATCCCGGCGTGCGGATCATGGAGACCAACGAGCATTACGACCGCCAGCATCAGGACCTGAGGAATGAGGACGGCCGCCACTACGGCGACACCCTCGAGTATGTGGACTTCGACTACGCCGCCAAGCTGACCGGGCTCAACGCCGTGGCGCTGGCGGGCATGGCCTGGGCCCCGCCGCCGCCCGCCGACGTCCAGATCGAGGGCGCCGTCAGCCCGGACACCACCCTGCGGTGGACCCGTCCGACCGACGCCCAGGCCCCCGAGCTGGCGGGCTACCGCATCTACTGGCGCCTGACCACCGAACCCCAGTGGACCCACAGCCGCTGGGTCGGCGACGTCACCGCGTTCACGCTGGAGAACGTGGTCATCGACAACTACTTCTTCGGCGTGGCGGCGGTGGCCGACAACGGGGCGGAAAGTCCGGTTGTGTTCCCCGGCGCGGCGGGCAGCTTCGGCGGTTACTGAGCCGCCAGCAGCGCCTCCGGATCGTACAACTCGCCGTCCGACACCACCGCCCGCACCTGCGTCAGGGCGTTGAGATCAGCCGTCGGGTCAGCCGTCAGGAAGACCATGTCCGCCTCCTGACCCACGGCCAGGGCGCCGGTGCGTTCCGCGACCCCCAGCGTGCGGGCCGCGTCCGACGTGGCCATGCGCAGCACGTCCCAGACCGGGATACCGGCCTGCTGATGCAGGACCGCCTCGCGCGCCATGCTCCGTCCCGGCGCGATGAAGGGATTGGCCATGTCGGTGCCCAGGGTCAGCGGCACGCCCGCCTCGTGCATGCGGCGGGTCAGCTCCAGCACCTTGGGCCAGATGGCCCGGGCGCGCGGATAGTCCTCGGCGGTCCAGCCCAGATCGAAGCGGAAACCTTCATTCCAGCTGGCCAGCATGTCCGGGTGGAACAGGTCGGCGTCGCGGGCGAGGAAGGCCGGATCATCGCCCCGGAACGCCGCCTCGAACGCGACCAGGGTGGCGTCCACGTGCACCTGTTCCCGCGCCAGCGTCCGGATCATCTCATCGATCTCAGGTGAGTCCAGATCCACCGCCTCAAACCACTCGAAGAAGGCGAACGCCCCCGGCCGGCGGTTCGCCACATAGGCCTCGCGCTGATCCGCAGGCAGCAAGTCCGGGCTGACCGGCATCATGTGCACCAGGGCGTCCACGCCCAGTTCGGCGGCGCGGGTCCAGCTGACGTCCGACAGGTGGCCGATGACGGGCAGGCCGTGACGCCGGGCCTCGGCGATTCCCTCGGCCAGATCCTCTTCGCTCAGGGATTCATACAGCTTGATGTAGCGCGCGCCCCCTTGCGCCTGTTCGGCGACGATCTCGGCGATGGTCCGCGTCTCCGACGGCCGGTCCACCAGACCGGTGAAGGGAAACGGCGAGCGGTCGATGACTTCGCCGGCGTGCAGCGCTTCCGGCCCCGGCAGACCGGCCGCCCGCGCTTCGTCGTAGGCCCGGCTGTGGGCCATGTCGCCGCCGGGATTGCGCACCGTGGTGACCCCATGGGCCAGCAGGCGCCGGGCGTGATGCGCCACGATGTCCGGTCGATGATCCGCGGCCAGATAGGGCGCGCCGTCGTCGTCCACGCCCAGACGGGCGGCGCCCAGGCTGATATGGGCATGGGTGTCGATCAGACCGGGCAGGGCGAACACGCCGGTGAAATCGTGCATCCGGCCCCGGCTGTTTTCGGGGCGCCCCTGCCCGATCTCGATGATGCGGCCATCCTCCACCACCACATAGGCGCCCGTCTGGATCGTCTCGGTCCGCGGATCGACCAGGTTCAGGCCCAGATAGACGTCGGGCTCGGCATGGGCGGCGGGCGCGATTGCGAGCGCGGCGGCGACCAGAAGACAGGCGGGAAGGGCGGGGCGAAGGATCATCAGAGGCTCCACTAAGGCTGGGATGCCGATGAAGTCCGCCCGGGGCGGAAAGTCTTTCACCCTTCTCGCAAGATCGTTCAGCGCCTATCTGTCGGTCATGATCGACGACCTCTACAGCGCGCGCATCCTGACGCTGGCGGCCAACATGCCGCGCACGGGCCGCCTGGACGCCCCACAGGGCACGGGCCACCGGGTCGCCAAGCTGTGCGGATCGACGGCGACCGTCGATGTGGTGCTGGATGACGCCGGCCGCGTGGCGGACTACGCCCAGACCGTGAAGGCCTGCGCCCTCGGACAGGCGGCGGCGGGCGTGCTGGGCGAGCATGTGATCGGCGCGACAGGAGACGAGATCGAGCAGGCCCGCGACGCCCTGCTGGCCATGCTGAAGTCCGGCGGCGAAGGGCCCGAAGGCCGCTTTGCCGATCTACGCCTGCTGAAACAGGTGGCTGACTATCCCGCCCGCCACGCCTCGACCCTGGTGGCGGTGGAGGCGGCGCTGGACGCCGTGCGCGCGGCCGAGCGCACCCGCCTGTCGGGCGCGGCCTGACGGTGGCGGCCAGTTTGTACGAGCGCGGCGTTCGTCTGGCGCACCGGGGCTACAAGGTGACCCTGTCGCCCCTGATCGGCCAGCAGTGCCGCTTCGCACCCACCTGTTCGGACTATGCGGCCGAGGCCCTGATCACCCACGGCCCCGCTCGCGGCGGCTGGCTGGCCGCAAAAAGGTTCTGCCGCTGCCATCCTTTCGGCGGCTCGGGATACGATCCGGTTCCGCCGAAGCCTTCCCGCGGTGACTAGCCGGGGTGCGCGCCGGGGAACCTTCTGTATATGCTAAGGCGGAATCGGATGGCGGGAGCAGGCGTGTGATGCCCATGGGCGGCGGATTGACGACGAGGGGGCCCAGAAACCTCCTGCGCCAGATCCGCGAGGCCATGGCCGGCGGCGGCCCGGCCCAGGAGCGTCTGGACAAGGTGGTGAAGACCATCGCCTCGTCCATGGTGGCCGAGGTGTGCTCCATCTATCTGCGGCGCTCCACCGGCGAGTTGGAGCTGTTCGCCACCGAGGGTCTGAACCCCGAGGCCGTCCACAACACCCGCCTGCGCCCGGGCGAGGGTCTGGTGGGCGAGGTGGCGCGGCTCAACGAACCCATCAGCCTGTCGGACGCTCCGCTCCACCCCAGCTTCTCGTATCGTCCAGAGACGGGCGAAGATCCCTATCACGCCTTCCTCGGCGCGCCCCTGCTGCGCGGCGGCCGCGCCATCGGCGTGCTGGTGGTCCAGAACCAGGCGGCCCGCCGCTACGACGAGGACGAGGTCGAGGACATCCAGACCATCGCCATGGTTCTGGCCGAGACCGTGGCGTCCGGCGAGCTGCTGGGTCTGGACGAACTGCGCGACGTGGAGGTGGCGCCCCACCGGCCCGAACGCATCAAGGGCCAGCGGTTCGCTGAAGGTCTGGCCATCGGCCATGCTGTGCTGCACGAGGCCCCCCTGGCGCCCGAGCGCCTGCTGGCCGACGATCCGGTGGCCGAGGAGGCCCGGTTGAAGCTGGGCCTGTCCGCGCTGAAGGCCAACATCGATTCCATGCTGGAGGGCGGTCAGGGTCTGGCCGGTCCGTCCTATGAGGTGCTGGAGACCTACCGCATGTTCGCCGACGACCGGGGCTGGAACCGGTCGCTGGAGGAGGCGGTGCGCGGCGGTCTGACCGCCGAGGCGGCGGTGGACCGGGTCCGCAACGAGCATCGCGCCCGCTTCGCAAAGGCGCGCGATCCCTATATCCGCGAACGGCTGCACGATCTGGAGGATCTGGCCAATCGCCTGCTGCGGGTGTTGGCGGGCGACCAGCCGGGGCAGCGCGAACTGCCTGACGACGCCATTCTGGTGGCGCGCAATCTGGGCCCGGCGGACCTGCTGGAATATCCCCGCGACAAGCTGCGCGGGTTGTTGCTGGAGGAAGGTTCAGCCGCCAGCCATGCGGGCATCGTCGCCCGTGCGCTGCAAATTCCCTGCGTCGGCCGTCTGGCGGGCCTGCGCGACCGCCTGTCGGAAGGCGATCTGGTCATCGCCGACGGCGAGACGGGCGAGGCCTTCCTGCGTCCCCGTCCGGAAATGCTGGACGCGGTACAGGCGCGCATGCAGGTGCGGGCGCAGCGCCGCGCCGAGTTCGCCGCCCTGCGCGATACCCCCGCCGTCACTCGTGACGGGGTGCGCGTGACGGTCCTGGCCAACGCCGGTCTGGTGGTGGATCTGGACACCCTGGACGAGACGGGCGCGGAGGGCATCGGCCTGTTCCGCACCGAGTTCCAGTTCATGGTGTCCGAGGAATTGCCGCGCCTTCAGGCCCAGACCGATCTCTATCGCCGGGTGCTGGACGCCGCCGGGGACCGTCCCGTCACCTTCCGCACCCTGGACGTGGGCGGCGACAAGGTGCTGCCCTATCTGGAGGTGGAGCGGGAGGAGAACCCGGCGCTGGGCCGCCGCGCCATCCGCCTTGGACTGGACCGGCCCGGCTTGCTGCGATTGCAGCTTCGCGCCCTGCTCAGCGCCGCCGCAGGTCGCGAGCTTCGGGTCATGTTTCCCATGATCGCCACGGTGGACGAGTTCCGCGCGGCCCGCGCCCTGATGGACGCCGAATGCGAATGGGCCGAGCGGCGCGGCAAGATCCTGCCGGAATCGCTGCGGGTCGGCGCCATGATCGAGGCGCCCAGCCTGTTGTGGCATCTGGACGCCCTGCTGCCCCTGACTGACTTCGTCTCTGTCGGCACCAATGACCTGTTTCAGTACATGTACGCAGCGGACCGGACCAATCCGCTCGTCTCGGATCGGTACGACCCCCTTTCGCCGCCGACCCTGCGCGCGCTTCAGGACATCCAGCGCCAGTGCGCCGATACCGAGACGCCGGTGTCGGTCTGCGGCGAACTGGCCGGGCGGCCGCTTGAGGCCATGGTCCTGCTGGCCCTTGGCTACACGCGTCTTTCAGCCCCTGCGGGCGGCGTCGGGCCGGTCAAGCGCATGATCCTGTCGCTGGATCTGGCGGCGGCGCGGCGGGGCGTAACGGGCCTGCTGGGGGCCACGTCCGCGTCCGTGCGCAACGAGGTTGAGGCTCTGGCCCGGAAATTGAACGTCGCTCTGTGAGAAAGCCGCTCGCGCGCCGCGCGAATCGGTTAACCAGACATTGATCCGGGTCTGTCAATGGGTTATCCACAGGACGAGTTCGAGGGGTCTCCGGGGGGAGATCAGGATCGGGCGCCGCGGGGGACGTGGCGTTTCGATCATCCATCGACGAACAGTACGAGTATGGGGGCGGGCGCTATGCCGCTGGATGCAGGGTTCGGCCCTGACGTGCGACAAGACGAAGCGGAGTGGACCGATCCGCATCGCGTTCTGACCGAGTCGGCGACGCTGGGTGACGCCTTGCGCAGGGCGCGGGAGCATTCCGCGCGATCCATCGAGGATCTGTCCACCGCCACGCGCGTCCATGTCCGCTATCTGCGGGCGCTTGAGCAGAACGACCACAGCGCCCTGCCATCCCAGGTTTTCGTGCTGGGTTATGTGCGCGCCGTGGCCGGCGCCCTCGGTCTTGACGAACAGCTGGCGGCCGAGCGTTTCAAGCGGGAAACGCCGCACGCCGCCGAGGGTCTGCAATCGCCCACCGGCGCGGATGTGACCGACGCCCGGCGCCGGTCGCCCCGCTGGATCGCCGCCGCCGCCGTGCTGGTCCTGGCCGTGGTGGGCTGGAACGTGTTCCAGCGGGTCAATCTGATGCAGGATCCGACCCCACCCGCCATTTCCGAAACGCCCGAAACCTGGTCCCTGGGCTCCGCGCCCGGCGTTGTTCGTCTGGGCGCCCCGCGCCCCGCGCCGCCGGACCAGACCGTGCCGGCCCTCTACATCACCCCCGGCCTCGAGGCCGAACTGACCGGTATCGATCCCGAGGATGAGGCCGCCGTGCAGGGCGCCCGCGTCGATGCGCCGGTTCAGGCCGCGTTCAATCCGCGCGGCGCCACCTATGGGGCGGCGCCCACCGCTTCCAGCGTGGTCATTCAGGCCCGCCGCGCCGCCAGCCTGGTGGTGCGCATGGGCGACGGCCGCGTCCTGTTCGCCCGCCAGCTGACCGCCGGCGAGGCCTGGCGCGCACCTTCTGACGTGTCAGCAACGGTGGACGTGTCCGAGCCGGACGCCTTCGCGGTCTATATGAACGGGGAGTACGACGGCGCCCTGAACGCCGCGCTGACCCCGCTGTCCCAACTGAACAGCCGCGCCCAGGCCGCCGCCCGCCGCACCGCCGCCGAAGCCGCCGCGCGAACGGAGCGGGCGGTGCAGGCGGCGGCCGAACGGGCCCAGCAGGCCACCGCCTCGGCCGCCGCCGCGACGATACCGCCCGAGGGCTGACATCTTTCCGTCGTGGAATAGAGCCGCCTGATCCCCTATCTAGGGGGCATCATGTCAAACGCCGCCGACCAGCTGGGTCACATCCGCCCCTGGCGCCATATCGAGCGCCGCAAGAGCCGCCAGATCCAGGTGGGGTCCGTGGCCGTGGGCGGAGACGCGCCCATCAGCGTCCAGTCCATGACCAATACGCCCACCGCCGACGCGGCGGCCACGCTGGAGCAGATCCGCCAGCTGGAGGACGCGGGCGCCGACATCGTGCGGGTGTCCTGCCCCGATGAGGAATCCACCGCCGCCTTCCGCACCATTGCGCGAGAGTCCCGCGTGCCGCTGGTGGCCGACATCCATTTCCACTACCGCCGGGGCATCGAGGCGGCCGAGGCGGGCGCCGCCTGCCTGCGCATCAATCCCGGCAACATCGGCTCGCGCGACCGGGTGCGCGAAGTGATCCAGGCGGCGCGGGACCACGGCTGTTCCATGCGCATCGGCGTCAACGCCGGATCGCTGGAGCGCGAACTGCTCGAGAAATACGGCGAGCCCTGCCCCGACGCCATGGTGGAAAGCGCCCTGAACCACGCCCGCATCCTGCAGGACGAGGACTTCCACGAGTTCAAGATTTCGGTGAAGGCCTCCGACCCCTTCCTGACCGTGGCCGCCTACCAGCAACTGGCCGACGCCATCGACTGCCCGCTGCATCTGGGCGTGACCGAGGCGGGCCCGCTGCGCACCGGCACCATCAAGTCCGCCATCGGGCTGGGATCGATGCTGTGGGCCGGCATCGGCGACACCATCCGGGTCAGCCTGGCCGCCGACCCGGTGGAGGAGATCAAGGTCGGCTTCGACATCCTCAAGTCGCTGGGCCTGCGCCACCGGGGGGTGAACATCATCGCCTGCCCGTCCTGCGCCCGTCAGGGCTTCAACGTCATCGAGACGGTTGGCGTGCTGGAGGAGCGGCTGGCCCACATCACCACGCCCATGAGCCTGTCCATCATCGGCTGCGTCGTGAACGGACCGGGCGAGGCGCTCTACACCGACGTGGGCTTCACCGGCGGCGGCAAGGGCGCGGGCATGGTCTATCTGGCCGGCAAGATGACCCACAAGCAGGACAACGCCGGCATGGTCGACCACATCGTCGAGCTGGTGGAGAAGAAGGCCGCCGAGCTGGAAGCCGAGCGCGCCGGCGCCCTCCAGGCCGCCGAATAGGCGGAGCCGTTTGCCGGGCTCAGGCGTTGGCCTCCGCGCACGGAGGATGAATGCCCATGACCCTGACCCAGGCGATCGCTGAAGGCCGCCGTTTCGGCGCGCGCGCCGGCCGCCGTCTGGGCCGACGTCTGGGCCGCCGCCTCGAGCGGCTGACCGGCCGCTCCATGCCCTCCATCCAGACCCTGCTGGAGTGGGCCGCGCGCCTGGGCTACGGCGCGCGCGGCTTCGTCTATTTCAATGTGGGGCTGGCGGCCCTGCTGGCCGCTGTGGACATAACCGGCGACAGTCTGGGCGCGGGCGGGATCATCGAACTGACCGCCGAGCAGCCCTTTGGCCGGGTGTGGCTGACCCTGCTGGGCGCCGGCCTTTGGATGTTCGTCCTTTGGCGGTTCCTGCAGTCGGTGGTCGACGCGGACCACGAGGGTTGGTCCCTGAAGGCCATCGGCATGCGCGCCGGTCAAGCGCTGAGCGGCGTGTTCTATGGCGTTCTGGCCTCCTCGGTCTTCGAGCTGATGGACGAGGTGGGCGAGGTGGACGCCGACGACGGCGGCGCCGAGGCGCAGCAACAGGCTGGGACGGTCATGGACATGCCCTACGGCGACTGGCTGCTGATCGGCGCGGGCCTGTTCATCCTCGCCATGGGCGTGGGCAACATCATCAAGGGCGTGACCGGCGAGTTCGCCGACAGTCTGGCCTGCGACCGCAAGACCTGCCGCCGGGTCGTGCCGCTGGCGCGGGCGGGCTATGCGGCGCGCGGGTTCGCCTATCTGCCCATGGGGGTGTTCGTCATCCTCGCCGGCTGGCGCACCCGCGCCGAGGAGGCGCGCAGCTTCGGCGCCTCGCTGGAGCTGCTGGAGGCCCAGCCCTTCGGCTCGTGGATCGTGGGCTTCACGGCCCTGGGCATCATGGCCTTCGGCGCCTTCGCCCTGGTCGAAGCTCGCTGGCGGCGCATCCGGATGCCTCGCGAGATCAAGCCAAGATAGAGCGAAGGCCCCGCCGATTCACTCATTCAGGAACGCGCGCACCAGCGCCATGAAGGCTTCCGGCTGGTCGGCCATGATGAAGTGGCGCGAGCCGTCCACCCGCTCCAGCCGCACGCCGGGCAGATCGGCGTACTCCCGCGCCCACATCGCATCCGCCATGGCGGCGGGCGCTCCCCCGTCCGCATCGGCCGCATAGACCGCCCACACCGGCGTGGTCATGGCCGCCAGACCCGGTCGCAGATCCGTGACCATCACGTCGCGCATGGCCAGCCCGATCGCCAGCCGGTCCGACGCCATGGACCAGTCCACCATGGCCGCGCGGGTCGCCTCGTCCCGGCTCATGCCCTGGGCGAGAGCCTGCTGCCCGGCGCGGAAAATCGCCTCGTCCACGTCCAGCCCGGCGCGGGCGGCCTGTTCCGCATAGGGCCGGGCCCGTTCGGCGGTCATTTCCGGCCCGTACAGCACGCTGAAGAAGGGCAGGGAGTCCACGCTCATCACCCGGCCGATCAGGTCCGGTCGCTCCTGCGCCAGCATGACGCCGGAAGCCCCGCCCATGGAGTGGCCGATGATGGCGGGCCGCTCCAGCTCGGCCGTCTCGATGTAACGCCCGATCTCCGCCACGGCGGGGCGCAGGAAGTCGCCCTCGCCGTGGGTCCACGGCTGCCCGGCGAACCCGGACAGTTGCACCAGATGCAGCCGGTAATTCCCGGCCAGCGCCTCGGCGGTGGCGCGCCACACCTCGCGCGACGACGCCATTCCGGGGATCAGCACCACGTCGGGGCCCTCGCCCATCACTTCCACGCTGATGCGATCAGATGTGAAACCCGGCGCCGGATCGGCGATCTGGGCCTCGGCGCGTTCTGGCAGGGCGGCCACGGCGCCGACCGACAGGGCGAACAGCGCGCAGGCGGCCAGCCGCCCGCTCCATGAGCGTACGTTGAACATCAGTCTTCTCCTTGGGTTTGAGCCGCCGGCGTCAGCCGTGCGGATTATCGAAGATGTCTTCCACCGCGGCCCCGAACTGGGCGGCGATGCGGTAGGCGAGGTCGAGGGACGGATCGTGCTTCTCGGTCTCAAGCGCATTGATGGCCTGACGCGAGACCCCGATGCGGTCCGCCAGCTCGGCCTGGCTCCAGCCCTTCTCGGCGCGCAGCACGCGCAGGCGGTTTTTCATCAGTGAGAGCTCCGCACGAACGGCGCCACCACCCCGAAGACGGCCCAGAACAGGGGATAGATCAGCCAGGCCGGAACATGGGGCGCGCCCGCGTAGCTTTCGCCGAAACCCCACGCCGTCGCCAGCGCCATGGCGACGCCCGCTGACAGGATGAACTGCTTGGCCGTGACGCCGCGCACGAACTCGTCGGAGTCGCGCATCAGCATCAGGGTGGCCCAGATCTGCCCGGCCACGGGCGCCGCGACCGCCAGCGCAAGAGCCCAGGCCACCGGCCGACCGATGATCTCGTCGAACGCGCCGAAGATGGCCGCCACATTGACCGCTACATAGCCGCTCATGAAGGCCATGGTCCGCATCACATAGCGGCGGCCGGCCGCGGTGGTTTGCTGTTTCCCGAGTGTGAGCATGTCGCGCCCTCCTGACTGAATGTAAGGTCAACATGACACGATCGAAATGTAAGGTCAACACGACATTTAGTCAGGCTTCTGGGGGATTATGCACTTGACGTACCAAACACAAGGAGTAGATGAAGTGCGACAGGCCGGTACTGAGATCGAGATTACGCCGGAGATGATTTCTGCTGGCGTTGACGCGCTTTGGCCCGCTCGGCCCTTGGGGTGTGAGGAGGCATCGGAGGTAGTGCAGCGAGTCTTCGCTCAAATGGCGAAGGCGCGCCCATGTCCAGAAGCTCCCATTCAAAGTACGCGAAAATGATGGAGAGTTGCGCGGCGTGGTCCCGCGCCTTCTTGAGGTCGTTGAGTGAAACCGCCTTCTCTGTTCGCGCCTTCACTGCGGCGGGCAACCGGGCTCGATCAGCCTTCGATAGCTGGTGCGAGAAGGCTACGTTGAAGTCGTTTTCGTCATCGCCGTCGCGGTGGGCGTACAGCGTATGCAGGTAGGAGTTTCGATCTTCCGCAAGCTTCGCGATCCCTGCGTAAGCAGCATCGGCCCAATCGAGGGCGATCTCGTTGTCGGCGTATGCCTCGCAAATAACGTCGAACCAGATCTTCGCGTTTGCGGCTATGCTGGTGGACCCCATTATCGTCCTGGCGGTGGCGGGCTCGCATCCCAAGCAGTGCTGAACCGCGAGCCTCATCAGCCATTCGACCTGCGACTGGATGGCCGAAATCTCGGCAATGAGCCGCTTCTGGGTGGGCGACAGGAAGACGTGATAGGCTGGTTTTATGGACACTAAGACCCCCGACCCGAAACCCGACGACGTTCTTCGCCGTATGCTGAGCACCAAGCCGCAGCCCAAGACCGCGCTTAATCTCGCCCCACCTAGAGGTTCGACTGAATTTGCTGCGTCAGAAGGGCCGTCAAAAGTTGAGCCATCGGCTGCACCGCAGCGTCCACGTTCTGACTAGTATCAAAAATCTGATCACAGGCCCTGAGCGCGCCGTAGTAGGTCGGCTTGTCGCGCTGGATTTGTTCGATGACAGAATTTTTGGGCGGCAGTAGGCCGCCGTACTTTGCGCACAGGACCATGTACGCGCTGGCGCGGGCGGTGCGGCCGTTTCCGTTCTGGAAGGGGTGGACCCAGTTCAGACGCCACAAAACAAACGAAGCAAGGTGGATGAGGTCGCGCTCGTTCCAGTTAGTTGCCACCCATTCGACGGCCGTTCCCATTAGGGCTGGCACCTGTATCCAGCTGGGGCAGCGATGAGCGCTGTTCTGGATATGCACCTCGCCCTGCCGGTACTCCCCCGGCGAAGGCAGCAACCCCGCCATCGCCACGCCATGGAGCCGCTTGATTAGGGCCTCAGAGAACACAAAAGGGGTCCCTTGCGGAACCCCTAATACGGTGGCGTCCACCAACTGGTGTAGCCGCAGTATGTTGGCCTGTTTGCGGAGGAACTTATCCTGCGCATCCATGCCTTAAACGAGCGCGTCCTTGGCCTGCTCGGAGGCCAGCATAATCGTGCGGGTGGCGCGCATCGTTTCGACCGTCACCCGCGAGTCGTTAATGCCAGCATTAGCCGCAGCCATAGCGATGCGGCCCTCTTCAAGCTGGGCTTCAGAAACCGTTACATTCCGCGCCCGCTCCAGAAGCGTGTGCAGTTCGTTTTCCATCATCTCTGTCCTACTCCGGCGTCCGCCGGTGCCCCCCACGGGTGGCACAAGACCACCCTTGATAACCAGCAGACGGACTCCGAGTTCCGCCAGAATCCTGCCAGCGATACCCTAAAAAATCCTAAAGCATGGATTTGACGGTTATACGTCCATAGTGCGGCATCCACAATCTGCATTATGTAGGGTGAATCGCGGCATTTTGCACCACCTGTTGTGTGCCTTGTTGTTAATGGTCGTTCGTCACCCCTTCGTTCGCCAGCGTTGATTGCGGCGTCTCTTCTTCGGCTTTTTAAACGGCTTGCAGGCCGTCAATCCGCCGATAAGTCAGGCGCTTGCCACCGATCATCGACAGGGCCTTGGCGGCGCGTTGCGTGTCATCAAGGCCGCAAGCGATGCGGTTGGAATAGCGGAAGTCGAACTCTGCCAAATAGCGATGCAGGTGGCGCTTGGCGCAATGCTGATAGACGCCGCGCATCCCGCGCTTGAAGATCGAATAGAAGCCTTCAATCGTGTTCGTGTGGATGGTGGCGTCAACGCGCGAGACGTATTCGTCAATGTTGTGATTGACGACGCCGTGCGAGGCGAAGTGACGACCGATCTGGGGGTAGTGACGGGCGCTATCAGTCATCAGGCGGGCCTCGCGAGAGACGTTCGCCATGACGATGGGGCCGATCTCGGCAGCGCCGATACGGTCCACCACATAAGACTTGGCGCGGCCTGACTCACGGTCCACCAGAGAGACGACCTTCATCTTGTGCGCGGACGGGTTGCGGCCCTTCTCGATGTCAGGGTCGGAGCCGATGAAGGTCTCATCGACCTCAACCGCGCCGCCGTTTCCGCCCATGGGATAGGCGGTGTCGTCGCGCATGGCCTCACGGATGCGATGGGCCATGAACCAAGCGGTTTTGTAGGTGACGCCAAGCGAACGCATCAGCTGGTGGCTGCTCATTCCCTTCTTGGAGGACGACAGCAGGTGAACCGCCAGAACCCACTTGTTCAGGGGGACGTGCGAGCGCTCAAACAGGGTGCCGACCGTGACCGAGAAAGGCTTGCGGCAGTCGCGGCACTTATAGACGCCGGGACGGGTGCTGTTGCCCTTCAACTCGACCGAGTTGTCCACCGTGCCGCAATGCGGGCAGACCCGACCGTTGGCCCACTGGAGCTTTTCCAAATGAGCGCGGGCCGCGTCGGCGTCGTGAAAGATGGGATCGGTCAGGTTCATAGCTACACCCTATATGATGGGCGTGGTACGTCAAGTGCATAATCCCCGGCTTCTGCGACTTTATCGCGTCCTTTTGGAGAACGCGCTATGATGACCTCATGCCCGCCGCGCCGCGCATTTCCCCGACCCGTCTGTTCACGCCCGAGGAGTGGGCGCCGTTTCAGGCGCGCAGTCACTGGCGCGGGCCGTTGCTGGTGCTGCACGCCTGGGGGGTGATCGCCCTGGCCATGGCGGTCGGGGTGATGTGGCCGGTGCTGATCCCGGTCTGCATCATGATCGTGGGCGCCCGCCAGCTGGGTCTGGCCATTCTGATGCACGAGGCGGCCCACGGGGCGCTGGCGAAGAACCTGACGCTGAACGACATGCTCGGCCACTGGCTGTGCGCCGTGCCGGTCGGGGCCAGCCTTGGCGCCTACCGCCCCTATCACCTGTCGCACCACAGGTTCGCCCAGCAGCCGGAGGACCCGGATCTGGTGCTGTCCGAGCCGTTCCCGGTCACCGGCGCGTCCCTGCGGCGCAAGATCATCCGCGACCTGACCGGCCAGACCTTCTTCAAGCAGCGGGTCATGCTGCTGGTCGGCGCGTTTCGTAATCAGCGCGACGCCGACATGGCCGAGGGCGCGGTGGTCACCGGCAAGTCGGTGGCGCCCTTCCTGATCGTCAACGCCGGGATGCTGGCGGCCCTGACGCTGGCCGGCGTCTGGTGGGCGTATTTCGCGCTGTGGCTGCTGCCCATGGCCACCTGGTTCCCGCTGGTCACGCGCCTGCGCAACATCGCCGAGCACGCCTGTGTCGAGGGGTCGGCCGACGACGCCTTCCGCGCGGCCCGCACCACCCGGGCCAGCTGGATCGAGCGGGCCCTGATCGCGCCCTACTGGGTCAACTATCACGCCGAGCACCACCTGTTCATGCACGTGCCCTGCTGGCGCCTGCCGCGCCTGCACCGGCTGCTGCACACCCGCCCCGAGGCCGCGCGCATGGAGACGGCGCCGGGGTATCTGAGCGTGCTGAGGACAGCCGCCTCCGCCTAGGACGGTCACCGGCGCTTCGTGAACGCACGGGCGCGGTCATTCACGCACACCACGCGGACGCAAACGCATCGACGGTGGCGACGGCGGCCTCTGCGCGAAATCAATGGGCCATCGACGGCCCGGCGACCGGGTCTTCATCTCAGGAGCCCGATCATGTTTTCCGTTCCCGCCTTCATCCTCGCCGCCGCCCTGACGCTTCAGCCCGCCGACACCAGCGTTGTCGAGATTACCTTCGACGTGGGCGCCGAGGACGGCGCCGTCATGGCCGCCCTGTTCGACAGCCAGGCGGCCTATGACGGCGGCGGCGCTCCGGTGGGCGCGGCCATGATCGACGTGGCCGGCGGCGAGCGGGTTGCGCGGTTCGAAGGCCTGCCCCCCGGCGACTACGCCCTGCGGGCCTTTCACGATGTGAACGGCGACGGCCAGATGAACACCAATCCCTTCGGCATGCCCACCGAGCCGTTCGCCTTCTCCAACAATGCGGTGGGCAACATGGGCCCGGCCTCCTGGGACCGCGCCCGCTTCACCGTCTCGGGCGAGACCCGCCAGACCATCACCCTGCGCTGAAGAATGATTGGGGGAGCTGACATCATGAACACCTCGCGCCGCACCTTCCTGACCGCCGCCGCCGCTCTGGCCATCACGCCGGACACGGCCTTCGCCGCCCGCGCCCTGCGGGTCGCGTCCGACTGGTCCCTGGCCACCGCCGATGTTGAGGGCGACATCGCCCCGCGCGTCCTGCAGCGGGTCCACGGCCGGGCGCCCGAGGGCCTGTCCGGGGCTCTGTACCGCAACGGACCCGCCAAGTTCCGGCGGCCGGGCGGTTCGTCCCAGCACTGGTTCGATGGCGACGGCCTGATCCGCCGCTTCGGCATCCAAGACGGTCAGGCCACCCTGGCCGCCCGCTTCGCCGACACACCCAAGCGGCGTCAGGAGACGCGGCTGGACGCCATGGTCATGCCGGGCTTCGGCACCGTCGCCGACCCGCGCGCCGAGATCGGTTCGGCGGACGACGCCAACCCGGCCAACACCTCGGTGCACAAGGTGGGCGACGCCATCTGGGCCCTGTGGGAAGCGGGCTCGCCCATGGCCATGGATCCCGACACCCTGGAGACGCGCGGCTTCGTCACCCTGCGCCCGGACCTGCGCGGCATGCCGTTCCTGGCCCACCCCCGCATCGAACCCGACGGCCGCATCTGGAATCTGGGCGTCAACGGAAACAGGGCTGTGGTCTGGCGCCTCTCGGCGGACGGGACGCTGGAGGACGCGCGGGTCATCCCGCTGCCGCGCGCCAGCTACATCCACGACTTCACCGCCACGGCGCGGCATCTGGTGATCGTGCTGCAGCCGTGGGTGCATGCGCGCAACGTCATGCCGGTCTCCACCGCCTACGACTGGCTGCCGGACGAGGGAACCCAGGTGCTGGTGATCGACAAGGACGATCTGGACGCCCGGCGGGTGTACGAGGCGCCGGCCTTCGGCTTCTTTCATCTGGGCGACGCCTGGGAGGAGGCGGGCGGGACCATCCGCTTCGACGTCTGCGCCCATGCGGACATGTCCTTCGCCTCACAGGGCGCCCAGGACATCCTGAACGGCGTGCCGCTGGGCAATGAACCCGCGCGGCTGGCCATGATGACCCTGTCGCCGGACGGTCAGGGGCGGCTGGAGCACGCAGGCCGCGCGGCCGAGTTCCCCCGGGGCGACGCGCGCCGGGCGGGCGAGCGGCGCCGTTACAGCCTGCACACCCTGGGCGAGGAGCCGGACCGGCCGCTGGCCACGGCGGTGGGCGTCACCGACTGGGATCAGGGCCGCACCCACGCCTATGACTTCGGCACCGGCCATGTGGTGGACGAGATGGTCCATGTGCCCAAGCCGGGCCTGAGCGGCGAGGCGGACGCCTGGCTGGTGGGGCCCACCATCAATCTGCGCGAAGGCGTCACCGAGCTGCACGTGCTGGACATGGCGCGGATCGAGGACGGTCCCGTCTGCACCTGGCGCGCCGACGTGGCCATGCCCGCCGCCTTCCACGGCAACTGGGCGGCGGCCTAGCGCCGAGGAAGAGAGACCCTGGAGCGGGCGCCCGGCGACCTCATTGGTACGGGCTTATGGAGGAACGTCTGCTCGCAGCATTGGCCGCTTCAACGGCCTGCAGCATGGCGTTCAGCTGGCCTCGGTTCAGATATCTCCCACCCAGAATGACGCTTCGATAGACGATGTGTTTCCGATGTCGACCAGCGGGTTCTCGTTGAGCAGAACGAGGTCCGCACGGCGACCGACCTCGATGACCCCCGCATCGCTGCGTATGGCCCGTGCAGGCGCCGCGGTCGCCGCATGGAGCGCCTGCGCCGGGGTCATGCCGGCGGCGTTGAGCGACTGCAGCTCGTCGTGCAGGGAGAATCCCGGGACGCTCAGCCAACCGTTGGCGTCCGTGCCGGCGAGAATGGGGACTCCCGCAGCGACCATGGCCCTCAGCAGGATGCGATGGGCTTCTTCGCGAGCGGCCCAGAACGCCCTATTCGAGGCGATCTGTTCGGGCGTGTCCCCTGCGTACGCCTGAAACTTGTTGCTGCCCGGAAGCCACCCGAAGCCCAGCGGGCCGTAACCTTCGACAATGCCGGGATTGGCGTATTTGAGCGGGATGTCCGCGAGGGCGCCGTCCAGATCAAACACCTGATCGTCGATGTTTTCCGAGAAGCGCAGCGTGCTGTGAACGGCGATGTCGTTTTCCAGCAGGTCAGCTGCGATCTCATCTTTCCTGCTTTCCACGAAGGCGATGAACGCCTCGCTTCCCTGGCTGTTGACGCTCCCGAACTCGTCCAGCAGCGCCTTCACCAACTCCTCGATATGGGCGATTTCGCGAAGCCTGGTGGTGCGCAGGTCGCTCAGCGGCATGTCTTCGGGCAGGTGGCCGACCGTCGGAACATCCAGCTCTTCGGCTACATCCAGAATGGCGCGATAGCTGTCCATGGTCAGGAAGCCGTACAGCTTGATGCCGTCGTAGCCCCGGTCGATGAACGCACGCGCATCGTCCCGGGCTTCCTGCGCATTCGGCGTCGAGTGCGTGTTGAAGACATTCTCGACGAACCAGATGACCAGCGGTTCGGGGATCCAGCCCGGAGCAGACCCAGCCGACGAAAAGCCGTCCGCCGAGTTCATCGACGGCGAGGACACATGGAAACGCGGGCCGATGCGGCCGCTCCGGATTTCATCCCTCAGAGCCAGATCTGCGTCCGACCCGCCCATGCTGCGGATCTGCGTCACCCCGTTGGCCACATAAAGCAGTAGGTCGTTGGGGCTGCGCTGGAGGTGCACATGGGAATCCATCAGGCCCGGGATCAGAAACTTTCCGCGACCGTCAATCCGCGTCAGGCCTTCAGGAATATCGCTGCCGGTCGAGATCGAAACGATCTGTCCGTCCCGCACGGCCACCGTCCTGTCCGGCAGCATCTGTGAACCATCCGGCGACAATACGCTGACGTGGGTGATCGCCATCGGGCCGCTCTCGACCTGAAACTGGTCAGGATCGACGACCTGGGTGTGCCCCCCGTAGATTCGATCAACGGTGCGAAGGGTCAGAAAGAACAGCGCGGCGACCGCCAGCACGATCAAGCCCGCGATCACGCCTCCGGCCCTGAAACCCCATTTCCTCAGTGTTCTCATTTGCATCCGAACCCTCCCGCGACTTGCTGTGGTGGGGCGCATCTTGCAAATCGGACGGGGCCAGGCGTCCGGACTTATCGAACTGGACGTCCGGGGATCGCTTTTTCAGGCTCCCTGTACGGAGCGCGCTGTCCGGAACTGGGTGGGCGTCTGCCCGGTGTGCCGCCTGAAGATCGCGTTGAACGTGCTCTTTGATGAAAACCCGGCTTCCAGCGCGATATCGAGGACGCTCTGGTCGGTTTGGCTGAGACGCTCACACACGAACGCGATCCGATAGCCGTTGATGAACTCATAGAAGTTCTTTCCGGCGTGACGGTTCAGAACCTCCGACAGGTGGTGCTTGCTCAGACCGGTCGAAGCCGCAAGCCGCTCCAGGGTCAGGTCGCCGTCGAGATAGAGTTCGTCGCCTTCAAGCCGTCTTCTGACCGTTTCGAAGAGTTCAGCCCGGGTCGACGGATCGAGTTCACCGTCCCGCCGCGACGAACCTTCATCCGGGTCCTCAAGCGTGGCCCCGGACGGCTCGCTGGACAGCGCCGGGATCGTGAAAAACAGCGGACGCCGCCACTGAATGATGGCGATGACGTAGATGAATGCGGCCAGAACTATATTTGCCACATCGGGCAGGAGCCTCGGCGCCGATGTCGGCCCGGGAATCACGTTCAACGACCAGACGACGAGGTTGAGAGCCTGCAGAGCCAGCAACCAGTTGAAAACGTCCGGATTGAAATTGGACAGGGTGTCATTGGCCTGTCGGCGATACCGCCAGAGGAAAAACCCCGTCCAGGCGGCGTATCCGTAGGCGATCATCGCGGGCAAATGCTCGGCGATCTGCAAACGAATGGAAGGCGGTCTTTCTCCCGCGATCCACATCGCCATCTGGTGCGGATCGGCCAGCGATATATCGGCCGTCAATGCGTAGCAAAGCAGAACCGGAATCAGGTGCAGGACGTCGCGCCCTGCCAGGGGAACGCCGAGAAGAGCGCTGCGGCAGTAAAGGTAGCCCAGGGGCCCCAGAGTCACCGGCAAGAAAAAAATCGGACCGATCGCCCACCCGATGATGGGGCTATCAATGTTGGCCAGTATGATCGGAACTGAAAAAATCAGCGCGATTACAAGGCATATAAGCCCAAGAAGCCGACTTGCTGTCGTCGTCCGCGTATCGCTTACCAACAGGCCGAACAGCAAAAGGCCCTGAATAATCCCTATGTAGGATATGTATTCATTTGCGGAGTTCAATTCGTTTTGCCCGTGCTGGATGCGTTATTCTAACGACCAAGCATCGCCTTTCATTCTGTGCGCACCGGCATCGAAGAGGACACGCCTTAATACCACCCCGCCGCGCGAAGGGCGCGGGCGTGGCGGCGGCTGACCGGGACGGTGAGGCCGCCGTCCAGCGTGAGGGTCGCGCGTCCGTCGCCGCGCTTGATGTCTCGCACAGCGTCCCGGGCGACCCACCAGCTGCGATGGGTCTGGGCGCCCTCCAGCCCCTCCAGCTCGGCGACGGCGTCGGACAGGCGCATCAGGATCAGGTCCGAGCCCCGGTCGGTGTGGATGCGCAGATAATGGTCCTCGGCCTGCACCGCGTGGATCACGGCGCCGCGCAGCCGGGGCGGCAGGCGGTCCAGAAAGCGGGGTGGCGTCTCGCCCGCCTCGGTCGTGACCGTCTTCCGCTCCAGCGCCATGCCGATGGCGGTCATCCCGGCGGTGATCAGCAGCACCCGCCAGGTCAGCCCGGGCAGCATGTCGAGCCCGTACGCCTGGCCGTAGAAGACCCAGCCCGTCACGCTCCACACGACGAGGGTCACAGGCAGGCCGATGGCCAGCACCGAAACCACGAACCGGGCGGGCAGGGACGCCTCCATGCCCGGCAGGCGGCGGACCATGCGCATGCAGACCTCGGCCCACAGCCCGGCCACGATCATCAACACCACCCAGTAGACCAGCCGCAACCACAGGTCCGTCGTCGCGCCGAAGGCGTTGGTCAGGGCCAGAAAGACCCCCGCGGCGGCGGCGATTCCGACCCCCTGGACTGTCTCTGCGGTGATCAACCGTTTCAGGCCTGCGGACATGCGATTCCCCCCGATCGATTTCAGCGGCCGCACACCGCCCGGAAACCAGCGGCGGCGAAGCGGACCATGTAGTCGCACGCGGTCTCCAGATCGCCTGACCGGCACTGGCCCTCGGACAGCCGGTCGATGCGGCCGGTCTCGCCCAGGGTCAGGGTCAGGGCGCCCGACAGATTGTGCCAGGCCCAGTAGAGATCCACGTCCCGCGCGTCGGGCAGGACCAGCCGCACCGCCTCGATCAGGCGGTGGATGGCCGGGTCGAAATAGCGCGCCATGGTCTCGCCGCCGAAGGCCGGATTGGCGTTGGTCTGGGCCACCAGCGCCGCATAGTGCTTCCACCCCGGCCCGCCTTTCAGCGACCATTCGAACGGCGGGCGCAGGAACGCTTCAAGGATGCCTTCCAGGGTCGCGCTGTCGCCGGCCTCCGCCACATAACGATTGATGGCGTCCACGCGCTCGTTGTTCCAGACCTCGGCCCGGCGGATGAAGACCGCGTCGAACAGGCCCCGCTTGGCCCCGAAATAATAGTGCACCAGCGCCGTATCCACGCCGGCCTCCCGCGCCACCTCGCGGATGGTGACGCCATAGAAGCCGTGCTTGGAGAACAGGTCCTCTGCGGCGTCGAGGATGGCGTCGCGAGTCTCCCCGGCCTTCTGGTCCTTGGACGGGCGCCCCCGGCGGGCGGGCGCGGCCTTGGGTTTCGGAGCGGGAGCAGGCGAACGGGTCATGGGCGGACGCTAGTGCGCGCGGAGGCCCCGGGCAATCGGGCGCGAGCATGGCGCCGGCGCCACACGGTCGAGCTTCCCCAACGTCAGCGCCCCTGGACCATTTGACAGAATGCAAAAACGCGATCAGGTTCCCGGAAAATCATTGAACGCTGAATAAATCGCGTCGTCATCGGAAACACAGGTTGGGGCATCCCATGAACAAGCTCGTCAAATCCGCTCTTCTGGCGGGGGCCGCGGTCAGCGCGCTCACCGCTTCGGCATCCTGGGCCCAGGCTCAGGACATGTCCGAACAGCCCGCCGCCACCGAGGTGGGCGAAGTCGTCGTCACCGCTCGCCGCCGCGAGGAGTCGCTGCGCGAGGTGCCGGTGGCCGTCACCGCCCTGAGCAGCGAGCGCCTGGAGCTCACCGGCGCGGCCGACGTCACCGTGCTGCAGCAGCAGACGCCCAACGCCACGGTCCAGGTGGCGCGCGGTTCCAACTCGACCCTGATCTCCTTCATCCGCGGCGTGGGCCAGCAGGATCCCCTGTGGGGCTTCGAGCCGGGCGTGGGCCTGTATGTGGACGACGTCTACATCGCCCGTCCCCAGGGCGCGGTGCTGGACATCTTCGACATCGAGCGCATCGAGGTTCTGCGCGGACCCCAGGGCACCCTGTACGGCCGTAACACCATCGGCGGCGCCATCAAGTACGTGACCTCGCGCCTGGACCCCGAGCCCGAGCTGATGCTGCGCGGCGCGGTCGGCTCTTACGGCCAGGTGGACCTGATCGCCTCCGGCTCTGCGCCGCTGGGCGACACCTTCCGCATCGGCGCGGCCATCGCCAACTATGACCGCGACGGTTTCGGTCAGAACCTGACCACCGGCGCCGAGCACTATGACAAGGACGTTCTGGCGGCCCGCATCAGCGCGGAGTGGGCGCCGACCGCCGACCTGTTCTTCCGCTTCGCCTGGGACCGGGTGGAAGACAATTCCAACGCCCGCCACGGCCACCGCGAGGTCGCCGGAACGGCGCCGGGCGCCGATGTCCTGCCTGACATCTACGACACCCGCTCGGGCCTGGGCGACGACAACTATGTGGAAACCGAAGGTCTGTCCCTGACCGGCGAATGGACCATCAGCGACATGCTGACCTTCAAGTCCATCACGGCCTACCGCGAAGGTTACACCGACACGGTCATCGACTTCGACGGCACGCCGTCGCCGATCCTGGACATCCCGGCCTATTACGCCGACGACCAGTTCACCCAGGAGTTCCAGCTGCTGTTCGAGGGCGGCCGCTGGCAGGGTGTGGCCGGCGTCTTCTATCTGGACGGCCACGCCGAAGGCGCCTTCGACACCATCGTCGGCAATCTGGGCGTCAGCATCGGCAACGGCGGCTATGTGGACACCGAAAGCTATGCGGTGTTCGCCGACTTCAACTTCGACCTGACCGACCGCCTCCGTCTGGCCGTCGGCGCCCGCTACACCGAGGACGAGAAGACCGGCTTCGTGAACCGCGCCACCTATCTGGGCGTGGGCCAGACCCCGCTCACGGGCGGCCCGGCGGCGACGCCGCTGGTTCAGAACACCCTGTACACGAACACCCGCTCGTTCGATCAGTTCACGCCGCGCGTCTCGGTCTCCTACGACCTGAACGACGACCTGACCGGCTATGCGGCCTACAGCCAGGGCTTCAAGTCCGGCGGCTTCGACATGCGCGGCGACGCCCTGGCGACCCCGGACACGGTGGACGGCTATGATCCCGAAACGGTGGACAGCTACGAGCTCGGCCTGAAGGGCTACGCCTTCGACCGTCGCCTGACCTTCAGCTCGGCCCTGTTCTATTCGGACTATCAGGACCAGCAGGTCACCACCCAGGTGCCGACCGCGACGGGCATCGCCAGCTTCGTGGACAACGTGGGCGCCTCGACCATCTACGGCGCCGAGATCGAAGGCTCCCTGTGGCTGACCGACTTCCTCACGGCCAACTTCGCCGTTGGGTACCTGGAAGCCGAGTTCGAGGAGTTCATCCGCTACAACCTGACCACCATGCAGTACGAGGACATCTCGGATCAGGTGGTGGTCCAGAACTCCCCGCGCTGGAGCGGCTATCTGGGTCTGACCTGGACCGGCGACGTCATGGGCGGCGAGCTGGCGGTGACCCCGTCGGTGGCTTACCGCGATGACTTCAGCCAGTTCGAGTTCCCCAACCCGATCCTCGATCAGGAGGGCTACGCCCTGGTGGACCTGTCCGCCGTCTGGGTCGCCCCGGCCGGAAACTGGCAGATCGGCCTCTACGGAAAGAACCTGACGGACGAGGAGTACCGCACCGGCGGATACAACTTCCCGGGCCCGGTGTTCGGCGATTCGATCAGCGCCTTCTACGGCCCGCCGCGCACCTGGACCGCCAGCTTCCAGGTCCGGTTCTGATCATCTGAGCGAAGACTGACAGGCGGCGGGCCACGGCTCGCCGCCTTTTTCTTTTGCAGAGCAGGGCAGGCGGGCTACCGTCCGGTCCAACGAACAAAGTCGAGGGGAAACGCATGACCGCCACAGCCGAGACGCCGCGCGTCGAGAAGCCCGGGTATCGCTACTACGTCCTGGCGATCCTGGTGCTGGTCTACATGCTGAACTTTCTGGACCGGCAGATCATCGGCATCCTCGCTGCGCCGCTGAAGGCGGAGTTCGGTCTCAGCGACAGCCAGTTCGGCCTCTTGGGCGGCATCGCCTTCGCCTCGGTCTATTCCACCCTCGCCATTCCGCTGGCGTGGCTGGCGGACCGGTTCAGCCGGGTCTGGATCATGACCGGCGCCCTGGCCGTGTGGTCCGGCTTCACCGCCCTGTGCGGCATGGCCGGCTCGTTCGGCCAGTTGTTCCTGTTCCGCATGGGCGTGGGCGTGGGCGAGTCCGGCGGGGTGGCCCCGGCCTATTCGCTGGTGGCCGACTATTTCCCGCCCCATCAGCGGGCGCGCGCCCTGGCTGTGTTCGCCTTCGGCATTCCGCTGGGCACCGCGGCGGGTACTCTGGTGGGCGGCGTGCTGGCGGCCCAGTACGGCTGGCGCACCGCCTTCATCGTGGTGGGCCTGCTGGGCCTCCTGCTGGCCCCGGTGCTGCGCCTGACCATCCGTGATCCCAAGCGCGGCGCCACCGACATCGCCCGCCCGGCGGTGGTGGATGCGGCCCCGGTTCAGCCTCAGACCGTTCAGGCCGCCGCCGCGCCCGCCATCCCCGCCCCGAACCGCGTGGGCCTCAACGCCTCGCGCCTGATGCTCGTCGCCGGGGCGGTGGCCTTCGCGCTTGCGGCGCTGGGTCAGTTCGGCGGCGTCCCTGTGGGCAATCCGCTGGTGCTGGCCTTCGCCGGCGGTCTGGCGACGGTCATCGGCGTGTCCTTCTGGATCGCCAAGGTCACCGCCTCCTACGTGTTCCCGAAAAAGAGCTTCTGGCTACTGGCCCTGGGCGCGGCGTCGTCGTCGGTGTGCGGCTACGGCATCGCCGGCTGGCTGCCCCTGTTCTTCATGCGCAGCTTCGACCTGACCCTGCTGCAGACCAGCTGGTACTACGCCGGCATCGCCCTGATCGGCGGCACCCTCGGCATCTGGATGGGCGGCGCCGTCGCGGACAAGCTGGCCAAGCGGGGCAAGGGCGCCTATCCCCTGACGCCCGCCGTCGCCTTCCTGATTTCCGCGCCCCTGTTCATCGCGGCCATGAACTCGCCCTGGATCATCGGCCTGGTCCTGCCCGGCGGCGGCAGCGCGGTGCAGCAGCTGACCCTGGCCTTCCTGATCTTCCTGATCCCCACGGGCCTGAACCTGGCCTGGCTGGGCCCGATCACGGCGGCGGTGCAGAATCTGGTTCCGGCCCCCATGCGCTCCACCGCCTCGGCCCTGTTCCTGCTGATCAACAACCTGCTCGGCATCGCCGTGGGCTTCTACTATTTCGGCTGGATGAGCGACCTGCTGGCGCCCCGCTTCGGCGAGGAGAGCCTGCGCTGGGCCATCTACACCGGCATGGGCTTCTACCTGCTGGCTTCGGTGTTGCTGATCGCGGCCTCGCGCACCCTCAAGCGCGACTGGGTGGACTGATCGGAGGGGATCGCCTGTTGCGCCTGCGAAGGGGCGGCCTTTATAAGCGCCTCAACCTTCCTTCCCACGACAGCGGTCCCTCTCCATGAACATTCACGAATACCAGGCCAAACAGGTTCTGAAGGGCTTCGGCGCTCCCGTCGCGTCGGGCGTCGCCATCACCTCGGTGGACGAGGCCGAGGCCGCCGCGAAGCAACTGCCTGGCCCGCTGTATGTCGTGAAGTCCCAGATCCACGCCGGCGGGCGCGGCAAGGGCAAGTTCAAGGAACTGGGCCCGGACGCCAAGGGCGGCGTGCGCCTGGCCAAATCCATCGAGGAAGTGGTCGCCCACGTCGAGGAAATGCTGGGCAACACCCTGGTGACCGCCCAGACCGGCGAGGCCGGCAAGCAGGTGAATCGCCTGTACATCGAGGACGGCGCCGACATCGACCGCGAGTTGTACTGCTCGCTGCTGGTGGACCGCACCGTGGGTCAGGTAGCCTTCGTGGTCTCCACCGAGGGCGGCATGGACATCGAGACGGTGGCCCACGACACCCCGGAAAAGATCCAGACCATCGCCATCAACCCGGAAGCGGGCGTCACGGCCGATGACGTGACGAAGATCTCCAGCGCGCTGGCCCTGACCGGCGACGCCGCCGAGGACGCCAAGAGCCTGTTCCCGGCGCTCTACAAGGCCTTCGTCGAGAAGGACATGGCCATGCTGGAGATCAACCCGCTGATCGTCATGACCGACGGCCACCTGCGGGTTCTGGACGCCAAGGTCAGCTTCGACGGCAACGCCCTGTTCCGCCACGACGACATCAAGGCCCTGCGCGACGAGACCGAAGAGGACGCCAAGGAGATCGAGGCCTCCAAGTGGGATCTGGCCTACGTCGCCCTGGACGGCAACATCGGCTGCATGGTCAACGGCGCCGGCCTGGCCATGGCGACCATGGACATCATCAAGCTGTACGGCAAAGAGCCCGCCAACTTCTGCGACGTGGGCGGCGGCGCCTCCAAGGAAAAGGTCGCTGCGGCCTTCAAGATCATCACCGCCGACCCGAAGGTCGAGGGCATTCTGGTCAACATCTTCGGCGGCATCATGAAGTGCGACGTGATCGCCGAGGGCGTGGTCGCGGCCGTGAAGGAAGTGGGCCTCAAGGTGCCGCTGGTGGTGCGTCTGGAAGGCACCAATGTCGAACAGGGCAAGAAGATCCTGAACGAGTCGGGCCTGGCCATCACCGCCGCCGACGACCTGGACGACGCGGCGCAGAAGATCGTCGCTGCAGTGGCGTGATGCGGACGGGCGGAACCTCGCCAGATGCTGGCGAGGACGCCCGGGAGCAGAGGCGGTGATGACAGACTGGCAGGTCTTCAGCGGGGTGATCGCCTTCGCCACAGCCTTCGCCACGGCGGTGACCACCTACGTCCAATGGCGCGCCGATTCACGCCAGCGCAAGGCTCACGCTCTGAGCCTCTATCGCGAGTTCGTTTCGCCCGAGTTCTATCGCTGCGTCAGCGGTCCCGCCTATGAAGTCCTGCTGCGGTTTGTGGCGATGCCCGAACCCCGCCACGCTGACTACAGAGCGGCGATCGTCCGGGGCTGGCTGGGGTCAGGCAACCGGCAGGATGAGTATATCGCGCGCTTTGGCGGCGCAGCGGAACCGCAAGCCGATGCATTCGAGGACCATATGCGGAGGGTCGCGACGCGCGAGGGCCTTACCGAAATTCAAACTTTGACCGCCTATCTCAATTTCTGGGATTCTCTGCACGCGCTGATCCATCTGCGCCTCGTCCACACCCCGACGCTGCGGCGGCTGTTCGGGCAGTGGTGGCGGGTCAATGAGGGACTGCTGCTCCCGCTTGTCGAGGAGATGGACTCGGCTTTCGCTCGCGAGGGCATCGCGTGGCGCCCTAACTGGATCGGCGCAATCCGCTGGCTGCACACCAGCGAGTTCTTTGATCGCCAGCCAAAACTGTCACTGGGCATCCGGTAGCGCCGTCGCGCCCGTCGACCGGACACGGATATTTGCTCTACATGCCCCGTTTAAAGCGCGGCTTTGACCCGTAGTCTCACCTCGCCGTCGATGATGACCTGCTCGACAAGGCCCAGGGGCTGGTCGGCATGAAGCGGACCAGCGTCAGCGAGATGGTGTGCGCCTTCGGTCCCGATCAACTGCAAGAGATAAATGATGGTTTCCTCGATCCTCCTGGCCGCCGTTCTCGTGACACAGCCCTCAACTCCTCCGACCGTGGGCCAACTGGTTCGCGAAGCCTGTGTCGAAACGGAGATGAACCGTGAGGCGGTCGAGCGCCTTGCCCATGAGCGTGGCTGGCGATCTGTGCGCATGAGGCCTTCCGGTTCTACTGAAGGCTGGAGCGTGGGGTATCGTGTGCGCGACGCTCATGTCGCGCTGATGAGCGTGCCCGAACTGGGAAGAGTTGATCCGTCAGTTGCTTCGATCTGCAGCGTTGATGCCGCAAGGCCCAGAGGCGACTGGCGTGCGGAGATCGCCGAACTCGCAGCAGACCTCGGGCTGCAACCTGATCGTATTCCGGATCTGCCGATCGAAGGCGAGATGCGCATTTGGTCCACCCTCGGCGAGTATACGCTGACATCCATTTATGACCGGGCGCGCGGCAGGGTCGTCGTCAACCTGTCGCGGCAACTGGTGCTTGTCGGGGAAGATTGATCCCTCTTCCATGGGGCAGTTCGCGCGATGTGATGAGCCCACGGATTGTGTGCTCCACATAACCCGTGTAAACTGAGTCCGTGACCCGCAACCTCACCCTCGCCATCGACGACGCCCTGCTCGACAAGGTGCGGGTGCTGGCCGCCATGAAGCGGACCAGCGTCAACGAGATGGTCCGCCAGTTCCTGACCCGGCTGGTCGAGGAAGAAACCGAACACGACGAAGCCACCGAAGCTTTGCTGAAGCTGGCCCGCGAGAGCGAAGGCCGCATGGGCGACTGGCGTCCCAGCCGGGAAGAAACCTACAGCGGCGAGCCTCGTTTTGATCGCTGGCGCTGACGTTTTCCTCGACACCAATGTTCTGATCTACGCTGCGCTCGGTTCCGCCGACGAACCGGCGAAGTACGAGCGCGCCGTCGAGCTGTTGACCCTGCGGTTCGGCACCTCGGGACAGGTTCTGGCCGAGTTCTTCGTCAACGCCCAGCGCAAGGGCGCGCGCCCGCTGACGGCCGAAGAGGCCCAGGAATGGGTGTTTCGCCTGTCGAAAAAGCCTTTCCAGGCCGTCGACTACAAGGTGGTGCGCGGCGGCATCGAGAACGCCCGCCGCTACCAGATCTCCTACTGGGACGGCGCCATCATCGCCGCCGCTGAACGTCTCGGCGCCCGCATCATCTATTCCGAAGACCTGAACCACGGCCAGATCTACGGCTCGGTCCGGGTCGAAAACCCTTTCCTTCCCACCGCCTGAGAGCACACACCATGTCCATTCTCGTCGACAAGAATACGAAGATCCTCGTCCAGGGACTGACCGGCAAGACCGGCACCTTCCACACCGAACAGGCCCTGGCCTATTACGGCACCCAGATGGTCGGCGGCATCCACCCGGCCAAGGGCGGCCAGACCTGGACCGGCGCCAATGGCGAAAGCCTGCCCATCTTCGCCTCCGTGGCCGAGGGCAAGGAGCGCACCGGCGCGGACGCCTCGGTCATCTATGTGCCGCCGGCCGGCGCCGCCGACGCCATCATCGAGGCCATCGACGCCGAGATCCCCTTCATCACCTGCATCACCGAGGGCATCCCGGTCATGGACATGGTGCGGGTCAAGGCGCGGCTGGACCGCTCGAACTCGCGCCTGCTGGGCCCCAACTGCCCCGGCGTCCTGACCCCCGAAGAGTGCAAGATCGGCATCATGCCGGGCTCCATCTTCAAGAAGGGCAATGTGGGCATCGTCTCGCGCTCGGGCACCCTGACCTATGAGGCGGTGTTCCAGACCACCAACGAGGGCCTGGGCCAGACCACGGCCGTCGGCATCGGCGGAGACCCGGTCAAGGGCACCGAGTTCATCGACGTGCTGGAGATGTTCCTGGCCGACGAGGAAACGAAGTCCATCGTCATGATCGGCGAGATCGGCGGGAGCGCCGAGGAAGACGCCGCCCAGTTCCTGATCGACGAGGCGAAGAAGGGCCGCTCCAAGCCCATGGTCGGCTTCATCGCCGGCCGCACCGCCCCCGAAGGCCGCACCATGGGCCACGCCGGCGCGGTCGTCTCGGGCGGCAAGGGCGACGCCGGCTCCAAGATCGCGGCGATGGAGGCGGTGGGCATACGCGTGTCTCCGTCCCCGGCCCGTCTGGGTTCGACCCTGATGGACGTCCTCAAGGGCTGATACGGGCGAAATCGGAACGATCACGCCTCCGGCCCCAGGCCGGAGGCGTTTTTGTCCGGCAAATCGAAAAATATCCGCGTCTCGCCACCTTGCGGTCATGACCCGTAAGGAAACAGCGTCTATATGAGCCGCGACGCCCCTCCCCAATGCGCAGACGTGCGCCAGGGCCTTGATGGGATGCGTCCGAAGGGACGAGAAGCGATACGATGGCGGACGATGCGGGTCGGCTGAACCAGGTCTTTGCCGAGACCTCCTTCCTTTACGGCGCCAACGCCGGGTTCATCGAGGAACTGCACGCGAAGTGGGCCGAGAACCCCGCGTCGGTTTCGGGTGAATGGCGGGCCTTCTTCGATCAGCTGCGCGACCGCGCCGATCAGGTGAAGCAGGCCGCCGGGGCCGGCTCGTGGGGCCGCAAGCCCGTGACCGAGCCCACCGAAGAGCTGGGCGCCATGGACGGCCGCTGGCCCGCGCCCAAGGCCGACCCGAAGAAGCCCGGCGCCAAGGCTGCGCCCGCCCCGGCTACCGCGCCGCCCGTCACCGGCGACGAGATTCGCGCGGCGGCCCACGATTCCATCCGCGCCCTGATGCTGATCCGGGCTTACCGCATTCGCGGCCACCTGCAGGCCAACCTTGACCCGCTGGGCATCGAGCCGCCGATCCAGAACCCGGAGCTGACGCCCGAGTTCTGGGGCTTCACCGAGGCCGACATGGATCGGCCCATCTTCATCGACAATGTGCTGGGGCTGGAGACGTCCACCCTGCGCGAGATCATCCAGATCCTGCGCCGG
Source organism: Brevundimonas sp. (assembly GCF_047617075.1). Classification (GTDB taxonomy): domain Bacteria; phylum Pseudomonadota; class Alphaproteobacteria; order Caulobacterales; family Caulobacteraceae; genus Brevundimonas. Next base: position 281,192 of record NZ_JBLGCI010000002.1, read on the forward strand.
ACCTACTGCGGCAATCTCGGCATCCAGTACATGCACATCGCCGAGCCGGAAGAGAAAGCCTGGCTGCAGGAGCGCATCGAGGGCCGCGACAAGGAAGGCAATGATCGCGAGATCACCTTCACCGCCAACGGCAAGCGCGCCATCCTGTCCAAGCTGATCGAGGCCGAGACCTTCGAGCGTTTCCTGCACAAGCGCTTCCCCGGCACCAAGCGCTTCGGCCTGGACGGCGGCGAGGCCATGGTCCCGGCGCTGGAGCAGGTCATCAAGCGCGGCGGCGCTATGGGCGTGGACGAAATCGTGCTGGGCATGGCTCACCGGGGCCGCCTGAACGTTCTGGCCGCCGTCATGGGCAAGCCCTACGAGGTCATCTTCCACGAGTTCCAGGGCGGCTCGTCCCTGCCGTCCGACATCGAGGGCTCGGGCGACGTCAAATACCACATGGGCGCCTCTTCGGACCGCGAGTTCGACGGCAACACCGTGCACCTGTCGCTGACCGCCAACCCGTCTCACCTGGAGATCGTGAACCCGGTCGTCCTGGGCAAGGCGCGCGCCAAGCAGGCCCACGACATCCGCGAGGCCAACGCCGGCAAGGCCGAGGCCGAATGGGCGCTGGACCGCTCCAAGGTGCTGCCCCTGCTGATCCACGGCGACGCGGCCTTCGCCGGCCAGGGCGTGGTGGCCGAGTGCTTCGCCCTGATGGGGCTGAAGGGCTACCGCACCGGCGGCACGATCCACTTCATCATCAACAACCAGATCGGCTTCACCACCAGCCCCCGCAACAGCCGGTCCAGCCCCTATCCGTCGGACGTGGCCCTGATGGTCCAGGCGCCGATCTTCCACGTGAACGGGGACGATCCCGAGGCCGTGGTCTTCGCCGCCAAGGTGGCCGCCGAGTTCCGCCAGACCTTCAACAAGGACGTGGTGGTGGACATGTTCTGCTACCGCCGCTTCGGCCACAACGAGGGTGACGATCCCACCTTCACCCAGCCCCTGATGTATTCGAAGATCCGGGCCCAGCCGTCCACGCGGGAAATCTACACCCAGCGCCTGATCGACGAGGGCGTGCTGACGCAAGAAGACGTGGACGCCGAGATCGCGGCCTTCGAGAAATTCCTCGATGAGCAGTTCGAGGCCGGCAAGACCTACAAGGCCTCCAAGGCCGACTGGCTGGACGGCCAGTGGAAGGGCCTGGGCCTGCCCGAGGGCGACGAGCGCCGCGGCGAGACGGGCATTCCCGCCGAGAAGCTGCGCGAACTGGGCCATCGCCTGACCACGGTTCCAAACAAGGTCGACATCCACAAGACGCTGAAGCGCGTCATGGACGGCCGTCGCCAGATGATCGAATCCGGTGAGAACATCGACTGGTCCACCGCCGAGAGCCTGGCCTTCGCCGGCCTGCTGGACGAGGGCTTCCCGGTACGCCTGTCCGGTCAGGACTCGGTGCGCGGCACCTTCAGCCAGCGCCACTCGGGCGTCATCGACCAGACCACCGAGGACCGCTACGTCCCCCTGAACAACCTGCGCGAGGGCCAGGCCCAGTTCGAGGTCATCGACTCGGCCCTGTCCGAGGAGGCGGTGCTGGGCTTCGAGTACGGCTACGCCCTCAGCGACCCCAACACCCTGGTGCTGTGGGAGGCGCAGTTCGGCGACTTCGTGAACGGCGCCCAGGTGGTGATCGATCAGTTCATCACTTCGGGCGAGCGCAAATGGCTGCGCATGTGCGGCCTGACCATGCTGCTGCCCCATGGCTACGAAGGCCAGGGGCCGGAGCACTCCTCGGCCCGTCTGGAGCGGTTCCTGCAAGCCTGCGCCGAGGACAACATCCAGGTGGCCAACTGCACCACCCCGGCCAACTATTTCCACATCCTGCGTCGCCAGATGCACCGGCCGTTCCGCAAGCCGCTGATCATCATGACGCCCAAGTCGCTGCTGCGTCACAAGAAGGCGGTCTCGCCCCTGCACGAACTGGCGGAGGGCTCGACCTTCCACCGCGTGCTGCACGACGACGCCCAGACCCGGCCCGAAGTGGCGGGCGTGAAGCTGAAGGCGGACAAGGACATCCGCCGCGTCGTCCTGTGCTCGGGCAAGGTCTACTACGACCTGCTGGAGCGCCGCGAAAAGGACGTTCAGGAGGGCAAGGGCGGCGACGACGTCTATCTGATGCGTCTGGAGCAGTTCTATCCCTGGCCCATGAAGTCGCTGATGACCGAACTGACCCGGTTCCCGAACGCGGAACTGGTCTGGTGTCAGGAAGAGCCCAAGAACATGGGCGGCTGGACCTTCGTGGATCCGTGGCTTGAGCTCACCCTCGAGAAACTGGACATCAAGGCCAAACGCGCCCGTTATGTGGGCCGCCCCGCCTCGGCCTCCACGGCCGCCGGCCTCATGAGCCGGCACCTGAAGGAGCTCGACGCCTTCCTGACCGAAGCCTTCGCCTGACCCGACCGCCCGACCTCGCCTGACCGAACACGAAAGACACTGGACCTTCCCATGGCCGACATCCTGACCCCCGCCCTCGGCGAATCCGTTTCGGAGGCGACCGTCGCCAAGTGGACAAAGAAGGCCGGCGACGCGGTGAAGAAGGACGAACTGCTGGTTGAGCTTGAGACCGACAAGGTCTCGCTGGAGGTGGTCGCGCCCGCCGACGGCGTGCTGGCCGAGATCACCGCCGGTGAAGGCGACACGGTCACCGCCGGCGCCGTGCTGGGCAAGGTCACCGAGGGCGGCGCGGCTGCGCCTTCCAAGGACGCGCCCAAGGCCGAGAAGGCCGAGGCCAAGGCTGACAAGCCCGCCAAGTCCGGCGGCAAGGCCGAAACCATCGACTTGACCACTCCCGTCATGGGCGAGAGCGTGGCCGAAGGGTCCATGGGCGCCTGGCTCAAGAAGGCCGGCGACGCGGTCAAGAAGGACGAGGTTCTGGTCGAGATCGAAACTGACAAGGTGGCGGTCGAGGTGTCCTCGCCTGCCGACGGCGTGCTGGCCGAGATCACCGCCGAACAGGGCGCCAGCGTCACGCCCGGCCAGGTGATCGGCAAGGTGGCCGTGGGCGAAGGCGCCGCCGCCTCCGCGCCGTCCGCGACGCCGGCCAACGCCGGCAGCGCCCAGGTGGCCGACAAGGGCGGCGACGCCCCCCATCTGTCGCCGTCGGTGCAGCGCATCGTCGCCGAGAACAATCTGGATCCCAAGGCCATCGAGGGATCGGGCAAGGACGGCCGCATCCTCAAGGGCGACGCCCTGGCCGCCGCCGAGGCGCCGAAAGCCGCTCCGGCCCCGGCGTCAGCCCCCGCCGCCGCGTCCGCGCCCCGCGCCACGGGCCCGCGCGAGGAGCGGGTCAAGATGACCCGCCTGCGCCAGACCATCGCCCGGCGCCTGAAGGAATCCCAGAATACCGCCGCCCAGCTGACCACCTTCAATGAGGTGGACATGAGCGCGGTCATGGCCCTGCGCAGCGCCTACAAGGACAGCTTCGAGAAGCGGCATGGGGTGAAGCTGGGCTTCATGAGCCTGTTCACCAAGGCTGTGGTGGCGGCCCTGAAGGAAATCCCGGCGGTCAACGCCGAGATCGACGGCACGGACATCATCTACAAGAACCACTATGACATCGGGGTGGCCGTGGGCACCGAGAAGGGCCTTGTGGTGCCGGTCCTGCGCGACGCCGATCAGCTGTCCCTGGCCGAGATCGAGAAGGGCATCGCCGCCCTGGGCAAGGCCGCCCGCGACGGCGACCTGACCCTGGACCAGCTGCAGGGCGGCACCTTCACCATCACCAACGGAGGCATCTACGGCTCGCTGATGTCCACCCCGATCCTGAACATGCCCCAGTCGGGCATCCTGGGCATGCACAACATCGTCCAGCGCCCGGTGGCGGTGAACGGCGAGGTGAAGATCCGCCCGATGATGTACCTGGCCCTCAGCTACGATCACCGCATCGTGGACGGCAAGGAAGCGGTGACCTTCCTGGTGCGCATCAAGGAAAACCTCGAGGATCCCCAGCGCTTCCTGCTGGACCTCTGATCCCCGACAGATTCCGTCAGTCGCAGGCTTGAGCCCGCCCGCCTAGCGTCGCCCCATGCAGTGGGCGGCGTGGATGCTGGGGGCGGTCTATGGGCTGGCCGGTTTGGCCGGCTGGCGGCGCGCGCGCATGAACGCCTTCATGGACCGCGCCCTGGCGGGCATCACCCTCAAGCCCGTTCCGCAAGTTGAGCGCGTCGTCGGCGCCTGGCTGCATCTGGACGCCCTGCTGCTGGCGGCGGCGGCGCTGGGCCTGGCCCTGTCCAGCCGCTGGGGCGCCCTGACCGCCGTGCTGGTGGTTATCGAACAGGGCGTCTTCTGCCTGTGGGCCCAGCGGTTCTACCCGGCCCGCCACGCCGCCGACGTTCAGTCGCGCGAGGCGGTCCTGGTGGTCATCGGCTTCTACGCTGCCCTGGGTGTTCTGGCCGTGGGCCTGTGGTGGATGGGCGTGCTATCCTGAGGCATGTCCGTCGAAATCGGCCGCTTTCATGATCTGCACGAGGCCGAGCTGGCCGCCGCCTTGCTGCGCTCCGCCGGCATCCGCGCCGAGGTGGCCGATCACCACCTGATCGGCATCGACCCCCTCATGCAGCGCGCGGTGGGCGGCCTGCGCGTCATGGCGCCGCCCGATCAGGCCGCCGACGCCCGCGCCATCCTGGCCCGGGTGCAGGCCGGAGAGTTCGTGTCGGATGAGCCCGACGACCTTCCCGCCGCCGGGGATGCGCCCGCCCGCGACGCAGGACTGGCGCTGGGCGTGCTGGCTGCGCCCTGGGCGGCGGCGGGCATGCTGGGCGCCCGGCGCAGCGTCTCGCCGCGCCGTCGCTATGCGCCGCTCGCCATCCTGTTGCTGGTCGCCGTCCTCGTGGGCCTGCCGCTCCTGCTGCGGATCATGGCCTGACACGGCTTCGTCAACCGTTCGCCGTGATCGGGCGTTAGGGACGGTCATGGCCCGCCTCACCCTGACCTTGCTGATCCTCGCTTTCGCCCTGCCGGCCTCGGCCCAGAGCTTCCGATCCGATCGTATCGCCGTGACCGCCCGGGGCGAGGGTCCCGACGTGATCCTGATCCCCGGCCTGGCCTCGACACCCGCCGTCTGGGACGCCACGGCCCAGGCGCTGGATGACCGCTATCGGGTGCATGTGGTCGCGGTGAACGGCTTCGGCGACACCGCGCCCGGCGCCAATGCGCGCGGCCCCCTGACCGCCGCCATCGCCAACGAGGTGCGCCGCTATATGGCCGAACAGGGACTGGAGCGCCCCGCCGTCATCGGCCATTCCATGGGCGGCCAGATCGCCCTGAAAATGGCCGCCGACGCGCCGGGCCGCATCGGCCGGGTCATGGTGGTGGATTCCTCGCCCTTCTTTCCGTCCCTGATCAACGGCCGGGCCACCACCGCCGACGTGGCGCCCATCGCCGAGGTGGCGCGCACCGCCGTGCTGTTCCTGGGCGATCAGGTGCTGCAGCAACAGGCGGGCGCGGCGGGCCAGAGGCTGGGCGGTGCCGCCGACGCGGTGGTGGGCGCCATGGGCTGGCAGGGCGGCGACCGGCGCGTGCTGGCGCAAGGCATCTATGAGGTCATGACCACGGACCTGCGCGCCGACCTGGCGCGGATCACCTCCCCGGTGACGGTGGTCTATGGCTGGAGCGAATCCACCGACAGCCCGCGCCATCAGGTGGATCAGGGCTTTCGTCAGGGATTCCTGCGCCTGCGCAATGCCGCCCGCTTCGAGCGCATCGAAGGCGCCCAGCACATGGTCATGATCGACCGCCCGCGCGAGTTCCTTGCGGCGGTGAACCGGTTCCTGGCTCAGCCGGCCGCCAGCACCTCCAGAACCGCCTTGCCGTAGCGATCCAGCTTGCCCTGACCGACGCCGGAGACGTGGGACAGGGCGTCCAGCGAGCCGGGCTCGGTCATGGCGATCTCCAGCAGGGTGCGGTCCTGGAAGATGACATAGGGCGGCACGTGCTGTTCGGCGGCCCGGTCGCGGCGCCAGGCGCGCAACATCTCGAACCGCTCGCGCACGTCGGCGGGCAGGGTTTCCAGCACCGCGGTGCGGCTCTGGCGGCCCCTCTGACGCGGATTTCCCGAACGGGTGGTGGGGTCGTGCCGCATGGGGACGCGGGCCACCTCCACGGTGCGCTCGCCGCGATAGACCGCGCGCACCGCCTCGGGATCGCCCAGCCGCAGCAACGGCTTACCCTCGTTGGGATCTTCCTCCAGCAGACCCTCGAACAGCAGATGGTCGATCACCTCGCGCCAGCCGGTCGGCGAGATGTCGGCCCCGACGCTCCATGTGGACAGGGCGGTCTCCCAGCTCTGCACATCCTTGGTGCGGCCGGTCAGATGGTCGATGACGCGGCCCCGGCCGAACCGCTGGTCCAGCCGCTGGACCGCCGCCAGGGCCTTTTGCGCCTGCACGGTGGCGTCGTGGGTCTGGGGCGGGTCGAGGCAGACATCGCACTGGCCGCAGGGCTTCGCGTCGCTCTCGCCGAAATAGCGGCGCACCGCCTGGGGCCGGCAGGCGGCGCCGTCCAACATGGCGAACAGCTGGCGAACCTTGCGCACCTGCACCTGCTTGACCGTCTCGTCCATGGGCCGCCCGTCCAGACGGCGCAGGGCCCAGGCGATGTCGGAGGGGCCGTAGAGGGTCACACCCTCGGCCGGCTCGCCGTCGCGGCCCGCCCGGCCGATCTCCTGCCAGTAGGCCTCGAGGCTGCCCGGCGGATCGGCATGGATGACGAAGCGCACGTCCGGCTTGTCCACCCCCATGCCGAAGGCGATGGTGGCCACCATCACCGCCCCGTCCTCGGCCAGGAACCGCTCCAGCCGCTTGTCGCGCTCGGCCGGCGCCATGCCCGCGTGATAGGCGATGGCGTGCACGCCGGTCTGTCTCAGCTGATCCGCCAGCCGCTCGCAGCCGTCGCGCGAGCCGCAATAGACCACGCCGGACTTGCCGCCCCGCTCGCCCACCAGCTCCACCACCCGCGCGTCGGTGCGGGCGCGCGAGCCGTTGACCTTGCGCTCGGCGATCAGCTGCAGATTGGGCCGGTCGAAACTGTCCACGAAGACGGCGGCGTCCGGCAGGCGCAGGGAGGCCAGGATGTCGTCGCGGGTGCGGGCGTCGGCGGTGGCGGTGACGGCGATGCGCGGCACGCCGGGGAACACCCCGGCCAGCCGCCCCAGATCGCGGTAGTCGGGGCGGAAGTCATGGCCCCACTGAGACACGCAGTGCGCCTCGTCGATGGCGATCAAGGCCAGCGGCAGGCTGGCCAGCCGATCGATCATGTGGGGCTGGGCGAGGCCTTCCGGCGAGACATAGAGCAGGTCCAGCTCGCCCGCCCGCGCCGCATCCCAGATAGCCGAGCGGTCCGTCAGCGACACGCCCGAATCCAGCCGCGCGGCGCGCACGCCCTGCTGTTTCAGCGCCTCCACCTGATCGGTCATCAGGGCGATCAGGGGCGAAACCACGAGGCCAAGGCCGGGGCGCAAAATGGCGGGGATCTGATAGCAGACGCTCTTGCCGCCGCCGGTGGGCAGCACCGCCAGCACGTCGCGCCCGGCCAGTACCTCCTCCACCACGGACGCCTGCAGGCCGCGAAAGTCGGCGTGGCCCCAGACCCGTTCCAGAGTCTCGCGGGCGCGCGCCATGTCGGGCGCGGCGGCGGTCGGGGGGGATTCGGCGAGCATGGGGCGCTTGTGCCCGAAGCGGGCGGGGGTGTCGAATGTCTCCTCCCCGCCCGAGCGGGGAGGGGGACCATGCGCAGCATGGTGGAGGGGTTGTTTCCCTCGCGCTGACCTCTCTGGTGACAATCGGCGACCGCCCGCGCCGCCCCCTCCGTCACGGGCGCTGAGTCGCGCCCGCGCCACCTCCCCATGCGCTTCGCTTTGGGGAGGAGACATCGTATAGGCGCCGCCATGACCAGCATTCTCTACGGCCGCCCCCCGGCGGTGTTCGATCCCCCCGCCGACGCGACCCAGACCTCGCCCCTGATCCCCGGCTCTGCCGATCTGGCCGAGATGGCGGCCGCATCGCTGGACGCGGCGACCATCCTCGCGCCGCCCGGCGTGCTGGAGCGCCGGTACGTGCTGGCGCTGGCCCTGAAGGCGTTGAAGCCGGGCGGACGGCTCGACGTCATGGCGCCAAAGCTCAAGGGCGGCTCGCGGCTGGGCAAGGAGCTGCGCGAGCTCGGGCTGGAGCCCGTCGAGAGCGCCAAGGCCCACCACCGGCGCTGCGAGCTGGTGCGGCCCGAGACGGTGACGGGACTGGATGACGCCATCGAGGCCGGAACGGCGCGCCTGGTGCCGGGACTGGACGCCTGGTCCCAGCCGGGCGTGTTCGGGTGGGACCGCGTCGACGGCGGCACGGCCCTGCTGGCCGCGAACCTGCCGCCGCTGAAGGGCGCTGGCGCGGATCTGGGGTGCGGCTTCGGGGCGCTGTCGACCGTGGCGCTGGCCTCGCCCGCCGTGACGAGTCTGGACATGATCGATCTGGACCGGCGGGCGGTTGAGTGCGCGCGGCGTAATGTGGAGGACCCCCGCGCCCGCCTGCACTGGGCCGACGCCCGGACCGTGGACCTGACAGACCTGAATTTCGTGGTCATGAACCCGCCGTTCCACGACGGCGGCGCCGAGGACAAGGCGCTGGGTCAGGCCTTCATCCGCAAAGCGGCGGCCATGCTGAAAAAGGGCGGCGTGCTGTGGATGGTGGCCAACCGGCACCTTCCCTATGAGGCCGAACTGAACGCCGCCTTCGCGCGGGTGCGGCCCGTGGCGGACCAAGGCGGCTACAAGGTGTTCGAGGCGTTGAAGTGAGCAAGACCCCCACGTCGCGGATTGATAAATTACTGTCCAACATGGGCTATGGCTCGCGCGCCGAGATCGGGCGGCTGGCCCAGGCGGGCGGCATCGTTCTGGACGGCGTGGACGTGGCCGATGTGTCGAAACGCATCCCCGTGACCCCGGACCTGTCGCAGCGCATGCAGATCGATGGCGCGCCGCTGGATCCGCCGCCGGGGCTGGTGCTCATTCTACACAAGCCGCTGGGCATGACCTGTTCGCACAAGGAGGACGGGGCGCTGGTCTACGACGTGCTGCCGGACCGGTGGCGGCGGCGCGACCCGGCCCTGTCCACCATCGGGCGGCTGGACAAGGACACGTCGGGCCTGCTGCTGCTGACCGACGACGGGGACTTCCTGCACCGGGTCATCTCGCCCCGGCGCCACGTGGCCAAAATCTATCGCGCGAAACTGGCCCGGCCGCTGGTCGGGACCGAGGGCGCGCTATTCGCCTCGGGCGAACTGATGCTGGAGGGCGAGGCGAAGCCGCTGGCGCCGGCCGAGCTGGCCGTGATCTCCCCCACCGAGGCCCTGCTGACGGTGACCGAGGGTCGATACCATCAGGTCCGGCGCATGTTCGCCGCCGTGGGCAACCATGTGGAGGCCCTGCACCGCGAGCGGGTGGGCGGCTTGGCCTTGCCGGATGATCTGGCGCCCGGCCAGTGGCGGCTTCTGACGCCGGACGAAGCGGCGGCGGTGTTCGACTGATGCTTGCCGCCCGGCGCGGCTCGCGTATCAATGCCCCATGACTGACGAACAACCGGAGCGGCGGCGGGGGCGGCCTCTTCTGATCCTGATCCTAATCATCGCCCTGCTGCCCTTGGGCGGCGTGCTGATCCACGCCGTGGCCCCGGTTCCGACCACCTTGCTGATGGGCATGCGGGTGCTGGAGGGGGAGAGGATCGACTATCGCTGGCGGTCGCTGAACCACATCTCGCCCCATCTGGTGCGGGCGGTGATCGCGGCGGAGGATTCGCGCTTCTGCTCGCACCACGGCTTCGACATGGAGGCCATCGAACAGGCGCTGGAGCGCAACAGGCAGGGCGGGCGGGTCCGCGGCGGATCGACCATCAGCCAGCAGACCGCCAAGAACGTCTTCCTGTGGCCGCAGCGCAGCTGGGTCCGCAAGGGGCTGGAGGCCGGCTACACCGTGCTGATCGAGACGATCTGGCCCAAGCGGCGCATCGTCGAGGTTTATCTGAACGTGGCTGAGTGGGCGCCGGGAGTCTACGGGGCGGAGGCGGCGGCCCGGCACTGGTTCGGCGTCTCGGCGGCGGACCTCAGCGCGACCCAGGCCGCGCGGCTGGCGGCCATCCTGCCCAGCCCGCGTCGCTATCAGGCCGCCAACCCCGGCCCCTATGTGCGTCGTCGCGCCGGCCAGGTGCAGGCCGCCATGGGCACGGTGCGCAACGATGGTCTGGCGAACTGCGTTCTGGATTGAAGCCCTGACAGCCGAGGCTTGACGGGAGGGACGGCGGCGCTTCCCATGCGCGCCATCAATGGGGCCGGCTCAGGGTCCGCTGGAGGAGAACACCATGAAAAGCCTGCTGATGGCCGCCACGGCGGCCTGCGCGATCACCACGGGCCTCGCCGCCTGCGCGACCATGGAGGCCCAGGCGCAAAGCCCGGCGCCCGCCCCCGCCGCGACCGCTGAGACTGACGCTTTCCCGGCCACCCCAGAGGGCGCCCGCGCCTTCGTGCTGGACGCCGAGGAGCGGCTGGCCGAGATGGGCGAATACGCCGCGCGCGTGGCCTGGGTGCGCAACACCTACATCATCCACGACACCATGTGGCTGGAGGCCCGCGCCAACGCCGAGTACACCGAACTGGGCGTGCAGCTGGCCACCGACGCGGCCCGCTACAACGACGTGGACGCCGATCCCGTGACCCGCCGCAAGCTGAACATCCTGCGTCAGGGCCTGACCCTGCCGGCGCCGAACCGCCCGGGCGCGGCCACCGAACTGTCCGAGATCGCCACCCGGCTGGACTCCACCTATGCGACCGGAAAGTTCGCGTACAACGGCGAGGAGCTGACCCTCAACGACGCCGAGGAGATCATCGCCGAGTCGCGCGATCCCGCCGTGACCGAGGCCATGTATGAGGGCTGGCGCACCATCTCGCCGGTGATGACCGAGGACTACGCCCGGCTGGTGGAGATCGCCAACGAGGGCGCCCGGGATCTGGGCTTCGCCGACACCGGCGCCATGTGGCGCTCGGGCTATGACATGGACCCGGACGCCTTCGCCGCCGAGACCGACCGCCTGTGGGCCCAGGTCGAGCCGTTCTATGAGAACCTGCACTGCTATGTGCGGGCCCGGCTGAACGAACGCTACGGCGATGAGGTCCAGCCCGCCACCGGCCCGATCCGCGCCGACCTTCTGGGCAACATGTGGTCCCAGCAGTGGGGCAACATCTATGACGTGGTGGCGCCCGAAAGCCTGCCGGAATCCACGGTCGACCTGACCGAGCTGCTGGTGGCGGCGGACTATGACGCCGAGCAGATCGCCCGCACGTCAGAGCGCTTCTACACCTCCATCGGCCTGGACCCGCTGCCCCAGACCTTCTGGGAACGGTCCCAGATCACACGGCCGGAAGGGCGCGAGGTGGTGTGTCACGCCTCGGCCTGGAACGTGGACAATGTGGACGACCTGCGCATCAAGATGTGCACGCGGGTCAACGCCGAAGACTTCCAGACCATGCACCACGAGCTGGGCCACAATTTCTACCAGCGCGCCTACAACCAGCAGCCGTTCCTGTTCCGAAACGGCGCCAATGACGGCTTCCACGAGGCCATCGGCGATTTCGCCGCCCTGTCGGCGGCCACCCCCACCTATCTGAACCAGATCGGCCTTCTGGACACCGTGCCGGGCGAGGATGAGGACATCACCTTCCTGCTGCGCATGGCGCTGGACAAGATCGCCTTCCTGCCGTTCGGCCTGATGGTGGACCGCTGGCGCTGGGACGTGTTCTCGGGCGAGACGACCCCGGCCGAGTACAACGACGCCTGGTCGGAAAACATGCTGCGTTATCAGGGTCTGGTTCCGCCGGGACCGCGTCCCGAGAACGCGTTCGACCCCGGCGCCAAATACCATGTACCGGGCAACACGCCCTACACCCGCTACTTCCTGGCCCACATCTACCAGTTCCAGTTCCACCGTGCGGCCTGCGAGATCGCAGGCTGGGACGGGCCGCTGCACCGCTGCTCCGTCTACGGCAACGAGGAAGTGGGCCGGCGCTTCAACGCCATGATGCAGATGGGCATGTCCCAGCCGTGGCCCCAGGCCATGGAAGCCTTCACCGGCTCGCCCGAGAACGACGCCACGGCGGTGGCCCAGTATTTCGCGCCGCTGGACGCCTGGCTGACCGAACAGAACCGGGGCCAGAACTGCGGCTGGGAGGCCTGATGCAAGCCGCCCGGGGCTGACGCGCTCAGCCTCGGGCGTCTTCCTTGACGCCCGTTAACTCCGCCGGTGGGGCATTTCTTTACCTCGTCCGGGCACTCTGCAGTCCTGAACGCGGGCGCCCGCCCGCTGAGGAATTCGGGGACGATTGCCCATGGCGGGGCGGCTGGCCGGCTTGCGCAGCTTTCTGAAGCGTTTCTCGCATTGTCGACGCGGCAATGTGGCGATGATGTTCGCGCTGTCCCTGCCGGTGCTGGCCATGACCAGCCTGGTTGGCGTGGATGTGCACCGCATCTCCACCGTGCGCGCCAATCTTCAGGACGCCCTGGACGCCGCGGCCCTGGCCGCCGCCCGCTCGCCGCACATGGATCAGGCCAACATCACCGCAGTGGGCATGGCGGCCCTTCGCGCCAATCTTCAGGCCTATCCCCAGATCAGCCTGCGCGAGGACCTGACCACCTTCCGCCTGACGGAAGAGGGCGCTGTGATCGCCGACTCCAAGGTGAATGTGGAAACCCTGGTGGCCAATATCTTCCTGCCGCCCTACGGCCAGTTGCTGGAGGACGAGGTCCAGGTGGGCGTTGAGTCCGAGGTGCTGAGATCCTCCACCAATCTTGAAGTGGCGCTGGTGCTGGACATCACCGGTTCCATGGCGGGCAGCCGAATCGAAACCCTGCGCGACTCCGCCACCGAACTGGTGGAACTCGTCATTCAGACGCAGCAGACGCCGTACTATTCAAAGGCCGCGATCATTCCCTATTCCATGGGCGTGAACCTCGGCTCCATGGCCAATGCCGCGAGAGGGACGCCGCCGGCGAGCCGGAGCATCACAAACGCCACCTGGTCGACCGGTTCCACCAGGAACATTTCCTCCATCTCGAAGAGCAACAGCCGCCTTACCGTTTCGTCCAACGGTCACGGGTTCCAGACAGGCGACTTCGTCTATGTCTGGGATGTGGACGGCATGGGTGAGGTGAACAACCGGGCCTTCCGGGTCCGGCGCGTGAACAACAACACCTTCCGCCTTCAGACGGCCTCCGGTCAGGACATCAACCCGTACTACTACGGAAATTACTGGCGCAACGGCCGTGTCGTGGAATGCGAGCGCAGCGACTGCGCCGTGACGATCACCGCGAACAACCATGAGCTCCAGAACGGCGGTCAGGTCCGGATTTTCGACATCGATGGTCTGAGTACGCTGAACGACAGAACATACAGGGTGGCCGATCGGACGCGGGACACCTTCGTGCTCCTCGGGTCCGATCCCCGGGGCCAGAGCTATTCGCGCAACGGAACCGCCTTCTGCGCAGACTATGGCTGCCAGTACTTCACCTACACGGGCCGCTGGGGCGCCGAGCGCACCAGCCAGATCAGCACCTGCGTCAGTGAGCGCACTGGGGACGACGCCTATACGGACCGGTCCCCCGCGGGTGCGCGGGTGGGGGCCAATTATCCGATCCCCGGCAATGGTTGCCCGTCGAACGTTCTGACCCCCCTGACCAGTGACCGGACCCTCCTGACCCAGCAAATCGGCCAGCTCAGGGACGGCGGTTCCACCGCCGGACAGATCGGTCTGGCCTGGGGCTGGTACGCGGTGTCTCCCAATTTCAACAGCCTGTGGCCCAGCAGCACGAACCACGCCGCGCCCTACGGCGCTGACGACCTGCTGAAGGTCGTGGTCATGATGACTGACGGGGAGTTCAATACGCCCTATTGCGAGGGCGTCATCGCCCAGGATGCGGGCGCCGGCAGCGGCGACACCAACTGGCACAACCGCTGCGACGCGACGAACGGCAGTCCGTTCCAGCAGGCGGTGGACCTGTGCGACGCCATGAAGGATGAGGACATCATCATCTATACGGTGGGCCTGGACGTCGCCAACGCGAACGACAACACCTCCAATGTGGTGGACACCGCCCGCGAGGTCATCGAGTCCTGCGCCACCAGCGCGGATCACATCTATCTGCCCAGCGGCGACACTGACCTGCGCGAGGCGTTCCGCGCCATCGCCCGCAGCATCTCCGACCTGCGTATCGCCCGCTAGAGCAGGCGAATTTCGCGCAGACGCTGCAGCAGATAGTCCTCGGCCGTGATGCCTTCGGGATAGCGATCCGGATTGTCGGCCGAGACGCAGCTATCCAGGGTGCGGATTTCGTATTCCGGCTCGAAATGCAGGAAGAACGGGGTCGAATAGCGCGAGAAGCCGCGCCGCTCGGGCGCCGGATTGACCACCCGGTGGGTGGTGGACGGCAGCACATGGTTGGTCAGGCGCTGCAGCATGTCGCCGATGTTCACCACCAGGGCGCCCGGCGGCGGCGCGATGGACAGCCACTGGCCGTCCCGGTCCAGCAGTTGCAGCCCGGCTTCCTCGGCGCCCAGCAGCAGGGTGATGACGTTGATGTCCTCGTGCGCCCCGGCCCGCACGCCCGGCGCGTCGGCGGGCACGGGGGGATAGTGCAGCAGGCGCAGGACGCTGTTGCCCAGCGCCACCTTGTCGGCGAAGAAATCGTCCGGAAGCTTCAGGTAGCGGGCGATGGCCTGCAGCAGCTTCGCGCCCAGGGCGTCCAGCGCCTGGAACATGCCGTAGACGTGGTTGTGGAAGGTCGGAACCTCCGACGGCCAGACGTTGTCGCGCATGTATTTGCGATAGGGATGCTCCTCGGGCAGCTCGCGCCCCGCGTGCCAGAATTCCTTCAGGTCCACGGCCTTGGCGTCCTTGGCCGCCTCGATCCCGAAGGGGGTGTAGCCCCGGGCGCCGCCGGTGCCGGGCTGGTGATAGGCGCGCTTGACCGCGTCCGGCAGGGCGAAGAAGGCCTTGGCGTCATCCAGCGCCGCCCCGATCACCGCCTCATCGAGGCCATGGTCCGCCACCACGGCGAAGCCGTAGCGGGCGAAGGAGGCGCCCAGATCGTCGGAAAAGCCCTGAAAGTCCGCGTCAAAGCGGGTCATGGAGACGGGGATGATGGCGCTGTCGGTCACGGGGATGGCTCTCGGAGGTGAACGGAGGCCGTCTTACGACGTTCATCCGCCCGATGGCAAAAGGTCGTTATGGCTGCGCTTCAAGCGGCCGCACCGGAACCTTGACCGTTAGTGAGACGTTCCGGCGGCTGGGTCACTCAAGAAACCCTGGAAGGACATCCGTCATGAACATCAAGATTATCGCTGGAGTCAGCGCCCTGGCCCTCGTGGCCGCCGCCTGCACCACCACCGACCCCTACCGCACCGACGCGCCGCGCAACAACACCGCCACGGGCGCCATCGCCGGAGCCGTGGGCGGCGCCCTGCTGGGCTACCTGACCAACACCAACAACTCCGAGGAAGGCCGCCAGAACGCCCTGATCGGCGCGGGCGTGGGCGCCCTGGCCGGCGCCGGCATCGGCCAGTACATGGACCGCCAGCAGCGCGCCATGGAAGCCGAGCTTTCGGGCTCGGGCGTCGGCGTGGCGCGTCAGGGCGACAACCTGGTTCTGCGTATGCCGGGCGACGTGACCTTCCCCACCAACAGCGCCGAGATCAATGCGCGCTTCTATCCGGTGCTGGCGGACGTGGCGGGGGTCATGAACGAGTATGACCGCTCCATCGTCGACATCGTGGGGCACACCGACTCCACCGGCACAGACGCCATCAACCAGCCCCTGTCGGAACGCCGCGCCGCCTCGGTGGCCGCCTTCCTGATCAATGAGGGCGTGATGCGCGAGCGGCTCTATGTGGCCGGCGCCAGCTCGCGCAACCCGATCGCGTCCAACGACACGGTCGAGGGCCGGGCCCAGAACCGCCGCGTCGAGATTCTGATCCGGCCGCTGACCGCCGACTGATCTCAACACAGTTGCGTGAAATCGCGGAAAGGCGGCGGGTTTCCGCCGCCTTTTTGCGTGGGCGCCGCTTGCGAAGCAGTTTCACCTCATGCTGTTCTGAATTCCGCGTTCGGCGCGCTTCGCCGACAGGGATTCAGCATGAGAAACGGTCGATCGGACGATGAGGATGTCTGGGAAAGCCTGCGCCTGACCGGCGTGGCTGTGGTCTCCGCCTTCATCGTCGCTGCGGCCGTCATCGGGGCAGGGGGCGCCGTCCTTCCCGCCCTGCTGGACGAGTCGGACGCCGCCCCCGTGGTGCGGGCCTCGATCGACCGCTAGAGCCTGATCGGTTGAGATGGAATCGCCTCGCGATTCCATCGATGCCGTGAATCAGGCTCTCGCTTTAAACTGGACCGAAATCTGAGCCCAGTTGGACGACGTCCAACTGAAGTGATTTCGGTCTAGAGCGGAATCAGACTGCCTCCACGCACATGGCGACGCCCATGCCGCCGCCGATGCACAGGGTGGCCAGGCCTTTCTTGCCGCCCGAGCGCTTCATCTCGTGCAGGAGGGTGGTCAGCACCCGCGCGCCCGACGCGCCGATGGGGTGGCCGATGGCGATGGCGCCGCCGTTCACGTTCACCTTCGCCGTATCCAGGCCCAGCTCCTTGACCACGCACAGGGACTGGGCGGCGAAGGCCTCATTGGATTCGATCAGGTCCAGGTCGCCTACGGACCAGCCGGCGTTCTGAAGCGCCTTTTTCGACGCCGGGATCGGGCCCGTGCCCATGATGGCCGGATCCACGCCCGCCGTGGCCCATGAGGCGATGCGGGCCAGCGGCTTCAGGCCGCGCTTTTGCGCCTCGTCCGCCGTCATCAGCACCACCGCGGCGGCGCCGTCGTTCAGGCCCGAGGCGTTGGCGGCGGTGACCGAGCCGTCCTTTGTGAAAGCCGGGCGCAGCTTCTCCATGGCCTCGATGGTGGCGCCGTGGCGAATGTATTCGTCCTTGTCGACTACCACGTCGCCCTTGCGGGTCTTGATGGTCACCGGGGCGATCTCGTCATCGAACTTGCCGGCCTTCTGGGCGGCCTCGGCCTTGTTCTGGCTGGCCACGGCGAAGGCGTCCTGATCGGCGCGGGCGATGGACCATTTGTCGGCGATGTTCTCGGCCGTCTGACCCATGTGATAGCCGTTGAAGGCGTCCCACAGGCCGTCCTTGATCATGGTGTCGGTGAACGACAAGTCGCCCATCTTCTGGCCATTGCGCAGGTTCGCGGCGTGGGGCGCCTGGCTCATGCTCTCCTGACCGCCGGCCACCACGATCTTCGCGTCGCCGGCGGTGATCTGTTGCAGGCCCAGGGCCACGGCGCGCAGGCCCGAGCCGCACAGCTGGTTCAGGCTCCAGGCTGGGGACTCCACCGGCACGCCCGCCGCCACCGCCGCCTGACGGGCGGGGCCCTGACCGGCGCCGGCCTGCAGCACCTGGCCCATGATGACCTCGTCCACCTCGTCGGGCTTGACGCCCGCGCGCTCCAGCGCCGCCTTGATGGCCACGGCGCCCAGCTCATGGGCCGGCAGGGAAGACAGGGCGCCGAGGAACGAACCGACGGGGGTGCGGGCGGCCGAGACGATGACGATGTCGGACATGGCGATTTCACTCCGGGAGGAATTTGGTGTGGCGGTTCTGCCTCAACGAAGGCGTTTCGTCACCTGAAAGCCGCCGATTCAGCGGAGCGTCACCATGTCGGGGCCATGATGAGCGGGAACCTTGGGCTGTCTCCGCCGCTTGAAAGGTCATGCTCGTGTTGTTCCGCCGCCTCGCCAATCATGTCTGCACGCCCGACGAGCAGGACATGGCCGAGCACTACCGCACGCGCGCCGAGCGTCTGGCGGACAAGTGGGTGCATATCGTCGGCCTCAGCCTTGCGGCGGTCGGCGGCGTGATCCTGGCGGTTCTGTCCGCCATCTACGGCGGCGCCGGAACGGCCATGGCCACCGCGATCTACGCCCTGTGCCTGATCGCCATGCTGACCTGCTCGACCATCTACAACCTGACCCATCCCTGCGCAGCGCGGCCGGTGCTGCGCCGCATGGACGAGGCGGCCATCTTCCTGATGATCGCGGGCAGCTACACGCCCTTCACCGTGCTGCGGTTCGAGGGCGCCTGGTCCATCGGCTTCACCCTTCTCGTCTGGGGTTTCGCCCTGGCCGGGGTGTTCGCCAAGATGCTGGCGCCGCGCATTTCCGACGCCTTCTGGAGCGGGGTCTATGTGCTGTTCGGCTGGCTGGCGGTGTTCGCCCTCAAACCCATGATCGAGACGGTTCACCCGATCGCCCTCGGCCTGCTGGTGGCGGGCGGGCTGATCTATACCGCCGGGGTGTTTGTGTTCATCAACCAGCGCGTGAAGTTCCGCCGCGCCATCTGGCATGGCTTCGTCGTGACCGGGGCGGGCGTTCACTGGGCGGCAGTTCTGGTCGGGGTCGTTCTGGCCCCCGCCTAAGCCCTTTCGCAATGCACTGGCGTCCGGCGCCGCGCTGCGGAATAATGCCGGGGTATGACAACAACGGACGGTGACAGCGTGGCGGATACCCAACCGGAAGCCGGCAAGAAATCCAGCAAGGCCCAGGGCGACAAGACCGGCGGCACGGTCGTCATCAAGAAATATGCGAACCGGCGGCTCTACAACACATCCACCAGCGCCTATGTGACCCTAGAGGACCTGGCGACCATGGTCCGCGAAGGTGTCGATTTCGTCGTCTTTGACGCCAAGACAAACGACGACCTGACCCGTCAGGTGCTGACCCAGATCATCTTCGAGGAGGAAAGCCGGGGCGAGGCGCTGCTACCGGTCCAGTTCCTGCGCCAGTTGATCGGCTTCTACGGCGGCCAGATGCAGTCGGTCCTGCCCAGTTATCTGGAGCTGTCCCTCGACAATTTCGTGCGCCAGCAGGAGCAGTTCCGCTCCCAGTTCTCGCGCGCCTTCGGAGCGACGCCGGGCGTTGGCATGTTCGACGAGCAGGTGAAGCAGAACATCGCCATGTTCGAGCGGGCCATGAAGATGTTCACGCCCATGGCCTTCGCACCCAAGGCAGAGCCGGAGAAGGCGCCGGAGGCCGCCCCCGCCGCAGGGGACGCCGCCCTGGATGAAATGCGTCGCCAGATGGAGCAGATGCGCGCCCAGCTGGATCGTCTGGCCGGCGCCCGGTCCGACGAGCCCGGCAGGAAATGACCGGCCCCGTTCGCCCGGTCGGTCCGGTCGAGCCGCGCGGCCCCCAGCGCCGCACCGGCGACCGGCGCCAGGGTGATGAGCGGCGCGAGGGCGAGCCGCGCCCGTCGCGCGCCCTTGTGCCTTCCGATGAACCGCCCGCGCCTGCTGGCGAGCCCGCGCCTGCGCCTGCGCCCGCGCCCACGCCGCCGAACCCCGTCCAGCCTGCGGTCTTCGCGGCCCAGATGATCGGCCAGACAGGCGCGCGGAAGGGTTTGAAGGGCGGCCCGCCGGTGCTGGGCGCCGCGCGGGGCAGCTATCTGGGAACCGAATATTCCGGCGCCGGCGATCGGCGTCCGAAACCCGGCAAGACCACCAGAACCGACATCTGATCTGGCCCGGTCCTTGCAGTCCCTGATGGCGTCATTCGCCTTCAGGACCGCACACCATGACCGCCTTCGCCGCCCGCGCCTTCGACATTCTGGCCGTCGCCCTGGTATTTCTGGCCTTCGGCTGAGGCGGATCAGCCGGCCGCCGTGCCGATATCAAAGTCCTTGCGCGCGCTGATGATGGTCACGATGAACCCGGCCAGCACGTCCAGCAGCACCATCACCGTGATCAGGAAGAAGGTCGAGGTCGCGAACCCGCGCAGCAGCAGGAACGCGATCAGGCAGACCACGAACAGGATCATCGACAGGGCGTGATTGATGATCGCGATTTTCTGGCTGGATGTGGACTTCAGCAGCTCGAAGAACAGCAGGATCAACGAAAACAGAATCAGCAGATCCCCCGGCCCCACGGTCCAGCTGGCCCCCGAGGTCATGGGGATGGTGAACAGCGCGTCCCGCAGCGCCGCGTCCGCGCCGGCGGCGGTGAAGCCTCCGTCCATGCCGAAGATCACCACCAGGGTGTAGAGCAGCACCGGAATGGCCAGAAGCGGCAGGGCGATCAGCATGGTCGTTCCTTCGGTGTCTCGCGGCATGGGCCGCCGGTTCATATTGGTTAATACCGCCGTTCGCTCCCGATCGCTACGGTCTGGCTTGAAGGATGAGCACGCATTTGTGGAGACGGCCCGTTACGGCGTGTTACAGAGGCGCGATGGAGCGACCCGATCTTGATCGCCTGATCCAGGGCTGGCGCGGCCCGCTGCTGGCCGCCCTGGTGGCCTTGCTGGCCGGGCTGCCCGGCCTGTTGATGACGCCTGTGCTGGACCGCACCGAGGCGCGCACCGTTCAGGTCAGCGCCCGCATGCTGGACCAGGGCGACTGGGTCGACACCCGCTATGACGAGGAGGACCGGCTGCGCACCGCGGCCGGACTGCACTGGCTGCAGGCAGCGTCGGCCGCCGTGTTCACAGACGTTGAGGATCGGGACATCCGGCCCTATCGCCTGCCGTCGCTGCTGGGCGCCATGCTGGCGGCCTGGGCCTGCGCCTGGGGCGCCGGCGCCCTGTTCGGCGCGCGGGCAGGGTTTCTGGCGGGCGCCCTGCTGGGCTCAAGCTTCCTCATGTCCACCTTGGCCGGTGTCGCCCAGCCCAGCGCCCTGGCGGCCGGCTTCATCGTCCTGTCCCTGGCGGCGCTCGGCCGGCTCTATGTTCTGGCCCGCGAGGGCGAAGCCGAGGCCTCGGCCAGCGGGGGCGCGCCGCCGCGCCTGCCCCGGCGTCTGAAGCTGATGGCCTGGGGCGGACTGGCGGGATCGATTCTGGTCGGCGGCCTGGGCGGTCTGGTGGTGATCGGCCTGACCCTGATCGCCCTGGGCGTCATGGACCGGCGCTGGCGCTGGATGGGCCGAATCGGCTGGCTCGGCGGCCTATGCCTTTTGGCCGTCGTCATCGGGCCGTGGATCATCGCCGCCACCGTCTCCACCGACGGGCGCATGTGGAATGATCTGCTGGAAGACAACATCCTGACCCGCATGGTGCAGGGCCGCGCCGACTGGGGCCTGCCCGGACGGCATCTGCTGCTGGCGCCTCTGTTGCTGTTTCCCGCCACCCTGCTGGTGCCCGCCGCCCTGGCCACGGGCCTGACGCGGCGCGTCGAGCCAGGGGTGCGATTCGCCGTGGCCTGGCTTGTCCCGTCGTGGATCCTGTTCGAACTGGCGCCGGACCTGATGTGGCATCAGCCCCTGCCGCTGTACGCCGCCGCCGCCTGGCTGGCGTCCGCCGCCCTGGTGCGGCCCATGGGCCGTTTCGCCCGCTGGGGCGGCGCGGCTCTGGCGGGTCTGGGCGGCCTCTACATGCTGGGCGCGTCGCTCTACGCCCTGTCGGAATTCGGGGGCGAGGCGTCCCAGGCCTGGGCCACCCCGACCATCGGCCTGACCCTCGCCGCTGCGGCCATCGGGGGCTTCCTGCTGTATCACCGCATGGCCGTGACGGCGGCGCTGGTCTCCATCGCGCTCGGCGTTCTGGCCCATGCCAGCCTGGCCGGCTTGATGCGCAATCTGGAGCCCCTGTGGGTCTCGCCGCGCCTGGACGCGGCCATGGTCGAGGCCGGACTGCATCCGGTGGAGGGACGCTATCGGGGGCCGGTGGCCGTGGTCGGCTATGACCAGCCCAGCGTCATGTTCCTGTTCGCCGGCGCGGCCCGGTCCGTCACCCCCGAGGAGGCCGCCCGCGCCATCCTCGAGCGCCGCCCCGCGGTGATCGAGGATCGGGAGGACGCCGACTTCCGCGCGGCTCTGTCACGCCTGGGCGCCGAGGTTCGGGCCGAGGGTCAGGTGGAGGGTGTGAACTACGCCAACGGCGATCGGGTCAGCCTGACGCTGTATCGACCGATCGTCCGGGCGCCGTCGCCCCGGCGCGAAGCCGCTCGCCCGGCGTCGGAACCGGCCCTGCCCACGGACGAGGAAGCGCCGCTTCTGGCGGAGCCGGGTGCGGAGACCCAGGACGTGGACGCCGAAGCGCCGGTCCGGCCCCCGGAACAGCCGGACGGGCCGGACACGCCCGTCCAGTCGCCCCCCGTTGAAACCCCCGCGCCGGACGAGCCCGACCAATGAGCCGCTTCATCCAGATCGTGGAGGTCGGTCCCCGAGACGGCCTCCAGAATGAGGCCGCCGTGCTGGAGCCCGCCGTGCGCGCCGGATTCGTGCGGCGCCTTGAGGCGGCCGGCGCGCGCCGCATCGAGGCGGTCAGCTTCGTCCACCCGAAATATGTGCCCCAGATGGCCGGCGCCGAAGAGGTCATGGCCGACCTGGCCCCCGAGGCGGAGCGCAGTCGCATCGGTCTGGTGCTGAACGCCAAGGGTTATGACCGCGCTCTCACGACCGGCGTGGACGAGGTCAATGTCTCGGTGGCCGCCACCGACGGCTTCGGCCTCAAGAACCAGGGTCTGGACCTGAAAGGGCAGGCCGCCATGCTGGCCGACATCACAGCTCGCCGTCACAACGCCGCGCCCGGCGATGCGGCGCCGTCCCTGTCGGTGACCATCAGTTGCGTGTGGGGCTGTCCCTTTGACGGAGAGGTGTCGGTGGATCAGGTGGCCGATCTGGTGGGCCGCATCGGCGAACTGGGCGTGGACGAGATCGCCCTGGCCGACACCATCGGCGCCGGTGATCCCTGGGCCGTGACGAAGAAGGTGGAGGCCGCGCGTAAGGCCGCGCCGGACGCGAAACTGCGGCTGCACTTCCACGACACGCGCAACACCGGCCTGGCCAACGCCTATGCGGGCGTGGAGGCGGGGGTGGACATTCTGGACGCCTCGGTGGGCGGCATCGGCGGCTGTCCCTTTGCGCCCGGCGCCACCGGCAACATCGGCACCGAGGATCTGGTCTATATGCTGCACCGGGGCGGGTTCGAGACCGGCTATGATCTGGACGCCCTGATCCAGACGGCCCACTGGGTTGGCCAGCGCCTCGGCAAGCCGCCCCCCTCCAGCCTCAGCCGCGCCGGGCCGTTTCCGAAACCCTGATCGAGGGCGTTCCCGGCGCCGCGTGCCCGGTCACAAGTCGCAAGGGTGGGCTGCCGGCGGACCCCCGCCTCATTAATCGGGAAGCGTCCTCGCCACACGCAAGCCTGTCGAGTTTAACCGGGTGTTCGGCCTGCTGTCGGAGCGCTGGGCGGAGCGCAGTTGGTCCGGGTCACTGTCCCAGGCGCCACCTCGGGCGACACGGTCTGGACACTCTTCTTCCGTGCGGGCTGAGCCGTCGGTGGGCGCGCCTTCATAGCTGTCGGCGTAACAATCCTCCACGAGCTCCCACACATTGCCGTGCATGTCATGAAGGCCAAAGGCGTTGGGTAGCTTGCGGCCGACAGGATGCGTGTTGCCGTAGGGGCGGAAGCGGTTGGGGCTGTACCACGCGTGGTCACCCAGCCGGCTGGCATCATCACCAAAGCTGTAATCGGTGTCCGATCCGGCCCTTGCTGCGTATTCCCACTCAGCCTCGCTCAGCAGGCGGTAGCGGTCCGTACGGTCCGTGAGCCCCGTCTTGTGGTTCAGCCAGTCCACATAGGCTTGCGCATCATGCCATGAGACGCATGTCACCGGGTGGTCCCCCGACTGATCGAATCCGGGTGACAGCCAGCTCGTATCAGCCATTGCGCGCACCTGACCGCTGAACCAGCGCAGGCAAAGATCGTCCGGACTCCAGCCCGTCTCTTCCGCGAAGGCGCTGAACTCATCCACGCTCACTTCAAAGCGGCCGACGGCCAGGCGATATCCGATCTGAACCACGCGCTGGGGGCCTTCATCACCAAATCCCCTGTGCTCCGACTCCGGCGAGCCCATTGTGAAGCGCCCCGCGGGCAGAACCACCATCTCCGGACCCTGGCCAGAACCGGAGATGAACGGGTCGCGAAAAACGTCGCCTGTTCGGCTCTGCGCCTTGGCGGCCGTATCGGCCAGGGCGAGGGCGCCGAGCGCACCCAGGAGTGCGGCCCACGACTTCAACCCCGCTGGTAATCGGATCGCGACGGCCATGGCGTTCAATATCCCTGGAAATTCCCCATGGTCAGGGGGATCGCACCGCCTCGGCGGCCTGATCGACCGATGGTATGCCTTCAGGCCGAAAACCAAAGCCGAAAAATCCACGTTCAGCGGATGTGTCAGACCCTGTCAGGCTTTCGCAACTTCACCAGACTCCAGTGGACTATTAGAACTACGTTATATCGAGCTACGGAGCATGGGATGCGGCGACCTGGATTTATAGGGCTCCTTGCCCTGGTGCTCGCGGGCATGGCCGGTATAGCGCAGGCCCAGTCCCAGAGCGCCTACGTTCGCGGCGCCCTGGACCGGCTGGATGCCGTGGCCGATAGCGCGTCATACGGCTCCAGCCTCAGCTTTGACCTCAGCCGCGTTACGGCGGGGCAGCATTTCCGGCGCTCCACTGTACCCACCACGAGCGCCGCCGTGCGGGTGTCCGCCGCCTGCGACACCGATTGCAGTCGCCTGCAGCTCCGCGTGGTCGATTTCCAGAACCGCCAGGTCGCCTATGAACAGCCCTACGCGGGGGCCAGCACCCTGCTCTTCTATCCGCAGGCGGGTCAGACCTACTGGATCTATGCGCAACCGTTGGATTGCAGCGAGGCCTACTGCTACGTCGTCGTCGGGGTCTGGCAATAGCCCTGGCCGCACAGGTCGAGGGACAAGGTGTCAAGCCATCCGGGCGCCCGCCGTTCGGCAGGATCCCAGCACCCTTATGAATTCGCCCGCTTCAGGTCCGGCGGCGTGGCCTCGTCGGTCAGGACGCGGATGGCTTCCTCCACCGTCAGGATTTCCTGGGCCTGGGAGCCGAGGCGGCGCAGGGCGACCTTGCCTTCGGCGGCCTCGTTCCTGCCCACCACGGCGATGACCGGCACCTTGCCCACCGAGTGTTCGCGCACCTTGTAGCCGACCTTCTCGTTCCTCAGGTCCGTCTCGACCCGCAGGCCGGCGGCCTTGAACTTCGCGGCCACCTCATGGGCGTAGCCGTCGGCGTCGGAGGTGATGGTGGCCACCACCGCCTGCACCGGCGCCAGCCACAGGGGGAAGGCCCCGGCGTAGTTCTCGATCATGATGCCGATGAAGCGCTCGAACGACCCCAGGATCGCCCGGTGCAGCATGACCGGCCGGTGCTTCTGGCCGTCCTCGGCGATGTAGGAGGCGTCCAGCCGTTCGGGCAGAACATAGTCCAGCTGGATGGTGCCGCAGGTCCATTCCCGACCGATGGCGTCCTTGACGATGAAGTCCAGCTTGGGCGCGTAGAAGGCGCCGTCCCCCTCGGTGACCACCGGCTCCGTGCCCGCCGCGCGGGCGGACTCGGCCATCAGGGCCTCGGCCTTGTCCCAGAATTCGTCGGACCCGGCCCGCACCTCGGGCCGCGTGCCCAGGCTGATGTAGGCGGTCTCCATGCCCAGATCGGCATGGACGCTGCGCGCCAGCTCGATGAAGGCCGAGGTCTCGGCGACGATCTGGTCCTCGCGGCAGAAGATGTGGGCGTCGTCCTGGGTGAAGCCGCGCACCCGCATCAGACCGTGCAGGGCGCCCGACGGCTCATAGCGGTGGCAGGCCCCGAACTCCGCCATGCGCAGGGGCAGTTCGCGGTACGACCGCTGGCCCTGGTCGAAGATCTGCACGTGGCCCGGGCAGTTCATGGGCTTCAGGCTGAGGGTCTCGCCCTCCACCGTCTCGCACACGAACATGTTGGGTCGGTATTTCTCCCAGTGGCCCGAGGCCTCCCAGAATTTGCGGTCCAGCACCTGGGGCGTCTTGACCTCCACATAGCCGGCCGCGTCCAGGCGCCGGCGCATGTAGTCCTCGATCACCCGCCAAAGCACCCAGCCCTTGGGGTGCCAGAACACCATGCCCCGGCCCTCTTCCTGCATGTGGAAGAGCTCCATGGCGCGGCCGACCTTGCGGTGGTCGCGCTTCTCGGCCTCCTCGAGGCGCTGCAGGTGGGCGTCCAGATCCTCTTTCGTGGCCCAGGCCGTGCCGTAGATGCGCTGAAGCTGGGCGTTGCGGTGGTCGCCGCGCCAGTAGGCGCCGGCCAGCTTGGTCAGCTTGAAGGCCTTGCCCACGAATTTGGTCGAGGGGAAGTGGGGCCCCCGGCACAGATCCAGCCACTCGCCCTGACGATAGACGGTGATGGTCTCGCTCTCGGGCAGGTCGCGGATGATCTCGGCCTTGTAGGCCTCGCCGATGCCCTCGAAATATTTGATCGCCTCGTCGCGGTCCCAGACCTCGCGCTCCAGTTTCGCGCCACGATCGATGATCTCGGCCATCTTCTTCTCGATGGCGGCGAAGTCGTCGGTGGAGAAGGGCTCATCGCGGGCGAAGTCGTAGTAGAAGCCGTCCTCGATGGCCGGGCCGATGGTGACCTGGGTTCCGGGGAACAGGCTCTGCACCGCCTCGGCCATGACGTGGGCCGCGTCGTGACGGATGGTGGCCAGGGCCGCCGGGTCCTCGCGCATCAGCAGGCGGAAGTCGCCGCCGGTCTCAAGGGTGCGGTCCAGATCCAGCTGGGCGCCGTTCAGCTCGACCAGCGCGGCCTTCTTGGCCAGGGACGGCGAAATGGACGCGGCCACCTCGCGGCCCGTCACGCCTTCGGGATACTGGCGCGCGGCGCCGTCGGGAAATTTCAGCTCGATCATGATGGCGCTGTCTTAATAGGGGGCGCGCCCACGGCATAGCCCCCGCGGCGCTCAAGCTTCAATCGTGACCGCTGTAGTTCACGCGGCTTCCAGACCATAGGCGCCGTGAAGCGCACGCACCGCCAGTTCGGCGTAGGCGGCGTCGATCAGCACGCTGATCTTGATCTCCGATGTGGAGATGGCCTGGATTTTCACGCCCTTGTCGGCGAGGGCCTGGAACATGGTCTGGGCCACGCCCGCGTGGCTGCGCATGCCCACCCCGATGACCGAGACCTTGGCCACGTCCTCGTCAACCGCCACTTCCTCGAAGCCCAGCTCGCCCTGGGACGCGCGGGTCAGGTCGGCCGCGCGCGCGGCGTCGCGGCGGCCGGTGGTGAAGGTCAGGTTCACGGTCTCGGGCGTGCGGGCCCGCGACTGGACGATCATGTCCACGTTCACGTTCGCTTCCGCCAGCAGGGTGAACAGCCGCGCGGTGGTCTCGATCCGGTCCGGCAGTCCCAGCAGGGTGATGCGAGCCTCGTCGCGGCTCATGGTCACGCCCGACACGATGCGCTTTTCCACGATCTCGTCCTCTTCACAGATCAGGGTGCCCGACTTCTCGGGCAGGGTTCCGTTGTCGTCCGGTTCGATGAAGCTGGACAGCACCCGCACGGGCACCTGCCTGGCCATGGCCAGTTCCACCGAGCGGGTCTGCAGCACCTTGGCGCCCAGCGACGCCATCTCCAGCATCTCCTCGTAGGAGACCCGCTCCAGCCGGCGCGCCTTCTGCTCGATGCGGGGGTCGGTCGTATAGACCCCGTCCACGTCGGTGTAGATGTCGCAGGGGCATTCCAGCGCCGCGGCCACCGCCACCGCCGAGGTGTCCGAGCCGCCCCGGCCCAGGGTCGTGATGCGGCCGTCGCGGGTGACGCCCTGAAAGCCCGGCACCACCGCCACCTGCCCGGAATCCACCGCGGCGCCCAGCACCTCGCCGGGAATGTCCTCGATGCGCGCCCGGCCGTGGGCGTCGTCGGTGAGGATGGGGATCTGCCAGCCCATCCAGCTGCGGGCGTCCAGCCCCAGATTGCGCAGGGTCAGGGCCAGCAGCCCCGCCGTCACCTGTTCGCCTGAGGCCACCACCACGTCGTATTCATCGTCCGACAGGGCCACGCCCGCCCCCGGCTTGCCGGCGCCGTCTGTCCAGGCCACCAGCTCATTGGTCTTGCCCGCCATGGCCGAGACCACCACCGCCACCTTGCGTCCGGCCTTCACCTCCGCGGCGACGATGCGCGCGGCGCGGCGGATGCGCTCCAGGTCGCCCATGGAGGTGCCGCCGAACTTCATCACCAGGCGCGTCATCGTGGCGCGAATCCCCCGTTGCAAACCACGGCCCGGGCGTTCATCCCTTGGGCCATGGCCGCTTCTAGTCACACCCGCCCGGCGCGAGAAGCCCCGCCGCCGCAAGAAATCCTCGAGGGCGGCGCCAGCGGCGCTTCCATCGACCCGGCCGACGTGGCGCGCTTCTCGGCCCAGGCGGCCGAATGGTGGGACGCCAGGGGCCCCTTCGCCCCCCTGCACAAGTTCAATCCGGCCCGCCTGGCCTTCGTGCGTGATCAGGCCGCCGCCCGGTTCGGGCGCGACGTGCGCGCCCGCAAGCCGTTCCAGGGCCTGTCCCTGCTGGACGTGGGCTGTGGCGGCGGGCTGATCGCCGAGCCCATGAGTCGTCTAGGCTTTGATGTCACCGCCATCGATGCCTCGGCCGAGAACATCGGCACCGCCCGGGCCCATGCGGAGCCGCAGGGGCTGCCCATCACCTACCGCGCCGCCACGGTCGAACAACTGGAGGCCGAAGGCGCCGGTCCCTTCGACGTGGTCCTGACCATGGAGGTGATCGAGCACGTGCGCGATCCGGAGGCCTTCATCCGCACCTGCTCGCGGCTGGTCGCGCCCGGCGGTTTGATGATCGTGGCCACCCTGAACCGCACCCTGAAGTCGCTGGCCCTGGGCAAGGTGGCGGCGGAATACGTCCTGCGCTGGGTGCCCGCCGGCACCCACGACTGGCGCCAGTTCCTCAAGCCGGACGAAATCCGGCTGATGCTGTCCGAAGAACCGGTCGCTGTGGAGGGACCGTTCGGGATCGGCTATGGTCCGCTTACCGACCGATGGTCGCAAGGCGCGGACGCGGATGTAAACTACATGATGGTCGCCACCCGCGACTGACGTCTGCCTAAGGAAAAGAGTTCAACAGCTTCCGGGGAGGAGCCATGTTGGTGCTTGTTTCAGCGTTCGCCGCCCTTTCCTTCAACGCCGCTCAGCCTGCCGAGCCGATCACCGATTGGCGGGAGGCCGTTCGATGTCTGGCCGCGTTCGAGGTGGCGTCTTCCATGAGTTTTCAGGCCCAGCAGGCGGATGCGGGCGCGCGCTATGACGATCTGGCCATGGCGCTGTTCAGCAGCATGGGCGACCGCTTCGATTTCGCCCGCATGGAGCAGGCCGAAACCATCCGGGCGCGTGAGGCGGAGGTCCTTCGCGCCCGACCGCTGGAGCAGGTTACGGCCCGCGCGGACGACTGCCGGGCGCGGCTGCCGGACCCGCCCGCCGTGCCGTAAGGCTCAAATGCGCCGGATCATGTAGACGGCGTCCTCGCCATAGCTGACCAGCTTTGCGGCCATGGCGTGTGAAGGACGCGGCTCGAACCCCTGGCGCGCCCAGAAGGGCGCCGCGCCGTTGACCGCCGTCAGGGAGACGGCGCCCAGTCCGGCTGCCCGTGCGGCCTGAACCGCCAGCGCGGCCCCCTGCGCCGCGTGGCCGGTGCCCCTGACCCGCGCCGTCAGCGCCAGATCGTGCAGATAATAGACATTCGCCTCTTCGGGCAGGCCGGGCAGGAGGGTGTTGAGGGCCGGCGCCGCGTCCAGCATCCACGGATAACCCACCAGATACCCCGCCACCGCCTCCGCCGCATCGCCCAGCACCCTGCATCCTTTCGGATAAAGCGCCAGACGATTGGCGAAACAGGCCCGGTCCTCGGGGTGATCGGGAAAGGCCTCGGCCGCCACCGCCACGACCCCGTCCAGATCGGCCTCCGTCATGGGCCGCCAGCTTAGCGGCGGCATCAGTTCGCCGTCTTCGGGTCGATGGGCGCCGGGGGCAGGGGCGCGCACGGCACCCCGTCCTCCTTCAGGGCGCGCACCTCGGCGGGCGTGGCGTGGCCGTATATGCCGCGCTCCTCGGATTTGCCCTCGTGAATAGCCCGCGCCTCGCTGGCGAAGGCGTCGCCCACATTGTCGAAATTGGCCTCCACATGGGCGCGCACCTGACCGGCGGCCTCCAACATCATGGACTGCACCTTTTTCGCCGCTTCCGGATCAGGCGCGGACCGCTTCGTGCCCGCCACGGCCGGGGCCATGATCTGCTTGGCCACCTGATGCGAGCCGCAGAACGGGCATTCCACCAGCCCGCGCGCCGCCTGATCGTCATAGTCGGCAGACGAGCCGAACCAGGCCTCGAAGCCGTGGTCGTTCTCGCAGGAAAGAGCGTAGCGGATCATGGGAGGGATGCGGGCGGATCAAAATCGCGGTCGTGGGTCAGCTGCGGCACCGCGCGCCGGGCCCGGTCCACCGCCTCCATGTCCAGATCGGCCATCAGCACGCAAGGCTCGTCGCCCTCCGCGCGAGCCAGCACCTCGCCCCACGGCCCCACGATCATGGACCGGCCCCAGGTCTTGCGCCCGTCCTCATGCTCGCCGCCCTGCGCCGGCGCCAGGATGAAGCAGCCGGTCTCGATGGCCCGGGCGCGTAACAGGGTCTCCCAGTGCGCCTCGCCGGTGGGGCGGGTGAAGGCGGCCGGAACCGCGATCATGGCCGCGCCCGCCTTCGCCAGTTGCCGATACAGGTGGGGGAACCGCACGTCGTAGCAGACCGTCATCCCCAGCCCGCCCCAGGGCGTGGCCGCCACCACCGCCCCGTCGCCGGGCCGGATGACCGAGGATTCCTTCCAGCTTTCTCCGTCCGGCAGGGTCACGTCGAACACGTGCAGCTTGTCGTAGGACGCGACGATCTCGCCGCCGTCGTCGACCAGCAGGGACCGGTTCGCCGCCCGCCCGTCGCCCTCGCGGTCCGACCTGACGATGGCCGAGCCGATCAGCAACCAGACGCCCAGCTCGCGGGCGAGGTCGCGCAGACCCCTCACCGCCGCGTCCGCGTCCTGATTCGTCACCGCCTGTTCGCGGCCCTCGCGGCGCTGCTCCAGCAGGTTCACCCCTTCGGGTGTCAGGATCAGTTTCGCCCCGTCCGCCGCCGCCTGACGGATCAGGGGGGCCACATGATCCAGCGCCGCCTGCTGCGTTGCGGGCGTGCGGGTCTGGATCAGGGCGACGCGCAGGGTCATCAGGCGGCCAGAAGTTCGTCCAGCCCGCCGCGGGCGTCCAGCGCATGCAGTTCGTCGCTGCCGCCCACATGGGTGTCGCCGATGAAGACCTGCGGGAACGTCCGGGCGCCGTTCGCGCGCTGGATCATCTCAGCCTTCTTCTCGGGATCAAAGGCGGCCTCGATCTCCTCGAAGTCCGCGCCCTTGCGCTCGAGCAGCGCCAGGGCGCGCACGCAATAGGGGCAATAGGGTTTGGTGTAGATGACGACCTTGGCCAATTCGCAACTCCTTCTGGCGCCATATCTAGGGTGTCGGCGCCCCGGAGTTAAGCGTCTCGATCACTCCAGGGTTCGCGCCGTGCGCACACGGGCCACCACCGCCAGGTCCACCGCCCGCGCTCCGGCCGCCATCAGGGCCCTAGTACAGTCCTCCGCCGTGGCCCCGGTGGTCAGCACGTCGTCGATCAGCAGGATGCGCCGCCCCTTCACCGCTTTTCGTCCCGCCTCGGTCACCGAAAAGGCCGCGCGTACGTTCAGCCGCCGCCCCCGAGCGCTCTTGCCGCCCTGGCTGTCCGTGGGCCGGGCCCGCACCAGAGCGTCGGGCAGATAGGCCAGCCGGCTCATGCGGGCCAGGGGCCGGGCGATCTCGGCGGCCTGGTTGAACCGGCGCGACATCAGGCGGAAAGGGTGCAGCGGTACCGGCGCGATCGCATCAGCCTCCTCAATCAGGTCCGCCGCCGCCCGGCTGATCCATCGGGCGAACAGGGGCGCATGCTCGTGCCGGTCCCCGTGCTTGAACTTCAGGATCAGGTCGCGCGAGGCGTCGTCATAGACGCAGGCCGCCCGCGCCCGCTGAAAGGCGTAGGGCTTGGCCAGACACGCCGCGCAGCGGTCCGCCGCAAAGGCGCCCCCGTCGAACTCGAACCCCGCCCCGCAGCCGTCGCACACGGGCGCTTCCAGAAAGGTCGCCCGGCTGAACCCATCCGCCGTCAGGCCCGCGCTTCCGGCGGGCTCGGCGGCGTCCCAGGCTACGGGCGGAAACAGCGCGTCCGCCGCCGTGCGGCCCATAGCCGTGGCTATGCGCCGGGCCGCCGCACCCAGTTCAGGCAAACGCGCGTCTTCCCATCGCCGCCGCCAGCCGCCATCTAGAAGGCTCATGTCCGCCCCCGCTTCCCCTTCGGCGCCCCCGCGCCTGTTCGATCCCCGCCGCCGGGCCGCCCGGCTGGCCCGCGCCGCGCGCCGTTTTCCGGACGCCGACTTCCTGCATCGCCGGGCCGCCGGGCACATGGCCCAGGATCTGGAATTCATCTTGCGCGACTTTGACGCCGCCGTCGACGTCTCGGCCCACCCCGGCCTGTTCGAGGCCGTGGCGCGGGAGGAGGGGGCCGCCCGCCTCGGCGCCGTGTCGGTCATCGAGGACGCCGCCGTGCGCGCCCAGCCCGCGGCCGCACACCTGCCCGTCGCCGACGGGTCGGCGGACCTGATCGTGTCGGTGCTGTCGCTGCACTGGTCCGACGACCTGCCCGGCGCCCTGGCCCAGATCCGCCGCGCCCTGAAGCCCGACGGCCTGTTCCTCGGCGCCCTGTTCGGCGGGACGACCCTCAACGAACTGCGCGGGGTGCTGACCGAGGCCGAGCTTGAAATCACCGGCGGCGCCCAGGCCCGCGTCTCGCCCTTCGCCGACGGCTTCGACGGCGCGGCGTTGCTTCAGCGCGCCGGCTTCGCCTTGCCCGCCGTGGACGTGGATCGCATCACCGTGCGCTATCCGGACCTGCCCGCCCTGGTCCGCGACCTGCGCGCCATGGGCGAGACCAGCGCCCTGGCCGGACCCGCGCGCCCCGTCCGCCGCGACGTCCTGGCCCGCGCCGCCGCGCTCTACGCCGAGCGCCACGCCGACCCGGACGGCCGCCTCCGCGCCACCTTCGAAATCATCCACCTGACCGGCTGGGCGCCCCACGACAGCCAGCCGAAACCCGCCCGCCGGGGCTCCGCCACCGTGCGTCTGGCCGACGCCCTCAACACCCGCGAGATCACGGGCGAGGAAGGCAGCTAGTTTTCGGAAATGGTGCGGGTGGTCGGACTCGAACCGACACTCCTTGCGGAACCGGATTTTGAGTCCGGCGCGTCTACCAATTCCACCACACCCGCGACAGAGGGGCGTCTAGCGGATGAACGCCGGGCTTGCATCCGCTTTCTGCATTGTCAGCTCAATTCCCAGCGGATCGTGAGATGGACCATGCCCCGGCGGGGATCCGCACCCTGCTGCGGAGCCGCCTCGAGCCGGTGGCGCCGGGCGGCCCGTAGCGTGGCCTCTCCGAAACCCATGTCGGGGGGTGTCTCCGACAACAGGCGGCAGTCTTCGAGCGTGCCGTCCCATCGGGCCACGCAGGCCACATGCGCCACGCCGCTGGTTTCGGAGGCGGCCGCCTCCAGAGGATACAACCTCTGAATGACCGAGGCGTTCGGCCTGCTGGCCCACTGGGGGGCGGAGATGAGCGGCAGGGCGTCGCGCGAGTCGGTCAGGGTGTCGCCGCAGGCGTTCAGGGTGTCGGCCAGAGGGCGCGTGTCCGACGGGAGATTCAGTTCGAACCTCTGGCTGGGGGCGTCGTCCCCCGTCACCCGCAGGGACAGGCTGGAGGCGCTCATCAGGGCGCGAGAGAATCTGGCGGGGTTGCGCGCGAAGACCGTACGGCCGTCCGCAGACGCCGACCAGGTTTCCACGGCGGTTTCCCCATCGTTGAAGCTGTATTCCGCGCGAGCGAAGCCGCCTTCCACCGGCGCCGCCAGGGGCGTCAGAAGGGCCAGCTGGCCGGCGTCGCAACGGGCGAACAGAATGGCGCCCGACGGCCATCGCGCCACGGCCCCCACCATTCCCTGTTCGTTATAGGCGGTCCAGTCCTGAGACACCGCCGCACCGGCGGACGCCAGCAGGATCGCAGCCGTCATCATCACGCGCATAATTATCCCTCCCTCTTGTCCGGCGCTCCCCCGCCGGTGAACCCCGATCATACCACGGCGCAGGCGCCATCGCGCATCGTCTCATTCGCAAAAAGGATGACAAGGCCCCCGTGCTGGCCTATATGGCCGCTCACATCGTTATCGACGGGCGTCGGACGACGCTTTTCGGAGCGGCGGCCGCAAGGTCCGCCGCTTTTTTGTTGGAGTGCATGGCCTTGCGGGCGAAGACGGCCGAAGACCGCATGCTGATCGAGCTTCTGGACCCCATCGCGGAAACGCTGGGGCTGGACATCGTGCGGGTGCGCCTGATGGGCGGCACCCAGCGCCGGCGCCTGCAGGTTATGGCCGAACGGCCCAGCGACCACGACATCTCGGTCGAGGAATGCGCGCGGCTCAGCCGGGCCATCAGCGAGGTGCTGGACGCCGCCGATCCCATCGCCGGCGAGTATCTGCTGGAGGTCTCCTCGCCGGGCATCGACCGGCCGCTGACCCGCCTGATCGATTTCCAGCTGCTCGAGGGCCACGAGGCCCGCCTCGAGACCGACCGCATGGTCGAGGGGCGGCGCCGGTTCCGGGGCCTGCTGGCCGGGGTCGAGGACGCCGACAGCGCCGATCCCATGGTGGCCGTGGATCTGGAGGGCGAGGACGACACCGCCCTTCTGCCCTTCGCCTGGCTGTCCGAAGCCAAGCTCATTCTCACCGACGCCCTGCTCAAGCGGGGCGAGGATATCCGCCGCAATCGCGGCGACACTGACCCTGACCAAACAGAGGACGAAGCCTGATGGCTGTCACCGGAATCTCCGCCAACCGCATGGAGCTGCTCTCCATCGCCAACGCCGTGGCCATGGAGAAGAACATCGACAAGGAGATCGTCATCGAGGCGATCGAGGAAGCGATCCAGAAGGGCGCCAAGTCGCGCTACGGCGCGCACCACGACATCCGCGCCAAGATCGATCCCAAGACCGGTGAACTGGCCCTGACCCGTCACGTGACGGTGGTTGAGGACGACTGGCAGCCCGAGGACGAACTGGAGGAGTTCAACGACTCCGCCATGGTGCGCCTCAAGGACGCCCAGAAGCGCGACCCCGAAGCCGAGGTGGGCAAGGAATACGTCGAGGAGCTGCCGCCCTTCGACTTCGGCCGTGTGCAGACCCAGATGGCTCGACAGGTGGTCATGGGCAAGGTCCGCGAGGCCGAGCGCGCCAACCAGTACGAAGAGTTCAAGGATCGCGTCGGCGAGATCGTCAACGGCACGGTCAAGCGCGTCGAATACGGCAACACCATCGTCGATCTGGGCCGGGGCGAGGGCGTCATGCGCCGCGACCAGTCCATCCCGCGCGAGGTGTTCAACATCGGCGACCGCATCCGCACCTACATCTATGACGTGCGCCCCGAGGTGAAGGGCCCGCAGATCAT
Organism: Brevundimonas sp.; assembly: GCF_047617075.1. Lineage (GTDB taxonomy): Bacteria > Pseudomonadota > Alphaproteobacteria > Caulobacterales > Caulobacteraceae > Brevundimonas. The sequence goes on from NZ_JBLGCI010000002.1 coordinate 316,719, forward strand.
GCTGAGCCGCGCCCACCCGGGCTTCATGGCCAAGCTGTTCGCCCAGGAAGTGCCCGAGGTCTACGACGGCGTCATCGAGATCCGCGCCGCCGCCCGCGACTCCGGCTCGCGCGCCAAGATGGCCGTGCTGTCAAACGACAGCTCCATCGACCCCGTCGGCGCCTGCGTCGGCATGCGCGGTTCGCGCGTCCAGGCCGTGGTCGCCGAGCTGCAGGGCGAGAAGATCGACATCATCCAGTGGAACCCCGACGAGCCCACCTTCATCGTCAACGCCCTGGCCCCCGCTGAAGTGGCCAAGGTGGTTCTGGACGAGGAAGCCGGCCGCGTGGAAGTGGTCGTGCCGGACGAGCAGCTGAGCCTCGCCATCGGCCGCCGCGGCCAGAACGTGCGTCTGGCCTCCCAGCTGACCGGCTGGCAGATCGACATCATCACCGAAAGCCAGGACTCCGAGCGTCGCCAGCGCGAGTTCGCCGAGCGCACCCAGCTGTTCCAGGACGCCCTGGACGTGGACGAGGTCATCGCCCAGCTGCTGGTCACCGAAGGCTTCGCCACCGTCGAGGACGTGGCCTTCGTGGAAGCCTACGAAATCTCCGACATCGAAGGCTTCGACGAGGAGACCGCCGAGGAGCTGCAGGCCCGCGCCAATGACTACCTGAGCCGTCAGGCCGCCGAGATGGATGCGAAGCGCAAGGAGCTGGGCGTCGAGGACGGCGTGCTGGAAGTCCCCGGCGTGACCCTGCCCATCGCCGTCGCCCTGGGCGAAGGCGGCGTCAAGACGGTCGAGGATCTGGCCGATCTGGCCACCGACGAAATCCGCGGCGGCTTCGAGGTCAGGAACGGCGAGCGCGTGCGTGTGCCGGGCGTTCTGGAAAGCTTCAATCTGCCCCAGGAAGACGCCGAAATGCTGATCCTGCAGGCCCGCGTGGCCGCCGGCTGGATTGACGCGTCCGAACTGCCCCAGCCCGAGCCGGAGCCCGAATACGCCGAGGAAGAGGGCGAGGGCGTCTATGACGAGGCCGAGGCCGTGTTCGGCGGCGAAGGCCAGGCCGGCGAAGGCGACGAGGGTGTCGAACAGGCCGAACTGGCCGAGGGCGACGCGGAGGTCTTCGCCGAAGACCTCGAAAAATCCCGCGACGCGTGATGGGAGCCGCAACCGTCCATGAGCCTCGCCGCAGCGACATCAGAGCGTGAACGCCGCGACCTCGTCACCCGCGAGGTCATGGAGGAATCACGCCTGATCCGCTTCGTGGCCGGGCCGGACGGCGCGGTGGTCCCGGATCTGGCGCGCAAGCTGCCGGGCCGGGGGCTGTGGGTGGCGGCGGACCGCGTGTCCGTCTCCACGGCCGCCGCCAAGGGCCTGTTCGCCCGCGCCGCCAAGGCCCCCCTCAAGGCCGCCCCCGACCTGGCCGATCAGATCGAACGACTGCTGGTGCGGCGCTGTCTGGAGCAACTGGGTCTTGCGCGGCGCGAAGGCGCGCTTATCTCGGGTTTCGAGAAAAGCATGGCGGCGATCCGCGGCGGTCAGGCCGCCTGGATCGTAGAGGCCTCGGACGGCGCGGCGGACGGCCGCGGCAAGATTCTGGCCCTGGCCGCTCACCAGCCCAATCCCCCCGAAGTCTGCGGCGCCTTCACCGCCGAAGATTTGGGTTTGGCCCTGGGGCTGGAAAATGCGATACATGGCGTCCTGCTTGCGGGCGGGCGGGCTGATCGCTGGACCCAGGAGGTCGGGCGACTGGCGGGATTTCGACCGCTCCGACCCCAGGACTGGCGTCAGGCCGGGTCTTCGGACCGGCCCGCCGCCGCGACTGAGAGCGGGCCAGCGGGAGCCTTCGACGGGCGCGGCTCCGTTTCCTGAAAGGGAAGCGAGGCCACGCACGGCTGTTTGTGTTTTTGAACCAATGGGCGGGCGACCGCCGCGAGTAAAAGCGACCGGATGAGCGACGAGAACGACAACAAGACCGACGGCAAGCCCCAGGGCGGCAATCAGGGCGGAACCCCTTCCACGACGGGACCGCGCGCGCCGCTGAGCCTGCGGCCGCGCCAGGCGGGCTCGGTGTCCACCGGCACGGTGAAGCAGAGCTTCAGCCATGGCCGGTCCAAGACCGTGGTCGTCGAGACCAAGCGCCGCGTCGGCGCCACGCCGGGCGTTCAGCGTCCGCAGGGTTTCGACGTGGCCCGCAACCGGCCCGCGCCCGCCGCGCCGTCGGCCCCGCCGGCTCGCGCGCCGCGCGCCGAGGGCCCCGGCGGTCTGTCCGCCGAGGAGATGGAGGCCCGTCGCCGCGCCATCGAACTGGCCAATCGCGAACGCGCCGAGCGTGAGGCCCAGGCCCGCGCCGAGCAGGAAAAGGCCGCCCGCGACTCTGCCGCCCGCAAGGAGGCGGAGGCCGCAGCCAAGGCCGCCGCCGAAGCGCCGGCCAAGCCGGTCGAGGCGCCCAAGGCTGCTGAGCCCGCGCCTGTCGAGGCCAAGGCGCCCGTCGCGCCCAAGGCTGAGCCCGAAACGAAGACCGAAGCGGCGCCGGCTGCGCCCAAGCCCGATCTGTCGGCGCCGCCCAAGCGCGCGCCGAAGGTGAATTTCGGCCAGCGCGTCCCCCGCAAGGATGCGCCCCGCGAGCGGCCTCAGCCGCCGGCCTTCGGCGGCCAGTCCGCGCGTGAGGCGGCCATGAGCGGCCGCCCGGATTCGGCCCCCTCGGCCGCCCCCACAAAGACCGTCCGCTATTCCGCCCTGGCGCCCAAGCCGGCGCCCGGCGCCGGCCGCTCCGAGGGCGGACGCGGCGCGCCCGCCGCGCGCGGCGCTCCGAACCAGCCCCCCGCCACGCCCGAGGTGGCCCGGCCCAGCCGCGCCCCGGGCGCCGGGTTCGGCCGCGCCCGTGAGGACGATCGCGATCGCCGCGACGCCAAACCCGTGTCGCGCGGCAAGGGCGAGCCCAAGCGCCGCGAAGGCCGCCTGACCATCCAGGCCCTCGCTGGAGGCGATGAGGACGCGGCCGAGCGCATCCGTTCGCTGGCCTCGGTCCGCCGGGCCCGCGAGCGCGAAAAGGAAAAGCGCAAGGGCGGCTCCACCGATGCGCCGAACCGTCCGCGCGAAGTGGTCATTCCCGACATCATCACCGTGCAGGAACTGTCCAACCGGATGGCCGTGCGCGGCGTCGACATCATCAAATTCCTGATGCGTCAGGGCCTGATGATGAAGATCACCGACGTGATCGACTCCGACACCGCCGAACTGGTGGCCGACGAGTTCGGCATGAGCGTGCGCCGTGTCTCGGAATCCGACGTTGAGACGGGCTTCCTGTCCGATGAGGCCGACAAGGACGCCACGACGCCGCGTCCGCCGGTCGTCGCCATCATGGGTCACGTGGACCACGGCAAGACCAGCCTGCTGGACGCCCTGCGCACCACCGACGTGGCGGGCGGCGAGGCCGGCGGCATCACCCAGCACATCGGCGCCTATCAGGTCCGCCTGAAGGACGACCAGCGCGTCACCTTCCTGGACACGCCGGGCCACGCGGCCTTTTCGGCCATGCGGGCGCGCGGCGCCAATGTGACCGACATCGTCATCCTTGTGGTGGCGGCCGACGACGGCGTCATGCCCCAGACGGCGGAGGCCATCAGCCACGCCAAGGCGGCCGGTTCGCCGATCATCGTGGCGGTCAACAAGATCGACAAGCCTGACGCCAATGCGCAGAAGGTGGTCAACGAGCTGCTGCAGCACGAGATCGTGGCCGAAAGCCTGGGCGGCGACACCCAGGTGGTCGAGATCTCCGCCAAGAACCGCACCAATCTGGACGGTCTGATGGACGCCGTCCTGCTTCAGGCCGAACTGATGGACCTGAAGGCGGACCCCGAGCACCGCTCCGAAGGCGTGGTTATCGAGGCCAAGCTGGACAAGGGCCGCGGCCCGGTCGGCACGGTTCTGGTCAAGCGCGGCACCCTGAAGCGCGGCGACATCGTCGTGGCCGGCTCCGCCTGGGGCAAGGTCCGCGCCCTGCTTAACGAGCGCAACGAACAGCTGGCCGAGGCCGGCCCCTCCACCCCGGTCGAGATTCTGGGTCTGGACGAGGCGCCGGATCCCGGCGAGCCCTTCGCCGTGGTCGAGAGCGAGGCCCGCGCTCGCGAGATCACCGAGTTCCGCGCCCGCAAGAAGCGCGAGAAGGCCACTGTTCCGGCCGCGGTCTCCCTGGCCGACATGATGTCCAAGCTTCAGGACAAGAAGGTCTCGGAACTGCCCGTCCTCATCAAGGCGGATGTGCAGGGCTCGGCCGAGGCCATCGTCGGCTCGCTGGAGAAGATGGGCAACGAGGAGGTGCGCGCGCGCATCGTCCACGCCGGCGCCGGCGGTATCACCGAGAGCGACGTGACCCTGGCCAAGTCGGCCGGCGCGCCGATCATCGGCTTCAACGTCCGCGCCTCGAAACAGGCCCGCGACCTGGCCGACAAGGAAGGCGTGGAGATTCGCTACTATGCGATCATCTACGACCTGCTTGACGATCTGAAGGGCGTGCTGTCCGGCATGCTGGCGCCGATCCAGCGCGAGACCTGGCTGGGCAACGCCAAGGTGCTGCAGGTGTTCGACATCTCCAAGACCGGCAAGATCGCCGGCTGCCGGGTGTCCGAGGGCGTGGTCCGCAAGGGCGCCAAGGTCCGTATCATCCGCGACGACGTGGTGGTGCTGGAACTGGGCACGCTCACGACGCTCAAGCGGTTCAAGGACGAGGTCAACGAGGTGCCTTCGGGCCAGGAGTGCGGCATGCATTTCCAGGGCTTCCAGGACATCAAGGCCGGCGACTACATCGAGTGCTTCACCGTCGAAGAGATCAAGCGCACGCTGGACTAGGTCAGGGTCTCCTCCCCACGC
>NZ_JBLGCI010000003.1:0-306116 GCF_047617075.1 Brevundimonas sp.
TTTCAGGATGGCGAAGGGCTGTTCCTTGCCCATCAGCGGGCCGACGTCGCGCACCGGACGGATGTCCACCTGCGAACCGGGCAAGAACGCCGAGGCGCCGCCCAGATCGACGGTGAAGCCGCCCTTCACGCGGCCGACGATGGCGCCCATGACCGGCTGCTCATCGGCGAACACGCCTTCCAGACGGGTCCAGGCTTCCTCGCGGCGAGCCTTGTCGCGGCTGATGACCGCTTCGCCCAGCGCGTTCTCCACACGCTCCAGATAGACTTCGACGTTGTCGCCCACCTTGGGCAGGGCGGCGCCGTCGCCCTGACCGAACTCGCGCATGGCGATGCGGCCTTCGGTCTTCAGGCCGACATCAACGATGACGATGTCCTTTTCGATGCCGACGACGCGGCCATGGACGACCTGGCCTTCGCCGAGATCACGGCCGGAAAGCTGTTCGTCCAGAAGGGCGGCGAAATCGTCGCGGGTGGGGGAGAGGGTGTCGGTCATAGGGTTGATGTTGTTTCTAAAGAGGTTGGCGCACGAACGGAGTCCGCGCGGCGGTTGAACGGATATGTCAGGCAGTGACGGTGCGGGCGGCATGGAAACCGGCCTGAACGCCCGCGGCTATCGAGGGACCGGAGCGTTGGATTTGTCCGCGGGTTCAGAACCCGTGCCGGACGCGCGCCGCCTCGACGATACGGCGGGCCGCATCGAAGGCGGTCTCTATATCCATTTCGGTGGTGTCCAGCAAGGCCGCGTCGTCCGCCATGACCATGGGGGCCGCCCCGCGGCCGGCGTCCCGCTCGTCCCGCCGGATGATGTCGGCCAGCATGTCGTCGAAGGCGATGGTCTCGCCCCGCCCGGTCAGTTGCAGCCAGCGGCGGCGCGCGCGGGTTTCGGCCGTGGCCGTTACGAACAGCTTCACCGGCGCGTCCGGGGCGATCACCGTGCCGATGTCGCGCCCGTCCAGAACCGCCCCACCCGCCTGCCGGGCGAAATCCTGCTGCAGCTTCAGCAGCGCCGCGCGCACGCCGGGGTGCGAGGCCACCCGGCTGGCCGCCTCCCCCGCGCCCCGACTGGTCAGGGCGGTTTCGTCGATCAGGTCGTCCGGCGTGACGCTCTCGGCCGCCCGCGCGGCCGCCTCGGCGTCGCCCAGGTCGGCGCCGGCCGCCAGGACCTTCAACCCGGTCGCCCTGTACAACAGCCCCGTGTCCAGATGCGGCAGGCCGTAATGGGCCGCCAGACGCGAGGCGATGGAGCCCTTGCCCGAGGCGGCCGGGCCGTCGACGGCGATGATGAGGGTGCGCGGCATCCGGTCCTTTCGCATGGCCAGTCCCGCCGCCAGGAAAGCCAGGCCGAAGACAGCAGGTAATATCGTGTACAGCCCATAGCGGAGGATCAGGGCGCCTCGAAAGGCCCTCGGATCGTCTTTCCAGCGGACGAGCCTCCGGCGTCCCCTGCGCCCCGCCGACCGCACGACGCCATCCGAAGCGTCAAATATGCCCGCGCCAAGCATCAGCGCGCCGAACCCGACCATGCTTCCTCCCGTCGTCAAAAAAGCTCGACGGGATAATTGTGGAGTTCCGAGGGAAGGCTCAGGCCTCATGAATCTCCGCGCCCAGCCCAGCCATCAGCTCCACGAACCCCGGAAAGCTGGTGGCGATCATCCCCGGATCATCCACCGCGACCGGCTCCTCTGCGGCCAGCCCCAGCACCAGGTGGCTCATGGCGATGCGGTGATCGTGGGCCGTGCGCACGGTGGCGCCGCCGGGCACGCGCGGACTGCCGGTGACGATGAATCCCTCCGGCTCCTCCTCCACCTTGACCCCGCACGCGGCCAGCCCGGCCGTCATTAGCGAAATCCGGTCGCTTTCCTTGACCCGCATCTCGCCAATGCCGCGCATCACCGTCTCGCCGTCCGCATAGGCGGCGGTGGCCGACAGGATCGGATATTCGTCGATCATGGAGGCGGCCCGCTCCGGCGGGACCACGACTCCCTTCAGTGCCGAATGCCGGACGGTGATGTCGCCCACCTCTTCACCCCCCGCCATGCGGCGGCCCGCGATGGTCAGATCCGCACCCATCTCGATCCAGGTCTGGAACAGGCCGGTGCGCAGGGTATTCAGCATCACCCCCTCCACCGTCACCTCCGATCCGGGAACGATCAGCCCCGCCGCCAGCGGGAAGGCGGCCGAGGACGGATCGCCCGGCACCGCCACGTGAGTTCCGCTCAGTCTCTGGCCGCCTTGCAGACGGGCCACGCGCCCCTCATCAGTCTCGGACACGTCAACCACCGCCCCAAAGGCCCGCAGCATCCGCTCGGTATGGTCGCGGCTGGGCTCCGGCTCGATCACCGCCGTCTCGCCCGCCGCGTTCAGCCCCGCCAGCAGGATAGCCGACTTTACTTGGGCCGACGCCACGGTCTGGCGATAGGTCATGCCTTTCAGGTTCCCGCCATGCAGCGTCAGGGGCAGCCGATCCTCCGCCCCGCTCCAGTCGAAGCGCGCGCCCATGTCCGACAGGGGGCCGGTGACCCGCTTCATGGGCCGCTTTCGCAGCGAGGAGTCGCCGTCGAAGGTGACCGAGAGATCGAACCCGGCCGCCGCGCCCATCAACAGGCGCACCCCGGTCCCGGCGTTGCCGCAGTCGATGACGCCGGACGGCGTCCGGTAGCCGCCCTGCCCCTCGACCCGCCAGGCGCCGTCGCCTGTCCGCTGCACCTTGGCGCCGAACGCTTCGACCGCCCGGGCCGTGGCCAGGATGTCGTCGCCCTCCAGCAGGCCTTCGATTGTGGTCACGCCATGGGCCAGGCCGCCCAGCATCAGGGCGCGGTGGGACATGGACTTGTCGCCCGGCGCGCGCACGGCGCCGGTCAGCGCGCCCGAGCGGCGCGCGGTCAGGATTTCAGGGAATGTCACCCGCGATTCCGTGGGTCGAATTTCAAACAGATGCGCCTGGCGCGGAATCCGCTTTTGACAGCGGCCTTCTGTGGTGGCAAGGGAGCCGCCCGAAATCAAAACGCCAACCGTAAGGCTCGAACCTTGGCCAATCCCGAACTGGGCGCGAAGCAAGTCTGCCCGAACTGCCAGGCGAAGTTCTACGACCTGAACCGTCGTCCGGCCCACTGCCCCAAGTGCGACACCGAATTCGATCCGGAAGAAGCCGTCAAGGCCCGACGCGGCAAGGGCCGCGCGCCCTTCGCCGACGACACCGAGGAGGATCAGGTCAAGGCCAAGCCCGCCGATGCGGACGAGGACGAGGACGAGGAAGTCACCGCCCCCGAGATCGACCAGGGCGGCGATGAGCCCATTCTGACGCCGGACGACGATGACGACGACGACACCAGCGACGACGCCGGCCTCAAGGTCAGCGACGGCGATGATGATGACGACGACATCTCCGATGACGACGACGATTCCGTGCCCTTCATCGAGGACGAGGACGACGATTCCATCGATGAAGAAATCACCAAGGGCGCCAAGAAAGACGACGACTGAATCGGGATGAAAAAATAGGCGGCGGAAGGGCTTGATCGCCCTCACGGCCTGACATAGGTTCCGCCGCCTTCGCCGACCCCATCCCGATGGGCGCGGCGAGGACCAACCCGAAAATCTCGGGGCTATAGCTCAGTTGGTAGAGCGCTTGAATGGCATTCAAGAGGTCAGCGGTTCGACTCCGCTTAGCTCCACCATCGAAGGCCTCGCGGGAAACCGCGGGGCCTTCGGCCTTTCTGGGGTGGCCTATGAGCGCTCATTCGTGACGCCGTGAACCGGGATCATGTGAAATGATCCAGGTCGCTGTTCCGGCCGCCCGGATCGCGGGCTCCGCGCCCTCGTCAGGCCGCCAATTCGGCTCGGGTCTCAGGCGCGGCCAGCGCCACAACCGCCCGGACCGGTTCCGCCAGCGTCGCCTTTGTCGGCTGGCCGCCCGCCAGAACCCTCTCCAGCCCCGAGATTGCGATCACCAGCGACGTATCAGACGTCTTCATGGCCATGGCCTTGAGGGTCGACGCCTGTTCGCGGATCGCGCGCAGGGCCTGCATCGGATCCGTGTCGAACTGCTTGTGAGCCGAGGCCAGAATGCGCATGGCCTGATCCTTGGCGGCGGCATCGGCGGCCGGCCCCTTGGTCGGCGCGTCCGCCTTGCGCTTCTTGGGCCCGCTGTATTCCCCGGAGTTGAAACGCCGCCGATCCGGACCGACGTAGCCCACGGCCTCGATCCAGTTGCGCGGCTTCAGGGACACCACCTCGACCCGCTTGGTCAGATCGCCGGAGGTGAAGGGTTTTCTCAGGAACTCGTGCACGCCGGAGTCCCGCGCGCCCAGAATACTGGCGGCGGTCGCCTCGGCCGTGACCATGATGATGGGGACTTTTCGACACATGAGATTCGAGCGCCTCACCGCCTTGGCGAAGGCTTCCCCGTCCAGGTGCGGCCCCTTGTACTCGGTGAAGATCAGGGTGGGCTCGAACTCGCGGCACGCATCCAGCGCGGCGCGCCCCTCGGCCCGGTGAACCACCTCGCCCACGCCCAGCCCCTTCAGGCTCTCCGCCAGCAGCTTGGCCGCCGTCCCGTTGGGATCGACAATCAGCACACGCTTCAGCGTGGGGGCCATCCTGGCCAGACTTTTTGCGTCTATGGTGAACACGGGCGACTCCGGCGAACGCCCTTGGTTAGCGAGTGTGGGTAAAGATCGCCTTGACGCTGGAGCGAGGTGTTAGGTTCTGGGGTCTAGGCTCAGGATAGGAGGAAGGTGTCGTGGGGGGGGGCTATGCATATTTTTAGATCGGACTTGCCCAGGGTCATCACTGCGATAGTCGCACTGATGGTCGCGATGGCGTGTCCCGGCCTTGCTGAGGCTCAGTCCGAACAAACAGATCCCGACTGGGTGTCTCCCATTGCCCCCCGGTCCGACGGACAGGTGGATTATTCTCCGCTTCTGATGCTCCTTGGAATTGACGCCAAAGGGATAGCTGTTTGCCGAATCTGGCGCGAAGGCCCGCCAGAAGACTGCGCCGTGAACACCTCTCCGGCAGGCATCGGTTTTGAACAGGCCGCCCTGAGAGCCCTTTCAAGAAGCGTGCTGCGTCCGGGAACCCAGAACGGTGAGGTGATCGGAGGGCTCCAAGTGCGGATCCCCTTGAACCTTCAGGTTTCCCGCGAAAGCGTCACTTTTCCCCCGTACGAGGGACCAATGCCTGGCGAGGAGGAGATGGCGCTCGCGCGGCAGGTCGCCGCCCTCATCGAACCACGCAACGACGATGAATACCTCGTCGATGTGAGCGCAGATCATAGAGACGAAGTTCTGGAACTGATTCAACAAGTTGAACAGAACCATAGACCTCACATGGTCGAAACGTTCGCCTTGGCCATAGCGAGAACCAGGACCCGGGAAGAACTGATCCTACTCGCCATGTCTGACGAAGATGCCATTCTCGATCAGCTTACCGAGTGGGGCCCAGCGTGGGCTGAACATTACAGAGCACAAGAAGCGTTCTCAGCCGAGCTGCGACGTCTTGTCTGTGATCGTTTTGACTGTGAAGTGCAGACGCCGGCGCCGCCAGTCCTGAGCGAAACCCACGGCAGGGACGATCACTAGATCCGAATAGGCAGTCGTCCCGCCAACACGTCAGCCCCATTGGGCGTCACCCCTCGAACGGATCGCGCATCAAAATCGTGTCGTCCCGCTCCGGGCTGGTGGACAGCAGGGCCACCGGCGCCTCGATCAATTCCTCGATCCGGCGCACATATTTGATCGCCGCGGCGGGCAGGTCCTTCCACGACCGCGCGCCCTGGGTGCTCTCGCTCCAGCCCTCCAGCGTCTCATAGACCGGCTGCACGCCCGCCTGATCCTTCATGCCGGCCGGCAGATAATCCAGCTCCCGGTCGCCGATCCGGTAGCCGGTGCAGATCTTCAGCTCGTCGAAGCCGTCCAGCACGTCCAGCTTGGTAAGCGCGATGCCGTGGATGCCGTTCACGGCGATGGACTGGCGCACCAGCACCGCATCGAACCAGCCGCAGCGCCGCGCCCGGCCCGTCACCGTGCCGAACTCGCGGCCCCGATCGGCGATACGCTCGCCCACCGCGTCGAACAGCTCCGTCGGGAACGGCCCCTCGCCAACACGGGTGGTGTAGGCCTTCACGATGCCCAGCACATAGCCGACCGAGCGCGGCCCCAGGCCCGAGCCCGCCGCCGCCTGCCCCGCCACCGTGTTCGACGAGGTCACATAGGGATAGGTGCCGTGGTCCACGTCCAGCAGGGTGCCCTGGGCGCCCTCGAACAGGATGCGCCGGCCCTCGCGGTAAAACTTGTCCAGCGTCCGCCACACCGGCTGGCCCGCATAGACCAGCACCTTGGGCGCCACCTCCAGCAACGCAGCTTTAAGCCCGGCCACATCCACTTCCGGCAGGTCCAGACCCTTCCGCAGGGCGTTGTGGTGGGCCAGCAGCCGCTCGATCTTGGCGTCCAGCGCATCGGGATCGGCCAGATCGCCCACGCGGATCGCGCGCCGTCCCGCCTTGTCCTCATAGGCCGGGCCGATGCCGCGCCCGGTGGTGCCGATCTTGGTCTTGCCGGCCTGCGCCTCGCGCGCCTGATCCAGGTCCTTGTGCAGCGGCAGGATCAGGCAGGCGTTGTCCGCCAGGCTCAGGATCTCGGGGGTGATCGACACCCCCTGCGCCTCGATGCGGCCGATCTCGTCCAGCAGGGCCCAGGGATCCACCACCACGCCGTTGCCGATCACCGAGGGCTTCTGTTGCACCACGCCCGAGGGCAGCAGGCTCAGTTTGTAGACCTTGTCGCCCACCACCAGCGTATGGCCGGCGTTGTGACCGCCCTGGAACCGCACCACCACATCGGCCCGGTTCGACAGCCAGTCGACGATCTTGCCCTTGCCCTCGTCGCCCCACTGGGCGCCGACCACCGCGACGTTCGCCAAGACATTACACTCCGCTGGAATTGCGGGAGCAGGCTATACCGAGGGAATCGCTCCGTGTCCCCCTCTCCCGCCTATTTCGTGAGCGACTAGCGCCCTCGACGCGAGATCAGCGCAGCGCTTCCCCAAACGCCCAGTCCAGCCACGGCGTCGCCGCCTCAACGTCCGCCGTCTCCACCGTGCAGCCGCACCATAGCCTCAGCCCCGGCGGCGCATTGCGGTGCGGCTCCATGTCGAACACCGCGCCTTCGCTTTCCAGCAAATCCTTGAACCGCTTCACGAAGGCGCGCTGGTCCGCCTCCGGCAGACCCGTCACCCGCCCGTCGGTGAACTTCAGGCACACCGACGTCGTCGACCGCGTCTCCGGCCGCGCGGCCAGAAAATCGATCCAGTCGGTCCGCTCCACCCAGTCCGACAGCGCTGCGAAGTTCGCATCCGTCCGCGCGATCAGGGTGTCCAGCCCGCCGATGCCCTTGGCCCACTCCAGGGCGTCGATCCAGTCCTCGATGGTCACCACCGAGAAGGTGTTGATCATGGTCCCCGTCGCCAGCGCCCGATCAAATCCGTCAGCGCCTTGCAGCCTCAGCACCTTCGGGATCGGCCAGGGCGCCCGGTACGTATCCAGCCGCGCCACCGCCCGGGGCGACAGCACCGCCACCCCGATCCCGGCCTCGCCGCCCAGCGCCTTCTGGAACGAGAAGGTCGTCACATCCAGCTTCGGCCAGTCCAGCGGCATGGCGAACGCCGCCGAGGTGGCGTCGCAGATGCTCAGCCCCTCCCGGTCATCGCTGATGAAGTCCGCATTCGGAACCCGCACGCCCGAGGTGGTCCCGTTCCACGGAAACACCACGTCCTTCGCCGGATCCACCCGCGACAGGTCCGGCAGCTCGCCCCATGGCGCCTCGATCACCTCCGGGTCCAGCTTCAGATGGTCGCGCACGTCTGCGGCCCAGGTCAGACCGAAATTCTCAAAGGCGACCACCTGCACCGGCCGCTGTCCCAGCATGGCCCACAGCGCCGCCTCCACCGCCCCCGTATCCGACGCCGGCAGGTAGCAGGCCACATAGTCCTCCGGGACCTGCAGCACCTCGCGCGTCAGCCTCAGGGCATAGGCGAACCGTTCCACCACCTCCGGCGCCCGGATGCCCCGGCCCAGCAGGTCCGTGGGCAGGCCCGCCAGCGACCATCCCGGCCGCTTGGCCGTCGGCCCGGCGGAGAACCATGGCCGCTCAGGCTTCACGGATGGCTTCGCCCCCCGCGTCATCACGCCTTCCCCGGCGAATAGGGCCGGTCCGCCCGCCACTTCTCGGCGAACTTCACCAGGTTGTGGTCCTGATACTCCGGCAGGGTCACCACCAGCTTCGCCAGCAGGTCCCCGCGCTTGCCGCCCGCAAACGCGCCCTTGCCCTTCAGCCGCAACACATGGCCCGAGTTGGACGCCTTGGGAATGGTCATGCTGACCGCGCCGTCCGGCGTCTTCACCGTCACCTTGCCGCCCAGCACCGCGTCTGGAACCGACACCGGCAGGTCCATATGCAGATCGGCGCCCTCGCGGCGATACAGGGGGTGCGGCTGAACCTTCAGCTCGATCAGGGCGTCGCCCGCCTCGCCGCCGCGCCCCGGCATGCCCTGCCCGCGCAGGCGGATGGTCTGTCCGTCGCCTGCGCCCTTGGGAATGGTCACGTCCAGGGTCCGCCCGTCCGAGAACTGGATGCGCCGGGTCGCCCCGGTGATGGCGTCCTCCAAGCTGATGTCCAGCGTCGCCTTCAGGTCCTGCCCGCGCGACGAGAACCCGCGCCCGCCGCCGGCCTGACGCGCGCCCGCGCCGCCGCCGAACATGCCGAACAGTTCGTCCAGATCGATGCCCTCGAACCCGGCCTTGGCGCCGCCCGCGCCGGGGCCCTGACCGAAACCACCCTGGCCGAAGCCGCCGCCCGGGCGCGCCCCGCCGCCGCCGCCGAAGCCGCGAAACTGCTCGCGCCCGTCCGCATCGATCTCGCCCCGGTCGAACTTCCTGCGCTTCTCTTCGTCGCCCAGAATATCGAAGGCGGCGGTGATGCGCTTGAACCGGTCCTCGGCCGCCGTGTCGCCGGGGTTCTTGTCCGGATGGAATTCCTTGGCCAGCTTCCGGAACGCCTTGCGGATGTCGTCCTGACTGGCGCCCCGCGCCACACCCAGTTCCTTGTAGGGATCACCCGCCACGTCCGACCCTGCTCCGTAAAAGCCAAAGCCGTCAGTTAAGCCATGCGGGCCCAAGCGCAAAGGGTAAGCCGCAATCTCCTCCCCCATACGTGCATAGGGGAGGAGACATCAACCAAGCACCGCCAACGCCTCCACGCCCCACCCGAACACCGGGCTCCACTGGCTCACCGCCACGCGTGCGTCCTCGTTCAGGCCGTCCGGAAAATCCGCCGCCACATCGGCCGCCGCATAAAGCGCCGTCTCGGCCTCCACCTCGAACATTCGCACCACCGCCGCTCCGTCCAGCACCCGCACCCGGAACCGCAGCGGATCGCTCGCCTGTGCGTCCCCATCCCAGCGGTCCCCGTCCTGCCGCGTGCGCGCGATCCAGCGCAGCCTCAGTCCGCCGTCCTCCGCCGTCAGTCCCAGATGCGCCGGCGCCCAGGGCCGGTCATGGACCCCGCGCCAGGTGAGGGCCGCCTCGCTGAACCCGTCCCCGCCCGGCGGCGCCCCCGCCGGCCCCGCACGCCACAGCATGGGCAGCCCCCGTTCGCCCGCCTGAACCTCCAGCCGCGCTGGCGCCTCATCCAGAAACACCGCCACTGCACCGGCTCCCGCGTCCATCTCCCCTTCCGTGCCCTGCTGCCCCCGCAGCAGGCCGCTCAACCGCCAGACGCCGCCGCCCAGCAGTTCGGCGTCCCGGTACTGCACGATCTCCCAGCCGTCTTCGCCGCGCACCGCCACTCCATTGGCTCCGTTCAGCACCGCGCCCGCGCTGCGCGTCTCCGGCGCCCGGCCCTCCACCGCGACCGTCAGCGCATTTGCCTCGTCCCACCGCCCGATCACCCCGGGCGGCAAAGCCTTCACAAGCCGCCCCACCGTCGCCGGCGCCGCCACGCTCGCCCGCGCCGTCAACCCGTCGGCATCCACGCCCCCATGCACCTGCATGGCGCGCCAGGGCTCCGCCGCCACCGCCGACAGCGGCCGCCCGTCATCCTCCGCGCCCGGCAGAGGCGGCAGGTCCAGCAGTGCCAGGAACGGCGCGCCCACGCCGCCGCCCGGCGCCTCCACCCGCCAGTCCACCGCCTCATCGATCGCCCCCGTCTCCACCCACGGCGTCAGCACCGCGCGCGGCTCCTCGTCCAGCTCGAGCCGCACCACACGCCACACGCCCGCCCGGCCCTCCACCGCCACCGCATCCCCCGGTTCCAGCCGCAGCGACTCCAACGGCCCCAGCTGCGCGGTCAGGGTCTCCGCTGACGACGCCAGCGCCCGTCCCGCGACCTCCCGCGCCAACCCCGCCGAACAGGCCGCCGGCAGATCCATGTCCAGCCCGCCGCCGCCCGTGTCCGGCCCGCGCACCACCACCGACCCGGCCTGATAATCCGCCGCCTCATCGATGAAGCGCACCCTGACCGTGTCCGGCGCCGTCTCCAGCACCCGCGCCGCAGACACCGGCGCCCCGTCCTCCGGCATGGCCAGCGCATCCGCCGCCAACACCGCCACATCCTCGCGCCGCCCGGTCACCGCCACGCGCCCGTCCCGCTCTCCGCCCTCCGCGCCAAAGGCGAACAACAGCGGCTCCAGCGCATCGCGCGTCCGCATGGGCCGGTCGATCACATAGCCCGCCACCGCTCCATCCACGCCCGTGATGGCGAAGTCCGTCTCGTCCAGCCCGCCGCGCTTCAGGATCGCCGCGATCAGATCGCGCCCCTCACCCGCCAGCCGTCCGTTCAGCCAGTGCCCCGCGCGCCAGTTGCCCGCATCGGCCCACACCCCCGCTCGCGCCGGAAAGTCAGGATAAGGCCGCGCGTCCCAGCACCAGGCGTCCAGCCCCTGCACCATCCGACCGTCATAGACCGCCGAAACGGGATTGTTCGCATCCGCCGCGAAGTGGCTCAGCCACGCTTCCATGGCCCGCCGCTGCATCAGGTCGTCCCGCGCGCCCGTCGAGAACGGCGGCAGGAAACTCTCGCTGCTCTTCGGATCGCTGAAAAGGTTCGGCCCGTTGCCGCCCTTGTCCACCGCGGCGCAGCCGAACTCGGTCAGCCGGATCGGCTTCATGCCCGGCGCCCAGGCAGTCGGCGTCGCGCTCCTCACCCCGCCCGGCCGGTCATGGTGGGCGTTCGACCACCAGCTTTTCAGATCCTTGGACCGCCACACCCACGGCTCGCCGTAAGCGCCGTCCGTGATCGCCGTGCGCACCTGCGCCGCCCGGTCCACGTCCGAGGCATAGAACCAGTCGAAATTCTCCCCGCCCGCCACCTTGGTCGCCAGATAGTCCGCGTCCGCCGGCCCCGCATATCCCGCCTGCGCGTCCAGATGCCCGTCGCCCTCGCGCCAGTCGCCGACCGGCGGGTACCAGTCGATGGCCACATAATCGATGTTCGGGTCGGCCCACAGCGGGTCCAGATGAAACACCGCCTCCCCGCCGCCCGGATGGTGGCCGAAATACTCCGACCAGTCCGCCGCATAGGAAATCTCCACCCCCGGCCCGACGATCGCCCGGCAATCCGCCGCCAGCGCCCGCAGTTCCGCCACCGCCGGATAGCCGCCCTCCGCGTCCCTCAGCGTCGTCACCCCGCGCAGCTCCGATCCGATGATCAGGCCGTGCGCCCTGGCCTCCGCCGCCAGCGCCGCATAGTGCCGCGCCATGCGCCTCAGGCCCCAGTCGTCCGCCCCGCCGAAGAAGGCTGCGACCTCGGCGTCCGCCGCCGCCCCGCCCTCGCCCGTGATCCGCCCGCGCCAGGGATAGGCCGGCTGGTCGCCGCCCGGCGGAATGTCCATGAACACGAACGGATACAGGGTCACCGCCATCCCCCGCGCCTTCAGCTCGCGCACGGCGTCGATCACCGTCTGGTCCGACGGCGTGCCGCCATAGGCCGGTCCGCCATCCGCCTCGGACACCACGAACGCCTCGTCCCGCGTGACCCCCGCCACGGACCAGGCGACCGGCTCGGTCGGCTTCACCGCCCGCTCCACACCGGGCCGAATACGGCAGTGGCTCATTCGAAGGTCGTCGCCGAACCAGCCCACCACCAGGTTGACCCGCCGCACGTTCGGCAGCTGCGCCTCCAGCTGGTCCAGCGAGACCATCAGGTCCGCCTGTCCCTGCAGATTGTTCAGGTTCTCCGCCGTGGTCCGCGTCAGCCCCTCGCGCCGCATCACCGGCGTGGTCGCCAGACAGAACTCCCCCGCCCCGGGGATCAGGCACACGCCCTCCAGCCGATCCTCCAGCCCCGGCGCGCCGCCGCGCGGCCTGCGAAAAACCTCAAAACTCAACTGCGGCGCCCGGTTGCCGAACGGCCCCAGCGGCAGATCCTCGAACACCACATAGGCCGTGCCCCGGTACGCCGGCGCGCCGCCTTCCACCGCATGGATCAGCGGATCAGGGTTCTGGTCCTCCGTCCCCCGGTGCACCCGCATCACCACGCCCGACAGGTCCAGCGGCCGTCCGTCCGCCCACACCCGCCCCACCCCGTCGATGGGCCCTTCGCACAGAGCCACCGCGAAGCTCAGGGAGTACGCATAGTCCACCGTGCGCGGCCCGCCCTTGCCGCCGCCCTGCTCGTTGCGCTTCTCCAGAAACCGCGCGGCCCAGATCACCTGGCCGGTCACCCGCGCCCGCCCGAATACGCAGGCCATGGGCGCCCCGTCCGCCGAGGACTGCACCTTCAGCGTCTCCAGCCGCGGCCCCCGCTGGCGCGGCTCGGCCAGCGAAGACACCGCAAGACGGTCCAGCGACGCCCCCGCAAAGGCGCCCAGCGCACGCCCGAAGGCGCCCCCGACCGCCCCACCGATCCCGCCCAAGATCACCTGCGCCATGAATCCTCCCCCTCTGGGGGAGGGGGACCATGCAAAGCATGGTGGAGGGGGTCTCTCCGCCCCTCCGCCCCCTCACCCGTTTCAGGCCAAGCGAACGCCGCCGCCACGCGCCGCATCCACCAGCCGCCCATCCAGCTCTCGATCACCGCCCGACCCCAATAGGCATGAATCAGGGTCCGCTCCGGCCCTTCGTCACTGCCGATGATCCCGCAGTGCTTCACCGGAACTCCCGCGCTCATGCGGAACAGCAGCACGTCCCCCGCCCGCGCCTCACGCACCGGGATCTGGACCATCCACCTACGCGCCGCCGTCAGCAGCGTCTCGTCCCCGCCCCGCTCGGCCCAGTCCGGCGAATAGGGCGGCAGCCCCTCCGGCTCGGCGCCGTACAGCCCCCGCCACACCCCACGCACCAGCCCCAGGCAGTCGCAGCCCTCTCCCTTCACGCTGGTCCGGTGCCGATACGGCGTCCCGATCCACGCGCGCGCTTCGACAAGCGCCTGCTGTCGTTCTCCCTCCCCGCCCCGGGGAGGGCGGTCGGCGCGCAGCGACGGCCGGGTGGGGACGGCTTCGGCGCCGCCGTACACCCCCCTCACCGCCGGCTCCCGCCGTCATGGCGCCCGCCCTCGGCCGGATAGGCCGTCAGGAAGTCGTCCCCCGGAATGTCCGGAAAGCCCCGGAACCGCGCCCCGTTGCCGAACACGCTGACACACGTCGCCCACCGTTTGTCGCAAGTCCCGCCCGGATGCTCCGCCAGCTCGACCCCGCACCGCGCATCCCCCAGCACCGCGTCGCAGGCGCGCCCATAGGTCCGTCCCACGACCCGCTCCAGCGTCGCCAGCGGCCCGTCCAGCTCCGCCGTGAACGCATCCCCCTCACGCACCATCCGGCTGATCCGCCCGGTCCACAGCCGCACCCTCAGGTCCGGCCGCGCCCAGTCCACGCGCCACAGCTCGAGCCGCGCCCCGTCATAGAGCCCCGCCGCGATGTCCCCCTCCGTGATGGCGTCGTCGTCCAGCGCGCCCGACGCCGCCGCCGACCCGGCCGTCAACCCCGCGACCCCCTCTGCCGCCCCCGCCGTCCATCCGCTAGCCGCCCGGCAGACCACGCCGTCCACGGCCAGATCCCGGTCATGGTCCGTGAAGCCCAGCCGGACCCCGTCCGCCCGCGCCAGCACCCAGGCATGGCACATCGTCGCCGCCCCGCCCTCGATGCGGTCGGCCAGTTCGCTTGGAATGTGTCTCATCAATCCTCCCGCCTCTCCCCTCGCGGGAGAGGCCTGAGTCGCAGCGAGCCGCGCATGCGGATCGCTCCTCGCGACCAGGGTGAGGGGGCGCTCCGGCTCCCTAGACCCTCACCTCCACCAGCGGCAGGGCCGCCATGCGCCCGGCCTCGAAGGTCTCCAGCGTCACCTCGATCCGGTCCGCGTCGAAGCGCACCGGCGTGTCGAACTCGAACCCCGCCGTCACGACAGCCCCCGCGCCCGGCGCCGCCTCCAGCGTCACCACCCCCGTCGCCTCATCCACCGCGAACCCGACCTCCACGCCGTCCACCGACAGCCGCACCGACCCCGCCACGGGCTTGCGGATCTCGCGCCCCAGCCCGCCGTAATCTTTGACCAGCTGGAACACCGTCGCCTCGCCGTCCCCCGTCCCGATCACCTGATCGCCTGCCGAAACCGCCGTCCCCGGCGCGCACGACTTGAAGTCCGCGAAGTCCCGGAACCGGAACCCGTACAGCCGCCCCCGCCGCGCCTCGAAGAACGCCGTCAGCGCCGCCATGTCGTCCAGCGACCGCAGCCCCGCCCCGATCAGATACCGCCGCCGCCCATGCGCCCACGGCGTCGACCGCCGCTCGTGACCGGACGCCAGCGTCACCACCTCGGTCCGCCGCTCCACCCCGCCCGTCGACCCGAACGCCAGGCGCGAAGGCAATCTGACTTCGTGAAAATTCATCCCCGCCGCGCCCCCAGTCTCACCGCCCGCGTCAGGGCCTGGACGATCTGCGCCTCGGACCGCAACAGGCCCTGCGCGCCGCCATCCACCCGTACATTGACCGTCACGCCCGGCGCCCCCGCCATGGGCTCGATCACCCCGGAACCGGACGGCCGGAACACCTCCGGCCCCCGCTCGCCCACCACATAGGCCGCGCCCGGCGTCACCGGCCCGCCGTCGGCCCGCGAGCCGCCGAACAGCCCGCCCACCGCCGCCGCCAGCACGTCGCCCAGCGACCCTCGCCCGGCGCCCGCGGCCGCGTTCACCGCCGCCAGCACCGCCCGCGCCAGCTCGGCCAGGCTCACCTCCCCGTCCGCCGCCGCCCGGGCCAGCGACCGCGCCATGCCCTCGCCCGCGCGCCCGAACGCGTCCTCGATGGACGCCGCCGCCCGCTCCGCCGGCTCTCTCAGCGCCTCCAGCGCCTCGCCCGCCTCGGCGGCCTGCTCAGGCAACCCGCCCAATCCCTGCTCTTCCAAAATCGTCTCCACATCCGCCTCTCCCCTTGTGGGAGAGGCCTGAGTCGCAGCGGGCTGCGCAGCAGACCGCTCCTTGCGACCAGGGTGAGGGGTCAATCGCCGGCCGGTTCCCCATCCGGCCACCGCGCCATCAGCTCATCCAGCCGTCCGCGCCCCATCGGCGCCGGCCCGCGCTCCACCGCCGTCAGCATCCGCCACTCCTTCAGCGACAAGCGCCAGAACGCGCCCGGCGGAATTCCCATCGCCAGCGCAGCGCGCAGCATCGGCGCCCACATCACACCGCCGCCGCGAACGCCGCCGCCACCGCCTCGGCGGCCGCCCGTGCATCCACCCGCGCCGCGCTCAGCCCCTCCGCCAGCTCATGCTCGCCCCCGCCGCGCAGCAGCGCCGCCAGCACCGCCATCAGGTCCCCAGCCGACAGCGCCCGCATCCGCGCGGCCAGCGCCTCGATGCCCTCGACTCGCAGCGCGCCCTCCATCTCCGCCAGCGCCCCCAGCGTCAGGCACAGCCGACGCGGCGCCCCGGCCAGCTCGGCCGTCACCTCGCCACGCGCGGCGTTGCTCCCTCTCCCGGTGGGAGAGGGCTGCGCGCACGGATGCGCATGCATCCGTTCTTCGCGCGCAGGGTGAGGGTCGGGTCTCGCCATACGCCCCTCATCCCCCGCGCCAGAACCTCCGCTATCGCTCCGGTGCGCGGGTTCCCCCTTCTCCCATCGGGAGAAGGTCTGATCGCCACCCATCAAACCGCCTCGAACGTCACTTCGCCCGCGCTGGCCAGGCTCAGCGCAAAGCTGGCCTCGCCCTCGTGCTCGCCGGCGTACTCCAGCGCCGCCACCAGGAATGGCCCCTCCAGCACCCCGAAGTCCGGCACGATCAACCGCCAGGTCCGCGCGCTCTGGTCAAAGAACGCCTCCCGGATCGCCGCGTCCGATGCGGCGTCCCGAAAGATCCCCTGCCCGCTCACCGCCGCCGAGCGCACCCCCGCCCCCGCCAGCAGCTCGCGCCAGCGCCCGGCGCTGTCCCCGTCGGTCACATCCACCGTGCGCGCGTTCAGCGCGATGGTCCGCGCCCTCAGCCCCGCCACCGTCGTGAACCCCTCCGGCGCCCCGCCATCGCCGATCTTCAGCAGTATGTCCTTGCCCGCCTGCACGCTCATGCCTCGATCTCCTCCGTCACCGCCCGCACCCGCACCACCGCGTGGCTGCGCCGCCCTTCCGGGCTTCCGAACACATCGGCGAAGGTCACGCGCGGATTGACCACCCGCACCCCCTCCGCCGTCAGATCCGCCTCATGCAGGGCCGCCCGGATCGCGGCCGAGATCGCCCGCGCCTCCTCCAGCCCTTCGAACCGCGAATGGCCGGTCAGGGTCAGCACCTGCTCCGCCCCGCCGCCGTCCGCCCGCACCGGCCGGCTCTCAACCCGCGTCACGGTCACATAGGGAAACACACGCTTCGCCGGCTCCCCGTCCCAGATCCGCCCGCCTGTCAGCGCATCCAGCGCGTCGTCGGCGCGCAGGCGCGCGATCAGCGCCGCCTGCAGCGCCGCTTCATGATTGATCATCGATCCCGCTCCAGCATCAGGCGCGCCCGTCCCGGCGTCCCCTCGTCCACCAGCGCGATGCGCCAGTCCGCCCCGTCCCACCGCAGCAGCCGTCCGTCGGTCAGCCGCCCGTCGGCCCGGCATTCGGCGGTCAGGGTCAGGGCCTCCGCCACGCCCTCTCCGCCCGTGCGCACGCCCCGCCGCACGGCTCCCGGCGCGATCCAGACGAAGCCCAGCGGCGCGTAACTCACCGCCCGTCCGCCCTGGGGCGTCACGCCCTCGACCCGCTCCAGCAGCTCCGCCAGCTTCCTCACAGCCGCACCTGCCGGTACGGCGCGATCCAGCCCTCCACGGGCGCGATGGGCATCTCCTCCTCGCCGCGCTCATAGGCCCGCAGCGTCAGCATCAGCACCGCCAGCCTCAGGGCCGCCGGCGAGGTGGAGGTCAGGCTCACGCCCACCTCCCCCTCCACCCGCCTGCGGGCCGCATCGATCAGCAGGGCGATCAGATCGTCCTCCGCGTCGTGCGTGACGCGCAAAAACGCCTTCGCCTCCGCCATGGAAACGGGTGCGGTCATCTTCAAATTCTCCAAAAAATCCCCTCTCCCCTTGTGGGAGAGGGCGGCTCCGCGCACGGGCGCAAAGCGGCCGGCTATGGGTAGCAAACACACCTACGCTCGAATAAGTCGTTAGCTCGTCGTTTTGGGGGGCTTACGTGGCGCTGGGGCGAAAGAACAGCGGGAAGCAACTGACCAGCCATCTGAAGCGCCTTTATGGCCGGCTGGGCGGCGAACTGCGCTGGATAGAGAACCCGCCGAAGCTGAGGCAGAAGAAGTGGCGGGGCGGCGAGGCGTTCGCAGCCGAGGCCGCCGAGCGCGAAACGAGGGCTGAAGAGATCAGGGAGGCGCTTCCGCACATCGTTTACGTGGTCCAGATGTTCGATCCGGAATGGGACCCCGACCAAGAAAAGCTGATCAGGCCGCTACGCCGGGGGCCGAACCGTCCGCCGCATGGATGGGCGGACGCGGCCTACGACGTGTTGCGAGAGAACGGCGACTGGCTGACGGTGCGGGAGATGCTGGACCGCGTGGTCGAGCGCCACGACCTCAGCGTGGATGACGGTCCCGCCTATGTTCAGGCATACGGCGCCATCAACGCGGCGTTGCAGCGCGCGCAGCGCGGATTGGTGAACGACGGGGGGCAACCGCCGCGATGGGCGCTTGAATCGCGACAGCGCCGCAATGAGCCGGCTAGCGTCGCTGGCGAGGACGACTGCTAGGCGGCGGCGGCTCCCACGCGGCGACCACAGCCTCGCGGAAGCGTTGGCGCAGGCTCGAAAGCAGGCGACTGAACGGCGATGGATCGCGATCCCGGATGTTCAACGGCGCGGCGGTGCGCTTCAGCATCTCCTTCTCCACCGTCTTGTGGTAACCGCAGACCTTGTAACCGATCACCACTTCGCCACGCAGCCACTCGCTCAGGGCCGCTTCGCTCGCCTGACGGCTCTTCAGGTCGCCCAGTTCGCCGGTCCCCGCCACCCAGTGGGTGGCGAAGATCGATTGACGGAACGGCGACTCCCCCATGCTTCCGAGCAGGTGAGCGGTGAGCCTTTCGCGTAGAGAATAGCTTTCGCCGATGTAGCCGTTGCGCCACACCCCATGGTCCCACGCCGGAAACTGCGGATCAGGGAAATAGCCCGCAAGGTTAAAGAGCCGTTCGCCACTCCGCAGGAACAAGCCGTAAACACCCGGGCTCAGGGGCATCCGCTTGGGATCGTCCATGAACTCGCCCGCCGACATGAACTCGAAGCCCTTACGCCAACGCTTAGCGGATCGGGCGTCGGCGACGCGCGGCGTCTCAGCTTCTCCGCTGGCGCGCTTCGCCTCCTTGCGCGCCCGCCGCCGCTCCTCGGCGCTCGGCGGACTCCACTCGATCGGCGCGCCGTCCTGGTTGATGATCTCGCAGCGGCGCTTGGAACCGCCCGCTTTCTTCTTGAGGAAATAGCCCGCCATCGGCGAGCGGCCTGGGGTCATCATCGTTTCCAGGAGCGCCGCGAAGCTGTCGTCCGGACCGCTGGCGGTGTGGCTCAACCGCCAGGTGAGCTGAGCGGTGTAGAGGTCCAGGTAGTTGCCGAGGATGCGACGATAGATCATCCGCATGCCCTCAAGGACGCGGAACCCGCTCTCGGCCCAGTTGGTGCAGCCCTCCGGCGTGTAGAAGTGGTGGTCGTGGATGACCCGCTTCAGCGCGCAATGCTCGCGAATCTGGCCCCAATGTCCGCCGTCAGCGAATACGACAGCGTTCGGGTCGACCGCGTCGATAAACGGCGGGATCGGGTGATGCTCCTGCTTGGCGACCCACGCGCGGGCGGGACCACCGCGCTGGCGGGCCAGCGTCACCCGCAACGTCCGGTCCGGCGCCCCATATGGGAAACGGTAGTGGTCCTTGTCACCACGCACGTTCTTGGGGCGGATGTAGCCTTTGAGCTCCTTGCCGTCGATTTCGATCTCGTCGCGCAGGATCGTGCGTCGCTCGAAGGCTTGCATTGCGCATCTGATTTTGTGGAGCCAGACGAAGATCGTCTTGTAGTTCTTCACCTTGGCGCGGAGGTCGCGTTTGATCTCCGAGGCGCTGCGTCCCTGATACGCGAGATTGAACTGCGCGATGATCAGCAGGATCGTCTTGAAGGGCAGCTTGTGAGAAGCGAACGGCGTGTTGGTGGTCAGGGTGAACTGCTTCAAGCACTGCTTGCACTTGAAGAGCTTGCCATCTTGGTAGGCCCACGCCGCCGGGCATCCACAGCGGTTGCAGAACGGCTCCCCACCATTTTCAGCGAATCGATAACGGCGAAACAGAGCACGCGCCTCTTCCTCCGAGAGTTCGGCGACCTCGGTTGGCGTCGCGGCATGTGCCGGGCCTTGTAGGAGAGCCAATGATGTCAACGCACATACGGGAGGTTTATCGCGTATGTGCGATACTGATCGCGTCGTAGCGTGTCAAGAAGTTTGTCGCATATGTGCGCGTTTTATCGCTTCAGCGAGCGATACGTCGCGTCGGTTGATCACCCGGCGAAGTGGTGGCATGAACGGTCATGGCTAAGCGCGCCGGAACCCCCACCGATGTTGATGATCCCGAAAACGCTTGGCGGGAGAAGGCGCGAACGCTTTTGCGGGTCGAGCAGCGTCGCCAGAATCTCACCTACGCCGACATCGCCGAGCGCATGCAGGCCATAGGGATCGAAGAAACTGAGGTCAGCGTCCGCAACAAGATCAGCCGAGGGACATTCCCGGCGACCTTCATGCTGCAATTCATGCACGTGCTTGGGATCGACCTGATCCCCTTCAAGCCTCAGTTGACCGGGGAATTCACGCTGCCGCCCGAGCTGCTCGGCAATCTTCCGCAGACTCGAATGACGCCGGAGCTGATCGCAGCCTTGGTGGGAGCTACAAAGAAGGGTTGACCCATGTTTCGGCGGTTTCCGCCGGATGCAATCCGTGCAGCCTTCGCCAGAGACCTACCAACGGACCGATGGGCCTTCGGCGAACCGCGTGACCAGCTGGAGGTCATCGAGTCGGCGTTCTCTGTTGCCCCGACACCCTTTATGCCGGGCGGTGCGAGAACAGAATAATCCCGGAGCCCACCAAGCACACGACCGCCCCCAGCAGGTCCCAGCGGTCGGGCGGTTGGCGCTCGACCAGCCACAGCCAGAGAAGCGACGCGGCTATGTAGACGCCGCCGTAGATGGCGTAGGTGCGGCCGGCGGCATCGACGTCCACGCGGGTGAGGAAGAAGGCGAAGGCGGCCAAACAGAGCAGCCCCGGCGCCAGCCACCAGATCGAGCGGTCCTGCCGCAGCCACATCCAGAACGTGAAGCAGCCGGCGATCTCGGCGACAGCGGCCAGGCTGTAGTAGAGCCAGACCTTCACGCCCCCACTTCCGCCAGGTCGGTAGGTAGCCGCTGCTTCTGGAGGTGCTGCGGTGGCGAGACCATCGTCACGGCGACCCGTCCTTGCCTTCGTCAGACGCGCTGCGCAGGATTTCGATACCGCCCTTCACGGCGATCGCCGCGACCAGCATGCCCACGACCAAGTCGGGCCATGACTGGTCCAGCCACATAACCAGGGCGCCGGCGACGAGGATGCCGCCATTGGACGCGAAATCGTTGAGACTGAATGTCTCCGCCGCTTCCATGTTGACGTCGCCGGAAGTGTCCCGCCGCAAGAGCATCAGGCAGACGAGGTTCACAATCGCAGCGACGAGCGCCAGACCCATCATCGTCCAGCCGACCGGCTCGGTGCCGAACCACCAGCGTCGGCCGACGTCGATCAGCACCCCCGCTGCGAACACCAGCAACAGGATGCCCGACAGGCGCGCCGCGCCGCGTTTCCACGAGGCGGCGCGGCCAATCGCCACGAAGCTGATCAGATAGACGACTGAGTCCGAGGCGTTGTCGACGGCGTTGGCCAGCAGAGCGCTGGAATCGGCGAGAATGCCGCCCGCACCGAGCCCCAGAAACAGCAGGGCGTTGAGGATCAGGACGATCAGCAGCGTGCGCCGCTGCTGATCGTTCGCAGAGGTCAGTTTGGTCAATCTTCCAATCCTTCCGAAACACGGTGGCGGACGGCCCTGGCGGCGAAGGTCGGCAGCACAAGCAGAGTCAGCGCCGTCGCCGTCAACAGCCCTCCGATGACGACGGTTGCGAGCGGTTTCTGCACCTCCGCCCCGGCGCCGTGCGCCAGCGCCATGGGGATGAAGCCGACAATGGCGACCAGGGCCGTGGTCAGCACTGCGCGGAGCCGGCTGGCGGCGCCTTCGACAGCGGCCTGAATGGGCGGCAGTCCCTCGGTGAGCCTCTGCCGGATGGCTTGCATCAGGACCAGACCGTTCAGGGTCGCGACGCCTGAAACCGCGATGAAGCCGACGGCGGCCGAGACCGAGAAAGGCATCCCCCTCAGCAACAGAGCAAGCGCGCCGCCGACGAGAGCGAGAGGCACACAGACGAACACCAGCCCGGCCTCGGCGAACGAACCCAGAGCCAGGAACAGCAGCACCCCGATCAGCACGAAGACGACCGGAATGACGAGACTGAACCGCTGTTCGGCGCGCTTCAGATTTTCGAACTGCCCGCCCCAGTCCAGATAGACGCCGGCGGGCAGTTCGATCTCCGCCACCCGGTCCTGGGCGGCATCGACGAAGCCGCCCAGATCGCGGCCGCGAACATTGGCCTGGACCACCATACGGCGGCTGCCGTTCTCGCGGCTGATCTGGTTGGGTCCTTCTGCGGTCTGGATTCGAGCGACCGAGGACAAGGGCACGACAGCCCCTGTTTCCGATACGACGGGCAAGGCCGCCAGCGCCGCCGGATCATTCCGATCCGCATTGGGCAGGCGCACCACCACGTCGAAACGGCGATCGCCTTCGAATATGACTCCGGCCTCCGTGCCGCCAATACCGGTCGATACCGCTTCGCTGACGTCGGCGGCGGTCAGGCCATAGCTGGCCGCAGCGATGCGATCGACGGTGACGGTCAGGGTCGGCAGGCCGGAGGCCTGTTCCACCCGCACGTCGGCCGATCCGGTCGTCTCGCGCAGTTCGCCCGCGACCTGTTCTGCGACCCGTTGGAGTGTGTCGAAATCATCGCCGTAGACCATGACGGCCAGATCGGTCCGCACGCCGGAGATGAGTTCGTTGAAGCGGAGTTCGATGGGCTGGCTGAACTCAAAATTGTTGCCGATCTGCTGACTCGCGACCTCTTCGATGCGCTCGATCAACACCTCCTTCTCCAGGCTGGGGTCGGGCCAATCGCGGCGGTCCTTCAGGACGATGACGCTGTCCGAGATGTTCGGCGGCATGGGATCAACGGCCGCCTCGGCGGTGCCGGTGCGCGAGAACATGGTCTCTACTTCCGGCTGGGCCGTAATGGCCCGCTCCAGCGCCATCTGCATGGCCAGCGACTGTTCCAGTGAGGCGGACGGCACGCGCAGCGCCTGCATGGCGACGTCGCCCTCGTCGAGGGTGGGAATGAACTCCCGCCCCAAGGCGGTGAAGGAGACCGCTCCGACGGCGAGCGCCGCCAGCGCCGAGGCGAGCACGAACTTCGGACGGGCCACAGCCGCCTTGATCGCCGGCTCGATGTAGCGACGGGCGAAGCGCAGGATGCGCGTCTCGTGCTCGGCGACGCGGCCGTCCGGCCCGATCGGAACGGTCTTGGGGTCACGCACCAGCAGGGCGGTCATCGCCGGCACGAAGGTGAAGGAGAAGATGAATGCGCCCACCAGCGCCAGCATCACCGTGGCGCCCATCGGCTGGAACGTCTTGCCCTCCACCCCTTCGAGCATCAACAGAGGCGCGAACACCAGCAGAATGATCAACTGCCCGAACGCCGCCGGCTTGACCATCTGGCGTGCGGATTGGACAGCGACGCCCAGACGTTCGTGGCGGGTGAGCATCCTGCCGAGCTGAGCGCGGCGCTGCGTCAGCTGGAACAGGGTGTTTTCGATCACCACAACCCCGCCATCGACCATCAGGCCGAAGTCCAGGGCGCCCAGGCTCATCAGATTGCCGCTGATGCCGAAACGGTTCATGCCGATAACGGCGAACAGAAAGCTGAGCGGGATCATTAGCGCCGTGATCGTAGCGGCCCTGATGTTGCCCAGCAGCAGGAACAGCACCACGATCACCAGCAAGGCGCCTTCGGTGAGATTGCGGGCCACTGTGGCGATGGTCGAATTGACGAGTTCGCTCCGGTTCAGGACCGTCGTGGCGACGATGCCGGGCGGCAGGCTGTCATCCACTTCAGCCAGGCGGTCAGCAGCCGACTGAGCCACAGTGCGGCTGTTGCCGCCGGCGATCATCAGGGCGGTGCCCAGAACGGCCTCGTGGCCGTCCCGGCTGGCCCCGCCGAGGCGTGGCGCGTGACCGATCTCGACAGTGGCGACGTCGGCGACGCGCACGACCAGACCGTTCTGGTTGACCACAGGCGCCTGCGCCAGATCCTCGACCGTGCTCGCCAGGGCGTCGGTGCGGACGACTAGCGCCTCGCCGGCCCGTTGGATGTATCCGGCCCCGGCCTGGGTGTTGGCGCGTTCTAGGGCCTCGACCAGATCGCCCAGGCTCAGCCCATAGCTGGAGAGCCGTGCGATGTCGGGGCGCACGGCGTATTCCTTGACGTAGCCGCCGACGGTATCGACCCCGGCGAGACCGTCCGCACCGCGCATCTGCGGTGCGATAATCCAGTCCTGAACCGTCCGAAGATAGGTCGCCTGCTGCTCCGGCGTAGTCAGTCTCTCGCCCTCCGGCGTCAGATAAACGCCCCCGGCCTGCCACCCCGGCTGCCCGGGCTCGGACAATGTCTGGGCATTGAAGGGGACGTAGTCGACCGTCCACATCAGCACCTCGCCGAGACCCGTGGTGACCGGCGACATCGCCGGCTCCACGCCGTCCGGCAACCCTTCACGGGCAGCCGCAAGTCGCTCGGAGACCTGCTGTCGGGCGAAGTAGATGTCGGTGCTGTCCGTGAAGATGGCCGTGATCTGGCTGAAGCCGTTGCGCGAGAGCGAGCGTGTGCTGGTCAGGCCGGGGATGCCCGCCAGGGCGGTCTCCAGCGGATAGGTGACCTGTCGCTCGATCTGCTCCGGGGCCAGCGCGGGCGCGACCGTGGTGATCTGCACCTGTCGGTTGGTGATGTCAGGGACCGCGTCGATCGGCAGTCTGGTCAACTGATACAGCCCGAAACCGGCGACGATCACGACGGCGATCACGACGAACCAGCGGAAGCGGACAGAGGCGGAAATGATGGTGTTGAACATGTGCGTCGCCCCTAGTGACCGTGCTCGGCCTCGCCCTTGGCGAGTTCGGCTTTCAGAAGGAAGGCGTTGGCGCCGGCGATGCGTTCTGATCCGCTGAGGCCTTGCAGGATTTCGGTGCGACCACCGGCCTGGCGGCCAACCAGCACCCGCACGGGCGCAAAGCCGTCTTCAGTGCGCACGAAGACCACACTCCTACCTTCCACGGTCTGGACGGCCTCGGACGGCACGGTCAGACCTCCAGAGGACTCGCCAGTGACCACAGCGCCCGTCACGGCTGATCCCGCCGGCGGAAGATTTCCGCCTGTCGGTCGGGCGCGGATCACTGTCGCGCCGGTTTCCGCTCCTGCGCCTGCGGCCACGCCAGTGACGACCACGTCGAACTCACCGCCCGGTCCCTGGACGCGGACCGGCGTTCCCGCACGCACCTGCGAGGCAAGCGCCGGCGGGGCGTTGAACACGATCTCGACCCGCGCCGGATTGGTCACCTCGGCGATGACGCCGCCTTGAGGCGCATAGCCGCCTGGGCCGACGAGGACGTTGGTGACCACCCCCTGAATGGGACTGGTCACGTTCACCCGGCCGGCAGTGCTGGGGGAGCCTGCTGCGGCGGCCCGAGCCCGGGCCGCGTCGGCAGCGGCCTCCGCGCTCAACGCCTCCGCGTGGGCGACCTCCGCATCGCGTCGCGCGACCACGCCCTGATCGGCGAGACTTTCCTCGCGTCGGTGCGCCTGCTGCGCAGCCACTGCATTGGCTTCAGCGGCTTCGACGTCCGCGCGCAAACTTGCTGCGTCGCCGCTGACCAAAACGGCCAGAGGCTGGCCGGCGCGAACGGATTGGCCTGAGGCCACCAGCACGCGCTCAACACGGCCCCCAACGCTCGTCGCCACGGCGGCCCTGGCGTCGATCATGGGCTCGACACGTCCCGACAGGCGCGTTTCCCCACCGCCTCCGCCCGTTACGCCCACGATTGTGATGCCCGCCGCCTCGATCTGGGCCGGCGCCAGCGTGACGTGAGCGCCTTCAGCTTCAGCCGTGTGGTCGTCGGCCGGCGCGCCTTCGGCATGAGTGTCGGCGGGCGGCTCAGAAGGGGTTCGCGTCAGTGCGTATATGCCACCCGCACCGAGGACGACCAGAACGGCGGCCCCGGCCATCAGCCAGGTCCGGTTGATCTGTGTGAATCGGTTCATTGCGATATTCCAAAAGGGGCGCGGCCTTGCAGACGCGCGAGATCGATTTCAGCGCGGACGCGGGCGAGGCGGGCATCCACGGCGGCGCTGCGGGCATTGATGAGGGCGGCCCGCGACGATCGCAGTTCAAGCTGTGAGATGCGGCCGGCCTCGAAGCCGATCCGGGAAAGGCGGTAGGCTTCCTCAGCCGCCCTGATCCCCGCATCGGCGGCGGCGACCCGGCTGGCCGAAGCCCGAAGTCGGGCCTCGGCGGCGTTGCGGTCTGCCTCGGCCTCCTGACGCGCGCCGATCAGCCGGGCCTCGGCGGCCCGGAACTCGGCGCGGGCCGCATCGATGGCGCCCCGGTTCCGGTCGAACAGCGGCAACGGCATGCTGACGCCAAAGGTCAGGGCCGTAGCGTCCTCAGCTTCGTAGCGCCGGATGCCCACCGAGGCGGTGATATCGGGGCGGGCGCGAACCCGTTCGACCTCGATGCGGCTCTCTGCGGCAGCGCGTTCCGCCTCGGCGACCAGCACCTCGGGAGCCGCCACGACGGCGGCGGTCACGCCGGCCGGGGTTCTATCCAGCAGACTCGCATCGATCGAGGTGACCGGCGTCGGCAGCATGGCCACGACGGTCAGACGGGCGAAGGCCGCGTCCCGTTCCGCCTGCGCCTCGTCCAGCGTCGCGCGCGCCGCCGCCGCTTCCGTCTCGCCCTGGATGCCGCGCAGAAGCGGCTCGCGTCCTTCCTCTACGAGGATTAGGGCGGCGCGGGTGTCGGCGATGGTGACGGTCAGCGCCTCTTCGGCCAGTTGGAACCGGCGCTCGGCCGCTTCGGCCTCGGCGTAGACGAGCGCCAGTCGGCTCGCCGCCTCGACGTCGGCGAGGTCCCGACGCAGGGCGGCGGTCCCGACTTCGGCGTGGGCGACGCCGACACGAGCGCTGCGGCGGCCCCACAGTTCGAGGTCCTGACTTAGGGAGAGGGTGGTCTCGGCGTTGTCGTAGCCCTGGAAGGGGCCGGTGCCGAAGGCGTTCTCGGCCTCCAGCCCCAACTCCGGATTGGGCCGGACGCGCGCCTGCCGGACGCGCGCCTCGGCGGCTTCAAGAAGCGCGTCGGCTTCCATGGTCGCGGGCGTTTCGCCCAGGCGAGCGAGCAGGACCTCGAATGAGGGAGCAGGGTCGGCCCAGGCGGGTCCGCCGAGAAAGCCGGCCGCTATCGCGACCAGCGCGCAGCCCGCCACGAGGGGCGGACGGCGACGATAGGGGGGTGACATGTTTCATTTCCCGAGTGGTTGACGTGGAGGGCGCGCGGATGCGCGCGATCCCGTCAGCCTCGGGGAGGGCGTTCCGGTCCGGCCGGCGTGCGGGACGCCAGCGGTTCGCTGGGCAGCAGAACCCTCGGCTCTCCAGACGCAGTCGCCGGGGACACGTCACCGTTGCCGACCACCACGGCACCGCCATGGTGACAGTGGCCGTGCGAGCAGATCGCATGGTCGTCGGGATCAGACGGCAGATCGCCACCGTCGTCGGCGACTGACGCCGCCGCATGAGCGGGTTCCAGTTCCACAGCACAGGCCGCAGCATCGACAGTCGGGATCAGAACGAACACAGCGACGAACAGCGCCAAGAGCGCCGCCATGATGCCGTGTCTGTTCTCTGATCGGACCATGCCGCCCTTTAGCACGGTTTGCGGCAACAGCAACGGACGGTAGGTCGCAACGCGAGCGCCGACGCTACAGCCTATGGCGTTCGCGACGTCTTTGCTCCGCGTTTGGCGATTCACGTTCTAGGCGCGCCCACCGCTTCATCCGTCAGGTCCTTTCGCCAACGCGCCGCCTTGATCAGCGCCCGAGCCACACTGGCGCGATCAGGCGCGGTCGCGACAATTCGGCCGTTTCGCAGTCCAATGAAGCCTCGGCCATCGCGCTCAGGCGTGACCTGGCAGAGCTGGCTTCCGTGGAAGAAGGACAAGCTGCTCATCGAGCCAGCTCCAGCGAGACAGCACCAGGCTGCTGGAGGTGCTTAGTCGCCAGAACCCAGCCCTGCGGTCCCGACGCCATCGGCACAGCGCGCACTCGTCCGGCCAGTCGCAAGGGCCTCAGACAGGCTCGAACCCGCTTGGCCATCGTGATTTCCAGCTCGACGTCTGCGGGATCGAGCTCTCGCCTCTCGACGACCGCCTGCGCCAGCCCTCTCGACGTGAGCGGTCCTTCGGCTTCTCTCAAGCAATCAACGACGATGCTGGTGATCTCTCCCGGCGCAGCAGCGTAAATTGGCCGGGCTCGCTTCGGCGCGATTTCACCGATGTCGATGTCCGGTTTGAGCAGGACAAGGACCGCGTCCAGGTTTTGGATCGTCTTCTGAAGGTCGCGGATGAGCCCTTGATGTTGCTCCAACTCACCGTCCAGCTCGGCGCGTTTGCGGACCAGGGTGTGAAGGGCGACAGAATGCTCGGTGCCGAAAGGGATGATCGAACTTGCCATGCCCTCACCATAAAGGCAGGGGTTCCCACGGTCTCGGTTGTCAAGGTGTGTTTGCTACCCATAGCCGAAAGCGGCCGTCCTGCGCGCGGAGGGTGAGGGGGCAAGCCTCTCTGGCATTCCCCTCACCCTGGTCGCAAGGAGCGATGCGCTGACGCGCATCACTGCGACTCAGGCCTCTCCCACAAGGGGAGAGGCGCCCGCCGTCAGCGTCAGCTCTCCGCGAACTTCAGCACCTTGATCGCATCAAAGTCCTGCACCCCGCCGCCCACGCGCTTGGTGGTGTAGAACAGCACATAGGGCTTGGCTGAATACGGATCGCGCAGCACGCTCAGCCCCGCCCGGTCCACGATCAGATAGCCGCGCCGGAAGTCCCCGAACGCCACCGCCAGGGCGTCCGCACCGATGTTCGGCGTCTCCTCGATCTCGGTGACGGGGTAGCCCAGCAGGCTGGACGTGGCCCCCGGCTGGGTCGCCGGGCTCCAGACATAGTTGCCGTCCGCATCCTTGAACTTCCTGATCGCGCTGGCCGTGCGGCGGTTCATGACGAAGCGCCCGTTCGCCCGGTACTTGGCCTTCGGCGCATAGATCAGGTCGATCAGCCGATCCACCGGCGCCTCCCCGAACGCGCCGTCCGCGCCGGTCAGCACATGGCCGATCTGGCCCCATGCATTGTCGGCGGCGGTCGGGTAGGTCAGGAAGCCCCTCGGCTTATTGGTCCCGTCGCCGTTGACGAAGGCTTCCGTCTCCTGCGCCGCGAAGGCGTCCTCGATCTCCCCCGCCAGCCATTCGTCCAGGCTCATGAACGCATCGTCCAGCAGGGTCTGGGTCGCCGCCGGACTGGCGTACAGTTCCGCCGACGGGAACTCCAGCAGGCTCAGGTTCGCGCCCTCGGTTTCGGGCCGGACCGCCGTCTCGGCCGCCCAACCGGCCTCGATCCCATCGGTGGACACCGGCTTCCTGAACACGCCCGAGGCCACCGTCCGCACCGTGGCGATCTCGCGCATGGGCGAGGCCGCCATCAGGCGCCGCTCCACCAGACGCTCCGTCTCCGCCGGCGCGATCAGCCCGCCCGACCCCGACCCGCTGTCCAGCCCGGCCTTCACCACCAATCCTCCCCCTCTGGGGGAGGGGGACCACGAAGTGGTGGAGGGGGTCGTTCCGCTCCTCAGATACGCGTCCCACGCCGCCTTCGCCTCCGGCGCAGCGACCACGGCGCCCTCCATCGCCGGCCGCCGCGCCTCGCTCACCACCCGGTCCAGCCGCGCCTGGGCGCCCGCCACCGCCGCGTCGATCCGCGCCACCTTCTCCTCCAGCAGCGTGTCGGCGCTCGCCTTCTTCTCGATCTCCGCCAGCCGCGCGTCATTGGCGCCCTTGAACGCCTCGAACGCCGCCATCAGCTCATGCATCGCCGCCCGCGCCTCAGGCGAGGCGGCGGCCTGTTTGGTCTCTCTCATCATGTCTCCAGTTGAAAACGGGCCGGCTTCGCCGCACCCTCGTCATCCGGCTCGCCGCCGGTCCCGTTCAGACGCTTTGGGGGCGCCCGTGTCGGATTTCACAAAACTCGAACTGGCGGTCCTCGACGCCATCGCCGACGAGACCACCGATCAGGCGCCCGAGCTGCCGGGCCAGATCGCCGACGCCCGCGTCGTGGACCGCACCCACACAGCCTCGGGCTTCATCACCCACATCCAGATCGATCCCGCCCGCACCGCGCCCATCGAGTCCGCCCCCGCACATCTGGGCACCATCCACGCCGACATCGCCGGCCTCGCCGATCCCGTCGGCTTCCGCGCCGTCATCGAGCACGGCCGCCTGAGCGCCCTCGAAACCGAAACCTACGGCCATGACGCCTCCGCCATCGACTTCACCACCGCGCCCTTCAGCGGCCTGTTCCGAATCACGCCCGAGGGCGAGTCCGTCGCGATCACGCCTCCGTCGGCGGCCCTTCGGGCACAAAGTCCCTTGCACCGCATCCAGCAGGAAACCTATCCGTTGCCGCCCGAACCTGAGCCTTACCGACCGAAGGACTTCTTCGCCCACCCATGGGGCGAGCGTTATTCGTCAGCGGAACTGGAGCGCCTCCAAAACGAGCGCCTGCCCTTCCCCCTGCACATCCTGCTGATGGTCCTGGAGTTCGCCGTGGTCGGCGCCTTCGTCGCCTTCTTCCTCGGCCTGCACGAACAGGTCCCGATCCTCGCCACGGCGCTCTCCGGCCTGAGCACGGATTTCGCCATCGCCATCCTCGTCGCGGTCATGCTCAGCCTCACCCTGCTGCGCTGGTCGCTCCTGCGCCGCGCCAAGGCCGTGGCCGACGGCTGACTGGCCGGCTATTCGCGATTGCCAGCGCGACCACAGCCAAGCATGGTTGCGCTTCAGCTAGCGGAGCCATGCAATGAACCTCACGATTCGCGACGGCCAGCTCACCCTCGGCAGCGTTTTCAAGCTGGTTGCTATCAGCTGGCTGTGTTTCGGCGTCGTCGTGTTCGGCGGTCTGTTCCTGCTGTTGCTTCTGATCGGTGTGGCGTCCGGGTCGATGGTGGTGAATGGCGATATGGTGCAGGGACGTGGATCGGTCCTGGTCGCCATGCTGCCCCTGCTCATCCTCCTTCCGATCATCTTCGCCCTCCAGGCCGTGATCTTCGGCGCCTTCGCCACGGCCGGAGCCGCCCTCTACCGCCTCCGCAAACCCCTCAGCGTCACGGTCGAACGAACGACGCCGTCCCAGTTGTAGCGAACCGCGCCCCCGGCAGCATCGGGAACGTCACCAGCGACACCTCCCACAGGTCCACCTCGCTCAGCACCCGCAGGCGCCCGTCCTTGCGCGCCCGCACCGCACGAAACCCGATGGACAGCCCGTCCAGCGCCCCGGCCCGCGCCAGGGCCCCGGCGAAGCGCGCCTCCGGCGACCAGTCCAGGATGCGCCCGGCCACGAACAGCCCGCGCGCGTCCTCCGCCACTTCATCCCAAACGCCCACCAGCGCCCGCGCCTCATGCTGGTGCAGCATCTTCACCCCTGCCGCGCCGCCGCGCGCGAGGCTCTCCGCGAACGCCCCCTTCGCCACCACGTCCCCGTTCAGATCCGCCACGCCCCACAACGACGCATAGCCAGACACGGCCAATCCTACCCCCTCGGGGGAGGGGGTCTGTCCGCGCCTCGGTCTCAACATCATCCCTCACCGCCGCATCTCCAGCCCCGCCTCAATCCGCTCCAGCGACGCCCTTGTCGCCACGGCCTGCTCCTCCAGTCGCGCCAGCCGCTCGGCCACCAGACGCTGCTCCGCCACCCGACTCTCCAGCGTCTCGATCCGCGCCGCCGCGCCCCCGGCCCAGATCAGCCCCGCCGCCGTCTGCACCGCCACCGCTGCGATCACGGCCCAGGGCATTTTCCGTTCGCTCATCGGCCCACGCCAGCCATCTCCCGCCGCTCGTCCTCGCTCAAGAAGCTCGCCGCCTCCAGCCGCGCCCACAGGGCGTCGCGCTCCGGCTGCAACGCCGGCACATGATCCAGATCCGCCTCGATGCGGCAGTCCGCGAACCGGGGCGCCAGCCAGGCCGTCATGGCCCCCGCCGTCTTGGTGACCAGCGGAACCACCGTCCCGCGCCAGAACGCGGCGTTGGCCTCGCGATAGTTGGAATAGGTGGCGTCCCCGGGAATCCCCAGCAGCTGCGGCGGAACCCCGAACGCCAGGGCGATCTCCCGCGCCGCCGCGTGCTTGCCGGCGATGAAGTCCATGTCCGCCGGCGTCCAC
This sequence comes from Brevundimonas sp., assembly GCF_047617075.1. GTDB lineage: Bacteria > Pseudomonadota > Alphaproteobacteria > Caulobacterales > Caulobacteraceae > Brevundimonas. The sequence goes on from NZ_JBLGCI010000003.1 coordinate 32,137, forward strand.
GACATGGGCTTCCACTCCAGCCCGCCTTCCAGCAACAGCGGCCGCCCGGCGTTCGCCGCCCCCTGATGCCGCTCGCCCAGCTCCGCCTTCAGCGCCGCGAACTGCTCGTCGGTCAGCCGCTCGCCGTCCTTGGCGCCGTAAACCAGCGCCCCCGACGGCCGCGCCCCGTTGTCCAGCAGCGCCTTGTTCCAGGCGCCCGAGGCATTGTGCACATCGATGGCGAAGGCCGCCGCCTCCAGCGGCGAAAACCCGTACCAGTCGTCCACCGGATTATGCAGCTTCAGATGCAGCACCGGCGAAAACCCGTCCGCCGCCCGGCCCAGCCGCACGGTCCGCCCCGCCACGGTGTAGTCATAGGCCGCCGGCCACCCGCTCGGCCCCGGAACCACCTTCACCCGATCCGGGCGCAGGCCGTACACCTCCTCGATGCCGTCTCCCGCCGCCTCCAGATAGGCGTTGCCCGCCGTCTGCAGGTTCGCATACAGCGCCTCGAAAAGTTCGGCCCGTCCCTGCTCCGGATTGGGCCGCGCCAGCACGCGGACCAGCGGATGATCCGCCCCCGCCCGCTCGCCGCCGCGGAACACCGTCAGCGGCACCGACGCCGCCGCCTCGGCGATCATCCGCACACACCGGTAAGCCACCGGGTTCTTGCCGAACCCCTCCCGCGCCAGGCTCTCATAATCCCGCGGCGTCCACACCGCCCGCCCCTGCTGCGTCCAGGCGATCACCCGCCCCACGCCCGAGTCCTTCACCTCCGGCGCCCGCCGTTTCAGAAATCCGAACATCATTCTCCTTTCGCCTCTCCCCTTGTGGGAGAGGCCTGAGTCGCAGCGATCCGCTCGGCGGATCGCTTCTCGCGACCAGGGTGAGGGGGCCGCCGTCGGCCGGTTTCAAACCACCCGCACCCTCGGCCCCTTCGCCCGCTCTCTCAGCATCAGATCCGTCACCGCCCAGACCAGCGCATCGGCCCGATCCGGCGAGTGTTTCGTCCCTTCCTCGGACCCCAGCGCCATCAGCTCTTCCTCCAGCTCGGTGAAGACGCCGCAGTGGACCGCCCGGCCCTGTTCGTAGAGCATGGCTGCGGGCTCGGCCCGCGCCCGCTTGGCCCGGCTGGCGTGCACCAGCTCCACCCGCACCGGACACCCCGCCTGCTTCAGCACGGCGGACACCATCTCCCCGCCCTGGTTGGCCTCGGCCAGCACCCGGTCGGCCCCGAACGCCCGCGCCGTCTCCGCCACGCGCGCCGCCCATCCGCCCGGCGTCAGCCCCCGCACGGACCGGTCCGCCAGCACATACACACGCTGCTCCAGCCGCCCGGCCGCCACGATCCCGCAGGCGTCGCCGCCGGTGGTGATCGGCGGGTCCACCGCCACCACCACCCGCTCGAACCGCTCTGGAACTTCGCCGGTGAACGCCGCCCGCGCCCGGGCCAGATCCTCGGCCCGGAACAGGGCGCCCTCGCCCTCCGTGACCAGACCCTCCAGCTCCTGCGCCGCCAGCCGCGTGCCGCCGTAAAGCGCCGTCAGATGCTCCAGAAATCCGGGCGACAGATTGGCCGCGTTCTCCGCCGTGCCGCGCCGCACCGTCACCGCCTCGGTCATCAGCCGCCTCAGGGCCGGAATCGGCCGGGGCGTGGTCGTCACCATCAGCTTGGGCGCATCGCCCAACCGCAATCCCATCCGCAGGTTCGACAGCACCTTGTCCGGCTCGCGCCAGGCGCAGAATTCATCCGCCCAGGCGCCGTGAAACTGCGGTCCGCGCAGGCTCTCCGGATCCTCCGCCGAAAAGGCGTAGGCCACGCTGTCGTTCTCCCAGACCAGCCTTCGCCGTCCCGCCTCCCACCGTGGCCGGTCGCCCGGCCCGTTCAGGGATTTGATGCCCGACGGCCCCTCGACCATCACCTCGCGCACGTCGTGCAGCGCCGGTCCCACCAGCGCCAGGGTCACCCCGTCATTGGCTCGCGCCAGTTCATTGATCCACCACGCCCCGGCGAAGGTCTTCCCCGACCCCCGCCCGCCCAGCATCAGCCAGGTGGTCCAGGGAATCTGCGGCTCAATCTGCCCCTGCTCCGGCGTCCGTTTCAGCGCCGCGTCCATCTCCAGCAGCACCTCCGGCGAATACGCCGTCTGCAACTCGCTTGCGCTCATATGCGTCCAGCAGGCGACCGCTGCTCGCGATAATGTCCTCGCAGACGCGCTGTATTCGCTCTGGACTGAAGTCATCGGCTTTCTTGCTCATGTCCTCTCCATCGGCCTTGGAGCGTCCGCGCCCCGGCGTCTCCGTCAGTCCGGCCGCCGCACTGGCGGCCCGCGCCACATTGACGATCGCGCGCGCATGGCGGTCCAGCGCCGCGCTGTCGGCGCCCGTCTTCGGGCGCGCCTCGCACAAAGCCCCGACCACCGCCTCGACTTCCTGGATCAATCGCGCCTGAACGGCCGCCAGCCACCCGGCCCCGTCCGCCCCGCGCTCTTCGCTTTTTCCCGTCATGCCCAAAGTGTACGGGACCAGCGTCCACGGTCGCGAAAACGGACAAAACTAATCGCCCATCCCTTGTCCGCCTTGGCATTGGCTCTGAAAAATGCGGGACGAACCGACGCCTATCGCCCCTATCCTCCCCCGCCGGGGGAGGGGGACCGCGCCCTCAAGGGCGTGGTGGAGGGGGCGCCGGCTCCGGGCTTGGACTCCCTACCCCGTCGCCTGCGCCCCCTCGTCCGCGTTCAGCCAGTCCGACAGGGTCCGCGCCATCTGGCTCACGTCGATGGGCTTGGCCAGGTGGCCGTTCATCCCGGCCTCCAGACAGGCCTGCACCTGATCCCGACCCACATTGGCGGTCAGGGCGATTATGGGAATGTTCCCCACCGCCCCGCCCAGCGCCCGTATGGCCCGCGCCGCGTCCAGCCCGTCCATCACCGGCATGTGCACGTCCATCAGCACCAGGTCATAGGCCTCGTGGCGCACCGCCTCCACGGCCTCTGCGCCGTTCTCCACCGTGTCCACGGTCAGCCCCATGCCGCCCAGCAGCACGCTGACCAGCTCCCGGTTCGCCGGGGCGTCATCAGCCATCAGGATGCGGGCCGCGCCGATGGCCTGCGCCACCTCGCCTTCGGCCTGATCCTCCGCCCCATCCGCTAGCGGCAACGGAACCTGGAACCAGAAGGTCGACCCCTTCCCCGGCGTTCCGAACGCGCCGATCTCGCCGCCCATCATCTCCACCAGCTGGCGCGAGATGGCCAACCCCAGGCCTGTGCCGCCAAACGTCCGCGTGGTCGAGGCGTCCGCCTGGGTGAACCGGTCAAACAGCTGTTCCACCTGCGCGTCCGAAACGCCCACCCCGGTGTCCTTCACCGACAGGGACAGCCACACCCGCCCGTCCGTCCCCGGCTCACACGATGCGTTCACCGTCACCGCGCCCTCAGCCGTGAACTTCACCGCATTGGACAGGAAATTCAGCAGAACCTGACGCAACCTCGCCGAATCCCCGATCAGCCCCGCCGGCATGTCCGGGTCGGCCTCCAGCCGCAGCTCCAGCCCCTTGGCCCGGCACTGCCCCTCCATCAGCTCCACGCCCGCCTGGGCCAGCGCCAGCGGATCGAAACGGTGCGGATCCAGCTCCACCGCCCCCGCCTCCAGCTTGGAGTAATCCAGAATGTCGTTGATGACCGCCAGCAGGGCCTCGCTGCCCGCCGCGATCCGCTCCACATAGCGTCGCTCCTCGTCGCCCAGCGTCCGGCTCTGGCCCAGCAGCCCCGCGAACCCGACCACGCTGGTCAGGGGCGTGCGCAGCTCATGGCTCATATTGGCCAGGAACTCGCTCTTGGCGCTGGCGGCGGCCTCCGCCCGTTCCTTGGCGGCGGTCAGCTCGGCCTCCATGGCCTTGCGCGCACCGATCTCCCGGATCACCGCGATCAGCTCGCCTTCGGGGTCCTCGTCCGCCACCTTGCGGAAACTGCCCTCAACCCAGACCGGGTCTCCATCCTTGGGCTGCACCCGGTACTCCAGGGTGGCGCTCTCGCCGGTCCTGTGCACCCGCTGCATGACCTCCATCAGGCGCGAACGGTCGGCTTCCACCAGGAAGTCCATGGCCTTTTGCCCCGCCATGTCCTCGCGGCTCATGCCCAGGATTTGCTCGGCGGCGGGCGAAATGTAGGGGCACGATCCGTCCGGCCGGATGCGGCAGATCACGTCCGCCATGTTCTCGGCCAGCAGGCGATAGCGGCGGCTCTGGCGGCGGCTCTTCTCCAGCGTCTCGACCAACTCGGCCTCCAGCGCCTTGCGGTCGTCGATATTGCGAATGCAGCAGACCACCTCGTAACCGCCCCGACTGTTCTCCACCCGCTGCATGCTGTTCTCGGCCCAGCGGATGTCGCCGTTGCGATGCACTGCGCGGTACTGAACCCGTTGCGGCTCTCCGGTCTCCAGCACCCTGGCCATGGCCCGCTGCAGGATCGGCCGGTCCTCCTCCAGCAGGAAGTCCTCAGCCTTCTTTCCCGCCATGTCCTCGGGCTTCCAGCCGATCACCCGCTCTACCGCCGGGGAGATGTAGTTGCTGCCGCCGTCCGGCTTCACCCGGGTGATCACGTCGCTGATGTTGTCGGCCAGCAGGCGGTATCTCTGCTCGTTCTTCTGCGCCCGCCGCAACGCCGAATCCCTGTCGGTGATATCCTGATAGACACCGAACAAGGCCGTCACTCGCCCTTGCGTATCCGACTGGGTGACGGCCTGGGACTGCACCAGCCGCACCTCGCCGTCCGGTCGCACGATCCTCAGCTTGAAGGCGTAGGGCTCACCGCTTTCCAGGCTCCCGCGGACCTTCGCCTCCACCTCGGCCCGGTCGTCCGGGTGATAGAGATCCAGAGCGTTCTCCACGGTCAGCTCGAAGCTGTCCGGGTCCACCCCGTGTACGTGATAGACCTGCTCGGACCAGGTCAGCGCCCCGCTCAGAGCATCCACCCGCCAATGGCCGACGCCGGACATGGCCTCGGCCAGATCCAGCATTTCCAGACTCTCGCGCGCGGACGCCGCCTCCCGCCGCTTCTCCAGCATGTCGGCCGCCAGCCGCGCCATGCTTTTCAGGGTTTCCAGTTTCGCCTCGTCCGGCCGGGGGCGCGCCTTCTGGTCCAGGACGCACAGCGCGCCCACATCGCGTCCGTCACGCGTCGTGATGACCGCCCCGGCGTAGAAGCGGATATGGGCCTCGCCGGCCACATACAGGCTGTCCCTGAACCGCGGGTCCGCGCTGGCGTCCTCCACCACCAGCACGCCGCCCTCGCCCAGCGCCACGGCATGGGGTGTGAAGGCGTTCTCGCGATCCACCTCCACCACGCCGATGCCCAGGCGCGACCGGATCAATTGGCGCTCACCCTCGGTGATGGACACCAGCGCCGCCGGCGCCTCGAACAGCGTCGCCGCCAGGCTGGTCAGCTGGTCGAACGGCGAGGTCTCGTCCGCCGCCGCCCTGTTGTTTTCTGCGTCCGACAAGCGTCGTCCTCCCCTTGGGGCGAACGGTGCTTCAATTAGACAAAGGCTTCGTTAGCGACCGGCGTTTTTCCGTCCCGGCAGGCCGCGCTCGGCCATCCACTCGGGCGCCTCGAAGTCCAGCGCGTCCTCCGGCTCGTCCAGCGTCATCTCGTTGACGGTCTGTCCACGGATCGACACCCCCGCCCGGTGCACGCTCTCCGAATCCCCCGAGATCAGCGGATGCCAGTCCGCCAGCCGCCGCCCCTCGTGCAGCCGCCGATAGGCGCACGACTTCGGAATCCACTTCAGCCCCCCGATGTTGCCGGGGCTCAGCTTCACACAGTCCGGCACCTGCGCCTGCCGGTTCGCATAGTCCGAACAGGCGCACGCCGCTCCGTCGAACAGCTTGCAGTGCACCCGCGTGGGGATCACCTCCCCGCTGTCCTCGTCCTCGAACCGCACCAGACAGCACAGCCCGCACCCGTCGCACAGGCTCTCCCACTCAGCGGCGGTCATCTGCTCCAGAGACTTGGTTTCCCAGAAGGGTCGCATGGGCGCGGCTTCTAGCCGCTTCGTTCGCCCTTGTCGCGCGCCTCCTTTCCGCTAAGCCTGTCAGGCTGTTCTCCGGGGGCTGTTTCATGATCCGTCTGCTGTCTGTCGTCGCGCTGGTCTGCGGCCTGTTTCTGGCCCCGGCTGCTCAGGCGCAGGACCTGTTCCCCGGCGCGAATCTGGACGCCGCCATCCCCGCGCCGGAGAGCGTCATCGGCCATCCGGTGGGCGAGCGCCTGACGCCGGTGTCCGACATCCACCGCTATCTTGAGACCCTGGCCGAGGCGGCGCCGGACCGCATGGTCACCGGCGAGTACGGCCGCACGTGGCAGGGACGCCGCCTGATCTGGGCGGCCATCTCCTCGCCGGAGAACATCGCCCGGCTGGACCAGATCCGCGCCGCTTCCCGCGCCCTGGCTGACCCGCGCAGCACCGACGCCGCCACGGCCCAAAGGCTGATCGCCGAGACCCCCGCCATCGTCTGGCTGGGCTACTCGGTCCACGGCAACGAGGTCGGGCCGGCCGAGGCCTCCATGGCCGTGGCCCGCCACGTGCTGGCGGCCCGGGGCGACCCCCGCATCCAGCGCATGCTGGAAAACACCGTGGTGGTGCTGATTCCTACCCAGAATCCCGACGGCCGCGACCGCTTCATCACCACCTACCGCGCTGGTCAGGGGCTGGTGTCCGACCCCGACCCCCAGTCGGTGCAGGGGGACGAGCCGTGGCCCAGCGGGAGGTTCAACCACTATCTGTTCGACCTGAACCGCGACTGGTTCGCCCAGACCCAGCCTGAGACCGTGGGCCATGCCGCCCTGCAGATGCAGTGGAAACCCCAGGTGGTGGCCGACATCCATGAGATGGGCACCGACCAGACCTATTTCTTCCCGCCGGAAGCCGACCCCTTCAATCCCCTGTTCACCCCCAGCCAGCTGGCCATGCGCGAGGTCATCGGCCGGGCCCACGGCCAGGTCTTCGATCAGGCGGGCATCGACTATTTCACCCGCGAGTATTTCGACGCCTTCTATCCCGGCTACGGCGACAACTGGCCCGGCTATTCCGGCGCCATCGCCATGACCTACGAACAGGGCTCGGCCCGGGGCGACGTGCGCCGCCGCTCGGACGGCAGTCTGCTGACCCTGTTCGAGACGGTGCGCAGCCAGTTCCTGATCTCGCTGTCCACCATCGACGCCGCCGCCGTGAACCGGCAGCAGCTGATGAGCGATTTCCATGCCTATCACGCCTCGGCCATCGAGGAGGGCCGCCGTCTGGGCGCCATCATCCTGCCGCGCACCGGGTTCGACCCCGGCGCGGCCGACCGTCTGGCCCGCTCCCTGGCCTCGCAGGGCATCGAGGTGGGCGTGGCGCAGGACGGCTTCTCGGCCTGCGGATCGCACGGCGCCGGAACCTATGTGATCGACCTGGCCCAACCCGCCGGGCGCCTGGCCCGCGTGCTCATGGATCCGGACCTCAGCCTGCCCGAAGAATTCACCGCCGAGCAGGAGCGCCGGCGCGCGCAAGGGCTGGATCACCAGCTGTATGACATCGCCGCCTGGGCCCTGCCGCTGGCCTACAACACCCCGGCGATCCAGTGCGGATCGCGCCCCGGCGTGGCCGTCACGCCCCTGTCCGGCGACACTCCGCTGACCGGCGGCGTCATCGACGGCCAGAGCGCCGCCGCCTGGATCGTGCGGCCCGGCCTGTCCGGCATGCGCTTCCTGACCGCCGCCCTGCGCGACGGCCTGAACGTGCGCAGCCTCGAGGCCCCCTTCACCCTGGACGGCCGCGACTGGCCCGCCGGGTCGCTGGTGTTGACGCGCGGCGCCAATCCCGATGACGCTTCGGCCCGCATCGCCCGCATCGCCGCCGATACCGGCGCGACCGTTCAGGGCGTCACCGACACCTGGGTCACCGCCGGGCCCAGCCTCGGCTCGGACCGCGCCGCCCCCGCCCGGGCCCCGCGCATCGTCCTGGCCTGGGACACGCCCACCAGCCCCACCTCCGCCGGCGGCGTCCGCTGGCTGATCGAGCGGGCCTACGGCTATCCGGTCACCATCATCCGCACCCGCGATCTGGGCGGCGCCGACCTGTCCGCCTATGACGTCATCATCCTGCCCGACGGCGGCGGCTATGGCGGCGTGCTGGGCCAGGGCGGCGTCACGGCCCTGCGCGACTGGACCCGGCGCGGCGGCGTGCTGATCGGCCTGGGCGGCGCCATGCGCTTCATGGCTGAGCCGTCCTCGAACCTGCTGGCCGTCCGCCGCGAGGGCGGCGCCGTGACGGAAGAAGCCAGCGCCCCCGCCGAACCGGCCGAGGGCGAGTCCACCGTGCCCGGCGCGATCATCACCGACCCGGCCGCCCTGCGGGACGCCATCCGCCCCGCCGGGGGATCGCCGGACTCGATCCCCGGCGTGCTGCTGCGCGCCGCCACCAACAGCGACCACTGGCTATCCGCCGGGGTGGCGCCCGAGCTGAGCATTCTGGTCTCTGGCGCGGACATCTACGCCCCCCTGCGGCTGGACCAGGGCGCGAACGTGGTCAGCTTCGCCGGACCGGACGACCTGCTGGCCGCCGGCTATATCTGGGACGAGAACCGGGCCCAGCTGGCCTACAAGCCCGCCGTGGTCGCCCAGTCGCTGGGCGGGGGCCAGTTGATCGGCTTCGCCCACGATCCCACCGCGCGCGGCTTCATGCGGGGTCTGGACGTGCTGTTCCTGAACGCCGTGTTCCGGGGGCCGTCCTACACCCGGTGACCCCGGGCCTCAGTGGCTGACGGTCTTCGAGAAGACATTGATGACGACGACGCCGCCGACGATCATGGCCAGGCCGAGGATGGCCGGGGCGTCCAGCCGCTGCTTGAACACCACCCAGCCGATGGTGGCGATCAGCACCACGCCCATGCCGCTCCAGATGGCGTAGGCCAGGCCCACGGGAATCTCCCTGAGCGCCACGGACAACAGGTAGAACGCGGCCAGATAGCACGCCGCCATGCCGACGGTCGGCACAGGCCGGGTGAACTGCTGCGACGCCTGCAAAAGGCTGGTGCCGACCACCTCCAGCAGGATCGCGGCGCCCAGCGCCAGCCAGGTGATCGGACTCATGGGGCGTCCGGCCCGGTCAGCAGGGCGCCGATGGCCCGGCGCTGTTCCGGCGTCACATCGAACAGGCCGAACAGGTCCGACATCCACAGCCCGTTGGCCAGCAGGCGCAGCATCAGGGCGTCGTCCCGCCCTGCCGGATCGGCCGGGTCATCCTCGGCCAGCACGTCCGTGCCCGCCCGCCAGCGCCGCGCCAGCGACGGGTCGATGGCGCAGGCCACCAGCGCCGCGCGGCCCAGCACCAGATCCTTCTGGTCTCCCGGATTGTTGACGCTGACCCGCATGGCGGCGCGGGCGTTGCGGTTGTAGGGCTCCGGGTCTTTCGCCGCTTCGGCCCGCACTTCGTCCACATGCTGGCGGGCCAGTTCGTCGATCATGCCTTCCAGCAGCGCGGCCTTGGTGGGGAAGTGATGCAGCAGGGCCCCCTTGCTGACAGGCAGACGCTCGACCACGGCATCCAGCGTCAGGGCCAGCGACCCGCCCTCGGCGGCCACGGCGATGGCGGTGTCCAGGATCAGCTGGCGGGTCTGTTCGGCGGTGCGGCGGGGAACGGGAATCATGAACCTCCATACCGGCTGGACGGTCTGGTCTCAACCCGTCGCGACGGTGGCCATGGCCGCCCCGGATGACGTATAGGGCGCGCCTCCCCATCTGACGGAACATCATGGCTGCTCGCCCGCCCCTCATCGCGCTCAAGGACATCCGCCTGCAGGACGGACCCCGCCCCCTGTTCGAGGGGGTGGATCTGGCCATCGAGCCGCGCATGCGCGGCTGTCTGGTGGGTCGCAACGGGGCGGGCAAGTCCACACTGATGCGCATGGTCATGGGCATGATCGAGCCGGACTCCGGCGACCGCACGGTCCAGACGGGCGCCCGCTTCGCCTATGTGCCGCAGGAGCCGGTCATCACCGGCGAGACCCTGCTGGACTACGCCGTAGCCGGCGGCGCCCAGCCGTGGACGGCTGAAAGCTGGCTGGAGACCTTCGGCCTGTCCCCGGCCAAACCGGCGAAGGGCCTGTCCGGCGGCGAAATCCGTCGCGCCGCCCTGGCCAGGGCCTTTGCCGAGGAGCCTGACGTCCTGCTGCTGGACGAGCCCACCAACCACCTGGACATCCTGGCCATCGAGCGGCTGGAGCAGGAGCTGGCCGCGTCCCGCATGGCCGTGCTGACCGTCAGCCACGACCGCGCCTTTCTGAACAAGGTCACCAACACCTGCTACTGGCTGGAGGGGCGTCAGGTCCGCACCCTGAACCGGGGCTTCGAACATTTCGACGCCTGGGCCGATCAGGTCACGGCGGAGGAGGCGGAATCCCTGCGCCGCCTCAGCAAGGCCATCGAGTCCGAGACCCACGCCTTCTATCGCTCCATCACCGGTCGCCGGACCCGCAACGAAGGCCGCGCCCGCCAGCTGCGCGCCATGCGCGCCGACCGGTCCGAGCGCCTGCGCGACCAGCCGCGCGAGCTGTCGCTGGACGTGGATTCCGGCGGTCATTCGGGCAAGCGGGTGGCCGAGCTTCGCGGCGTGACCAAGGCGTTCGGCGAGCGGATCATCGTGAAGCCGTTCACCACCCGCGTGCTGCGCGGCGACCGCATCGCCATCGTCGGCCCCAATGGCGCGGGCAAGACCACCCTGGTCAAGATCATGCTGGGCGAGCTGGAGCCGGACGCCGGTTCAGTCAAGCTGGGCGTGGGGCTGGAGCCGGTCTATCTGGATCAGGCCCGGGCCGAGCTGACCGGCGACATGACCCTGCGCGACGCCCTGACGCCCGGCGGCGGCGACTCCATCATGGTGCGCGGGACGCCGAAGCACGTGGCCGCCTACGCCAAGGACTTCCTGTTCACCGAGGCCCAGCTGCGCCAGCCGGTCTCGACCCTGTCGGGCGGCGAGCGCAATCGGCTGCTGCTGGCCCGGGCCCTGGCCCAGCCCGCCAATCTGCTGATTCTGGACGAGCCCACCAACGACCTGGACATGGACACCCTGGACCGGCTGGAGGATCTGCTGGACAGCTATGACGGCACCCTGATCCTGGTCAGCCACGACCGGGATTTCGTGGACCGTCTCGCCACCTCCACCATCGCCCTGAACGGCCGCGGCGACGTGGTGGAGACGCCGGGCGGCTGGACCGACTTCGTGCGCCAGAACCCGGGGTTCCTGACCGAGGACAAGGCATCGGCCGCAGCGCCTTCCTCTCCGGTGAAAGCTGCGGCCGCCAAACCGGCCCCCTCCGCGCCGGCCCGCAAGCTGTCCTACAAGGACGCCCGGCGGCTGGAGGAAGTCGAGCGCCTCATGGCGGAGGCGCCCGCCGCCATAACCGCCGCGGAGGCGAAGTTGGCGGACCCGGACCTCTACTCTCGCGACCCCGCCGCCTTCCAGCGCCTCACGGGCGAACTGCAGGCCCTGCGCGACCAGCTCGACGCCGCCGAAACCGAATGGCTGGAACTGGAAGAGAAAAAGGCCGAACTGGCGGGCTGAGACCGCATTCCCACCGCCGCGGACGCTGGCCCGCTCCTTGCACCGCACCGGCCATGACCCAGCCCCTGTTCAACCGCCGCACGCTTCTGGCCTCCACCCTGGCGCTGGCCGCCTGTGACGGGCGCCCAGCGGCGTCGCAGGGGATTGAGGGGCCGATCCGGCCGCTGCGGGATGTGGCGTCCTTCCCTGTCGGGGTCGCCGCCATGACCGACCATTTCCGCGATCCCCAGTGGACCCAGCTGGCCTCCACCCACTTCTCCCAGCTCACGCCCGAGTGGGAGATGAAGATGGAATACATCCTGGGGCCGGGCGGGCGCCTGCGCTTCGACGCGCCCGACGCCATCGCCGACTTCGCGCAGCAGCACGGCATGAGCCTCTTTGGCCACGCCCTGATCTGGTACTCGCAGGGCCGTTCGTATTTCGAGGGTCTGGACGAGACCCGCTTCGCCGCCGAACACGACCGCTACATCCGCGAGGTCATGGGCCGCTACCGGGGCCGGGTGACCGGCTGGGACGTGGTCAATGAGGCGGTGGCCGAGGACGGAAACGGCCTGCGCGACTGTCACTGGTCGGCGCGGTTCGGGCAAGACGGCTACATCCGCCGCGCCTTCGAGGTGGCGGCGGAGGCGGATCCGGACGCGGTTCTGTTCATCAACGACTACAATCTGGAGCATAACCCCCGAAAGGGCGCCACCTTCCTGCGGATGGTGGAACGTCTCCTGAGCCAGGGCGCGCCCATCGGCGGTCTGGGGACCCAGTCTCACATCGACTACGACATCGAGCCGGGCCGCACGGCGGCGTTCATCCGCGAGATGGCCCAGTTCGGCCTGCCAATCCATGTGTCCGAGCTGGACATGTCCATGGGCCGCTCGCGCACCGACATGACCCGTATCGAGCGACGCCGCGAGTTGCAGGCCGAGCGGGTGCGCGAGGTGGCCGACGCCTTCATGGCCCTGCCCGAGCGTCAGCGCTTCGCCTTCACCGTCTGGGGCCTGCGCGACCGGGACAGCGTGCTGCGCCGCGGCGACTGGGACGACGGCCGCGACGAGCCCCTGATGTTCGACTGGCTGGGCCGGCCCAAGCCGATGCTTCAGGCGCTGGAACAGGCGTTCGCCGCATAGGCCTATGCGGCCAGCGGATGCACCTTGATGGACCGTTCTCCCGTCCGGGCCTGGGCCAGGTCATGGGCGGCCTGCATGCGGACCAGGGTGTCGGCGCTGATCCCGAACAGCTTTTCGAAGCGAATGGCCATTTCCGCCGACAGCCCGGTGTGACCGTTCAGCAGTGTGCTGGTCGCCTGGCGGGTGACGCCGAGGGCATGGGCCAACTGGGTGACGTTGAGGCCTGCCGGCGTAACAATCTCGGTCTTCAGCCAGGAGCCCGGATGAACCGCGAAGGAGCCGTGAAGACGAATGGCCATCAGTGATAATCCTCCAGATCCATGTCCTCGATCACGCGATCATCGGTGATCCGGAACGTCATGCGCCAGTTTCGGGTCAGGGTCAGCGCCCAGACCCCGGCCCGGTCGCCCGTTAGCCGGTGGGCGCCGTAATTAGGCGGGATCAGCAGTTCCTCGGCTGAGGCGGCGGCATCCAGATAGGCCAGCATATTGCGTACACGCTCGACCAGATCGCCGGGCAGGCCCTTGGCCTTGCCGGTCTCGGCGAAGGATCGCAGAGCCTTATGCCGGACGCTTTTGATCTCCACCCCGGCAATGTGCTCGCAAGGGCGACAAGCGTCAAGTGACGCGCGACGTTTTTTGACCCCGCGGCGACTTCGCTAGCCCTTTATCAAGGATTGATGGGCATACTGCGAAACGTCCCAGGACGGTTAGTAGCATGCATGTTGTACGCGCCGCGTTTATTGCGGCCCTCATTCTGATCGTCACGGGCGCTTTCCCCACCAGGGCCGAAACGCCGGCTCGCACAGCCATGGAGCTGGCTGAGGCGGTGGAGGCGCGAGCGGGCGCGACCAGCTTCGACGCGCTGTACGCCTTCGGCCGCGAGGCCATGACGCGGAATGACCGCGAGGGCCTGAACCGCCTTTATCACGTGACATGGATCAGCCTGAACCAGGGCGAGTTCGAACAGGCGCGGCTGTGGAACGGCCGGCTGGCCGAGGCCGCGAACAGGCTCGGCGACGAACGCTATCAGGCGATCGCCAACCTGAACGCCCTGACCATCCGCTATGACGAGGGTGACACAGCCGCAGCCGCCGAAATGGAACGCATCTCGCAGACGGCCGAGGACTGGTTCGTCCAGACGCACGCGGTGCGCATCTACGCCCTGGCCCTCATGGATCAGGACCGCATCGGCGAGGGCCTGGAGCTGCTGGCCGACATGGACAGCCGCGTTCCGGATGATGCGCCCTATGCCCGCACGGCTCACGGCGGCCTTTGGGAGATGACCGGCATCGGGCTGATGAAGCTGAACGACGTGGCCGGCGCCACGGCCGCCTTCGGCCGCTTCGAGATCGACTACAACAAGCCCGACTATCCGCGGCCTGATTTCGACAGCCTGTACAATCTGGCCCGCCTGTCGACCCAGATCGGCCAGACCGAAACCGCCCACGCCCTCTATCTGGCCCACAATCGTCTGGCAGAGCGCACCGGCATGCAGAGCCTGATCGTCTATGACGCCAATCTGTGCGCCATGACGGCCGAGGCGCGCCGGGCGTGGCGTGACGTGCTGGCGTGTCTGGAGCCTTATGGAGAGACCCTGGGCGCCGCCGATTTCCTGGCGGCGCAGATGCTGCCCCGGCGCGCCATCGCCCGGGCGCGGCTGGGCATGGCCGAGGGTGCGGCGCGGGACCTGGCGCGGATCGAGCGGCTGCAGGCGGCGGGCGAGTTCCGCGAGGAAGGCGTCTCGCGCGTTCCCCTGGCCCGCGCCGAACTGCTGTTCGCACAGGGCCGCGACGCCGAGGCCTACCGCGTCCTGCGCGACCACTTCCTGAACAACGAAACGGCCACGGCCGTGCGCTTCGCCGCCGGGATCAATCAGGTCACCGGCGACATGCAGGCGCAGCTGGACGAACGCCGCCGTCAGCTGGAAATGATCCAGACCAACGCCGGACTTCAGGACGACGTGATCCAGTCACAGCGCTGGATCGTCGGCATCGCGGTGGTGTTCCTGATTTGCGCGGGCGTGGTTCTGGTCTGGCAGGTGCGTCAGAGCGGACGACTGCGCGAATCCCGCCGCCGGGCGCAGGAGGCGAACCAGGCCAAGTCCGCCTTCCTGGCCAACATGAGCCACGAGATCCGCACGCCGCTGAACGGCGTGGTGGCCATGGCCGACGCCCTGGCGCGGGCGGACCTGCGCCCCCGGGAGCACGAGATGGCCGAGGTCATCCGTTCATCGGGCAAGACGCTGGAACGGCTGCTGTCGGACATCCTGGACAGCGCCAAGATCGAGTCCGGCCAGATCACCGTGGAGCGCGCGCCGTTCCATCTGGGTGAGGCGGTCCACGACATCACCACCCTGTGGCGGCTGCGCGCCGAGGAAAAGGACGTCCTGCTGGAGGAGCGAATCGACCCGGCGTTGAACCGGGTGGTGGACGGGGACGCGGTGCGGGTGCGCCAGATTCTGGCCAATCTCGTCTCCAACGCGCTGAAATTCACCAGCCATGGCCGCATCACCCTGACCGTGGCGACGTCGGCAGGCGACCGGGTGCGGTTCGAGGTGCGCGACACCGGCATCGGCTTCGACGCCGAGCAGAAGGCGCGCATCTTCACCCGCTTCCAGCAGGCGGACGGCTCCATCACCCGCCGGTTCGGCGGCACGGGCCTGGGCCTGGCCATCTCGCGCGACCTGGCCCGGCTGATGGGCGGGACGCTGGACTGCGACAGCACGCCGGGCGAAGGGTCGGTGTTCTGGTTCGAGATCCCCCTGCCGCCCGCCGAGGCGGAAACGGCTGAGGCCGCACCAGCGCCGGTGGAACGCGCCGATCTGGCGTCCATGCCCCTGAAAGTGCTGCTGGCCGACGATCATCCCGCCAACCGCAAGGTGATCGAGGTGATGCTGTCGCAGACGGCCATGGCGCTGACGGCGGTGGTGGACGGCGCCGAGGCGGTGCAGGCCTATGGCGACGAGGACTGGGACCTGGTCCTCATGGACATGCAGATGCCGGTCATGGACGGTCTGACCGCCACGCGTGAGATCCGTGCCCTGGAGATGGAGCGGGGCCGGACCCGGACCCCGATCCTGATGCTGACGGCCAACGCCCTAGATGAGCACGTTCAGGCCGGCCGCGAGGCGGGCGCCGACGGCCACCTGGCCAAGCCCATCACCCTGGCGGGCCTGTTCGAAGCCATGGGCGCCGCCTTGGCCGGTCGCGAAGAAATACGCGAAACCCAAGCTGTTTGAGCCACTTGACGTCCATGCGTCAAAATCGGTCGCCCTCCGAAACAAGAACATATTGCGAACGAGAACAAACCATGCACATAGTCTGGACGTCGAACGGGGGCGGTCCTTAGGCGGGGTCTCTCCGGGATGCGACGGGAATCGTGGCAGTAGGAGAGGATTCGCAACATGGCGCAGGCGGCATTGAAACTGGTGGGCAAGGAAGACGGCGAAAAGACCAAGGCGCTGGAAGCGGCGCTGGCGCAGATCGACCGGGCGTTCGGCAAGGGCTCGGTGATGAAGCTGGGCAAGGGCGGGGTGGTGGCGGAGATCGCCAGCGTCTCGACCGGCTCGCTGGGCCTGGACATGGCGCTGGGAATCGGCGGCCTGCCCTATGGGCGGGTCATCGAGATCTTCGGCCCTGAATCCTCCGGCAAGACCACCCTGGCCCTGCACACCGTGGCCGAGATCCAGAAGGCGGGCGGCACTGCGGCCTTCGTGGACGCCGAGCACGCCCTGGACCCCACCTACGCCCAGAAGCTGGGCGTCAATCTGGACGACCTGCTGGTCAGCCAGCCGGACAACGGCGAACAGGCGCTGGAGATCACCGACACCCTGGTGCGCTCAGGCGCCGTGGACATCGTGGTGGTGGATTCCGTCGCCGCCCTGACCCCGCGCGCCGAGATCGAGGGCGAGATGGGCGACAGCCTGCCGGGCCTTCAGGCGCGTCTGATGAGCCAGGCGCTGCGCAAGCTGACCGCCTCCATCTCGCGCACCAACTGCATCGTCATCTTCATCAACCAGATCCGGCACAAGATCGGGGTGATGTACGGCTCGCCCGAGACCACAACCGGCGGCAACGCCCTGAAATTCTACGCCTCGGTGCGCCTGGACATCCGCCGCACCGGCGCCATCAAGAACCGCGACGAGGTGGTGGGCAACACCACCCGGGTGAAGGTGGTCAAGAACAAGGTGGCCCCGCCGTTCCGCGAGGTGATCTTCGACATCATGTACGGCGAGGGCATCTCCAAGATCGGCGAGATCATCGATCTGGGCGTCAAGGCCGAGGTGATCGAGAAGTCCGGCAGCTGGTTCAGCTATGACAGCCAGCGCATCGGCCAGGGCCGCGAGAACGTGCGCGAATTCCTGAAGCAGAACCCCGACATCGCCGCCTCCATCGAGAAGGCGGTGCGCGGCAACGCCGGACAGATCGCCGAGGACATGCTGGGCCTGCCCGAGCCGGAGGAAGGTCAGGACGACTAGTCCGGTCCCGGCTTCACGAGACACTCCGTCCGGCTGGTCCCCGCGACCCGCCGCCGACCCCGCGGGGATCGGGCCGGACGGAGGTGCTGGCCGTCGGGGGAAACCCCGGCGGCCTTTTTCTGGAAAGCCCCCAAATCACGGTCGGGAGCGTATGGTGTGTTCAGCCTGCGCGCCGCCGCAGTCCCAGCTCATCAAACGCCGCCGTCTCGCGCTTGGCGGCGGCGATCAGCTTGTTGAGGCGGGTGGCTTCGGCCACCTGTTCGAACTTCTTCAGTTCCTCGAAGGCGGAGGTCAGGGCGTCGCGGGCGCCGGCTTCCTCGGCGTCCAGCGCGGCCAGATCGGTTTCGGCGACCGCCTTGCGGGCCTTCCAGCCGGCCAGATAGGCGCTCAGCAGCATGCCGGCCCGGGTGTCGTTGCGGCTGCGCTCGCGCTCCACCTCGGCCTCGGCGTCCAGCACCGCCAGACGCATCTCCGTGGAGGCGCGCCGCGCGGTGATCTCGGCCAGGCGCTTCTGGAGCGTCTCCACCTCATAGTTGGAAATGCGGATCAGCGAGTGGGCCCAGCTGGTCATTGGCTAGTCTCCGGCGGGATCATGCCCTGGTTCAGAATGGCTTCAAGACGATCAAACGAGTCGGCCATGCGCGTCACCTCGTCCTTGTCCTGACCCAGAAACGCCTCAAGCGCGGGGTTCAGGGCGATGGACCGGTCGACCACGGGATCGGCCCCGGCGCGGTAGGCGCCGATGCGGATCAGCTCCTCCATGTCCGAATAGGCGCTCAGACACTGGCGCGCCCGGCGGTTCAGCTCGCGCTCGGGCAGGGTCTGGCAGTCCGGCAGGGTCCGGCTGACCGATTTCAGCACGTCGATGGCGGGGAAACGGCCGCGCTCGGCGATCTTGCGGTCCATGACAATGTGCCCGTCCAGAATACCGCGCACGGCGTCGGCGATGGGCTCGTCATGGTCGCCCCCGTCCACCAGAACGGTGAACATGGCGGTGATGGGCGCCGCTTGCGTCCCGTCCGGCCGGATCGGCCCCGGCCCGGCGCGCTCCAGCAGCTTGGGCAGTTCAGAAAAGACCGTGGGCGTGTAGCCCTTGGTGGTGGGCGGCTCGCCCGCAGCCAGGCCGATCTCGCGCTGGGCCATGGCGAAGCGGGTGACAGAGTCCATCAGGCACAGGACCTCCAGATCCTGATCCCGGAAATATTCGGCCACGGCCATGGTCATATAGGCGGCCTGACGGCGCTTAAGGGCCGGCTCGTCTGAAGTGGCCACCACCACCACGGCGCGGCGCAGGCCTTCCTCGCCCAGGGTCTCCTCGACGAATTCGCGGACCTCCCGGCCCCGTTCGCCGATCAGCCCCACCACCACTACGTCGCAGGTAGCCTGACGGGCCAGCATGGACAGCAGCACCGACTTGCCCACGCCCGATCCGGCGAAGATGCCCAGACGCTGGCCTCGGCAGGTGGTGGTGAACACGTCCATGGAGCGCACGCCCAGGTCCAGCCGCTCGCCCACCCGACCGCGCGAATGGGCGGCGGGCGGCGCAGCGCGCAGGGGATAGGGCGCGGGTCCGGGCGGCAGCGGCCCTTTGCCGTCAATGGGATCGCCGAAAGCGTCGATTATGCGGCCTAGCCAGGCCGTGGTCGGCCGCACGCTGGCGGCCACGTCCAGAATGCGGATGTCGGCGCCGGGCGCCACGCCCTCTACCGGGCCATAGGGCATCAGCAGGGCCTTGGAGTCGCGGAAGCCCACCACCTCGGCCGGCAGGCCCGCGTGGCCCCGGCGCCCGATCTCGGCCCGCGCGCCCACCGCCAGCCGCGACAGCCCGCCGCGCGCCTCGATCAGCAGGCCCGACACGCCCGCGACCTTCCCGGTCACGACCAGCGGATCCACAGCCTCAACAGCGGCGACGAGATTGCGCAAGATTGCCCCTCAGCACTGAACAGCCCCCGGCCGTTCACCCGTTAATAAATGCTGCGAAACGGTTAATCGGGGGTGAAGGAACGCCTGGCCGAGACGCCCTGTTTGAGCCGATCTGGCGGCCCACCGCAGCATTTCTGCCTTTGATGCGCGCTCAAAGGGCCTATCTATCCCTCACGCGGATAAGACAGACAGGAGCCTTCCCCATGACCGACACACCCTACGACGCCTCGCGCCACAGGAAGTCCGGGCGCGGCAAGGTCTATGACTCCATCGTCGACACCATCGGCGACACGCCGCTGGTCCGGTTGCCGCGCCTGTCGGCGGAGCTGAAGCCCAAGGCGACCGTGCTGGCCAAGCTGGAGTTCTTCAACCCCATCGCCTCGGTGAAGGACCGCATCGGGGTGGCCATGATCGAGGCGCTGGAGCAGGCTGGAAAGCTAAAGCCCGGCGACGTGATCATCGAGCCCACCAGCGGCAACACCGGCATCGCCCTGGCCTTCGTGGCCGCCGCCAAGGGCTACAAGCTGATCCTGGTCATGCCCGAGAGCATGTCCATCGAACGGCGCAAGATGCTGGCCCTGCTGGGCGCCGAACTGGTGCTGACCCCGGCCGAGAAAGGCATGAAGGGCGCTATCGCCACGGCCAATGAACTGCTGGCCGCCACCCCCGGCGCGGTGCAGCCGCAGCAGTTCGACAATCTGGCCAATCCCGCCATCCACCGCGTCTCCACGGCCGAGGAGATCTGGAACGACACCGCCGGCGCCGTGGACATGGTCATCGCGGGCGTGGGCACTGGCGGCACCATCACCGGCGTCGGTCAGGCGCTGAAACAGCGCAAGCCTTCGGTGCGCATGATCGCGGTTGAGCCCACCGCCAGCCCGGTGCTGTCCGGCGGCGCGCCCGGCCCGCACAAGATCCAGGGCATCGGCGCGGGCTTCATCCCCTCCATCGTCGACCAGTCGATGATCGATGGCGTAGAGCAGGTCTCCAACGAGGACGCCTTCGACATGGCCCGGCGCGCCGCCCGCACCGAGGGCCTGCCGGTGGGCATCAGCTCCGGCGCCGCCCTGACCGCCGCCTTCCGCCAGGGGGCGCTGGACGAGAACGCCGGCAAGACCATCGTCGCCATCATCCCCAGCTTCGCCGAGCGGTATCTGTCCACGGCGCTGTTCGAGGGGCTTTAAGGCGCGTTCATCACCGCTGATTAACCGCTTCCGGCCTAGTCTTGGCCTGACATGTCCGAGCCAGCGGCCACATCCGCCGACGGCGCGCCCTCGCGGGGGCCGCGCGCGCGCCATGCGCTGTTGAAGCGCCTGGCCGATGTGGTGTCCTTGCCCGCCAGCCGGGTGAACGCCTTCGAGCGGTCTGTGGTGGGCGATCTCCTGGTCGAAATGCTGCGTCTGGCCACGCCCGAGGACCGCCGCCGGGTGGCCGTACGCCTGGCGCCGCTTGGCGAGATACCCGACAGTCTGGCGCGCCTTCTGCTGCGCGATGAGCCCGAGATCGCGGGCGTGCTGATCGAACAATCCGCCGCCCTTTCGGATTCCGACCTGATGGCCTGCGCCGCCGAGGCCGGGATGGAGCACCGTTTTCTGCTGGCCGCGCGACGCAACCTGTCCGAAGTGGTCACCGACGCCTTGCTGGTCCACAATGAGCCGGCGGTGATCGAGGCGGTGCTGCGCAACACCACCGCGCGCCTGTCCCAGACGGCGGTCGAGGCCATGGTCAGCCTGAGCCGGACACACCCGCAGTTGTGCGAGCATCTGCTGCGGCGCCCCGAAATGCGGCCGTCGGGGGCCTATGTGATGTTCTGGTGGGCCGGACCGGATGAGCGGCGCATCATCCTTCAACGGTTCGCCGTATCGCGCGAAGTGATGCAGGAGGTGGTGGAGGACGTCTTCGCCATGGCCGCGGCCGAAGGCTGGCAGGACCCGGTGTCGCGCAAGGCGTTGCAGTTCATCGAGCGCCGCCAGCGGAACCGGGCCGCCATCGAGAAAAGCCCCTATGACAGCCTGGAGCACGCCGTAAGCGTGGCGGCGCAAGGCGGTCTGAACCGCGAGCTCGCGGCGGAAATATCCTATCTGTCGGGCATCAAACCCCTGACCGGCGCCAAGATCATGGGCGACGCGGGCGGCGAGCCCCTGGCCATCCTGTGCAAGGCGACCGGCCTGTCCAAGAGCTATCTGGAGGCCCTGTGGCGCTCCATGCGCCGGCCCGAGACCACGCCGGACGGAAACTGCCACCCGGTCTGGGAGCGGGTGATGATCACCTATGACATGTTCGCCGTCGACCGGGCCCAGACGGTTCTGCGCTATTGGAACTGGTCCCTGTCCTCGGCCCTGACCCCGCAATTGATGCAGGCGATCCGTGAAGGCGATGAAGAGGCGCTGGACGAATACTCCGCGCCCGAGCGCGCGGCCATGCTGGCCCTGGCTGAAAACTTCGGACGCTGAACTCATCGCAGCCTGTAAAGATAAGACGAGCGCTGTAGATTACGCGGCGACGTATTGCTGTTGATAAACCAACGAAACGACTTTATTGCCGAGTCCGCATGGGGAGCGGCGGCCCGCTTCTGACCCGTAAAGCAAACAGAACACCGGAAGCGTGATCATGGACGAAACGTCTGAACTTCTCGAAATGACCGCCGACATCGTGTCGGCCTATCTCAGCAACAACAATGTGGATGCCGAGGCCCTGCCGGGCGTGATCCAGAGCGTCCATGCCGCCCTGGTGGTGGTCAAGGCCGGCGGCGCCCAGCCCGAGCCCGAGCCGCAGGAGCCCGCCGTCTCGATCCGCAAGTCGATCACCCCGGACTTCCTGATCTGCCTGGAGGACGGCCGCAAGTTCAAGTCGCTGAAGCGCCACCTGCGCACCAAGTATGACATGAGCCCGGAAGAGTATCGGGCCAAGTGGGGCCTGCCCAAGGACTATCCCATGGTCGCTCCGAACTACGCCAAGGCGCGCTCGGAACTGGCCAAGCAGATGGGCCTGGGCCAGGGCGGCCGCAAACCGGCCCGCCGCGCCCGCGCCAAGTAAGATTGAATATCTCCTCCCCGTCGGAACGATGGGGAGGTGGCGCGGCGCGGATACGCGCCGTGACGGAGGGGGCGGCCAGGTGTTTATCGTCTGGTCGCCATTTCTTTGCAGTCAGCGCCACCCCCTCCACCACCCCGGCCAAGCAGCCGGGGCGGTCCCCCTCCCCACTGAGTGGGGAGGAGAGCGGAGGCCAGTCGGCCTAAACCTCGACCTTCGGACCTTCAGCCGGCGCCAGTTCCGCCACCGGCATGCGCACGGTGAAGGCCGAACCTTCGCCTAGGGTGCTGTCCACCATCAGCCGCCCGCCGTGCAATTCGGTCAGGGACCGCACCAGCGCCAGACCCAGGCCCGTGCCCATCTTTTTCTGGCCCGCGTCCCCCGCCTGTTCGAACGGGCGGCCCAGCCGGGCGATGTCTTCGGCGGCGATGCCCACGCCCGTGTCGGCGACCACGATCTCCAGATAGGGCCCCACCGCCTCGGCAGTCAGGGTCACCGACCCATGGGCCGGAGTGAACTTCACCGCATTGGCCAGCAGGTTCAGGGTGATCTGCTTCAGGGCGCGGCGGTCGGCCATGACGGTCAGGGCCTCAGGCGGCAGCACGCTGTTCAGATCCACGCCCTTCTCGTCGGCGTTCAGGCGAACCATGGCGACCGCTTCGGACAAGGCGTCGCGAGCGTCGAACCGCTCCAGCGCCAGTTCATATCGGTCCGCCTCGATCTTGGACACGTCCAGCACGTCATTGATGACCGCCAGCAGGTGCCCGCCCGCCTCGTGGATGGAGACGGCGTAGTCGGCGTACTTGTCCGGCAGCGGGCCGAACAGGCGCTGGCGCATGATGTCAGAAAAACCCACCACGGCGTTCAGGGGCGTGCGCAATTCGTGGCTCATGGCGGCCAGGAAGCGGGTCTTGCCCTTGTCCCGCGCCTCGGCCTCGCCGCGGGCGGCGTCCAGGGCCGCTTCTCGCGCATATTGGGCCGTGGCGTCGTGCATCTGACCGATCAGGCGCCCGTCGGCCAGACGTTTCAGCGCCAGCATCACGCGCCGGTCCAGCGCCTCCCGCGGAGCGAAGCGGGCCTGGGCCTCTAGTCCGTTCAGCGCCTTGTCGAGGCCGGACAGCACGGCGGGCCGGTCCGGACCGTGAACGGCGGCGATCAGCCCCTGATCGAACAGGGCTTCGGCCGACAGGCCCGGCGGCGGCGCGCCGTAGGCGGCCAGCACCCGTCCCGACGGCGCCAACACCAGGGTCAAACCGGGCTGGCCGGTCAGGATCGCCTCGCTACGGGCCATGGCCGCTTCGGCCCGGTCCATGCGCTTCTGGCGGGCGGAAAACGAAAGCCTCAGGGCGAGCGAGGCGGCGAGCGCCGCCATCACCCCGGTCAGGGCGGCCAGCACGGCGTTATCGTCCGTGGGCGCGCCGATCATCACGGCAGCCAGGCCCCCCGCCGCCGCCAGACCGGCGCCCAGCGCGCCCATCTGGGCCAGCCGTACGCCGCCCAGCGCCAGGCCGGCGATCAGCGGCATGAAGACAAAGGCGGCCAGCGGACCGTTCAGCCCGCCTGTGAGAACCGCCGCGAGAACCGCCGCCGCGCTCCAGCCGGTCAGCAGCGCCAGGCGCGGCCGAAACCCGTCACGGCGCAGCAACAGCAATCCGCCCAGCCCCGGCGCCACCATGGCCATCAGCGCCAGGGCGGCGGGCCCCTCGACCCCGGCGCCCACGAACCGTCCGCCCAGCGCCAGCACCGCGCAGGCGGTGGCCCAGCCGGCATGCCACATGGCCAGCGGCGGCGGGGCGCCCGTGACGGGCGCGCCGGTTTCGACAGGGGCGGCGGGGTCGGTCAAGCGGGAGGCGGTCCGTTGCGGTTTCGGTTCACACGCATCGCGCGCGACTGAACAGATTAGGGGCCGGGGCGCACCGGGGCGAGATCGCTCGCGCGTCAGGCGACCGGATTCCGGTGGAACGCCGCAACTTCCTGGGGACGGCCTTGTTGTGAGGCGCCGCCGGCGGGTCTATCTGCGGCCCATGACCGACGCCGCCCTGACCCCGCCCGCCCAGAGCATCGACGAGACCCTGGCCGAACTGGTCGAGGAATTCGACCTGCTGGGCGACTGGGAGCCGCGCATCGAATACGTCATCGAGCTGGGCAAGGGTCTGGCGCCCCTGCCCGACCACGCGCGGGTCGAGGCCAACAAGGTGCCCGGCTGCGCCGCCCAGGTGTGGCTGCACGTCATGCGCGACGGCGGGCGGCTGTTCTTCCTGGCGGATTCCGACAGCCACCTGTCCAAGGGCAACATTGCGCTGTTGCTGCGGCTGTATTCCGGCCGCAAGCCGGACGAGATCCTGGCCTTCGACGCCCGCGCCGCCATGGACCGCCTTGGCCTGCCGCAGGCCCTGACCATGCAGCGCGCCAACGGCCTGAACGCCATGATCGGCCGCATCCGGGATGCCGCCGCGACGGGGGCCTGAGCACGTCGCTGTCGCACGGTGCAATCGGCGCAGACAGCGTGGGGTGACGACCCGGCGCCCTAACGCCTCGTCGGCGGGCGTTCGAGCCGGACGCGGAGGATTTTCAGCCCCTGCACATCCTCCGCGATGAAGCGGACGCCCTTGAGGTTCAACACGTCGCCGCGCTTGGGCAGCACGCCGGTCTTGGCGAGAAACAGGCCCGCCACCGTCGAAACCTCGGGATGGGCCACGTTCAGATCGTGATCCTCTTCCAGCTCGGCGAGAGTCACCTCCCCGTCCAGCAACATGGCGCCGTCGGGCAGGACCGTGATCCACTCGGACCCGGCGTCGCTCTCCTCGTCGATCAGGTCGGCCACCAGATCGTCCATGGTGACGAAGCCCAGGGCGCCGCCGAACTCGTCCACCACCAGGGCGCCGTGAACCCGCTGCTTCTTGAACAGCGCCATCAGGTCATAGGCGGACATGCCCGCCGCCACGCGCGGCGCAGGACGCGCCAGGGTCCTGAGGTCGATGGGGCCCTGCGTCACGCGGGCCCGGATGAAGTCCTTCACGTGCAGCACGCCGATCACGTCGTCCAGAGACCCGTCGAAAACCGGATAGCGGGCCAGGGTGTGCTCGGAAATGATTGCGGCGATCTCGTCGGCGCCGGCGGTTACGGGGATCGCGACCATGCGGGCCCGCGAGGTCATCAGCTCCTGGGCCGAGCGGTCCTCCATCTCGAAGATGTTCTCGATCAGCCTGGCCTGGGCGCCGTTCATCTGACCGGTGGACATCATGTCCTCCGTGGCGATTTCCAGCTCCTGATAGCTGTAGAGCATCGCCCCCTTGCCCGGGTCCGGAATCCCCAGCAGACGCATCAGCCCGAAGGCGATCCTGTTCAGCAGCATGACCATGGGCCGGAACAGGACCGCGAACAGGCGCATCACGGGGTTGAGCGAGATGCTGACCTTCTCGGGCGCCTGCAGCGCCATGGCCTTGGGGATCATTTCCCCGAACACCACGTGCAGGAAGGTGATGGCGCTCAGGGCGATGACGAAGCCCACGGCGTGGGACTGGTCATAGCTGAGGCCGAGATTTTCGAGCGGACCGTAAAGCCAGCGGGCGACAGCGGGCTCGCCGTACATGCCCAGGCCGATGCTGGCCAGGGTGATGCCCAGCTGGGCGATGGCGATATAGGAATCCTTGCCCGCCTCGCGATCAAAGATCCGCAGCAACCACTGGGCTGCGCGGTTGCCGTTCTGCGCCAGAATATCGACGCGGCTTCGCCGGGCGCCGACCAGGGCGAACTCCGCCGCCACGAACACGCCGTTGACGATCACGAGCGCCAGAATGGCGGCGATGGGAAGCAGGACGTCGATCATCCCTCGGCCTCCGTCTCGCGCTTGATCCGGACGCGGCGCACCGCGTAGCCCTCCATGGCCTCGACCGCCAGCTTGACGGTGGAGTCCTCCACCACCACCAGATCGCCGACCACGGGCAGCCGGCCCAGCTCGTGCCACACCAGGCCGCTGATCGTGTCGGCCCGATCTTCCGGCAGGACGACGCCATGGCGGTCGGCCAGCATGGACAGGCGGACATCCCCGCGCACGCTCAGGTCGGGGCCGTCGGCGACGAACAGCTCGTCCTCATTGTCGAACTCATCCTGCACCTCGCCGAAGACTTCCTCCAGCGCGTCCTCCAGCGTCACCAGGCCGGTGAAGCTGCCGTACTCGTTGATGACCATGGCGGTGCGCCGACCGCGCTCGCGCAGGGTCTGCCACAGGCTGGGCACGCTCATCACATCGGCGACGATGAGCGGGTCGCTCTTGATGGAGCCCGCAAGGGCGCCCGGCGTCTTTTCAAACGCAGCGAACAGGGTCCGCAGGTGGATGATGCCCACCACGTCGTCGGTTGTGTCGCCGGTGACGGGAAAGCGCGAATAGGGTGTCTCGGCCACCCGCTTCAGCGCCGCCTCGACGGTTTCCTTCGCCTTGACCCGCACCATGCGGGCGCGCGGGGTCATGATCTCGCGCACCAGCCGGCCGTGGACGCTCAGGGCGCCGGACAGCATGTCCCGTTCGTCCGCGTCGATCAGGCCGCCCGCCGCGCTGGCTTTGAACAGGCCCTCCAGTTCGTCGGGAGAGTGGACATGGGTGTGGCTGTGGTCGGCGCTCAGCCGGAACAGCCGCATAATGGCGAAGGCGGTCCCGTTGAAGATGAAGATGAGCGGCCGGAACAGCACCAGGCTGAGCCGCATGGGCGCCAGGGTCGCCATGGACAGCCGTTCCGGATAGCGCAGGGCGATGGTCTTGGGCAGCAGTTCGCCCAGCACCACCTGCAGCATGGTGACGGCCAGCAGGACGATGAC
The DNA here is from genome assembly GCF_047617075.1 of Brevundimonas sp. Classification (GTDB taxonomy): domain Bacteria; phylum Pseudomonadota; class Alphaproteobacteria; order Caulobacterales; family Caulobacteraceae; genus Brevundimonas. Next base: position 59,082 of record NZ_JBLGCI010000003.1, read on the forward strand.
GATCGCCGTCACCTGTCCGCCCACGGCGCCCAGAAGCGGGGCCAGCAAGGGGGTCAGCTGGGCCTGGCCATAGGCGCCGGCGACCAGGCTCGAGATGGTGATGCCCACCTGACAGCCGGCCACATAGTCATCCAGCTTCGTCGGATCACGCAGAATGCCGAGCAGCTTGCCAGCAGGAAGACTGCCGGCCTCGGCGCTCTCCTGCACCCGAGACTTCCGCGCGCCGACGGTGGCGAACTCGGCCGCCACGTACAGGGCGTTGGCCGCGACCATAAGGAGGATGACGCCTAGGGGAATCAGGTAACTGAAAATGGTGCGGGCGCCTCGATGGTGGGATCATCGGACCATACCAGCGTGCTGCGACGACAACCATCACAAGGGCAGGGTCGGATGACGAATGCGCCATGAACGCAAGCGCCCGTCATCCGATCCCGTAGTGGCGCGCCAGATCGGTCAGGGCCTGTTTCAGGACCGTCTTGCCCTGTCTGCGGCGCAGCCCCAGACCCTGTTCGGCCAATTGCAGCGACGAGCTGTGGATGCAGATGCGCTCCAGCATGGCGCGGCGCTCGGGTGTCATGGCCGACAGGGCCTGATGCACCCTGCGCCGGGCGGCCAGCGCCCGGTCGGTCGGCCCCGAGGGCGCCCCCTTCCCGGCCCCGCCGCGCGGCAGGGCGTCCCAGCGCATGGTCAGGGACGGGCCCAGGCTGGCCAGCTCCGCGTCGAGGCGCAGTTTCTCGCCCGCCGCCACCTCGGCCGCGCTCAGCCAGGGACGGCCGCTGGGATCCTTGCGACGGGCCAGCCACAGGATGGGGGACTCGCCCAGATTGGCGGGGCGGGATGTGACGGTTCCGTCCGGCGCCATCAACTGGCGATCGCCTTCGATGAGGCCGGGACGACCGGCGGGCGACCGTTCGGACCGCGCCGTCCCCGCCCGCGCCGTCCAGCCGCCGCCCTTAAGAACGGCCAGACCCGGATCGCGCGCCAGCTCGCGGAACGCCGCCTCGTCCAGGCTCATGGCCGGACGCCGCCGCCGATCGGGGCTGAGCCTCAAGCGATAAAGGCCGTCTTCCTCCGCCGCCTCGATCCAGGCGCCGGGACGCAGCAGCAGGGTGCGCATGCGATCGGTCCCGGTCATGCCGCCGCCGCCATGCCGGTGATGGCCGCCAGACCGCGCCCGATGCGCTCCAGCAAGCGGTCCACCCCCGGATCGTCGCGCATGTCCTCCACCTCGCGGCAGGCGATGCCGATGGTGGTGCGGTCCCGGCCGAAGGCGGCGCCTACGCGATAGAGCGGCCAGCCGTATTCGGTGTGGCACAGATAGAAGGCCAGGCAGCGGGCCCGGCGCACCTCGCGCCCCACCCGCCCGCGCGACTGCATGGAGGCGGCGGGCACCCCCGTCTCGCTGGCCACCGCCTGCAGGGCCAGAAGGGCGCGGGCGCGGTCGGCCCGCGCCTGCTCGATCCTCTGGTCCAGAATTTCGTCGTGTTCGAACATCTCCCTCTCCGGTTCCGGCGCCCCAGCGGCGCGACGCCATGCTGGACCCGTCCACTAGCAGTGAGGATTATATTCCTATTTTGTGCGTCACTTTCGGACGCACCCCGTTAAGACATGCGGCATTGGCGTGGCGGAGATGCGGGAATTTGAACGATGGTCGGTCAAGCCGGGCCGTCAGGCGTGCAGGTGACCGACCGTTCCAGGCAAAGAAACTTCGAATCGTTGACTCGCCGCACTGGACGCCGATTCGCAAATCAGACTATCGATTCGGCATTAACCGTTCTTAAGGTTTTTGCGGCCTTAACTGGTCGGAAAGGTTACCCGCTCCTGTGCGAGCGGCCTTATGGTCAAGGTTCGCCTGGAGGGGCATCGATGCGTGTTCTGTTGATTGAAGACGACAGCGCGACCGCGCAGAGCATCGAGCTGATGCTCAAGTCGGAAGGCTTCAACGTCTATACGACCGATCTGGGTGAGGAAGGCGTCGATCTGGGCAAGATCTACGACTACGACCTCATTCTTCTGGATCTGAACCTGCCCGACATGAACGGCCTCGAGGTTCTGCGCCAGCTGCGCGTGGGCAAGATCAACACCCCCGTGATGATCCTGTCGGGCTCGACCGAGGTGGAGACCAAGGTCAAGACCTTCGGCGGCGGCGCCGACGACTACCTGACCAAGCCGTTCCACAAGGACGAACTGGTGGCGCGGGTCCACGCGGTGGTGCGCCGCTCCAAGGGTCACGCCCAGGCCATCATCCACACCGGCGAGATCGCCGTGAACCTGGACGCCAAGACGGTGGAGGTGGACGGCCACCGGGTCCACCTGACCGGCAAGGAATACCAGATGCTGGAGCTGCTTTCCCTGCGCAAGGGCACGACCCTGACCAAGGAAATGTTCCTGAACCACCTGTACGGCGGCATGGACGAGCCCGAGCTGAAGATCATCGACGTGTTCATCTGCAAGCTGCGCAAGAAGCTGGCCACGGCCGCCGGCGGCAAGCACTACATCGAGACCGTCTGGGGCCGCGGCTATGTGCTGCGCGACCCGCAGGAGAACGCCACGGCCAACGCGGCCTGATCGTTCGGGTCATCAGATAAAAGAAAAGCCCGCTGGAGCGATCCGGCGGGCTTTTTTGCTTTCGGGCGTAGCGAAGCTCTGCGGAAGCTTACCCGCCCAGGGCCACGAAGCCCGGATTGAGATATTTCGGCTTGGCGTAGGTCAGGGTCTGGCCCTGCTCCAGGGTGATGACCCGGCCGCCGGCGGCCTCGAGAATCGCCTGACCAGCTCCCGTGTCCCACTCGCAGGTGGGGCCTGTGCGCGGATAGACGTCGTAGCGGCCCTCCGCGATCAGGCAGAACTTCACCGACGAATCCAGCGCCTGCCATTCGGCGCAGCCGAAGCGGGCGGCGATGCGCTGGGCCTCGTCCTCGCCCAGCGAGTGGCTGATCAGGGCGAAGCCGCGCTCGGGCTTTTCGCGCACACGCACCTGACGCCAGCCGGGCTCGCCGAAGCGGCGGGTGAAGGCGCCGGCCTTGTCGCCGGTTCCACCCGTGCGCCAGGTCTGACCCATGGCCGGGGCCGAGATCACGCCCGCCAGCACCCGCTCGCCATGCGCCAGGGCGATGTTGACGGTGAAGGCTTCGCGCTCGCCCACAAAGGCCTTGGTGCCGTCCAGGGGATCGATCAGGAAGAAGGCGTGCTCCGCGTCCGGCGTACCGTCGACAGCGCACGCTTCCTCGGCCACGGTCTGAACGCCGGGATAAAGGGCGGTCAGCCGTTCGACGATCAGGACCTCGGCCTTCTGGTCGGCCTCGGTCACCGGGCTGTCATCCGCCTTGGTGGTGACGGCGGCGTCGGCGCGCCAGTACGGCAGGATCAGGGCGGACGCCTCTTCGGCGATCTCGGCCAGTTGTTCGGTCAGGCGGCCTGATTCCAGGTCGCGGCTCAGTTCGGGGGAAAGGGCAGTCATCAGGGGGCGGTCCTTAGACCATGCGGGGCGTTTGAAGAACCGGCAAATCAGGTCAGCTTGTCGCGGCTGTGATAAATGTGGGCTGCGGGACACGATGACCACCGACTCCGATACCGTGATGGACGGCGCCGACCTGGCGACCTTTCTGACGGGCAAGCTGTGCCATGACTTCATCAGCCCGGCGGGCGCCATCGCCTCCGGCCTGGACCTGATGCGGGACCCCTCGGCGCAGGACATGCGCGAGGAGGCGCTGGAGCTGGTGGAGGCCAGCTCGGCGAAGCTGATCGCCCTGATCAATTTCGCCCGGGTGGCCTACGGCGCGGCCGCGAGCGCCGAACGCTTCACCGCTGACGAGCTGAAACCCCTGTGCGAGAGCGTGTTCAAGGGGGCGCGAGCCTCGCTGGAATGGCGGGTGGAGGCGCGCGAGTTCTCCAAGCCCCAGGCGCGGGCCCTGCTGAATCTGGTGCAACTGAGCGGCGCCGCCCTGCCCGGCGGCGGGACCGCGACGATCTCGGCGCACGAGGATGACGGGTGGCTGACCCTGCGCGGCGAGGCCGCCGGCCCCCGCGCCCGGCTGAAACCCGAGGCGGCCACGGGCCTGGCGGGCGAGCGCCTGACCGAGGGCCTGGCCGGGCAATGGATCCAGTCCTACTGGCTGTGGCGCACGGTGAAGGACCACGGCGGGACGCTGGGTTTCACCGTCGGGGACGACCGCGTCACCCTGACCGCGCGCATGCCGCTGTGACCAACATGCTGAACACCGCTTAAGGTTGTCCGCCAACCGCTCGTTAACCGCAAAGGACCATAAGACGTTAAGGGCGCGGTCGTGCGTCCGAAACCGTCCGGATCGCTGACCTTGCATCCCCCTGTCGAAGCCAGAACCTGTCTGATCGTCGATGACAGCCGCATCATCCGCAAGGTGGCGCGCCGCATCGTCGAGGAGCTGGGATTCGAGGTGGACGAGGCGGGCGACGGGGCCGAGGCGCTGGCCTATTGCGCCACCGCGACGCCGGAGGTGATCCTGCTGGACTGGAACATGCCGGTGATGGACGGCCTGACCTTCCTACGCCGCCTGCGGGCGCAGCCGGGCGGCGATCGGCCCAAGGTCCTGTTCTGCACCATCGAGACCGAGGTGGACCGCATCCAGGAAGCGCTGGACGCCGGCGCCGACGAATACGTCATGAAGCCCTTCGACGGCGAGATTCTGGAATCCAAGCTGGCCGAGGCGGGGGTGGTCTGACCCTCATGACGCCCGAGAACCTGCATCATCTGCAGTCGCTGCTGGTCAGCCGCACGGGTTTCCTGCTGGGGGCCGACCGGGCGCATCTGGCAGCGCACAGGCTGGGACCGGTGGCGCGGCGCGAGGGCTATTCCGGCGTCGACGGCCTGATGGACGCGGTGCGCGCCGAGGCCCCCGCCGCCCTGGCGTGGAGCGCCATGGAGGCGGTGCTGAACCCCGAGACCTGGTTCCGCCGCGACCGCAAACCCTTCGCCACCTTCGCCCGAGAGGTTCTGCCCGCCATCGCGCGCGTGCGTCCTGAAGGCCGGGTGCGCGTCTGGTCCGCCGGGTGCGCGTCGGGACAGGAAGCCTATTCCCTGGCCATGCCCGCGCTCGAGAGCGAAGCCAATGTTGAGGTGGTCGCCACAGACCTGTCCCAGCGCGCGCTGGAAAAGGCCAAGAGCGGCTTTTACACCCAGTTCGAGGTCCAGCGCGGCCTGTCGGCCCGCCAGTTGCTGAACTGGTTCGACCAGAGCGAGGACATGTGGGAGGTCAAGCCGCGGCTGCGCTCGGCCGTTTCCTTCGCCCGCGCCAACCTGCTGGACGAGCCGCCGCCGGGCGGCCGCTTCGACGTGATCTTCTGTCGTTACGTGCTGGGCGACATGGCGCCGGAGCGCCGCGCCCGGGCGCTGGATGTGCTCGAGACGGCGCTGGCGGACGACGGCTGTCTGTTTCTGGGCCTGGACGAAAGCGTGGGCGAGCGCCCCGACTCCTTCCGCCCCGTGCCCGGCCGCCCCGGCGTCTTCGTCAAGGCGCCCGCCGCCCTGAGGCGCGCGGCCTGATCAGGCCGCCGCCAAGGCGTCCCGGACAGCCTCCGGGTGGCGCTCGATCACTTTCAACAGGATGCGGGCGCTGGCTTCCGGTCGACGACGTCCCTGCTCCCACTGGCGCAAGGTAGAAGCCGCGAAACCGTATTTGGCGGCGAAGGCGTCCTGGCTGAGCCCCTCGCGGAGGCGGATGGCCTTCACATCGATGTCGGCGGGGGCTGAATAGGTGCGGGCAGGCCTGGCCTTGCCCTCCACGATCTCGGCGACCTCGCCCAGACCTTCCATGATGCGGTCGAAATTCTTGCTCGGCATGAAGGAACCCAATCTCCAATCCCGGGGCTAAAGCCCCGCCAGTATCCGTTTCGTCACCGTGGCCATGGCCCTGACCTCGGCGTCCGTGAAGTTGGCGCGTGTTCCCTTTGCGAGAACGGCGAAGGCATAAACCGGCATCGCCCGACGCGCGAAAAACGTCACCACGCGATAGCCTCCGGACTTGCCGCCGCCCTTGCGAGCAATACGGACCTTTCGGCATCCGCCCGAACCAGCGATCAGGTCACCCGCCTCAGGGTCCGCAGACAGAACGCGAACGACCGTCTCCAATTCCGCTTCCGTCATGCCCTCGGCCTTGGCCTGAGCAAGGAAGCTGGCGGTGAAGGCGACTTCGTTCAGCGGCTTGTCCACGTCACGTTATATACGTCAATGACGCATAACAGGCAAGTCAAGCGCGCCGCGGCGCCGGCCTCCTCGATCTGGGCGGCTACGCCGTCTCGACGCCTGCCGTTCGGGCGCCTACTAATGGCCCCATGACACCCGGGGCTTTCATGAATCGCATCGTGCTGCTGGTCGCGGCGCTCGGACTGGCGCTGGCCGTGGCGGTGGCGGCGTCGCACACGCCGGATCCTGCGCCCGCCAGCGCGCCCGAGATGGCCTTCTCGGCCAACCGGGCTATGGCGGACATTGAGGAAATCGCGCGGGCGCCGCACCCCACGGGGTCCGAGGAGAACGCGCGGGTGCGCGACTATCTGCTGGACCGCATGGGCGGCCTGGGCCTTGAAACCTCGATCCAGACCGGCGCCCTGTCCGAACGGTCGGTGGAGCGGTTGGCCAGCTGGGGCGACGAACAGGCCGCAGAGCGTCAGATCGCCAATCTCATTGGCGTGTTGCCCGGCCGCGACCGCGAGGGACCGGCGGTGCTGCTGATGGCGCACCACGACACGGTGTGGGATTCGCCGGGCGCTGCGGACGACTCCACCGGTGTGGCTGCGATCCTCGAGGCCGTGAGGGCCATTCAGGCGCGCGGACCCGCCGAGCGGGACCTGATCGTCCTGTTCACCGACGCGGAGGAGCTGGGTCTGGACGGCATGCGCCTGTTTCTGGACGAGCACCCGCTGGCCCAGCGCGTCGGCCTGGTGGTGAATCTGGAGGCGCGCGGGGGCGGCGGGCGGGCGTCCATGTTCGAGACCGGCCCCGGCAACGCCCAGACCGTGCGCGCCTTCACCCGCGCCATGGACCGGGTCGAAGGTGGCGCCAACAGCAACTCGCTGGCGGTGCTGGTTTACGAGAACATGCCCAACGGCACCGACTACACCCTGGCCCGCGAGCGCGGGATCGCCGGGGTCAATCTCGCCTTCATCGGCCGTGCCCACCAGTATCACGACCCCGCCTCCACCCCCGCGGCGCTGGACCGGGGCAGCGTCCAGCACATCGGCGAAAAGGCGCTGGAGGCGGCCGACCATTTCCTTCGCGCCGACGCCCTGCCCATGGCCACGAACAATGCCGTCTATTCGGACCTGCTGGGCCTGATCTTCATCCAGTATGCGCCGTGGGTCGGGTGGCTGGTGCTGGCGGCAGCGGGCGGTTTCCTGATCGTCGCGGTCTGGCGCGGGCGCAAGGTCGGCGCCGTGACCTTCGCGGGCATGGGGCTGGGCGCGCTGGGCGGGCTGTGGCTGGCCATATCGGGCGTGGTGCTGGCCACCGCCATGCGCGGTCTGGCCGGGCCGTCCATGAGCCGCGCCGGGTCGCCGGAGCTGTATTACGCCATGCTGCGCCGCCTGCCCTGGCTGGAGGCAGGGGTGGTGCTGGGCCTGCTGGCGGCGGCCCTGATCCTGTTCGGCTCGGCCCAGGGACGGCGGCGGCTGGTGGCGGGCGCCCTGATCCTCGCCACGGTCGCGGCCCTGACGCTGTATGAGTTCAGCTGGGTCATCCTCGTCCTCGGCCTGATCGCCGTGGGCGGGGCCCTCTACAGCGGCTGGATGAAGGCGGCGCGGTTCTCGGCCTGGACCGGGCTGATCGCCCTGATGCTGGGGCTGGGCGTGGTGGTTCAGGTTCTGGCGCCCACCGCCGCCTTCCTGATCGCCTGGCCGGTGCTGGGGGCGGCGCTGGCCGCCGCGCTGGGCGGACTGATCGACCCCCGGCTGGAGCGGCACGTCTCCCTGTGGCCCGCCGTCATCGTCACCGCCGTCATGGGCGGCTGGCTGTTCGCCCTGGGGCACTGGACCTTCCTGGGCGTGGGCATGGACCTGCCGGGGGTGCTGGCCCTGATCGCCCTGATGGCCGCCATGCTGGCCCGGCCTCTGGCGCCCACCTCGCGGCGCGGGCTGGAGATTTTGTCTGTTCTGGCCGCCGTCGCCCTCATCGCCGGGGCCGGTCTGGCGCTGGGCGCCCGCATCATCGAACCCGTCCCGACAGAAGGACACGCCACATGAGCGTCACCGTCTTCCACAACCCGAAATGCGGCACCTCGCGCAAGCTGCTGGCCATGCTCGCCGAGCGGGGCATTGAGCCGAAGGTGGTCGAATATCTGAAGGCCGGCTGGACCGAAGATCAGCTGACGGCCCTGCTGGCCAAGATGGGCGGGGCGCGGCCGCGCGACATCCTGCGTCGCCGCGAGACCCTGGCCCAGGACATGGGTCTGCTGCCCGAGGACACGCCGGACGATCTGATCCTGCACGCCATGGTGCAGCATCCCATTCTGGTGGAGCGCCCCATTCTGGAAACGGCCACGGCCGCCGTGGTGGCGCGGCCCATCGATCGGGCGGGCCCGCTTCTCTAGAGCGGACCGAGAGACAGGAAGGCGCGGGCGGCGGCGAAGTCGCCGGCCTCGAAATGCACCCGCATGACGCTGTCGTCGCGGAACAGGAACTCCACCGTGAACCGTTCGCGCGGGTCCAGCCCGGCGATGGCCTCACCCGCCGCATCGGGGAAACGCCAGATCTCGCCCTGACGGCGGCCCTCGGGCAGCAGGTCGGCGGGCGCGGCATCGCTGGACGCAGCCCAGAAGGCGCGGCGCGTATTGACCGGCGGCAGGGGGGCCAGGCTTGCCTGAACGATCCACGGCCGCTGGGCGCGGGACGGGTCGCGCAGCACGACGCGCGCTGCATAGGGACGCGGACGTCCGGGGAAGGACACCACCGCCGCCAGGTTCTCCTCGCCGCCGGAGCCCGTCACGCGGCCGAAGGTCACCGGCGCCGAACGGAACCGGCCCGTCTGGGCCAGACGCCAGGCGTCGCGGGCATAGCGTGTGCGGTCCGCGCGCCAGTCCTGACGCTCGCCGGGAAAGGTCATGCGGGCGGTGCGCAGCCAGCCGTCGAATCCCCCGCGCACTCGGGTCGCGGCCGTAGTGAGGTCTTCAGAGGCGCACTCCGCCGTGCGGGCCCGCGACGTCGCTCGCATTCGGGTGGCTGTGAGGCCATCCGTCGTCGCCCCGGCCCGCAGGGCCGCGCCCCGCGCCTGGTGGGCCGAAGCGTCCAGCGCCGCGCGCACCCGGGGCTCGAACAGCCCGCAGCGGGCGTCGGCGGCCAGCATCAGGCTGCGCTCGTAGAAGAGGCGTTCGGCCTGCGCGTGCGCCGCTCCCGAGGAGAGCGCCAGCAGCAAAGCGCCGGTCGCCAGACGTGCTGTCAGGCCTTTGATCATGGGGCCAGACTAGGCCATACCCCTTCCGGTCCCGTTTCCTTTCAGGGTTAGCGAATTGCTTATCGCCAGTGACGTGTGGGTCAGCGCCCTGATCCGCCGCGCCGAACTGTCCGGGGCTTTCGCCACGGTCGTGCGCAAGGGCGACCCGCGCGCCGGGACCGTCATCGTCAAGGCGTATGACACCAGCGAGCGCAAGGCGCGGCTGTACACCGAGGCCTTCGGTCCGGACGGCGAGCGCCTGTGGATCCAGCCGGTCTCCAGCGACCAGGAAAGCGAGCTGGACGCCTATATACAAAGGCAGGTCGGCTATGATCCGGATCTGTGGGTGGTGGAGGTGGAGGACCGCCAGGGCCGCCATTTCATCACCGAGACGGTGCAGGGCGAGCGGTCGTAAATCCTTAACCGCGTTCGTGAACCGGGCCGAAAGCGCGCCCGGTTAGTCTCATCATCAACGGGCGAAAAATGCGCCTGACAAAGATGGTGATGGTGCGGTGCTCTTTCTGCTGAACGATGTGGTGTTCGATCTGGACGCGGCCTGCCCGGTCACGGCGGCGGACGCGCGCCGGTTCGACCGGCTGGATCTGGACTATGTGATCGAGCTGGCGTGCGAGATGTTCGCCGAGGATCCCATGCTGCACCACAACGATCCCGAACGGGCGCTGCGTCTGGCCTGGCTGATCGCCGACCGGGCGCCCGATCTGAACGCCGCCATGTTCGCCGCGCCGGATAAGAACTGCGCGCCTGAACTGGTGGAGCCGCGCTTCTGCGCCCTGCCCGAACTGGTCATGCGCCAGCTGCACGCGCGCGCGGCCAAGGGCGCGCTGGACGCCGTCGCCGCCGACAAGGCGGTCTGGGGCCGTCTGGCCGCCTGATCTAGAGGATCACGCGGAACAGCGCGTTCACCGCGAAGGCCATGCCCAGCAGCAGGCCGAACCCGATGACAAGATAAAGACCGGGGTGCATCTCGCCCGGATTGCGGAACGGGGGCGGCGCATCCTCGCGCGATTGCGGGATCATGGTCATGTCGTTTCCTCCACCGGCGGCGGAGGGCTGCGTGACCCTACCGTCTCGCCTTACGGAAATGTAATCTAGCGCGAATAGCCCCGTTCGGCGAGGTGTTTTCATGCGCCCAGGGCGCGGTCGATTTCTGACCAGTCAAGGTTGCGTCCCGAAAGCCTGTCAGTCTAGCGTTGGCGGAATAGCTGCGCGGGGGCGCGATAATGATTTCCTTACTCAATCTCGGTCGTCTGCGCGGCCTGGCGCTGGTCGGAGTGGTGCTGGGCCTGGCTCTGGCGGCGACGCCGGCCAAGGCGGACTGGCGGCGCGCCGAAACCCCCAACTTCGTCATCTACTCTGATGGCAGTGAACGTCCCTTGCGGGAGTACGCCCGGAAGCTGGAGGTCTTTGATCGCTTCCTGCGCCTGCGTTTCGGCGTGCCGGTCGATCGGCCGGTGATGCGAAAACTGCCCATCTATCTGGTCAGCGGCCGCAGCGGTCTGAGAGCGGTTCGCCCGTCGACGTCGGACACTGTGGCGGGGTTCTATTTCGCCGGAGAAGAGGACATCTTCGCCGTCGCCATACGCAACGATGGCGACTACACCCTGCTGCACGAATACGCGCACCACTTCTTCTTCCAGCATTTCTCGACCTACTATCCCGGCTGGCTGGTCGAGGGGTTGGCCGAATATGTGATGACCGCCCGGATCCGCACGGACAGCATCCAGGTCGGCGCCCATAACGAAGGCCGCGGCTCTTGGCTGATGAACGCCTCGTGGCTGCCGCTGGACGTGCTGCTGCGCAATCGGGTCGGCGATGTGGAGCACGGTCCCCATCAGGCGACCTACTATCCCGTCGCCTGGCTTCTGACCCATTGGTTCATGAGTTCGCCCGAGCGCACGGCTCAGCTTGAGGCCTATCTGGGACTGATCCGTCAGGGTGTGGATCCCGTTCAGGCCATGGAACAGGCGACAGGCCTGACCCTGGACCAGCTGCGCAGCGCCCTGCGCAGCCATATGTACGGGCGCATCGAGCTGGCCACCTATGACATCGAGTTGCCCGACATGCAGATCGCCATCAGCGAGATGCCGGCCTCGGCGGACGACCTGCTTCTGCTGCGTCAGCGGCTGACCATGCCGATGGAGGAGGAGCATCGAACGAGGGCGCTCGAAGACGCCCGCAGCATGGCCGCCCGCCATGGCGATGACCCGCTGGCTCTGCTGGTGCTGGGCCATGCCGAACTGCACATAGGGGATCGCGCGGCCGGCGAGGCCGCCTTGATGCGGGTGCTGGAGGACGACCCGGACCACGTGGAGGCGCTGCAATTCATGGCCATGGCCCGCTTCGCCGACGCGGAGGACCAGCCCGAGAATCACACCGACCTCATGAACCGCGCCCGCGGCTACCTGGCCACGGCTTACGCCGCCGACCCGAACAACTATCTCACCCTTTATCTGATCGCCCAGTCCCGCAACGGGGGGCCGGGCTATCCCAACGACAACGATCTGGCGACCTGGGAGATGGCCTTCATCTCCGCACCGCAGCTTTCGGGCATCCGCATGGGAGCGGGTCATGCCTTTCTGGCGTCCGGTGACCGCGAAACCGCAGTGGGGCTGCTGAGTCCGCTGGCGAACGCACCGCACGGCGGCGATGAGGCCGAAGCCGCACAGGCCCTGATCGATGAAGCCATGGGCGTCACACCCGCGGCCGATGGCGGGACGCAGGCGGTTGAGAACGAGGAAGACGCTGAAGTCACCCCCGCAGACTGACGTCCTCCTGACGCGGTGAGTGACTTTGGCCGCCGTCCGCGCTATCGGCGCGGCCATGTCGAAAAGAACACTGCCTGAAGAAGCTGCGCGGCGGCGCACCTTCGCCATCATCGCGCACCCGGATGCGGGCAAGACCACCCTGACCGAGCACATCCTGCTGGCCGGGGGCGCCATCCGTGCGGCGGGCGCGGTGCGGGCGCGCGGCGAGAACCGGCGGACCCGCTCGGACTGGATGAAGATCGAGAAGGAGCGGGGCATCTCCGTCTCGGCGTCGGTGATGACGTTCGAGCACGACGACAAGATGTTCAACCTGCTCGACACCCCGGGCCACGAGGACTTCTCGGAAGACACCTACCGCACCCTGACCGCGGCGGACTGCGCCATCATGGTGCTGGACGCGGCCAAGGGCATCGAGCCCCAGACCCTGAAGCTGTTCGAGGTGTGTCGTCTTCGGGACATCCCGATCATCACCTTCATCAACAAGCTGGACCGCGAGGCCCAGGACCCCATGGCCCTGCTGGACGAGATCGCTTCGCGGCTCCAGCTGGACCCCTCCCCCATCTGGTGGCCCGCCGAGAGCGGCAATCGCCTGCGCGGCATGGTGGAGATGGGAACGGGCCGGTTCCAGCCCTACGCCCGCAAGGAAGCCGGGTCGGCCGAGGATCCGGACCATCCCGCCGCCCTGCCCCTGTCCGACGCGGCGCAGTATTTCGAGGCCGGCGAGCAGGAGGCCCTGATCGAAGCCGCCGAGCTGGTGGAGGGCGGCTACAAGGCGTTCGACGTGCAGGCGTTCCTGGAAGGCCACATGACCCCGGTGCTGTGGGGCTCGGCCCTGCGCCACTTCGGGATCGACGAATTGCTCAAGGCCATCGGCGACTGGGCCCCCGCGCCCAAGGTGATGAAGGCGAGGAAGGAAGCCCCGCCGGAGACCCGCAACGCGCCCGAGCCCGAGGACATTGTCGTGGAGCCGGGCAAGGACGAGGTCACCGGCTTCGTGTTCAAGGTCCAGGCCAACATGGACCCCAACCACCGCGACCGCATCGCCATGTTCCGCATGGCAAGCGGCCGGTTCCAGCGGGGCATGAAGCTGAAGGTGCAGAACACAGGCAAGGCGCTGTCGGTGAACGCGCCCATCATGTTCTTCGCCTCGGACCGGGAACTGGCCGACGACGCCTTTGCGGGCGATGTGATCGGCATTCCCAACCACGGGGTGCTGCGGGTGGGCGACAGCCTGTCAGAGACAGGACTGGTGCGCTTCGCCGGCCTGCCCAATTTCGCGCCTGAAATCCTGCAGCGGGTGCGGGTCAAGGATCCGCTCAAGGCCAAGCATCTGAAGAAGGCGCTGGAGGGTCTGGCCGAGGAAGGCGTGACCCAGCTGTTCCGCCCCGAACTGGGCGCGGACTTCATCGTCGGCGCGGTGGGCCAGCTGCAGTTCGAGGTCATGGCCGACCGGCTGAACACCGAATACGGCCTGGACTCCATGTTCGAGCCCAGCCCCTTCGCCGAGGCCCGCTGGGTGTCCGGGGAGAAGGCCGATCTGGACGACTTCATGGGCAAGTACCGGCCCCAGATGGCCAGCGACATCGACGGCGCGCCCGTGTTCCTGGCCAAGTCCTCGTGGGAGACGGGCTACGTGGGCGAACGCTTCCCGAAGATCGCGTTCACGAAGACGAAGGAACGGGGCTGACCGTCACCGGCGCCCCGTTCAAGGCTCATTCGCCAAAGGCATAGACCAGCGATACGCGCGTGGCGGTGTCCGTGTCCTCGAAGCCGAAGGGCGGGTCGGTGTCATGACGCACATCGACGGAGAAGCGCGCTGAGAGGGCCGCGCCCAGCGCCGCGGTCACAGCCAGCCGGTTCTCGATCTGGGTCGAGGTCTCGGCATAGGTGACGGTGGTGTCGTTGGTCAGCTTCACATTGTCGTTGAAGTCGTGCGCCAGACGCGAGGCGCCGATCACCGAGAAGCTGGTGTCCGAATAGGCGGGGGTGATCACCGGGCCGGGCAGAACGGTTTCACGCACCTCGTCCAGCTTGACGCCCGGCGCCGCCTCGACGGCCCAGGTGGTCTGTTCGCCCAGCAGAATGCGATAGCCCACGCCGACGCCGACGAAGGCCCGGTTCTCGAAACCGGAAAACTCGTCCTGCTCATAGGACGCTCGGCCGAAACCATAGATGCGGTCGGTGAAATCCCGGTCCACCTGCCCGGCGAAGAACATGCGGTTCTTGGTTTCGGCGCCGTCGGTCTCGGCATACTCGGCCACGGCCTCCAGGCTGACCGTCCACGGCCCGGCCTGACGGCCCAGCTTCAGCCCCAGGCCGAAGTCGCTGGTGTCCGTATTGCCCGTGGTCACACCGGCGCCGAACGAGCCTTCTCCGGTCCAGGTCGCATCCTGCGCGAAGGCCGGTCCGGCCAGGGCGACGGCGATCAGGCCGGCGCCGATGAGGGGCGTCGTCTTCATGGGATGTCTCCAATCTGAATGAGGGGCGCCTTATGACAGCGGCCCTGTTTGAAGGCCACGCCGCGCCGGCCCGTGAACGGAAACCGTGTTCTCTTCGCCACAGAACGACCCGCCACGGACTTCCCGGCTTCGTGATTACATGCTCTTTTGTGCGAACGACGCCGGGGGGCGTCGCGGGAACGCCTCCATGATCATCGCGGTCACCTTGGCGGTGCTGACAGGCCTCTCGGGGCAGGCGGCGGAGCTGACCGGTTATCAGGCCGCCGTGCGCTGCGCCGGGCTGAGCCAGGCGGCGTCAGAGCTGGAGGGCGGCGAGACGCCCCGCGGCCGTATGCTGTTCGACGCGGCCCTCTACTGGTCGCTCGCGGCCGGTCAGGCGGCGGATGCGGCGGGACGGGAAGCGGCCGTCAGCGACAATGACCAGACCCGCGCCCGCATCCGGGCCGTGCGCGAACTGACCGCCGGAAACACCGAGGCGCGCGAAGCCTTGTCCGACTGTCTGGGGCGGACGCCGGATTTGGGCTGACAAAGGACGATCCCGGACTGAACCGGCGGCGCGGCGCTGCGTTTGCTTGGTCGGAGAAAGGCGCAGTCAGGCAGTCCCGAAGCGGGACAGAAGGAGCGGGTCGGCATGTTCGGTTTCGGACGGGATCTGAGGCGATTGTTTGATCAGGCGCGCAAGGAAGACCGCGCGTGGGTCGAGCTGATTGGCGCCGACCTGCTGGAGACGGAGGCGCGCGGCCAGACCACGGATTCCCACCGGGCGAACCGCCGGGAGCCTGTCCACGACTCTCTGAAAGCCGCCGCCCTGTGGCGCGAGCACGCGCGCCGCACCGGGCGCCGCAACAGTCTGGCCCGGGCGCTGGAGGCGGCGACCGAGGCCGCACAGGGCGCCGACACCGCCGGCCTGCGCGCCGAGGCTGCGGTCGAGACGGCCCTGTGCCTGATGCTGCAGTTCGAACAGCGCGGCGGGCCGGAACTTCTGGATCAGATCGATCTGGTGCTGGACGGCCACGACACGGGCCGAAAGGGGCCGCTGAGCGCGCGCATGGCCGGCGCCCACGCCAGGCTGGAGGCGCTGAAGGCGCGTCACAGCGGAGAGGCGGGCGCCATGATGGACGCCTCCGCCCTGCTGGACTCAGCCCTGCATGACCTGACCCGCCGCGAAGAGCTGACAGTCGAAACGGCGGAGGCGCAGCTGGATCGCGCCTCACTGGCGCTCGAAGCCGGGCTGAAGCGCGGCGATGCGCGACTGCTGGATCAGGCGGGACGCGACCTGCGGGCGCTGGTGGAAACCGCCAGTCCCGAATATCGCCCGGTCACCCGCGCTCGCGCCTTGACCCTGTGCGCGGCGGGCCTGTCGGCTCTGGCCGCCCTGGCGGGCGACGCCGACGCCCGGAAACAGGCGGACGAGATGTTCGACGCCGCCGCCGACGCCTTCACCCCCGATCACAGCCCGCTGGACTGGGCCGCCATCGAACTGGCGCGCGCCGTCCGCAGCTCATCGCCAGACCTCAACCGGATGCTGGAGATCGAGGCGGTCACGTCGGGCGAAGGTCTGATCCTGGGCGCACTGGCCCGGGAGCGCCGCCTGGCGCTGGAGGCCGGTCAGGCCGAACGTGAAGCCGACGCTGCGCAGCTGGCGCGGATGGAAACGCGGTTGCGCCGCCGTCTGACTCACGGGAACGCCGAGAACGCCCCTCTGGACTGGGCGGCGGATCAGATCGGTCTGGCCCATGTTCGGCTGGCGCGCGCTCGCCTGACCGGCGGGACGGACCTGTCGCATCTGGGGCTGATCCTGACCGAGGCGGCGGAAACCGCCCGCGAGCTCGGCGCCGGACTGATCGCCGACCGGGCCCGCGAGGTGATGGGGGCGCTGAAACAGGCTTCGCCCAGCCGGCCAGCCTGATTCAGGCGGCCAAACCTTACGCCGCCTGCCGGCGCAGGCGCCAGAAGCGCAGGGTCCGCATGGCCGTTTCGCGGGGCAGCTCAGCGTAATGGGCGGCGTATTGGCGCGCCTTGCCCATGGCGTTGTCCTCGCTGTTCAACAGAACCACGGCGTAGGTCAGGAACAGGGCCCGATCCAGATCCGCCGCCTTGCACACCACCGCCAGGGCATCCATTTCGCGCCGCTCCACAATGGTCCGGGCGGTGTGGAAATCGATGTCGGAAAGCTCGGCCAGGGCGATCAGGAAAGCGGTGCGCCCGCCGGAGCGCAGGAACCGGGCCAGCACCTGCGGGGTCAGCTGATTGGCGGCCTTGAGCTCCTGCACATAGGCCAGCTGCTCCTTGTAGTCCGGCGGCAGGACGCCGTCGGCGGAGGCGACGCGGGTGCGGCCGGCCTCCAGCGCATTTTCCAGCAGGGCCGGGTCCAGCTGGGCGTTCTGTTCCAGAATCTGTTGCCGCAGCCGCGCCTCGACCACGAAGTACATCTCGTTCAGCAGATCCGGCGGCAGAGCCTTTCGGTTGACCACCGCCTCATGCAGGGCCGGATTGGCGCGGGCCCGGTCCACCGCGGCCTCGCTGGACGCTCGCGACAGGCGCGCGCCCTCGTTGCGCAGCAAGGTTCCCAGGGTCTCGTCGTCGCCGCGCTCGACAATGACGGATGAAATGTCCTCGGAAACCGCCGAACGGCTGGACACGGCGCGCAGGCGCTCCTGTCCGCCTTCGCGCACCGCCTTCATGAGATCGGCGTGGTCCAGCACCGGCGAGGCGGCCAGAACAGGCGCGGCGACGGCGTCGGACCCGTCCTCCGCCAGACGGCGGATCAGACGACGCGGCGCGTCGGACACGGGCGCGAAGCGTTCCGCCAGCTCGGCGCGAACCGCATCCTCCATGTCATCGGCCAGGTGCGCCAGAACGATGCCGTAGTGCTCGTTCTCGGCCTCTGAATGGGTGGTGGCGCCGAAAAAGTGGTCGGTCAGCTCGCGCAGCAGCGCCCGGCGCTTCTCGCTGGAGTCCTCGCGGGCCAGATTGATGAGATCAGGCAGGCGAGAGGGGGTCACGGCCGCCTCGCTCACAGGGCGTCGCCCGCCACGGACGGGGCCAGCCCCCCCTGGTTGCGCATCAGGGTCGGCGGCGGCGGCGGTTCAGCCAGATCCACCGGCGCGCTGTCCAGGAAGAACGGCGCCGGCAGGCTGGTGGGATCAGGCGTACGGCCCGCCTCGCGGTGTACGGAATAATAGCGCGCCCCGTCCCGATCGCCGCTGGTCGGCGATTGGGGCCGGGTCGGTTGCGGGGCGGCCTCAGCCTGGGCTTGGCCTTCAGCCTGACGATCGGTCAGGCGCCAGATGGCGGCGTCACGGCGCGGCGCCATGGGATCGGCCGGTTCATCCTGCGGGGCCGAAACCGGGGTCTGGGGTACGGGGGTGGAGCGAACCGGCGTTTGCGGCACAGGGGTCGGACGCACGGCGGCCCCGCCCTGCCCCGCAACGGCGGCGTAGGGAACCGGTGAGGAACCATAGGCCTGTCCGCCGCCCGCCACGGGCGGAACGCCGAAGGCGGTGGCCGGGGTCAGGCTCTGCGGGAAACTGGCCGCCGCGGCGGTGTAGTCGGGCAGTCGGCTGGGCTGGACGGCAGGCGTCTCGGCCTGGGGCGCGGCGGGAGTGGTCGCGGAGACGGCCTGGGGGCGGGATTGCTCGCGCGCGGCGGGCGCCTCGGCCTTGCCGGGCCAGGTCAGGGTGCGCAGGCCCGCGCGCTCGCTGGCGCTCTGGGCCAGGGCGGGGCCCGCGATCATCACGAGACCGAGCGCCAGGGCTCCGGCCTGAAGGCGGCGTTGCGTCGCCGACGCTCTGGCTCCGACTCTGGCCCCGAAACCGGCCATATGGTCCCCCTTGGGAATCTGAGGCCGCAACAGGCGGCCATATACCCGAAGAGGTTAGGCGCGGCGGCCTTAACCCCTCGCTAACGGGCGGCGCGGCGCTCCAGCCAGGCGATGGCGGCGTTCAGCGCCACGCCCATGACCGCGAGGCATGCCAGGGCCGCCAGCAGGTCCGCAGTGCGCAGGCGGTTGCCCGCCTCCAGCAGGCGCCAGGCCAGCCCTTGCGTCTGGCCCGTGCCCGAGACGAACTCGGCCACCACGGCGCCGATCACCGCCAGACCGGCCGCGACGCGTAGGCCCTCCAGCGCGAACGGGATCGCCGAGGGCAGGCGCAGACGCAGCAATCGCTGCACCGGCGAAGCGCCGTACAGGTCGAACAGGCGCTCCAGATCCGGATCAGCGGATTTCAGTCCCGTGAGGAGGCCCGAGAACAACGGGAAGAAAGCCACCGCAGCCGCCAGCGCCACCACCGCCCGGTCGGCGTTGTCCAGCCCGGCCCAGATCAGCACCAGCGGCGCGATGGCCACCACCGGCGTCACCTGCAGCGTCACCGCCAGCGGCCGCACCGCCTGTTCCGCCAGCCGGTTCATGGACACGGCCAACGCCAGGGCGGAGGCGACCAGCCCCGCGATCAGCAGCGCCTGAAGCGCCATCCAGAAGGTGGCCCAGGCCGAGGCGGCCAGCAGCGGGCCGCTGCGGATCAGGGCCGCCGCCACCGCGCTGGGCGGCGGTAGAAAATAGGCGGGCACGGCCAGCAGGCGGCACGCCGCCTCCCATACGGCCAGCAGCACCAGCAGCAAGGCGACCGGCGCCAGGATGTCCAGGCCACGGGTCACGCCGCGCGCTCGATCATGGCGGCCTGCATCGCCGCCGTCACCCGCTCGGCCATAGCTGTATGGCGAGGATCGGCGCGCCAGCCCGGCGGTCGGGGCAAGGGCCCCTCCCCCGCGGTCTCCTTCACGATCCGGCCCGTGCCCGCCTCCATGACCAGCACCCGCCCGGCCATGTAGGCGGCCTCGTCCACATCGTGGGTGACGAAGACCACCGCCGGGCGATCCCGGTCCCAAAGGCGGTGGATGTCCTCGATCAGAACCCGGCGGGTGACGGAGTCCAGCGCCGCGAACGGCTCGTCCAGCAACAGCAGGTCCGGCGTCGTCACCAGCGCCCGGGCCAGCGAAACCCGCATGGCCATGCCGCCCGACAGCTCACGGGGCCGGGCGTCCGCCCGATCCTCCAGACCCACCCGCGCCAGGGCGGCGCGAGAGCGGGCCGCGGCCTGCTCGGGCGAAACCCCCGCCAGTCTCAGCGGCAGGGCCGTGTTCTCCAGGGCCGTCGCCCAGGGCATCAGGGTGGGGTGCTGGAACACCAGGCCGGTGCGGCCCCGCTCCACGAACCGGTCCGCCCGACCGGCATCGGGCGTCTCCAGGCCCGCCAGCAGGCGCAAGGTGGTGGACTTGCCGCATCCCGAGGCGCCCACCAGGGCCACGATCTCGCCTGCGCGCACGCTGAGATTCAGCGGCCCGATGGGCGGGCGCCCCGCATTGCGCACCACAGCGCCGTCCAGCCGCGCGATGATGGAGGGTTCGGTCATTCAGGACGTTCCGGCCAAGGTCGCCGGACTGTTCCACGGCCCGAAGCGGGGCGAAAGAGGCTCTCCTCCCAATCACTCGAGATGGGGAGGAGAAGGCCTGACTATTGCTCGCCCGCCGCCTCGCGGACCCGTTGTTGCTCAGCCTCGATCGCCTGGCGGCGCGCCGCGTCACGGGCGGCGATGCGGCGTTCCAGCTGCACCAGTTCGGCGTTCTGGCGGCGCGAGGCTTCGGCGCGGCTCTCGCCCGGCTCACGGCCGGTGATGTCGGGAATGTAGATGGGCGTGGCGCAGGTGCGGCTCTCGATGTCGTACCAGCCGCCCTCGGCCTCACAGCGGTCCCCGGGGGCCACCCAGAACCGCTCGAACGCGAACACGCCGACCATCAGGACCGCGAAGATCGCCAGAAACAGGAAGGCCAGACGCTTGAAGCTCAGATACACGCGCGAGAATCCCCGGGAAGTTGACTTGGCGTTACGTTGACAGGCCGCGATGGCCGTTCCATGTCCTGCCGCACCACCAATAAGGCCGCGGCCGGGCGGCTTTCCAGACCAAAGTTTCGAAAAGGGTTCGGCATGAAGGTTCTCGTCCCCGTCAAACGGGTGATCGACTATAACGTCAAGGCGCGCGTGAAGGCGGACCAGTCGGGCGTCGATCTGGCCAACGTCAAGATGAGCATGAATCCCTTCGACGAGATCGCCGTCGAAGAGGCCGTGCGTCTCAAGGAAGGCAAGGAACACCACGCCGCCGGCACCGCCGACGAGATCGTGGTTGTCTCCATCGGCCCCAGCCAGGCGCAGGAGACCATCCGCACGGCCCTGGCCATGGGCGCGGACCGGGGCATCCTGATCCAGTCCGACACGGACCTGGAGCCGCTGGCCGTGGCCAAGCTGCTGAAGGCGGTGGTTGAGGAAGAGAAGCCCGATCTGGTTCTGATGGGCAAGCAGGCCATCGACGGCGACAACAACGCCGTGGGCCAGATGCTGGCCGCCCTGCTGGACTGGCCCCAGGGCACCTTCGCCTCCAAGCTGGAAATCAAGGACGGCAAGGCCGTGGTGACCCGTGAGATCGACGGCGGGCTGCAGACCCTGGCCTCGACCCTGCCGGCGGTGGTGACCACCGACCTGCGTCTGAACACGCCGCGCTACGCCTCCCTGCCCAACATCATGAAGGCCAAGAAGAAGGAGATCGCCACCAAGGCGGTCGCCGACTACGGCGTCGACACGGCGCCGCGCCTGAAGGTGCTGAAGGTCACCGAGCCGCCCAAGCGCTCCGCCGGCATCAAGGTGGCCGACGCCGCCGAACTGGTGACCAAGCTCAAGTCCGAAGGAGTCCTGTAATGGCCGTTCTCGTCATCGCCGATCACGACAACGCCCAAGTTCGCGACACCACCCACAAGACCGTCGCCGCCGCCCAGCAACTGAACGCGGGCGACATCGACATCCTGGTGGTGGGCGAAGGCGCCCAGGCCGCCGCCGATGCGGCCGCCAAGATCTCCGGCGTGCGCAAGGTGCTGCTGGCCGAAAGCGCCGAGCTGGGCAAGACCATCGCCGAGGCCGTGGAGGCCGTGGTGGTCCCCATGGCCGGCGACTATGACGCCATCCTGTCGCCCGCCTCGTCGGACGGCAAGAATTTCGCCCCGCGCATCGCCGCCAAGCTGGACGTGGCCCCCATCTCGGACATCGTCGAGGTGGTCTCCGGCGACACCTTCACGCGGCCCATCTATGCGGGCAACGCGCTGGAGACGATCCAGAGCTCGGACAAGACCAAGGTCATCACCGTGCGCCCCACCGCCTTCACGGCGGCAGAGGAAGGCGGCTCGGCCAAGGTCGAGACCATCAAGGGCGCCGACGCGGCCAAGACCGACTTCGTCAGCGAGGAAATGGTCAAGTCCGACCGGCCCGAGCTGGGCGCGGCCAAGATCGTGGTCTCCGGCGGCCGGGCCCTGGGCTCGGCGGACGAGTTCCACGCGGTCATGGACCCGCTGGCCGACAAGCTGGGCGCCGCCGTGGGCGCCAGCCGCGCCGCCGTGGACGCCGGCTACGCCCCCAACGACTATCAGGTGGGCCAGACCGGCAAGGTCGTGGCGCCGGAGCTCTACATCGCCATCGGCATCTCGGGCGCCATCCAGCACCTGGCCGGCATGAAGGACTCCAAGATCATCGTGGCCATCAACAAGGACGCCGACGCCCCCATCTTCCAGGTGGCGGACTACGGCATCGTGGGCGACTACAAGACGGTGATCCCCGAGCTGATGACGGCGCTGGGGTAGGTCCGAACTCCCTTCTCCCGGTGGGAGAAGGGGGCCCCGCGCACCGGAGCGCGCGGCGCGAAGGTTCTTGCGCGGGGGATGAGGGTCCGGTGGGTTTGAAACCGCCTCCCGACCCTCACCCTGCGCGCGAAGACGCGGCCTGCTGCGTATCCCGCGGCGCGCAGCCCTCTCCCACAGGGAGAGGGATTCGTAGGTGACCACCCTTCCCCGCCGCCCCCTTCCTGACGTAAGACAGCCGTCCGCGCTTTTCCGCGCGATGGGTTCAAGAGGCGTTCGACCGCATGGTTGAAATCAGGACGGTGGCTGTGATCGGCGCGGGCCAGATGGGCATGGGCATCGCCCATGTTGTGGCTCTCGGCGGTTATGACGTCAGGCTCTACGACGTGGGCGCGGACAAGCTTCCCGCCGCCATCGGCGCCATCGGCGCCAGCATGGCCCGTCAGGTCTCGCGCGGGACCGTCACGGCGGCCGACGCAGACGCGGCCCTGGCCCGCATCCAACCTATCGAGACCCTGGCCGAAGCCGGCGGCGCCGATCTGGTGATCGAGGCGGCCACCGAGGACGAGGCCGTCAAGAAGTCGGTCTTCCGCGACATCACGCCTTATCTGGGCGCCGACACCCTGCTGGCGTCCAACACCTCGTCCATTTCCATCACGCGGCTGGCCTCGGTCACCGACCGGCCCGAGCGTTTCATCGGCCTGCATTTCATGAAGCCGGCGCCGGCCATGAAGCTGGTGGAGATGATCCGCGGCATCGCCACCTCGGGCGAAACCTATGCGACCGCCGTCGCCTTCGCCGAGGCCCTGGGCAAGACCACCACCGATTCCGAGGATTTCCCCGCGTTCATCGTCAACCGCATCCTGGCGCCGATGATGAACGAGGCGGTCTACACCCTGTACGAAGGCGTCGGGAACGTCACGGCCATCGACACGGCGCTCAAGCTGGGCGCCAACCATCCCATGGGGCCGCTGGAGCTGGCGGACTTCATGGGGCTGGACGTGGTGCTGGCCATCATGAACGTGCTTTACGAGGGGCTGGGCGACAGCAAATACCGCCCCTGCCCGCTGCTGGTGAAATATGTCGAGGCGGGCTGGCTGGGTCGCAAGACCGGGCGCGGCTTCTACGACTATTCCGGCCCGACCCCGGTTCCCACACGATGAAGCGCGACCTGAAGGACATCCGTGACGTGGGCGACCTGCCCGGACAGGCGCAGATCAAATGGCGCGGCATGCCGGGCCTGTGGGCCCTGCTGGCGGGTCTGGCGGCGGTGGCCTGGCCGCCGGTGATCCTGACCCTGCCGCTCATGCCGCCCGCCAACCTCACGCCTGGCTTCGACATGGACTGGCGGCTGCAGGTGCTGATCGCGGGGGTCATCGCCGTCCCCGCGGGCATGTACATGCTGGTGCGCGAGCGTGATCGGTCCGGGTCGCCGTCCACACGTCTGGGCGTGATCTGGCGGTTCCTGCTGTACGGGGGCCTGCTGGCGGCGGCGCTCCAGGTGCTGACGGCGCTGGTGATGCTGGTCCTGCGCTGGGCCGAGGCCGGCGCCCTGGCGCAAAGCCTGGGGGCCGCCGAGACCACCTTGCTGATCTATGGGGTGGCGGGCCTGCCGCTGGCCATGCTGATCGGGCTCAGCTACGCCCTGTGGGCCGGTATCTGCGTGGCCCTGATCGCCTTCACGCCCAAGCCGCCTGCGGTGCGTCCGCGCGCCGGACTTCTGGACCCCGAAGGCGTCTGAGCCGCCTCAGCGGAATCATTACCGCGCTTTCATGAATCCCGGCTTGCCGATCCTGCGGATCGGGGCGACCCTCCGGCGCGACTGTCAGGGAGGGCGACATGACCGATACAGCCGTCAACATATCCGAACGCGACCCCATCGCCGAACCGGCGCCGGTGAACAAGGCTGACCGCCTGTTCAGCCTGGACGTGGTGCGAGGCTTCGCCGTGCTGGGCATCCTGGCGGTGAACGCCATGACCTTCGCCCAGCCGTGGGAAGTATCCATGAACCCTACCCTGCAGCCCACCGGCTTCGAGGGTGAGGCGGCCACGGCCTGGCACGCCATGTACACCCTGTTCCAGGACAAGATGCGGACCCTGTTCTCCATGCTGTTCGGCGTGTCGATCTTCCTGATCGGCGGCGAGCGCAGCGACGAGGCGCGCGGAAAGCTGCTCAGGAAGCGTCTGTTCTGGCTGGCCATCTTCGGCCTGATCCACGGCCTGGCCTTCTGGTTCGGCGACATCCTGCTGCTCTACGCCTGGACGGGCGTGTTCGTGATGCTGGTCCGGTCCTGGGGCGCGCGCCGCCTGATCATCACCGGCGTGGTCCTGAACATCGTCTGTTCGGCCATCTATGTGGGCCTGATGCTGGCCATGAGCGCCGCGCCGGCGGAGATGATGGACTCCATCATGGCCGACGCGGGCTGGGCCCCGCCGCCCGAGGTGATCGCCGGACAGATCGAGGCCATGCGGGGGGACGCCGTTTCGGTCAGCCTGACCCTGATCATGAAGTGGGTCACGGTGGTGCCCTTCATGCTGATCTTCATGGTCCCGGCCACCGCCGCCCTGATGATGATCGGCATGGGCCTGTACAAGGCCGGCTTCCTGGCCGGGCGCTCGCCCACCTGGCTGTATGGCCTTCTGCTGGTGACGGGCGCGGCGGCGCTCTTCCTGATCTGGCGGGAGGGCGCGGCCATGATCGCCGACGACTTCCCCTTCATTGACGGCATGGCGAAGCCGGCCAACACCTTCCTGGCCCCGCTGGTGTCGCTGGGTTTCGCCAGCCTGCTGATCCTGCTGGCGCGGTTCGGGCTGAAGATGATCCTGACGCCGCTGGCCAAGGCGGGGCAGATGGCCTTCACCAACTATCTGACCCAGACCCTGATCATGACCACCATCTTCTACGGCGGTCGCGGCCTGGGCTACTTCGGTCAGGTGGGCTGGCCCGAGATGTGGTTGTTCATCATCGGCATCTGGGTAGTGCAGCTGATCTGGTCGCCCCTGTGGTTGTCGCAGTTCACCATGGGCCCGCTGGAGTGGGTGTGGCGCCGCCTCACCTACGGCAAGGGCGTCAGTATTTCTGCGCGCTAACGCTCACCGCGCGGCGGCTCGCTGCTTGAGCGCGCGGGGAGCCTGACCATTGTCGCGGGGGGCGTGATGGCGTAATCGCGCGCCATGACCTCCCCCGCTGACGCCACCGCCGCCCCCGTCCGTCCCGAAGCCCGCGCGCCGCGCGGTTTCCAGGACCGGCGCGGTCATGATCTCGTGGCCGAGCGCCGCATCGTCGAGGCGGTGTCCGAGGTCTATGAGCGGTGGGGGTTCGAGCCCCTGTCCACCTCGGCCTTCGAATACGCGGACGCCCTGGGCAAATTCCTGCCGGACGCCGACCGCCCCAACGAAGGCGTGTTCGCGCTTCAGGACGACGACGATCAATGGATGGCCCTGCGCTATGATCTGACCGCGCCCCTGGCCCGCTTCGCGGCCCAGACCTGGGAGACCCTGCCCAAGCCATTCCGCCGCTACGCTTTCGGGCCCGTCTGGCGCAACGAGAAGCCCGGCCCGGGTCGTTTCCGCGAGTTCGTCCAGTGCGACGCCGACACGGTGGGGTCGGACCGGCCCGAGGCGGACGCCGAGATCATCGCCATGGCCGTCGAGGGCCTGCAGGCCGCCGGCCTCGCGCCCGGTCAGGCCGTCATCAAAATCGCCAGCCGCAAGCTGGTCAACGGCGTGCTTCAGGCTGCGGGCGTGAGCGAACAGGGCCAGACCCTGGCGGTGCTGCGCGCCGTGGACAAGCTGGACCGGCTGGGCCCGGACGGGGTGAAACTGCTGCTGGGCGAAGGGCGGCTGGACGAATCCGGCGACTTCACCAAGGGCGCCGGGCTGAACACGAAGGGCATCGACGCTGTTCTGGCCTTCCTGGCGGTTCAGGCCGGGCCGCGCGATCAGGTTCTGAACGCCCTGGACGCCGTGGTCGGCGGCACCGAGGCGGGCGCCGAGGGCCTGAACGAACTGGGCCGCATCAGCGCGGCGCTGAAGGCTATGGGCGTGGCCGACGCGGCCGCCGGCATCGACCCGTCCGTGGTCCGCGGGCTGGAGTACTACACCGGCGCGGTGTTTGAGGCCGAACTGCTGCTGGACACCACCGACGACAAGGGCCGCCCGGTGCGCTTCGGCTCCATCGGCGGCGGCGGGCGCTATGACGATCTGGTGGCCCGTTTTACCGGCGAGCGGACGCCCGCCACGGGCTTTTCGTTCGGGGTTTCGCGTCTGGTCTCGGCCCTGCGCGCGGCGGGCCGCGATCCGGCCGGGGATGCGCGCGGCCCGGTGGTGATCATCGCCTTTTCCGAGGACGACATGGCGCACTATTTCGCCGCCGCGTCAGAGCTGCGCGCCGCCGGGATCGCGGCCGAGGTCTATCTGGGCAAGGCGGGCATGAAGGCCCAGATGAAATACGCCGACCGTCGCGGCGCCCCCGCCGCCGTCATCATGGGCGGCGACGAGATCGCGGCGGGAACGGTGACCATCAAGGATCTGGATCTGGGCCGCGAACTGGCCCGCAAGGTCGCCGACAATGACGCCTGGCGCAGTGAACGGCCGGGTCAATCGGTGGTCCCGCGCGCTGATCTGGTGAAAACCGTGCACGCCATTCTGGATCACGGCAAATAACCTTCACGCCTTCGTGGGTTATCAGCGATCACTTTGCTTTTGCCCGGCTTTTCAGGGGTGCCGCGGCTTGACGCTCCGGGAATTATGGCGTTTTGTTGCACTTGTGTGAAGCACGGCGCGCCCTTGGGCGAGCTGATGTTTCTCCGGCGTTTCGGGGAGGAAGCGCCCGCTCCGACAGAGAGCGAGAAGACCCGCCGCGATGTATCCCCCGCGGCGGGTTTTTTCTGTCTTAATTCCTGAGTGCGCTAACGCTCGGCTCGCGGAGCCTCGCTGCTTGAGCGCGTTTTGGTGCGCTAACGCTCGCGACGCGGTCGCTCGCTGCTTGAGCGTAAATCTCCGCTCATCCCGGCGAAGGCCGGGATCCAGATGCGAGATCGCTGGCGCCATGGAGCGAGATCAGGCCGTCGTGCAATCCTCCCGAAATCCAGCCCTATGATCTGGATCCCGGCCTTCGCCGGGATGAGCGGGGGACAACCACCAACGAAAAAGGGCCGGGGCGTCGCCGCTCCGGCCCTCCTTCATTGCGTCGAATCGCGGCCTACCAGAGGCGGACGCGGTCTTCCGGGGCGACGTAGTAGCGGTCGTCCGGCTGGACGTCGAAGGCGTCGTACCAGGCGTCCACATTGCGCACCGGCCCGATCACGCGGAACTCGGCCGGCGAGTGCGGGCCCTGGGCCAGCTGCTGGCGCAGGGCGTCGTCGCGATACAGACCCCGCCACACCTGGGCCCAGCCCAGGAACACCCGCTGGTCGCCGGTGTAGCCGTCCAGAACCGGCGCTTCCTGCCCGTTCAGCGACACCCGGTAGGCTTCCAGACCCAGGGTCACGCCGGCCAGATCGCCGATGTTCTCACCCATGGCCAGCCGGCCCTGGATGAAGTGGCCCGGGATCGGTTCATAGGAGTCGTACTGGGCGCCCAGGATGTCGGTCTGGGCCACGAAGCGGGCGGCGTCTTCTTCCGTCCACCAGTCCTCCAGACGGCCGTCGCCGTCGGACTTGCGGCCCTGATCGTCGAAGCCGTGACCGATCTCGTGCCCGATCACGCCGCCGATGGCGCCGTAATTCACCGCCGGGTCGGCGTTCGGGTCAAAGAACGGCGGCTGCAGGATGGCGGCCGGGAAGACGATCTCGTTCTTGGTCGAGGAGTAGTAGGCGTTGACCGTCTGGGGCGTCATGAACCACTCGGCGTCGTCCACCGGCTGGCCCAGGCGGTTGAGGTCGTAGTTCCAGCGCCACTGGCCGGTCCGCAGATAGTTGCCGAACAGATCGCCGGCCTGGATGTCCAGGGTGGAATAGTCGCGCCATTCGTCGGGATAGCCGATCTTGACGCCGAACTTGTCCAGCTTGTCCAGCGCCCGGGCGCGGGTCTCCTCGCCCATCCAGTCCAGATTGCGGATGCGCTCGGCCATGGCGGTCTTCAGGTTCTGGACCAGCTCCTCCATCTGGGCGCGGTGCTCCGGCGGGAACCAGCGCTCCACATACAGGCGGCCGAGCGCCTCGCCCATGGCGCCCTGGGCGAAGCTGACGCCGCGCTTCTCACGGGGACGCTGGGCCTGGGCGCCGGTCAGCTCGCGGGAGCGGAACTCCCACTGGGCGTCGCTGAAGCGCTCGGACAGATAGGGCGCGGCCTGATCCACCGTGTGGAACGCCTGCCACGCGCGCAGGGTCTCCATGGGCGCCTCGGCGAAGATGCGCGCCATTTCCGGGAAGGCGGTGTTCTGGCTGACCACGAAGCGGTCCTGTTCGCCCAGACCGGCGGCCTCGAAATAGCCGTCCCAGTCAAAGCCCGGCGCGTATTCGGTCAGCTCGGCCGTGGACATGGGGTTGTAGGTCAGGTCGCGGTCGCGGCTCTGGATACGGGTCCAGTGGGCGGTGGCGATGGCGGTTTCCATCTCGACCACGTCGGCGGCGGCCTGTTCAGCGTTCTCCCACCCGGCCATGGTCAGCATCTGGGCCACATAGGCCTGATAGGCGGCCAGCTTCTCGGCGAAATTCTCGGCCAGGTAATAGTCGCGGTTGGGCAGGCCGATGCCGCCCTGGCTCAGATAGACCGCATAGGCTTCCGGGTTGCGCGCGTCGTCGCTGATGTAGGTTCCCCAGAACGACCCGCCGGGCGCGCCCTGGGTGTCGCCCATATAGGCGGCCATGGCGTCATGGCTGTCGATGGCGCGGATGGCGCTGAGCATCGGCTGGATGGGTTGGGCGTCCAGGGCGTTGATGGCCGCCACGTCCATGAAGCTGTTGTAGGCGTCGCGGATCTTGGCGCCGTCGCTGCCGGCGGCCAGATCCGTCGAGGCCGAGATGTCGCCGATCAGGGCCGTCATCCGGTTTTCCGACAGCTGGCTCAGCAGGTCGAACGAGCCGTAGCGGGTGCGGTCCGCCGGGATCTCCAGATTGTCCACATAGGTTCCGTTGGCGTAGCGGAAGAAGTCGTCGCCGGGATCGACGCTGGTGTCGCGGCCCGCCAGGTCGAAGCCCCAGGTTCCGTAGCGCGGCGTCTCGATGCCCTCATAACCGGTGGCGCCCAGCTGCGGCGCCTGGAACAGCGACACGACGCTGCACGACTGGTTCATGCACTCATGGTCGTGGCCGTCATCGGCCATGGCGGCGGCGGGCAGAAGCAGGGCGGCGACGGCGGCGCCGATCATCAGTCTTTTCATGGTCGTTCCCTAAGGGTCCCTGAGCCGGGACGAGGTCGGCGGGCACCCTATGCCTCTGAGCCCGCGCGTGAACCTAAAAAAAAGTTCATCGAAGGTTCAGTCCCTATCGCCACGGGGGGCGCCGGGCCTTTAGATGATCCCTCAACGGGCGAGGGTTCATGGCGGCGGAACACGCGAGCGAATACAAGGATCTGGTGGTGTTCCTGGCCGCCGCCGGCGTGTTGGTGCCCATATTCAGCCGGTTCAAGGTCAGCCCGGTGCTAGGCTTCCTGGCTGCGGGCGTCCTGCTGGGCCCCGACGGGCTGGGCCGTTTCGCCGACGTTGCGCCGTGGGTGTCGTGGCTGACCATCACCGATCAGGCGGAGATGGACGTCCTGGCCGAGCTGGGCGTGGCCTTCCTGCTGTTCATGATCGGGCTGGAGCTGTCGTGGGGACGGCTCAAGACCATGCGCAAACTGGTGTTCGGCCTGGGCGTGTCGCAGGTCCTGGCCTGCACCGCCGCCCTGTCCGGCCTGTTCCTGCTCATGGGCCAGACCCTGGATACAGCGCTGGTGGCGGGCATGGCGCTGGCCCTGTCCTCCACCGCCATCGTCATGCCGGTGCTGGCCGAGCGCAATCGCATGGGCGCCGGATCGGGCCGGGCCACCTTTTCGGTGTTGCTGGCCCAGGATCTGGCCGTGGCGCCCCTGCTCATCACCGTCACCGTGCTGGCCACCCTGGCGTCGTCGGCCGAGGGCGTTCTGGACCCCGCGGCCATCGGCTCGGGCCTGCTGGTGCTGGCGCCCGCGGCGCTGGGCGTGGGCCTGATCGTCCTTCTGGGCCGGTTGGTCCTGCGGCCCCTGTTCCGATCCGTGGCCCGGGCCCCGGGCCGCGAGCTGTTTCTGGCCGCCGCCCTGCTGATCGTGGTCGGCGGCGGCGTGGCGGCCCAGGCCGCGGGCCTGTCCATGGGACTGGGCGCCTTGATCGCGGGTCTGTTGCTGGCCGAGACCGAGTATCGGCGCGAGGTCGAGCTGGCCATCGAACCGTTCAAGGGCCTGCTGCTGGGCGTGTTCTTCGTCAGCGTCGGCATCGGGCTGGACCTGGACGCGGTGTTCGCCGAGCCGGTGCGAATCCTGTCGCTCGCCGTGGGCCTGATGGTCATCAAGGCGCTGGTGATCTTCGGTCTGGCGCGGGCGATGCGCCTGCCCTGGCGCGCGGCGCTGGAGACGGCGCTGGTGCTGGGCCCCGCGGGCGAGTTCGCCTTCGTCATCCTCAGCGCCGGGGTGGCCGAGGGCGTAGCCTCCCCCGCCTTCATCCAGTCGGTGCTGGTGTCCGCCACCCTGACCATGTTCGTCATCCCGCTGCTGGCCGGGCTTGGCGCACGGATCACGCGCCGCCCCCGCAAGGTGGAGGATGACGGCGACGTGGGTCAGGCGCCCGAACTGACGCCCGCCGAAAGCGCCGTGCTGATCGTCGGCTTTGGCCGCGTGGGCCAGCTTGTAGCCGAGATGCTCAAGGCCCACGATCAGAGCTACATCGCCATCGACTCCGACTCCAAGGCGGTGACGGCGGCGCGGCGCAAGGGCGAGCCGGTCTATTACGGCGACGCCGCCAACCCCGAGATGCTGAAGCTGTGCGGCATCGACGGCATCAAGGCTCTGGTCGTGACCATGGACGCGCCAGGCAAGGTGGACGAGGTGGTGGGGGTGACGCGAACCCTGCGCGACGACCTGATCGTCATCGCCCGCGCCCGCGACGACCGCCATGCCGAGCGGCTCTACGCCCTGGGCGTCACCGACGCGGTGCCCGAGACCATCGAGGCCAGCCTTCAGCTGGCCGAGAACACCCTGGTGGATCTGGGCGTGCCCATGGGCCGGGTTCTGGCCTCGGTGCACGAGCGGCGCGACGAATTCCGCAAGTCCTTTCAGGCCGCCATGCCCGAGGCGCGCCGCCGCCCGGCCCGCGCCCTTCGCGGACGTGTTCCGTCCGCCGAATAGTCAGTCCGGATTCGGCTCGTATTCCTCGTCCAGGGCCTCCTTCGCGTCCAGCATGGCGCGCTTGAAGCCCAGCGGGTCGGCGATGGTCTTGAGGTGACTGGCGCCCTGCTCGCTGGCGGTCAGGATCAGGATGTCGCCGAAGCCCATGATGCGGCCGATCAGGCTCTGTTCGGTCTTCACGTCGTTCAGCTTTTCCAGGAGGGTGTCGGCCACCTTCTTGTTCAGGACGCCCTCCATCTGGATCACGCGCCGGTTGGTCATGATGTGCATCTGGTTGCGCCAGACCAGATGCTCCCAGATCCAGCCGAACAGGGGGATCAGGGCCAGACCCGCAACCCACATCCAGCGGTCGTCGCCCTCATAGGTGGTGCGGTAAAGCCAGGCGGCGCCCGCGACCATTCCCCAGAATGTCAGGGCCCACCACATGGTCTTGAACACGCGCACGATCCAGTGCCGACGGGTCAGACGGGTGATGACCTCGTCCTCGCTGAGCACCTTCCTGAGATAGCCCGTGGCCCGGTAGTTTGCCGCCATGCGCCCCTCCTCCTAAGGGGGCGGACTATGGGCGTGAAGGCCGCGCGGCGCCAGCGCGACGCTCCACAGGAAAACGTTTTCATTAACCTCTGGAACGCATTTTGGTCATGCTTGCGTGATCAAAGAGCCGCTTCGGCAAACCCTGCGGCAGCAAGCCTTTGATTCCGCTCAGGGTCTCCGGAATTCATTTTCGAGAACTCAGCCGAGATCTCCATTTAGCGTGGCCGGGGGGCATGCCGGTCGGGCCGTAGGGCCCAGCTTAGAGTGACAGTTTTAGTATGCGAGAATCTGCCCTGAACGCCCCTTTCCAGTCCGTCGAACAGCCCACTGACGGGCAGAGGCTCAACCGCCGTCAGGCCGCCAAGGTGCGCACGCGCCAGAAGGTGCTGGACGCCGCGCGCGACCTGTTCTCGGAGCGGGGCTATGACCCGGCCACCATCCGCGACATCGCCAAGGGCGCCGGCATGTCCACCGGCGCGGTCTTCGCCAATTTCCAGGACAAGGCCGAGCTGTTCGAAGCCGTTCTGGCCGAGCACATGGAGCGCCTGACCGAGGTGGTGCGCGGCGCGGCCGCCGGGACCGGCTCGACGCGCGAGCGCCTGATCGCCGCCCTGGACGCGGGCTATCACCACACCCTGGAACATCTGCCGCTCATGCAGGCCATCGTGGCCCGCTCGTGGTTCCAGCCCCAGGACGCCGAGCAGCGCGCGCGCGGCTTCACCAAGGGCGTGCTGTCGGTGATCGGTGAAGTGCTCCGCGACGGTGTGCGCAACGGGGAACTGAATCAGGATGCTGACACCCGCCTGCTGGGCGACATGGTCTGGAACGCCTGGCTGAGCAACTATCGCGGCGCGGCCTATGATGGCTGGGACCGGGACGCAATGACCGGCCAACTGACCCGTCAGCTGGACGTGATCCTGGCCGGTGCCTCCACGCAAAAAGGCTGACCCCAAGGGCGAAAGCGGCGCAGCCTTACCGCGCCGTTAACCCTGTGGCCGCACATGCGCCGTAAAACACGGGAAAGCTCGGGTCACACCCGATTCCCCGCTGACGGAGCCGACCATGCAACGCCGCCAACTGATCCTTTCCGGTCTCGCCGCCGGCGCCGTCGGCGCCTGCGCCACGCGCCAGCCGGCCGATCCCAACTATCCGATCCACACCGACGCCACGGCGCCGGCCTACACCTTCGATGAACTGGTGGCGGCCGGGTCGCGCGAACTGGGCATCGCGGCCGAGACCGTGGGCGGCGCCATCGAGCGAATCTTCGCCGATCAGGGCGACCGTCCCACCGCCTATATCGCCGGTGAAGAGGGCGCCGGAGCAGCGGTCGTCGGACTGCGCTATGGCCGCGGGGCCCTGCACATGAAGGACCTGAGCGCGTCTCAGGAAGTGTTCTGGCAGGGCGCCTCCGTGGGCTGGGACTTCGGCGGCAACGCCAGCCGGGTCTTCACCCTGGTCTACGGCCTGTTCCACCCCGATATGCTCTATCGCCGCTATCCCGGCGTAGAGGGATCCGCCTATCTGGTCGCGGGTCTGGGCGTGAACTACCAGCAGGCCGACGGCATCGTCCTGGCCCCCATCCGCACCGGCGTGGGCCTGCGCCTGGGCGCCAATGTGGGCACCATGAGCTACAGCCGCCAGCGGAATTTGCTGCCTTTCTGATCAAGGCCCCTCTCCCATGGGGAGAGGGCTGCGCGCACGGATGCGCCAGCATCCGTCCTTCGCGCGCAGGGTGAGGGTCGGATGTGTCCCGCTCCTCCACCGGGCCCTCATCCCCCGCGCAAGAACGAAGCCGCTCCGCGCCTTCGTGCGCGGGTTCCCCCTTCTCCCACCGGGAGAAGGATCACCCTTGCGCCAAAACCGCCTCGATGCCCTCGCGATAGCTGGGATAGGCCGGGCGCCAGTCCAGTTCGGCTTTCGCCCGGGCGTTGGAGACGCGCTTGGAGTCCAGGTAGAACCGCCGCATGGTCTCGCTGACCGACGGGTCGGTCCAGTCGGTTTCCGGCGGGGGCGCCAGACCCATGCGGCGGGCGGTCCATTCCGTCACCACGTCCGCGGGCGCGGGCTCGTCATCCGCCAGGTTGTAGATTCCCCCTGGATGGGGCCGCGCCATGGAGGCGAACAGGCCCGAGGCTGCATCGTCCACATGGATGCGATTGAAGACCTGTCCCGGCTTGCGCACCAGCCGCGCCGAGCCCGCCCGCAGCCGGTCCACCGGCGAGCGGCCCGGTCCATAGATGCCGGGCAAACGGAAAATCTGGATCGTCAGGCCAAGGCCCGGTCCGGCCTCCAGCCACTCCCGCTCCGCCCGCACACGCCGCGCGCCCTGGATGCTGGCGGCGTTCAGCAGGTCGTCCTCGAACACCCAGCCGCCCGCCCGGTCGCCATAGACGGCGGTGGACGACACATAGCCGATCCAGTCTGGATAGGCGCCCGCCGCCGCCAGGGCCGGCAGCAACACCCGCGCGCCGGGGCATCCCCGTTCGTCAGGCGGGGCTGCCACCACGATGGCGTGGGCCTCGGCCGCCGCATCGGCCAGCGCCGTCTCATCTTCCGGATCGAGCGCGGTGATCCCCGACGCCTCCAGCGCCCGGCGTCGTTCGGCAGACCGTGACGTCAGCACCGCCCGCGCGCCCTCGGCCCCGGCGCGCCGGGCGATGGCCTCGCCCAGATAACCGCCGCCGAAGACCAGGATCGTCCGTGACAAGTGCGGTCAGCCCGCCTGGCGCGTCTCGAGCCGCGTTACGCTGGCGCCCACCTGGTCCCGCGCCGCCTGTTCGCGGGCCGCGTTCCAGTGGGACACGCACGGCACCTTCGACAGGTCCGCCCGGTCAGCGTAGCGGCGCGCGATGTCGGTGACCTCGTCCAGCAGGCCCTGAGCCAGGGTGATGGGCTTCAGGCCCAGATGGCGGAACTGGTCGTTGGCCACCACCAGTTCGTTCTCTTCCGCCTCATGGCGCGGGTTCGGCACATTGGCGATCTCGGCGCCGGTCATTTCGGCGATCATGCGGGCCAGGTCGCGCACCCGGTGGCTCTCGGTCATCTGGTTCAGGATCTTGACCCGCTCGCCCCTCTTCGGCGCGTTCTTCAGGGACAGCTCGATGCAACGCACCGTGTCCTGAATGTGGATGAAGGCCCGGGTCTGGCCGCCCGATCCGTGCACCGTCAAGGGGTGGCTCACCGCCGCCTGCATCAGGAAACGGTTCAGCACCGTGCCGTAGTCGCCGTCATAGTCGAAGCGGTTGATCAGACGCTCGTCCTGACGGGTCTCCTCGGTCTGGGTGCCCCAGACGATGCCCTGGTGCAGGTCCGTGATCCGCACCCCGTCGTTCTTGGCGTAGAACTGGAACAGCAGGGCGTCCTGGGTCTTGGTCATGTGATAGATCGAGCCCGGGTTCGGCGGGAACAGGATTTCCTGCTCCACCGGGCCGCGGTCGGTCTCAACCGTCACGGTCAGATAGCCCTCGGGAATGGTCAGGCCGGCGGTGGCGTAGCCATAGACGCCCATGGTGCCCAGGTGCGCCAGATGGATGTCCAGTCCGCTTTCGACCATGGCCGCCAGCACATGGTTGGTGGCGTTCAGATTGTTGTCGACGGTGTAGAGCTTGTGACGCGCCGACTTCATGGAATAGGGCGCGGCGCGCTGTTCGGCGAAGTGCACGATGGCGTCGGGCTTCTCGTCCTTCAGCAGGGCGACGAAACGGTCGAACTCCTTGCCCAGGGTCAGGTTCTGGAACCCGATCTCCTTGCCGGAGATTTCCTTCCACGCGGCGATGCGCTCACCGATGGGCCGGATGGGGGTCAGGGACGCCACCTCCAGCTCGTTGTCAATATTCCGGCGCGACAGGTTGTCCACCACCGTCACATCCCAGCCCTGCGCCGACAGGTGCAGAGCGGTCGGCCAGCCGCAGAATCCATCGCCGCCGAGAACGAGTACGCGCATCGGAAAAACTTCCCTTGTGGTTCCTGATCGTCTGCCTACCCCATGCGCTGCCCTCTAGGAAGCGCCGGAGCGGTCGCGCATCATAGACCGTCATGTGGCCATAACGGGTCAGGAGCGCATTTTGTCGATCATTGTCACGGGAGCGGCGGGCTTCATCGGCATGCATCTGGCCGAGCGACTGCTGGCGCGCGGCGAGTCCGTGATCGGGGTCGACGACTTCAACGCCTATTACGATCCGGCCCTGAAGGCCGCCCGGGCGGCGCGGCTGGAGGCCCTGCCCGGCTTTCGCATGGTGCGGGCGGACGTGGCGGATCATGAGGCGTTCGTGGCGCTGGTGAAGGACGCCGGCGCGGACCGCATCGTCCACCTGGCCGCCCAGGCGGGCGTCCGTTACAGCCTGGACAACCCTTTCGCCTATGAGCGGGCCAATCTGGCCGGGCAGCTGTCGGTGCTGGAGGCGGCGCGCCACGCCGGGACCGTCCGGCATCTGGTCTATGCCTCGTCCAGCTCGGTCTATGGCGAGCGGCCGGTGGGCGGCGGGGGCTTTCGCGAAGACGATGCGGCGGTCGAGCCGGTGTCCCTGTACGCCGCCACCAAGCGGTCGGCGGAACTGATGAGCCATGCCTACGCCCGGCTCTACAGCCTGCCGCTGACGGGCCTGCGGTTCTTCACGGTCTATGGGCCGTGGGGCCGGCCCGACATGGCCTATTACGGCTTCACCCGCGCCATACTGGCGGGCGAGCCCATCCGCGTGTTCGGCGAGGGCAAGATGGCCCGGGACTTCACCTATGTGGACGATATCATCCACGGCATCATCGGCGCGCTGGACCTGCCGCCGGCGCCCGGCGAGAACCGCATCCTGAACATCGGTGATGATCGGCCGGTGGGCCTGATGGACATGATCGCCATGCTGGAGCGGCTGCTGGGCCGCGAGGCGGTGAAGATCATGCAGCCCATGCAGCCGGGCGACGTCACCGCCACCCACGCCGACATCTCGCGCTTGAACGCCCTGACCGGCTATCGGCCGAAGGTGATGCTGGAGGACGGCCTGGCCCGGTTCGTGGACTGGTATCGGGATTTTGAGGCGGCGCGCGACTGACACGGCCCCGTCGCCGCGTTAGACAGGGGCCATGAACGCCCATGATCCCAATCTCGACGGCCTGGCCCAGCTTCACTACGGCGACGGCGACTATGTGGTGCTGAAGCCCGGACGCTTCGTCATCTGCGCCGTGACGGGCCGCCAGATCCCCCTGGACGCCCTGCGCTACTGGAGCATCGATCTTCAGGAGCCATATGTGGGACCGGGCGAACTGATGGAACGGGCGGCGGCGGCATGATCGCGGCGCGACGCTCCTTCCTGCTGGGCGCCGGCGCTCTCGGCCTCGCGGGACCGGCCCTGGCCCAGGACGATCTGAATCTGAACGGTCGGTTTGTCCAGGGCGGGTTCGCCATGGGCCGCACCTGGCCGCGGGCCATCGTCTTCGTGGACGGCGAGGCCCTGACCACCGCCTCGGCGGCGGGGCTGTTCATCGTCGGCTTCGACCGGGACGCCCCGGCCACAGCCCGCGTCGAGGTACTGTCCGGCACGCGGCGGCTGCGCCGCGACCTGACCATCGCGCCCGGCGACTTCGACATCACCCGCATCGACGGTCTGCCGCAGCAGACCGTAACCCCCACCGCGCCCGAGGTTCTGGCCCGCATCCGGCGCGAGGCGGCGCTGAAGACCGAAGGCTTCGCCAGCCGCGCGGACGCGGACCATTTCAACGGCGGCTTCATCTGGCCGCTGGAGGCCTACCGCATCTCCAGCCGCTGGGGCGCCCAGCGCGTGCTGAACGGCACGCCCGCCCGCCCGCACTACGGCGTCGACATGGCGGCGCCGACCGGAACCGTCATCCGCGCGCCCGCCGACGGTCTGGTGACCCTGGCCGAGCCGGACCTGCATTTCGAGGGCGGCCTGACCCTGATCGACCATGGTCAGGGCCTGATCTCGGCCTATCTGCACCAATCCCGTCTGGACGTGCGACCGGGCGAGCGTGTGGTGCAGGGACAGCCCATCGGCCGGGTCGGGTCCAGCGGGCGGGCGACCGGTCCGCACCTGTGCTGGCGGCTGAAATGGCGCGACCGCAATCTGGATCCCAGCCATCTGGTGGGGGCTGAGGCGCCGCCGCTCGCCTGATCGCCGCGAAACGCCCCATGATACCGGTTACATGCCAAGTCCTGCTTTTTCAGGGATTTTCAGGCCCGTGCTTTGTGCCTAACTTGCCCGAATCGGCGGGGAGCCGGTGGGAGAGGATGAAGACGCATGGCGGCTCTCGAGGCGCTTCAGGTTTTGCTGGTGGACGACAACCAGCATATGCGAACCATCGCCTCCACCATTCTGAAATCAGCCGGTATCCGCCGCATCCACGAGGTGGATGACGGCGCCGAGGCGCTGAAAGCCCTGGGCAATCTGCCCATCGACCTGGCCATCGTCGATTTCAACATGTTCCCGCTGGACGGGGTGGAGTTCACCCGCATGGTCCGCAACAGCCCGGACAGCGCCAATCCCTATCTGCCGATCATCATGATGACCGGCCATTCCGAACGCACACGGGTGCAGGAAGCGCGCGACGCCGGCGTGACCGAGTTCGTGGTCAAGCCCATCACGCCCAAGGCCATGCTGGACCGTATTCACGCGGTGATTTTCCATCCGCGCCCGTTCGTGAAGGCGGACGATTATTTCGGGCCCTGCCGGCGCCGCACCACGCCGCGCGGCTACGCGGGACCGTTCCGCCGCTCTACCGACGCCGCCTCGTCCAGCGTCGCATAGACCGCGTCGGGCCAGCGCTTGTGGGTCCAGAACCATTCCTCGGGCCGGGCGCGCACCTGATCCTCGATGAAGCGGGTGATGGCCTGGGTCGCCTCCTCCACGGCCCGCGCCTTGTCGGCGGGCGATGTGGCCGGGCGCACCCGCATCTCGGGGTGGAACGTCACCCTCAGCCGCGCCGGGCCTGACCGCTCCACCGTCACCGGAATGATCGGCGCGTCGAACCGCTGGGCCAGGCGGCTGGGGCCGGTGGCGGTGTTCACCGGATGGCCGAAGAAGGCCACAGCTGGCCCCTCACGGAATTTCTGATCGTTCAGCAGGGCCACGGACTCACCGCGCTTCATGCCGTCCAGCAGTTCGCGCGCGCCGTCCCCGCCCTTGGCGGCCATCAGCTCCACGCCATAGCGGGCGCGGCCGTCGATGATCATGCGGTCCACATAGGGGTTGTTGCCGGCGCGGTAGGTGATCTGGGTCTTGAGCCCCGTGGAGACGATGGCCGCGGCCATGGCCTCCCAATTCGAGAAATGACCCGAAACCAGCACCGCCGCGCGGCCGCTGTCGCGGATGGCGTGCAGGCGCTCGGCGCCGACCACCTCCACCCGCCCCGTCGCCGGGGTGATAAGGTGCATGATGGGAAACTCGGCGAAGGTGCGGCCCGTGCTTTCCCACTGGGCGCGGGACAGGGCGCGGCGCCCCGCCTCGTCCATGTCCGGAAAGGCCAGACGCAGGTTGCGCTGCACCGTCTTCTCGGTGCTGCTCATCGGGCCGATCCGCGCCACCAGCCAGGCGCCGAAATTGGACGCCGTCTCCGCCGGCATGGCGCGCATCAGGCCGGAATAGGCGGCGAAGGCCGCCGCCTGGGCCAGCCAGCCCAGGCGTTTTCCGAACGACGGATTGTCGTCCCGACCGTGTACTGCGCGCCTACCAGGCAATGGTGATCCCGCCGTCCACCACCAGGGTCTGGCCGGTCATGTAGGCGGACGCCGGCGCCGCCAGATAGACCGCCGCCCCGGCGATCTCGTCCGGCTGGCCGATGCGCTTCAGGGGCGCCGGCTCGGTGACGGTCTTCAGCAGGTCCGGATTCTCCCACAGGTATCGGGCGAAATCGGTCTGGACCAAGCCGGGCGCGATGCAGTTCACCCGCACGTTGGACGGCCCCCACTCCACCGCCAGATTGCGGGCCAGCTGCATGTCCGCCGCCTTGGAGATGTTGTAGGCGCCGATCAGGGAATTGCCGCGCAGGCCGCCGATGGAGGACACCACGATGATCGAGCCGTCCTTCCGCTCCAGCATCTGGGGGGCGACCATCTGGATCAACCAGTGATTCGAGATCACGTTGTTCTGAAGAATCTTCTCGAACTGCTCATCCGAGATCCCGGCCATGGGCCCGGCGTAGGGATTGGTGGCGGCGTTGCACACCAGAATGTCGATCTGGCCGAAGGCGGCGTTAGTTTCGTCCACCAGTCGCTGCAGGTCTTCCCTGGACGCGATGTTGGCCGGAACGGCGATGGCGCGGCCTTCGCCGTGCCTGGCGTTGATGGCCTGGGCCGCCTCATCGCACGGGCCCGCCTTGCGCGACGAGATGACGACATTGGCGCCGTGTTCGGCCAGCCGCTCGGCGATCGCCTTGCCGATGCCCTTGGACGAGCCGGTGATGATCGCGGTTTTCCCCGACAAATCGAACAATTCCATCCGTTAACCTTCCTGTTCCCCTATGCGGCACTAGCCGCGGACCCCTGATACCCCGATACTCGGGCGATTCCATCCGGGAAGGCGGCGATCCATCCCATGCGCAAGATCACATCCGGGCTGCTGTTAGCATCCTACCTGTTCCTGGCCCTGACGGTCTCGGCGCTCATCTGGCGCGCGGGGCTGGGGCTGGGCAATGCCACGGCGGCCTTCTTCGGCGCGCTGGGCGTCGGCATGGCTCTGCACGCCCTGGTGTCCGGTTCGCTGGATCGCCGCGCCATCCGCAAGGAAGTGGAGGCCGTGCGTCAGGCGCACCGCCTGCTGGCCGACGCCATGGAGAACACCCAGAACGCCCTCAGCGAACTGGCCCAGGCCATCGAGACCGGCGCCCTGTCGCGCACCGAGGAGCTGACCACCGAAGTCCGCATGCTGGAAAGTCTGGTCACCCAGATCAGCGAAGGGCTCGAGGCCAAGCTGGCCGCCGCGCCCGCCCATCCCCCCGGCAGTCTGGAAGCCCGCCTCTATCAGCAGCAAGGCGCCCTGCTGCGCACGGTTCAGGACGCCCTGGCCGACAACCGGGTGGACCTGTACCTGCAGCCGGTGGTCACCCTGCCCCAGCGGCGCACCACCTTCTACGAGAGCTTCACCCGCCTGCGCGACGGCACCGGCCGGGTGCTGATGCCCGCCGAATATCTGTCGGTGGCCGAGGGCGAGGGTCTGGTCCCCGCCATCGACAATCTGCTGCTGTTCCGCTGCGCCCAGATCGTGCGGCGGCTGGCGACCCAGGATCGCAAGGTGGGGGTCTTCTGCAACGTCTCCCTCACCTCGCTGGGCGACGAGACCTTCTTCCCGAAGTTCCTCGAGTTCCTCAGCGAGAACCGGGACCTGAAGGACGCCCTGATCTTCGAGCTGGGTCAGGCGGTGTTCGACGCGCGCGGCGCGGTGGAGGCCCGCAACATGGCCAAGCTGGCCGACCTGGGCTTCCGCTTCTCCATCGACAAGGTCCAGACGCTGGATCTGGACTTCACCGACCTCCAGCGGTCCGACGTGAAGTTCGTCAAGATCGCCGCCGACCTGCTGATCGAGCAACTGCTGGATCAGGACGCCGGCGCCGCCCTGCCGTCCCTGCGCGACATTCAGGCGACCGACTTCGCCGGTCTGGTGCGCCGCTACGGCATGGAGGTCATCGCCGAGAAGGTGGAGACCGAGCGTCAGGTGGTGGACGTGCTGGAGCTGGACATCGCCATGGGCCAGGGCCACCTGTTCGGCGAGCCCCGCGCCATCAAGGAAGCCGTGCTGGCCGAGGCGGACACCCCCTCCGGCTTCGTCCGCGACACCCTGCAGAGCGCCGAACGCCGCCGCCGCTTCGCCTGAGGGCGTCAGGCGTCCAAAGCCCAGGTGATGTAGAGTATCTTCCAACGCGGGCGGAGCACCCAGACATGCACCC
This sequence comes from Brevundimonas sp., assembly GCF_047617075.1. Taxonomy (GTDB): domain Bacteria; phylum Pseudomonadota; class Alphaproteobacteria; order Caulobacterales; family Caulobacteraceae; genus Brevundimonas. The sequence continues at coordinate 101,120 of NZ_JBLGCI010000003.1, forward strand.
CGCGAAAAACCTCCGCTGACCCGACAAGCCTCGTCGCGAACCGCGCGCGCTTGACGGCGAGCACTCCAAGCAGGTCGATCGAGACGTCTTCGACGCGCATCTCCTCGATCGGCGCGGCCGAGCGCCTCAGGAAATCATCAACTGCGGCTCGTCCTTGTACGGCGGCGCCTTCAGGAGGAGCAACAACAACCTCCTCGCAACACATGTGGATCAAGTCCGCATTGCGGCCCCCCAGCTCGGCGGCAAGCCAGTTTTCATGGAGTTGCAAGATCGCAGTTTTATCTGTTTCCATCGGTGACTTCAGCCCCTGCTTCCCGGCCTAGAACAGATCCCCCTGGTCCGCCTTCGCCGCAGGCTTCGCCTTGCGCGGCGGGGGCGTGGGCGCTCCGTCCACCACCGCCCGGCGGTCGCCGTCGGCGAACACCAGCTGCACCGTCTGCCCCGCCTTCAGCGCCGCCGCTGACCGGACCAGCGCGCCATCCTCGGCGTGGACGCGGGCGAAACCGCGCTTGAGCGGTCCATCGGGGTTGAGGCTCTCGTACAGCCGGCTGATCCGGCCCAGCCGGTCCGCCTCGCGGGGGATGACCCGGCCCAGCGCCCCGGCCATGCGGGCGTCCAGGCTGCTCAGCCGCTCGGCCTGATGCCGGATGGGCCGCATCAGCAGGCCCGGCGTCAGGCGTGAAGCCGCGCGCACCAATTCGCGTTCGTGGATGGCCGCATTGCGGCTCAGGCCCGAGGCCAGACGGCTCGACGCATGGTCCAGCCGCTGCTGCGCCAGGGCGATCAGGTCCTCGGGCCGGGCGGGCAGGCCCCGCGCCGCGGCGCGCAGGCGCGTGCGGCGGTCCTCCAGCACCCGCGAGCCGCAGCGGAACAGCCGCCGCTCCATGTCCGCCACCGCCGCCTTCAGGTCCGCCAGCACCGGCGTGGCCATCTCGGCCGCCCCTGTGGGCGTCGGTGCGCGCCGGTCCGACACGAAATCGATCAGGGTGGTGTCCGTCTCGTGGCCCACCGCCGAGATGATCGGGATGCCCGCCTCGGCCACCGCGCGGGCCAGGGCCTCGTCGTTGAAGGCCCAGAGATCCTCCACCGATCCGCCGCCGCGCGCCACGATAAGCACGTCCGGGCGCGGGATAGGCCCGTCCGGCGTCATGGCGTCGAAGCCCCGCACCGCCGCCGCCACCTGGGCCGCCGCCGCGTCCCCCTGCACCACGCAGGGCCAGACGATGACCCGGCAGGGCCAGCGCTCGGCGATCCGGTGCAGGATGTCGCGGATCACCGCGCCCGTGGGACTGGTGATCACCCCCACCACCGCCGGAAAGGCCGGGATCGGCCGCTTTCTGGACGGATCGAACAGACCCTCGCCGTGCAGCTTCGCCTTCAGCCGCTCCAGCTGGGCCAGCAGGGCCCCGGCCCCGGCCGGCTCCATGCTGTCGATGACGATCTGGTACGAGGACCGCGCCGGATAGCTGGTGATCTTGCCGGTGACGATGACCTCCAGCCCCGTCTCCGGCTGCACCTGCAGGCCACGCACCACGCCTTTCCACACCACCCCGTCGATGGAGGAGCGGTCGTCCTTCAGGGTCAGATAGACGTGGCCGGACGAGTGGCGGTTCACCTTGGATATCTCGCCGCGCAGCCGCACATGGCCGAACCGCTCCTCGAGCGTCCGCTTCAGGGCGAAGCTGAGCTCGGAGATCGACAGCGGCGGATTGTTGTCGCGGGGATCGGGGGCTGAATCGGCGTCCATGGGTCGATGATAGCGGGCCAGGCGCGGGAACGTCGATGCTGACTGGGCCGTTAGCCCCAGGAACCGAATACGCTGGAGAATTTCATGACTGTACGCTTCGCCCTGTCCACCGTCGCCGCCGTCGCCCTCATGGGGGTCGCCGCCTGCGGAGACGGCCGTGACGACGACGTGGTTCAGGCCACCGACGCCATGACCGCCACCGAACAGACCGCCGAGCCGGTGCTGGACGGCGTGGGCGAACACGTCACGGCCCTGGGCATGAACCGCGAAGAACTCGAGGACGCCGACCTGCTGTCCGCTGACCGCACCGATTTCGGCGATGTTGAAGCGATCATCGTGGACGCCGACAACAACGTCACCGGCTTCGCCATCGATCTGGAAGGCGGCGACCGCGAGGTGGTCATTCCGCTGGAGCAGGTGACCTCCATCGAGATCGGTGACGACAAGGATCTGCAGACCGCCCTGACCGTCGAACAGGTCACGGCCCTGCCCGAGTGGGATCGCGAGACCATGCGCAGCCCCGCGCCCAACATGGCCGGCACGTCCGGCACGGGCATGTAAACCCTGTCTGCGCCTTGACCGGTCACGCGTGGCCGGTCATGTCGCGGGCATGAAAGTCCTTCTCGTCGGATCGGGCGGTCGCGAACACGCCCTGGCCTGGAAAATCCGCCAGTCGCCTCTGGTGACGTCGCTGGTCATCGCGCCGGGCAATCCGGGCATGGAGCGGCTGGGCGAGCTCGCGCCGGTCAAGGCTGACGACGCCGAGGGTCTGGCCGCCCTGGCCCGCGAGATGCGCGCCGATCTGGTGATCGTCGGACCTGAGATGGCGCTGGCCGCCGGACTGGCCGACCGGCTGGCGGCGGCGAGCATTCCCTGCTTCGGGCCCACCGCCAAGGCCGCGCAGCTGGAAACCTCCAAGGCCTTCGCCAAGGATTTCCTGGAACGGCACGCCATCCCCACGGCGGGGTATGGAGTCTATGAGACTCTGGCCGACGCCCGACAGGCGCTGGACGTCTTCCAGCCCCCCTATGTCATCAAGGCCGACGGTCTGGCGGCCGGAAAGGGCGTGGCCATCAGCCCGGACCGCCGCGACGCGGAGGCCGAAATCGAGCGCATGCTGGGCGGCCGCTTCGGCGCCGCCGGCGCCCGCGTGGTCATCGAGGAGTTCATGGACGGCGAGGAGGGGTCGCTGTTCGCCCTGTGCGACGGAACCCGCGCCGTGCTGCTGGGCGGCGCCCAGGATCACAAGCGCGCCTTTGACGGCGACTTGGGCCCCAACACCGGCGGCATGGGCGCCTATTCCCCCGCCCCCGTCTTTACCCCCGACTTCGTGCAGCAGGCCGATGAGCGTGTGGTCCAGCCCACCATGGCGGGCATGGCGGCCGAGGGCGCCCCCTATCGCGGGGTGCTGTACGCCGGTCTCATGGCCACGGCGGACGGCCCCAAGGTGGTGGAGTTCAACGCCCGCTTCGGCGATCCGGAATGCCAGGTGCTGATGATGCGTCTGGCCGGGGACATCGTGCCCCATCTGCTGGCCTGCGCCAGGGGGGATGTGTCCAAACTGCCGCCGCTGGATTTCCGGCCCGAGACAGTGATCTGCGTGGTCATGGCGGCCAAGGGCTATCCCGACAGTCCCCTGACCGGCTCGGTCATCCGGGGCGCCGAACAGGATTTCGGTCCGGACGTGCAGGTCTTCCACGCCGGCACCGCCCGCAACAAGGACGGCGCACTGGTCGCTTCAGGCGGCCGGGTGCTGAACGTCTGCGCGCGCGGCGCCGATATCGCCCAGGCCCGCGAGCGCGCCTACGCCGCCATCCGCAAGATCGACTGGCCCGGCGGCTTCCACCGCTCCGACATCGGCTGGCGCGCGCTGGAGCGGGACGGCGGCTGACGATTCGGCGGTCTCGTGGTAGAGATCGGTCATGACCGAGGTGCAACCCATCTTTGACGAAGACGAGGACGACCTCTTCGCCATACCGGATGAAGCTGCCGACGAAGCCAAGATTCGTCGTGCCCTCGCAGACCACGCAGCCGGACGCGTGATCAGCAATGAAGCAGTCATGCGCTGGGTGGAATCCTGGAGCACCGACAATCCGCTGCCAAAACCCAAGTGCGGCGAGTAGTCTGGTCGCCCGACGCGGCGTCCGATCTGGACGAACTGTGCCGCTACATCGCGGACTTCAATCCAGCTGCGGCCATACGCTTCTCAATTCGTCTGCGCGCTGCGGCTGACAGTCTGTCGGAATTTGCAGAGCTTGGGCGACCCGGTCCTCTGGATACTCGCGAGCTCGCCGTCGTGAAACCGTATCTGGTCCGCTACGCTGTTGTCGGCGATGAGGTCCTGGTCATCTCCATCCGCCACGGAGCCAGACGCCCTAAACCTTAAACCCCAAGCCCTAAGCCAGCGCGAACAGCAGCCGGCCCTCGCCCATGCGGTCGCGCACGGCCTGCAGATCGGCGTGGGCCAGCGAGAAACAGCCGTACGACCGGCCCAGCTTGCCTTCACGGGCCAGGAATTCCGGCTCGGCGTAGTCGGCGCCGTGGACGATGATGGCCCGTTCGCGCGCGGCGGAGTTGGAGTACTCCAGCCCATCGAGCAGCACGTTCGGCCCCTGCTGCGGCCCCCAGTTCGGCCCGGCCGTCACGAAGGATCCCACCGACGACATGTGGGAATCCATCACATTGGAGAACTGCTGCGCATAACCGGAATGGGACGGGTCCGAGCCGCGCCCGTGGCTGGTGCGGAACGCCTGCACCCCGCCGGACTCCAGATCGACCTCGTAAAGCCGCGTCTCGCCCGAGAAGCGCGTGAAATCCACCAGATACATGCGGTCCCGAGACGGGATGCGGCGGTGGTGAATGTCCAGGGCCGCCATGGCCCGGCTCATCAGTTCCGGCCGCACCTGTCCGGTGGGATCCAGCGGCGGGCGGACCTGCACCGTCTGGATGGGCCGGGGCGCCAGATCGACAGCCGGCAGCATGACCTGCTGCACCGGCGCGGCGCCTGTGGAGGCGCAGCCGGACAGCGCCATGGTCCCGCCGACGGCGAGACCGCCCGTGATCAGTCCACGTCTGGATAGCCGCATGCGACGCCTCTGGATGCGGTTTGAACCCCTTGGACCGATTTGTTCCATGATCGTTCGCGCTCCTGCAAGCGTGACCTTGGCGAAAAGTTCGGGCCGCCTATGATGCCGCGGTCCGGATCACCTGACCGGCGACAGTGAGGGGAAAGTATGATGATGCGGTTCATGGGCGCCCTGGCGCTGGCGGCGACGATCGCCTTTCCGGCGCTGGCCCAGACAGAGCAAGGAACTGACGCGGCTGAAACGGCTGTGACCTACGTTCACGCGGGCCGCCTTCTGGCCGATCCCTCCACCGGTCGCGTCACCGAGACTCAAACGATCGTGATCGCGAACGGCCGCGTGCGCGAAATCCGCGAGGGTTTCGTGGGCGAGGGCGATGTGGTGGATCTGTCCGACCGCTTCGTCCTGCCCGGCCTGATCGACAGCCATGTGCACCTGACCGGCCAGCAGAGCCCCACATCGCGTCTGGACGAGATGACCCAGTCCGATGCGGACCAGGCCATGGTCGGCGCCGGCCACGCGCGCCGCACCCTGATGGCCGGCTTCACCACCGTGGCCGATCTGGGCGCGGCCAATCAGGCCATCTTCGCCCTGCGGGGCGCCGTGCAGCGCGGTGACGTGGTGGGCCCGCGCATCATCGCCTCAGGCTCATCGGTGGCGATCCACGGCGGGCACGGCGACATCAACGGCTACCGCGACGACATCATGCATCTGCTGTCGTCGGAGAGCATCTGCTCGGGCCCCGACGACTGCATGCGCGCGGTGCGCACCCAGGTCCGCGCCGGCGCCGACATCATCAAGATCACCGCCACGGGGGGCGTGCTGTCCAACACCGCCGCCGGCCTGGCCCAGCAGTTCACCGAGGCCGAACTGGCCGCCATCGTCGAGGCCGCCCACCGCATGGGGCGCCGGGTCACCGCCCACGCCCACGGCGGGGACGGGGTCAACGCCTTCCTGCGCGCCGGGGGCGATTCCATCGAGCACGGCACCTATCTGGACGACGAATCCATCCGCCTGTTTCGGGAGAACGACGCCTGGCTGGTGCCGACCTTGCTGGCCGGTGACTTCGTGGCCCGCATCGCCTCGGGGCCGGACAATTTCTTCACTCCGAACCAGACGGCCAAGGCGCTTCAAGCCGGTCCGCAGATGCTGGACATGGCCCGGCGCGCCCACGAGGGCGGGGTGCGCATCGCCTTCGGCACCGATTCCGGAGTCTCGGCCCACGGCGACAACGCCCAGGAGTTCGCCCTTCTGGTGCGCGCGGGCCTGACCCCGCTGGAGGCTGTCCAGACCGCCACGGTCAACGCGGCCGAGCACTTCGGCCTCGAGGGCGAGATCGGCCGCCTTGCGCCCGGCATGGCGGCGGACATGATCGCGGTGGAGGGCGACCCCCTGAGCGACGTCACCGAGCTGGAGCGCGTCCGCTTCGTCATGCGCGCGGGCGCCGTGCACCGGCAGGACTGACCGGACGGATCAGACGCCGAACAGCCACCAGATGGCCGCGCAGGTGGCCGCGCCGACGATGACCATCATGGGCACGCCGATCTTCAGGAAGTCGGCGAAGCGATAGTCCCCCGCCGCATAGACCAGGGTGTTGGTCTGATAGCCGATGGGCGTGGCGAAGCTGGCCGAGGCGGCGAACATCACCGCCACCAACAGCGGCCGCGCGTCGATGCCCATCTGCTGGGCCAGACCGATGGCGATGGGCGTCATGATCACCGCCACGGCGTTGTTGGTCACCATCTCGGTCAGGACGGTGGTCAGGAAATACAGACAGATCAGCACCACCAGAGGCGAGGCGTCCACCAGCAGGGGCGTGGCCCAGCCCACGATCAGGTCCACGCTCCCGGCATTCTGCAGGCCGATGCCGATGGCCAGCATGGCGAAGATCAGCACCAGCACATCCCCGTCGATGGCGCCCCAGGCGTCCTCCGGATCGATGCAGCGGGTCACCAGAATCACCGCCACGGCGATGATGGCGGCCCCGGCGATGGGGATGATCCCCAGGGCGGCGGCCAGCACGGTCCCCGCCAGCGCCGCGATGGCGATGGGCGCCTTGGCGCGGCGGAAGGGCTGCTTCTGGGTCTCTCCCACCCCGATCAGGGTGCGATTCTCGCGCAGGTCCGGCATGGTCTCCGGCGGCGCGGCGATCAGCAGGGTGTCCGCCGCCCGCACGCGGGCGCCGCTCAGGTCCGGGCCGGGCAGGTGGTGCGGCCGCGACACGCCCAGAACGCGCAGCTTCAACCGCGACAGCAGCGGGATTTCCGAAAGCCGCCGGCCGATGCCCGGATGGGTGGGGGCGATGGTGGCCTCGATGAAGGTGATCTCGTCGTCCTCGACGTCGGGATTCTCCTCACCCTCCTTGCGGGTCAGGACGATGCCGCCGGTGCGGCCGTTCATGCCGACGGTGAAGCCCGGCGCCCGGGCCAGGGCCTGGATTTCATGGGCCGGCGCGGACAACAGGATGCGGTCACCCTGCATCAGGGCCTGATCATCCAGATCCTTGCGCAGGATGCGGCCGTCACGCTTCAGGCCCACCACCTTGGTTTCGGACCGCTTCAGCAGCTTGATCTCGCCCAGCTTGCGGCCGATCCGGTCGCTGCCGTCGCGCACCAGAAGCTCGGTCAGGAATATGTGCGCCTCGGTTTCACCGTCGTCCGTGTCATCCCGTTTCGGCAGCAGGAACGGCCCCAGCACCGCCAGGGTCAGCACACCGCTCAGCACCGTGACCAGCCCCACGCCGGTGATCTCGAAGATGCCGAAGGGCTCCATGCCCATGTCGCGCGCCACGCCGTCCACCAGCAGATTGGTGGAGGTGCCGATCAGGGTCAGGGTCCCCGACATGATCGACACATAGGACAAGGGAATCAGCAGTCGCGTCGAGGCGATGGACAGGGCCTTGGCCAGTTTTCGGATCACCGGGATCAGAATGATCACCACCGGGGTGTTGTTCATGAAGGCGGGCGCGGTCAGGGCCCCGCCGAACACGCCGGCCGCGGTCAGGCGCGGCCGCTCCTGCGCGCCCCGCGTCACCAGCCCAAGCACGGCTTCGATTGCCCCGGTCCGCACCAGGGCGCCCGACAGGATGAACATGGCGGCGATGGTCACCGGCGCCGGATTCCCCAGCACCGACAGGGCCGAGGTCAGCGGCAGGAATCCCGCCAGCATCATGACCGCGACCCCGCCCACGGCGATCACCGTCGGCGGCAGCCGTTCGCTGATGAAGGCCGCGAAAAGCCCGACCAGAAACGCCAGGCCGATCCAGGCGCTGTACGCGTCGATGAATGTGGTGATGGTGTCCAAGACTGCCCCTCTGGCCGGAACGATGGCCCCAGCTTCGCAGGAAAGGCGCGGGCGCGCATCCGGTTCCGCGTTGACGCATGTCCCGCGGGCGCCTACCCCCGAGGCATGAACAGCCAGACCCTGCCCCATCCCATCGACGGCCTTTCCGCCGTGGCCGCCGACTATGACGTCCTGCTGTGCGACGTCTGGGGCGTGATCCACAACGGGCGCGAGCATTTCGCCCCGGCGCTGGACGCCCTGATCCGCTTCCGCGAGGGCGGCGGCAAGGTGGTGCTGATCTCCAACGCCCCGCGCCCGTCGCAGGACGTGCTGGCGCAGCTGGACGGCCTGGGCGTGCCCCGCACGGCCTGGGACGCCTTCGTCACCTCGGGCGACGCCACCCGCGCCGAACTGAGCCGCCGCGCCCCCGGCCCCGTCTGGGCGCTGGGACCGGACCGGGACATACCGCTTTATGAAGGGACCGGCGTGGCTGTGGCCGACGGACCGGACGAGGCCGGCTTCATCTGCTGCACCGGCCTTTACGACGATACGACGGAACAGCCGCAGGATTATCGCGAGGCCCTGTCGAAGGCCGCCGCGCGGGATCTGGAGATGGTCTGCGCCAACCCCGACCGGGTGGTGCAGCGCGGCGACCAACTGATCTACTGCGCCGGCTCGCTGGCCGACCTTTACGAAACGCTCGGCGGGCGCGTGACCATGGCCGGCAAGCCGTTCGGCCCCATCTACGATCTGGCCATGAAGGAGGCGGAGCGCCTGCTGGGCGCAAACGCCGACCGATCGCGTGTCCTCTGCGTGGGCGACGGGGTGGTCACCGACGTCATGGGCGCAAACGGCCAGGGGCTGGACTGCCTGTTCGTGGCCGCCGGCATCCACGGCGCCGCGGCGAAGGGCCCCGATGGCCGGGTGGATGCGGAAAAGGCGGGCGAACTGCTCAGGGCCGAAACCACCTATGCCCGCTACACCACGCTGGACCTTGCCTGGTGAGGCTCGCCAAGCGGCGCTTCCGGCGCTAGATCACCCCCATGACTGAGAAAAATATTGTGGGGGCGCACCCCTCCGGCGGCTACATCCTGGACGAACTCACCGTCGGCATGACCGCTGAAAAAACCGTCGAGATGACCGAACAGCGCATCCAGCAGTTCGCCGACGCCTCGGATGACTTCAATCCCGTGCACATGGACGAGGCGTTCGCGTCAAAGACCGCCTATCGCGGCCGCATCGCCCACGGCTTGTTGTCGGCCTCCTTCGGTTCGGCGGTGGTGGGCACCATGCTGCCCGGCGCCGGCGCCATCTATCTGAGCCAGACCCTGTCCTTCGAGCGGCCGGTGCGTATCGGCGATCAGGTCACTGCCCGCGTCACCGTGGCCGCCGTGGATATGGAATCGGCCCGCGTCACCCTGAAGACAGAGGGCTACATCGGCGATCAGTTCATCATGGGCGGCGAGGCCATCGTCCGCGTTCCGCGCCGTCGCCGTCCGGCGAAGGGCTGACTTGCCGGTCCGCCTGATCACCGACTGGCGAGATTTGCCCGCCGGCGACCGGGGCGCGGCGGTGGCCGTGGGCGCCTTCGACGGAGTCCACCGGGGCCATCAGGCGGTGATCGCCGAGGCGAAGGCGACGGCCGACCGGCTGAACGCCCCGCTGGGCGTGGTCAGCTTCGACCCTCACCCGCGCCGCTTCTTCCAGCCCGAGGCCGCGCCCTTCCGCCTGATGACGCCGGACCAGATGGTCCGCGCGCTCGAACCGCTGGGCGTGGACCGGCTCTATCTGCTGCCCTTCGACGCCGAGATGGCGGGCATGAGCGACCGGGACTTCGCCGATCAGGTGCTGCATCAGGGTCTCGGGATCGTCCACGCGGCGGTGGGCTTCGACTTCACCTTCGGCAAGGGCCGCTCCGGCTCGCCACAGGCGCTGGCGGACTATGGCCGCGAAATGGGTTTCACGGTTTCGGCCGCCGAACGGGTGGACGACGCGGACGGGCTCAAGCTGTCGTCCAGCGCGGTGCGCGAGGCCCTCAAGGCCGGGGACATGGACCGCGCCGCCGCCATTCTCGGGCGCCCCTTCGCCATCCAGGCCGAGGTGATCCACGGCGACAAGCGCGGCCGCGAAATGGGCGTGCCCACGGCCAACATGGCGCTGGGCGACTATATGCGTCCGGCCTACGGGGTCTATGCGACCCGCACCCGTCTGCCGGACGGACGGGTGGTGGATGGCGTGTCCAGCCTCGGCGTACGCCCCATGTTCCGCACCGAGGAGCCGATGCTGGAGGCCTGGCTGTTCGATTTCGACGGCGACCTCTACGGCCAGACGCTGGAGACCGAGCTGATCGCCTTCCTGCGCCCCGAGCTGACCTTCGACGGTCTGGACGCCCTCAAGGCCCAGATCGACGCGGACGCCAAGGCGGCGCGGAAAGTCCTAGGCTGACGAGCGCCCCATCAGCGCCAGAACCCCGCCCTCATCCTCGAACCGCGCCCTGACCGGCCAGGCCGTGACGCGATCGCGCCATTCGGGCGGCAGGCGGACCCAGTCCTTTTCGGTGGTCACCAGCCCCGCGCCCTGATCCGCCGCCCGCGCCGCCAGCGCCTTCAGGTCGCCCTCGGCGAAGGCCGCATGGTCGGGGAAGGCGGCGAAGTCGATCAGGTCGCACCCGGCGGCGGTCAGGGCCCGCTCCACCTTCCACGGTTTGGCGATGCCGGCGAAGCCCAGCTGCGGCCCAGGCGGCGGCGGCGCGGCGGCCTCCAGCCGGGCGATGAACACTGGCTTGTCTTTGAATAACTTCAACAACTTCGGATCCGCGGCCGGTAGGTCGGCGGGCAACAGCACCACCACCGCATCGGCCCGCGCCAGCCCGGCCCCCAGCGGCTCGCGCATGGGTCCGGCGGGAAACACCGCCCCGTCGCCGAAGGGCCACTCGTCGCCCCGCGTCTCGCCGTCCACCACGATCAGGGACAGGGTCTTCCTCAGGCTCGGGTTCTGGTGGCCGTCGTCCATGACCACGGCCGCCGCCCCGGCCGCCGCCGCCGCTCGGGCGCCCGCCGGGCGGTCCTTCGCCACCCACACCGGGGCCACACTGGACAGCAAAAGCGGCTCGTCGCCCACATCCCCGGCGGCGTGCTGGGCAGGGTCCACCTGCACCGGCCCCGCCAGCCGCCCGCCATAGCCCCGCGTCAGCCCGTGGGCCTCCAAACCCTTGTCCCGCAACAGCCGCAGCACCTCGCGCGCCACCGGCGTCTTGCCCGAGCCGCCCACGGTCAGGTTGCCCACCGAGATCACGGGGACGCCCGCATCGACCGGAACAGTCCGCGCCATGCGCCGCGCCGTCGCCCCGGCCCACAGCCATGACAGGGGCTTCAACAGGGCGCGCGCCACCGGCGACGGCGCGCCCTCGCGCACATACCACCAGCGCGGGGTGTTCAACTTCATCGGGTCCTCCCAGCGGGCAGCAGGGGCGCCAGATGGCTCCACAACCGGTCCAGCCCGGCGTCCGCAGCCTGGGCCGCGCGGCGGGCGCGCTCGCCCACGGCCCGCGCCTTGACCGGATCGGCCAGCAGGGGCGCGGCGGCCGGGGCCAGTTGCTCGATCCGCTCCACCCGGATCAGCCCGCCCGCCCGCTCCAGATCGGCCGCCACGTCGGGCCAGTTGGCCATGTCCGGCCCGCAGAGCGTCGCCTTGCCCAGCCGCGCGGGCTCCAGCGGATTGTGCCCGCCCACGCCCGCGTGGCCGATCACCGGCCCGAACGATCCGCCCATGATCACCACGTCGGCCAGAGCCAGGAACAGACCCATCTCGCCCAGGGTGTCGGCCAGATAGATCGCCGTATCAGCCTCGATCCCCTGCCCCGCCGAGCGCACGGCGACGGCGCGGCCCTCGGCGCGCAGTGTCTGCGTCAGCCCCGCGCCCCGCTCGGGATGGCGCGGCATCAGGATCAGGAACGGCGGCTCCTCCAGCGCGTCCAGCGCCTTGGCGATGGCCCGCTCCTCGCCCGGGTGGGTGCTGGCCGCCAGCACCACGGAACGGTCGCCGATGGCGGCGCTAAGCAGGTCAAACGCGCCCTTGTCGTGGCCCAGCGGTCCGCCGGCCAGCTTCAGATTGGCCCGGCCCTGCACGCGCCCGCCCAGCGCCTCGATCCGCGCCGCCGACGCGTCGTCCTGGGGCAGGATCAGGTCGAAGACGGACAGCAGCGTCCGCGCCGCGCCCCGCATGCGGCTCCATCCCTGCGCCGTTTTCTCGGTGATGCGCGCGCTGATCAGGGCCAGCTTCACGCCCCGCTCATGCGCCGCCCCGATCAGATTGGGCCACAGTTCGCTTTCAATCAGCACACCCAGCGCAGGGCGCCAGTGGTTCAGGAAGCGGGCCGTCGCCAGCGGCCCGTCGACCGGCGCATACTGATGAATGACGCCTGTCGGCAAACGCTCAGCCAGAATGCGCGCCGAGGTCACGGTGCCCGAGGTGACCAGAACCGCCACGTCGGGCCTCTCGACCCTCAGTCGTTCGATCACCGGCAGCAGCGACAGGCTCTCACCCACGCTGACCCCATGCAGCCACACCAGCGGTCCGGACGGACGCGGGATCGACGGACGGCCCAGCCGTTCATTGAGCCGCGTCGCGTCCTCCTTGCCCCGGCGTGCGCGGGCCGCCAGCAGGCGCGGCGCCAGCGGCTCGACCCAGCCGGTGACGGCGCCGTAGACCTTGAGGGACAGGGGCGCGCCCATGCTCACGCCACCAGGGCGTCGGCGCGGGCCTCGACGGCGGTCAGGCGCCGGGTCCACTCGTCGATCACGGTCGACGGGTCGACGTCACGTCCGATCTCAACCCGGTCCCACACGATGGCGCCCCGCCCGAACGGCAGCGGCAGCATCGCCTTGTCCCAGCTGTTGAGCCGGATGGCCGGTCGGCACGACAGGCTTAGCAGCAGCACCGGCGCCCCGGACATGCGGGCCATGACCGCAAGGCCCTCCCCCATCTGGCGGGCGGGGCCGCGCGGTCCATCCGGCGTCAGGGTCACCGCCCCGCCGGACTTCAGCCACTTCAGGGCGTCGCGCAGAGCCTGGGAGCCGCCCTTGGCTTTCTGCGGGTTCTCCTTCTTCTGGGACGATCCGCGGATGGCGGGAAAGCCCAGCCGCGCCACCGCGTCGGCGATGAACTGGCCGTCCGGCGACAGGGAGATGAGCGCGCGGATCGGCTGGCCCCGATCATGGTCCCAGGCGGCGGGCGCCAGGCCGATGCGGGAATGCCAGAAGGCGATGATGGCCGGCCCGCCCTCGGCCCAGACGGCCTCGACCAGCTCGTGGTTCTCGTGGCGCCAGCGGATGGTGGCGAAGCACAGCCGCATCCAGCCCGCCATCAGGCGGCTGAGCGTCGCCTGAACGACAGGAATGCGGATCGGCCTCACGACGTCGCCTCGTGTGGCGAGGCGTCCAGCGATTGCTGTTTCGCCAGCCGGGCGTACAGCCCCTGGCGCCCCGCCAGTTCGGCATGGGTTCCTTTTTCGACCACCCGGCCCGCCTCGATCACATAGATGCGGTCCGCATTCTGAACCGTGGACAGCCGGTGGGCGATCATCAGGGTGGCGCGCCCCTCCATCAGCCGCTCCAGCGCGGCCTGAACCAGCGCTTCGCTTTCGGTGTCGAGGGCGCTGGTGGCCTCGTCCAGCAACAGGATGGGCGCGTCCTTCAGGAAGGCCCGGGCGATGGCGATGCGCTGGCGCTGGCCGCCGGACAGGCGCACCCCCGCCTCGCCCGCGCGCGTGCCGTAGCCATCGGGCAAGGCGGAAATGAACTCGTGCGCCGCCGCCGCCTTCGCCGCCGCCTCGATGTCCTCCTGCGAGGCGTCGGGCCGGCTGTAGGCGATGTTGAAGGCGATGGTCTCGTCGAACAGAAACGGCTCCTGGGTCACCAGGGCGATGCGGTCGCGCAGGGCCTTCAGCGACAGGTCGCGTATGTCCACGTCGTTGATCGTCACGGCCCCGCCGGTGACGTCATAGAACCGGGGCAGAAGGCTCAGGATCGTGCTCTTGCCGCCGCCGGACGGCCCGACCAGCGCCACCGTCTCGCCGGGCCGCACCCGGATGTCCACGTCGCTCAGCGTGGGGGCCGCATCGGAATAGGCGAAGCTGACGCCTTCGAAGCGAACCTCGCAGGGCCCCTCCCGCAGGTCGACGGGCTCGGCCGCCTCGCGAATCTCCGGCTGGATGTCCAGGGCGTCGAAAAGGCGCCGGGCCGCCGTCAGGCCCTCGGCCAGCATGGTCTGCAGATTGGTGATGTGGCGCAGGGACTGGGCCGCCGCCAGCAATATGCCGATGAAGGCGGTGAACTCGCCCACGTTCATCTCGCCCTGCTGGGAGCGCCAGCCCGCATAGGCCAGAACCGCCGCCACCACGAACATGGCCACCATCTCGCTGGTGGGGCCCGAGAACGCCTTGGCGTTGGCGCCCTTGATGACGAACCGCTGACGCCGGGCGATGACCTCGCCGACCCGGGCGTCCTCCACATCCTCGCGATTCTCGATCTTGACCAGCCGCACCCCGTCCAGATTCTCCATCAGGGCGGTGGACAGCACCGTGGTTTCGGCCATGGCCCCGACGGCGGCCTTGCGCGCCTTCTTGGAAAAGCGCCGCAGCACCAGGTTCACCGCCGGCATGCCGCACAGGACGACCACGGCCAGAACCGGATCGATCCAGACCATGGAGATGATCAGGGCGACCAGGGTCAGGGCATGCTGGGTGTAGTTCACCGTGCCCACGGTGAAGGCCTCGCGCACCAGATTGGCGTCGAACAGCACAGAGGAGACGAAGCCGCCCGAATGCTGGGCGCGCAGGCGGGCCAGATCGGCGCGGATCATGCGGGCGAACAGCTGGCCCTGAATCTCGCCCACCACCCCGTGGCCCATGCGGTTGACCAGATTGGCCTGGCCGATGGCGGCGGCGGCGCGGATCACCCCGACCCCGGCGATGGACGCCGGGATCATCCACAGGGCGTTGGGGTCCTGATCCACGAACAGGCCGTTCACCGCCGGCTCAAGCAGGCGGAGAATCAGCGCCGTGGTGCCGGCGGTGACCGCCGCGCACAGCATGGCCAGGGCCAGGCGGCCCTTTCGATCCGACAGATAGTCGCGCCAGATGCGCGCCAGCAGAGGGCGCAGCGGCTGCCTTTCTTCGGGCGGGGTGACGGTCATGGCTTCCGCTCCGACGTCAGGGTGGCGAAGTCAAGGCGCGGGCGCGTCAGCCCCACGGTCCGCCATGCGACGGACCGCCGCCCCGACGGTCCGTCTCGCTCTGGGCGCGCCGGCGCTCGGCCCATTCCCGGAACCAGCGCGTGGCCTGACGATCCCGCCGCCAGACCACGATCCAGAAGGCGAGCAGGGTCAGAAGCGAGATGAGGCCGAACAGTTGCTGGCCGTCGAGGGTCTGTCCGAACAGGGTCATGGCGCGACCTTACGCCTTCGCCGGGGCCTCGTCGCCTCTCGGATCGATCATCCGGTGGGCGTGCAGGATGAAATAGCGCATGTGGGCGTTGTCCACGGTCTGCTGGGCCTTGGCCTTCCACGCCTTGCGGGCTTCCTCGTAGTTGGGGAAGGCGCCGACGAAGTCGACCTGCGACAGGTCGCGGAACGCGGTCCCGTTCAGATCGCGCAGTTCACCGCCGAAGACGATGTGCAGCAGCTGGTTGTTCTCGATTTCCTGAGGCATGGCTTATCCGTCCGTTGAATGGCGGCTGTTGTTGGCCAGCGGAATAGGCTGACAGCGTCGGATTATCAACGGATGCAGGGCCGCAGCGGCGCAGACGAGGCTGGCCTGACGCGGATCGGGCCGGTTGAACCGCCATGGATGGCCGTGATGATCGCTGACCATGGCGCCCGCCTCCGCCGCGATCAGGGCCCCGGCGGCCACGTCCCAATCCCACTTGGGCGTCAGGGCCAGGGCGGCGTCGAAGGCTCCGGACGCCACCAGCGCCATGCGGTAGGCCAGCGAGTTGCGGTTCTCCACCCGCATGGGCGGCCACGGCTCGGGCCATTTCGGGCTTTCCAGCAGGCCGGCGCCAGTCAGGATGGAAGCGTTCTTCAGCACCGATGTCTGCGATGCGGCGATCGGTCGCCCGTTCAGCCGGGCCCCGCCGCCCTCCGCCGCCTCGAAGGTCTCGTTCAGATCCGGCGCGTGAATCACAGCCGCCACGGGCCGGCCGTCCTCAATGATGGCCAGCGCCACACTCCACCACGGCTTGTTCTTCATGAAGGCCACGGTCCCGTCGATGGGATCGACCACCATGACGCGCCGCCGCGACAGCCTGTCCGGATTGTCGGTGGTTTCCTCGGACAGCCAGCCGTGGTCGGGCCGGGCCGCCGTCAGGTGATCGCGCAACCAGCCGTCCACCGCCACATCCGCGTCGGTCACGGGCGAGCCGCCGGGCTTGGACTGAATGTTCAGCCCCTGGGCCCGATGCCGGACCGCCATGGCGCCGGCCTCGATCGCCGCCGCCCTAAGCAGATCCAGATCGGCGGCCAGGCTCATTTTCCGGCGATGGCCACGCCGTCGATAAGCAGGGACGGACTGTTGAACGAGCCCCGGAACTCCAGATCGGAGCCCACGACGATGCGTCCGGCCAGAGCCAGCAGATTGCCGGCCACGGTGATTTCGCTGACGGGATGGGTCATTTTTCCGTTTTCGAACCAGAAGCCCGACACCCCCGCGGACCAGTCGCCGGTGTTGGGGTTCAGCGACGGGCCGAACATGGAGGTGACCAGAAGGCCG
The DNA here is from genome assembly GCF_047617075.1 of Brevundimonas sp. Classification (GTDB taxonomy): domain Bacteria; phylum Pseudomonadota; class Alphaproteobacteria; order Caulobacterales; family Caulobacteraceae; genus Brevundimonas. The sequence goes on from NZ_JBLGCI010000003.1 coordinate 117,999, forward strand.
GTTCCGGCGTCGCTCATCAGTCCCGCCAGATCCCGCTGGCCGGGCTCCACATGCAGGTTGTGCCCCGACACGCCCGGCGGTCCCGCCAGGCCGCGCGAGGCGTGGCCGGTGCTCTGCAGGCCCAGCTGGGCGGCCGAGGCGGTGTTCAGCAGCCAGCCGTTGATCACGCCCGCCGAGATCAGCTCGCGCCGCTCCACCGCCACGCCCTCGTCGTCGAAGGGCGTGGACCCCAGCCCGCGCGGCCGGAACGGATCATCGATCAGGGTCACGGCGCCGGACAGCACCTTCTGGCCCAAACGGTCCTTCAGGAACGACACCCCGCGCGCCACCGACGGCCCGGACATGGCCTGAATCACAGGGGAGATAAGCTGGGTCGCCAGCCGGTTCTCGAAGATCACCGGGGCGGTGGTGGAGGCGATCTTTCGCGCGCCCAGCCGGGCGGTGGCGCGCTTTCCCGCCACGGCGCCGATGGCCTCGGCGCCCGGCAGGTCCGACAGGTGGCGCACGGCCCGGTGCTCGCTGCCCCGCTCCTTGGCGCCGTTCAGAGCGGCGATGACGCCAACACCCAGCGAAAAGGCGCTTTCGCGGTGGGCGCCGTCGAAACCATGGGAGGTGACCAGCCGCCAGTCCCCGGCCGACCAGCTGGCGGATCCGCCCTCGGAAATGGATACGCCGGGAACGGCGCGGGCGGCGTCCTCGGCATTGCGCGCCGCGGCTTCCAGCGCCTCGGCCGAGGGCTCGCTCGGATCGTACATGTCCAGATCCCGGAACGGACCGCGCGCCAGTTGATCCTCAGGCGCCAGTCCGGCGTAGGGATCCTCGGGGGCCAGACGCGCCATGGCCACGGCGCGCTCAACCAGCCGCGCCTTCGTGCCGGGCGACAGGTCGGACGCAGACACCGTCGCCTGACGACGGCCCACGAACACCCGCAGCCCCAGATCGCGGGACTCCTCGCGCTCCACCTCTTCCAGTTCGCCGTTGCGCACCCCCAGAGACAGGGCGCGCCGGTCCGCATGAACGGCCTCGGCCGCGTCGGCGCCGGCCTTCAGCGCCGCCTTGACGAGATCATGCAACAGGTCGGCGGTGGGGGATTGGGAAGCGTCAGCCATGCCCCGATATGGCCGGTCGCCCGCCGCGCCGCAACCGGCTGTGCTTGGAGCCTGATTCACGGCATCGGCGGAATCGCGAAGCGATTCCACCTAACCGATCAGGCTCTAGGGAACCGCGAAGGCGATCAGCACCACCGCCAGAACCAGCAGCGACACATAGGTCAGCATCATGCCCGCGACCCTGGCGCGCGTGGCGCCCACCGAGCGGGACAGGCCGAAGGCGTGAATGATCCGGCCCAGCATGAAGGTCGCCCCCACCAGGTGGATCAGCCACGGCGCCGCGCTGACCATGGCCATGAGGGCCAGCCCCGCCATGGCCGCCGGCGCATATTCCGCCGCGTTGCCGAAGGCGCGCGAGGCGCCCATCAGTTCCGGCGCCTCGCCGTCGCCATAGCCGATCCTCAGGCGCCGGCGCTGGCGCACCACCAGGCCCGACAGGGTGATCAGCAGCAGGATCAGCAGGCCGCACCAAAGGGCGGCGGCGCGGGCGGAGTCCGGAACGGCGGTGGTGAACAGGTCCATCAACGGACCTCCCTTGCGATGGGGTACAGGCGATAGCGGTCGTCGTAGAAGGGCGTCCGCTCATAGAACCAGGCCAGCCGCGCGTCGCCGTCGGCGGCGAATTCCGCGTCCTCGGCCAGCCGAGCCTCGAAGGCGGCGCGAAGCTCGGCATCCGCCTCCAGCATGCGCTCGGCCAGCGGCGCGATGGCGTAGGCCTCGATATATTCCACCCGGTTGAGGATTTCGGGGAACATGCCCCAGGCGAAGAAGCTCTCGGACGACTGGGGCTCCAGCGCCAGCACCACCAGATCGCCCAGCGGCTGTTCGGTGGGCACGCGCACCGAACCGGTCGGGAAGGTCCAGTCGCGGTCCTCGGTCGTGACCGTCTGCACCGTGATCGGCACATGACCCTCGCTGGTGCGGCCCGACACGCGCGGGTCCTCCAGACGCAGCATCTGGACCGGAACCGTGCGCGGCGCGTCCAACACCTCCATCTGAACCCCGTGTAGACGCAGGCGCTCGATGACGTCGGCCCGGTACGACGGCACCCAGTAGGCCTCGGGCCGTGCCAAGGTCAGGGTCGGGCGCGAGCCGTAGAACGGCATCATCCACGGCTCGGGGTCCGGCTGGCCCAGCCACCGGATTTCCGACCGCCCGGACGCCGGGCTCTCGTAGGTTTCATAGCGAATGCCCAGGAATTCACGGGTGTAGATGGGCTCTTCCGTAGGCACGAAATTGGCCAGAATTTCCGTCGGCCGCAGGGCCCGGTCCTGCTGCACCGCAACGCGCAGATCATCGCCTCGCTCGGCCAGCAGGCGCATGGCGGTCTCCAGGAATACATAGGTTCCCAGCACCCGCTGCTCGTGGGGCTTCAGGCTGTGGTTCTCGATCAGGATGGTGGGCACGTGGGCCGCCGATCCCCAGCCGTTGGAGAACCGCTCGCCCAGCCCGCCGTCCGACAGGCCCGCGCGCGGGTTGCTGTCATCGACGCCGAAGACCAGTTCGCCGGGGATGTGCCCCTGCGCCGCCAGGGCGTCGTTCATGGCTGGCTTGAAGGCGTCGTCCAGCCACTGGGCCGTCGCGGGCGAACGGCTCCAGACCCCGTTCTCGCCGTTGTAGCCGTAGGTGACGTCGTACTGATAATCCATGCCGTCGGTGACGTGGATGTCCACGTACAGGTCCGGCCGGTAGCGCTGGATCAGGCCCATGACCGCGCGCATCTCGGCCTGGTCCAGCTTCACGAAGTCGCGGTTCAGGTTCTGGTTGGTGGCGGTATGACGCCAGCCTTGGATGCGCGGTCCGCGCTGGTTGGGCCGGGAATGGGCGCTGGTCCGCTCATGGCCATCCACGCTCAGGATCGGGATCAGGATCAGGTTGACCCGGTCCAGCAGATCGTCGCGACCGTACATGGCGATGTCGCGCAGCAGCATCATGCCCGCGTCCTTGCCGTCGATCTCGCCCGGATGGATGCCCGCCTGGGCCAGCAGCACCGGCTTGGCCGGATCGAATTCCGCGCCGTCTTTCGAGGCGATCACCGCATAGATGGGCCGCCCCTCCGGCGAGGTTCCGAACTGCTCGATGCGGATCAGGTCGGAAGCGGCGTCCAGCCGGTCGAACCAGGCGCGGGTGTCGGCATAGGTCGGGCTGAAATCCCGCTCGGGGTCCGCCTCGAACGGCGTGACCCACGGGTCCGACGCTTCGCGCAGCAGGGATCGGCTGGCGCCGTCCCATTCGGGCGCGGGCGGCAGAAAATCCTGGTCCCAAGGCGCGGCGTTAGGAACCGAAGGCGACTGTGACATGGCGGGACTCGCAAGCAGAAGGGAAACGGCGCAGAGCCAGACGATCGGTTGCATGGGGCGCTCTCAAGGCTCCGGCGACGCGCCGGACGATGCAGCCTTCTAACCCCTCAAGCCGGGAATGTCAGACCGCGTCGGCGTCCTTCTCGACCGTATCGACCGGCTCGGCGGGCATGCCCGCCCGCGCCTTGTCGCACAGCTTTTTCAGCGCGGAGGTGATGGTGGAGCCGTACAGCTGGCCCTGGACGTCGGAATAGCCCTCGGAACTCAGCCGTCGCTTGATCTCCCCCACATTGGCGAATTCGCCGCTTTCGGCGAGTTGATAGGCGCGTTCGACGGTGGTGAGACGATAGTTCATGCCCTTCACATAGTGACGCTTGGCCAAAATGCGAGGGGCGTGACCGCGAGAGACGTGCTCAAGCCTCGGTGGAAACGTCCTGACCGTCCCCGGACGCAATGCTTGAGCCGACCCCCAGGTACCGGGCGTCAAGCCAGCGCAGCGGCGTGAAGACGTCATGGGCGAGGCGCCCCACGCCACTGTCAGGATAGACGACGTGGGTCACCACGCCTTGTTCCGCCCGATCGCCGTGCACGATTCGCCAGGTGAAATAGGCGCCGAACCAGACAACCAGCAGGAAAATGAGCGGCCCGGCGATTGTCAGGCCGCCCCGGTGCGGCTCGCTGCTGCGGCGCCCTACTTCCATATGGGCGCGCCGTCGCCGGGCAGACCCAGCCGGTCCCACATCTCGCTGACCCGCTCCACGACGTCCGCTTCCATGCGGATTTCCTCGCCCCATTCGCGCTTCGTCTCGGGCGGCAGCTTGTCGGTGGCGTCCAGACCGATCTTGGAGCCCAGGCCGCTCTCGGGGCTGGCGAAGTCCAGATAGTCGATGGGGGTGTTCTCGATCAGGGTGATGTCGCGGGCCGGATCCATCTTGGTGGAGACCGCCCACATGACGTCCTTCCAGTCCCGCGCGTCGATGTCGTCGTCCACCACGATGACCCATTTGGTGTACATGAACTGGCGCAGGAAGCTCCACACGCCCAGCATCACCCGCTTGGCGTGGCCCGGATAGGCCTTCTTCATGCTGACCACGGCGATGCGGTAGCTGCACCCTTCGGGCGGCAGCCAGAAGTCGGTGATTTCGGGGAACTGGGCCTGCAACAGGGGGATGAACACCTCGTTCAGCGCCTCGCCCAGCACCGAGGGTTCGTCCGGGGGGCGCCCGGTGAAGGTGGTCAGATAGATGGGATCGCGGCGCATGGTGATCGCCGTCACCTGAAACACCGGGAACGTCTCCACCGAGTTGTAATAGCCGGTGTGGTCGCCGTAGGGGCCTTCCTCGGCGTGCTCGTCCAGCAGCACATGGCCTTCCAGAACGATCTCGGCCTGGGCCGGGACCATCAGGGGCACGGTCTTGCAGGGAACCAGCTCGGCCTTGGCGCCGCGCATCAGCCCGGCGAACTGATATTCGCTGAGGGTGTCCGGCACCGGCGTCACCGCCGCCAGGATGGTGCCCGGATCAGCGCCAAGCACCACGGCGGCGGGCAGGGGCTCGCGCTTTCCGGCCTTGCGGTGCCGGGCGTAATGCTGGGCCCCGCCCCGGTGGGCCAGCCAGCGCATGATGGCCTTGTCCTTGCCCAGCACCTGCATGCGGTAGATGCCCAGATTGAAATCGTCCTCGGCCGCGTCGGACGGGCCTTTGGTGACGACGAGGCCCCAGGTGATCAGGGGCGCGGGCTCGCCGGGCCAGCAGGTCTGGATGGGCAGGCTTGTCAGGTCGATGTCGTCGCCCGTCAGCACCACCTCATGCACCGGGGCCTTCTTCACCGTCTTCGGCCGCATGCCCATGACGGTGCGCGCCAGCGGCAGCATCTCCATGGCGTCGGACAGGCCGCGGGGCGGGGTGGGGTTTTTCAGGAACGCCAGCAGCTCGCCCACCTCGCGCAGCTCGGCGGCGGTGGTGCGCTGTTTTTTCTCCAGCGTGACGCCCATGGCCACCCGCTTCACCGTGCCGAACAGATTGACCAGACAGGGGATCGGGCTGACCGAACCGTCGGGCATCAAAGGCTTTTCGAAGATCACCGCCGGGCCGCCGTTGCGCAGCAGCCGGGTCTGGATCTCGGTCATCTCCAGGACGGTGGACACGGGCTCGGAGACCCGGACCAGCTCGCCCTGGGCTTCCAGCATGTCGATGAAATCGCGCAGGGACTTGTAGGCCATGGTTCGCTCCGGAAGATGCGAACGGCTTAAGCGCCCCGGCGCATCATGTCACGATGAGCGTCAGGCAAATCATGAGGCCGAGCACAATGCCGGCCACGGCTCCGCTGCGCATGGCCTGGCCATCCCGGGCGCCGTCTCGCCAGCCCGCAAGAAAGCCTCGCACGAACAGATCACGACGCCACCGCATCAATAGGCCCGCGTGTCCGACACCAGCGCCCAGACCGGCAGGCGCAGATGCCGGGTGGCCACCGCCAACTGGACCGAATCCAGGTGCGCCCGCCCGGCCTCCACCAGACGCATTTCTTCGGGCGGGATATGCAGGGCCTGCGCCATGGCCTCAAGATTCACCCCGCGCTGGTCGCGCCAGCGTCTCAGCCGGGCGCCGATGGCCGCGTCGGCCGGATCGGCCCCGGGAAATCCCAGGACGGAGCCCATGGTCGAACCTCCCTGCGGTTCCTCTTATTGTTGAGAGGTATCCTGATCCCATTCAAAGGCCGGATCAATCCAGTCGCCGATTCGCCCGCCCGGATGGGCCAGGGCGTGAATGCGGGCCATCTCGTCGGCGGTCAGTTCGAAATCGAAGATATCCAGATTCTCGGCCGCCCGCTTTTCGCTGGCGGTCTTGGGGATGGCGATGACGCCCTGCTGGATGATCCAGCGCAGGGTCACCTGCCCGGGCATCTTGCCGTGAGCCTTGCCGATTTCGGCGATGACCGCGTCGTCGGCGATCTTGCCCTGGGCCAGGGGCGACCAGGCGGTGATGGACGAGCCCAGATCGCGGGCCGTCTCGATCAGGGTCTTCTGGGACAGATAGGGGTGATACTCGACCTGATTGGTGACCAGCGGCGCCTCGGACAGGGCGGCGGCCTCGCGGAACAGGGCCGAGGGGAAGTTGGACAGGCCGATGTTCTTCGCGAACCCGCACGAGCGCGCGTCGTTCAGGGCCTTGATGGTCTCTTCCAGCGACGGCTCTGGCTTGGGCCAGTGCAGCAGCAGCAGGTCCGGGACCTGGCCAAGGCGCTCCGCGCTTTCCTCGGCCTGACGCTGCAGGTCGCCGTCATGGAAATTGGTCACCCAGATCTTGGTGGTCAGAAACACATCGTCCCGGGCCACGCCCGAATCGCCGATGCCCAGACCCACGCCCTCCTCGTTCTTGTAGATGAAGGCCGTGTCCACGTGGCGGTAACCGATGCGCAAAGCCTCCGCCACCATGCGCCGGGCGTCCGCCGGCTCCAGCTGATAGGTGCCGAAGCCTAGGGCGGGAATCTCGATGTCGGTGGTCCTGATCGTCTTCATGTCGATGCTCCGGGGGTTGCTCAAACCTGCAGTTAGGCGCCGCCGGAACGGGGCGAAAGGCGCGCAGTGGGTGGAATCATTCCCGTAGCGGGGGTAATTTGGCCTTCGGGAACATTCTTGACCCCCTGACCGCTTTACAAGCGCGGCGGCGGACGCCAAGACACTGTCCGAAACGCTTTCAAGTTCGCCCACGCGTCTCCCTTTCGCGCGGGCCCGACCGGAGATACCTGCGTATGGCGGCCAAGATCAAACAACAGGGCGGCAAGGTTGAAGAGCTGAACTCGGACATGAACGTGACGCCGTTCGTGGACGTCATGCTCGTGCTGCTGATCATCTTCATGGTGGCCGCGCCCTTGGCGACCGTGTCCATCCGTCTGGACCTCCCGCCCGCTTCGCCGCCGCCTCCGGGCGAGGAGCTCAAGGAGCCGGTTTACATCTCGATCCAGGACGACACCTCGCTTTACGTCGTTGAGCAGGAAACCACCCTCGAGCAACTAATTCCGACCCTGAACGCCGCCCTGGCCGTGCCGAACCCGCGCGAGGAGCGCGTCTTCGTCCGCGCCAACCCCGACGTGATGTACGAGCGCTTCATGGAAGTCATGAACACCCTGCAGGAAAACGGCTACTACAAGGTCGGCCTGCTGAATGAAGACATCGAATAGGGCGCGCCCATTCGCTGACATGACAAGGGCCGCGTCCACGGACGCGGCCCTTTTTGTTTGCCGACCGATGAGCCGTCAGTTCTTGGCGGCGGTCTGGCGACGCATCTGCTCGAGGCGTTCGTGCTGGGCCTCGGTCATGCAGCGCGGGGCGGCCCAGCGCTCGCCGGCGCTGGACGCGGCCAGGGCTTCCTCGGCGGTCACGAACACCGGCTGCTGTCCGTATTCACGCTCGAAGGCCGATCGGGTGGCCTCGTCATTGGCGCAGATATAGGCGACCCGCTCCACCTGAGGCTCAGGCCGTGGCGCGCGATCTTCCTGCGCTGATGCTGCAGAAGCGGTTGAAACAACGGCGAAAATCGCCGCAACAATGGGTATGGGCTTGCGCATGACGCATCTCCTCCAAGCCCCGAATTCGTTCCGGGTTCAGAACAGACTGCGCCGATTTCACCGGCTGTAAAGAGTGCGTGCGGTGAATGTTTTATGACAGCTTGTCATATTTTGTGTGAAATATTCGATTTCACATTAGCTAATATAGCTAAATGCCAAGCGCAGGCCCGAACGCCAGCACCGTGGCTACGGCTCCGACCGCCACGGCGACAACGGCGCCCGCCACAAAGGCCAGGGCCATGCGCGCCCGGCGCCGCCGGAGTCCGCCGGACCGCACCGTCCGGATATAGACGAAGGGCGCTTTCTCGAAAGCTTCGGACTTGACGATGTTGTGCTGGGACATGAACGCGCTCCCCTGACTACCGGACCCGAACAGCGGGTCCCGGCACTCAAGACGGGCGGATTCGGCCATTTAATGGCGAACGGCGCTCGCCAAGCCTTTGTCAGTTCAAGGATTCGCGTGAATCAGCCGCAGTAGACCAGCCGGCCGCTGTAGGCCCGGTAATAGCCCGTCGACGGATTGTAGGAGCGATAGTTCCAGCGGCACCAGTCCACGCGGCGCGGATCGCGACCGCGCGCATGACCATATCCGCCGCCGGGATAGACCAGATCCGGCCGCCCGTAAGCTCCCGGCCAGACGTTGGCCCCGCGCACCGCAGAGGCGTAGGCCTGATAGTCGTACCGGGCGCCGTGGCCATAACCCCGCCCGTAATGGCCATACCCGCCGTGGCTGCGATTGTAGGCATAGCGCGGGCGCTGGTCCCGCCAGCGCTCATGACAATCGGCGCGGTTGGCGTCCCAGTAGGCGTCGCAGCGATAGTCGCCCGGCCGGTCTCGCTGATCCCACCAGGACGGCGCCCGCCGCTCGTGGCCATAGCCTTGATTATAATGTCCATAGTAGCCGGACTGGGCCTCGGCGGGATGCACGGCGAAACTCAACGCCAGCGCGCCGGCGGCGACGGTGATCATGGTTAACGAGCGGGGACGCGACATGTCAGGCTCCTCTCGCCTCGACCGAGGCCTTGATCCGAAAACTCAGTTCAGGGTCACCCTGACCGTTCCGCGGGCGTCCGTCTGGATGCGCCGCATCAGCACAACCGGCTCGCCCGATCCGGCCCGGACCGGCGCGATGACGAACCAGCCGCCTTGGGGCAGGTTCTGGAAGGCGAAACCGCCGTCCGCGCCGCAGGTGGTGGAGCGTTCATAGGCGCGGTAGTCGGAGCTGGCCTCGCCGTCGCTGCGCGACCGCACGACGCCGGCGGGCACGGCCGCCGACTCCAGCGACTGATACAGCGTCAGGAACCGGTGCCGGGTGTAGGGAGTCTCGGGGATCAGGCCCACCGAACCGATGCAATTGAAGTCCTGACCATTCGCGCTGTAATCGACCCGGCCCTCCACAGCCGCGGCGCCGGGCTGGGTCGACCAGGCGAAGTCGGCGGCGCTGAAGGTGCTGGAAAGCCCACCTCCCCCCGCAACCGGACCGGGCGAGGGCATGGGCGCGCAGGCGGCCAGGACGGCTGCGCCCAGGGCTGCGACGGCGACGGATCTGGCGAGACTGGCGGCTTGCATGGCGAAATCCTCTCGTGACGCACGAACTCACGCGGTTCTCTTAACACATTCCCATGGTCAAGGTTGCGATGCTGCGGTGACGTTGCTGACGCTTTGCCCGACGGCGCGAACCGGATAAGCCTCTCGCCGCGGCGCCGTACAGCCGCCAAAGAAAACACGCGCTCAGGAACGACCATGGCCGTCACCGTCGACGATATCCGCGCCGCCCGCGAGCGGATCGCGGGTCAGGTGGATAGAACCCCCGTCCGCCATTCCCGCCGTCTGTCCCAGCTGACGGGGGCCGACGTCTGGGTGAAGTACGACAACCTGCATTTCACCGGCTCGTTCAAGGAGCGCGGGGCGCTGAACCGGCTGATGCAGCTGACCGAGGACGAGCGCAGGCGCGGCGTCGTGGCCGCCTCGGCCGGCAATCACGCCCAGGCGCTGGCCTATCACGGCGGTCGTCTCGGCGTGCCGGTGACCATCGTCATGCCCCACGGCACCCCCTTCGTGAAGGCGGACGGCACGCGCGCCCACGGAGCGACCGTGGTGATCGAGGGCGATGATTTCTCGGGCTCCACCCTGCACGCGAAGCAGCTTGTGGAAGACAAGGGCTATGTCTTCATCTCAGCCTTCGACGACGAGGGCATCGTGGCCGGGCAAGGGGTCTGTGCGCTGGAGTTTCTGGAGGACGCGCCGGACCTGGACGCGATCCTCATTCCTATCGGCGGCGGCGGTCTGATCGCCGGCTGCGCCATCGCCGCCAAGGCCGTGAAGCCGGACATCGAGATCATCGGGGTGGAGGCGGCAATGTATCCCTCCTTCTCCGCGCGCCGTAAGGGCGAGACCCCCAAATGCGGCGGCCAGACCATCGCCGAGGGCATCGCCATCAAGGCGGTGGGCGACATCCCCTTCGCCCTGGCCGACCCGCTGGTGGACGACGTGCTGGTGGTGGACGAAGAGGATTTCGAGAAGGCCGTGGCCTTCTACGCCACCCTGGAAAAAACCGTGGCCGAAGGCGCGGGCGCCGGCGGTCTGGCGGCGCTGCTGCGCTACCCGGAGCGGTTCAAGGGCAAGACGGTCGGCCTGGTTCTGTGCGGCGGCAATATCGACGCGCGCATGCTGGCGGTGGTGCTCAACCGCGAGATGGTGCGCGAGAAGCGGCTGGTGGTGTACCGCATCCTGGGCGACGACAGGCCGGGCATGCTGTCCAAGATGAGCGCCGTCATCGGCGGGGCCGGCGGCAACATCATCGACGTGGTGCACAACCGCCTGGCGCTGGACGTGCCGGCCAAGGGCGCGGAATTCGACATCATGGTGGAGACGCGCGACGCCCACCATGCAGATGAAATCAGAAAGGGACTTGAGAATGCCGGCTATGCGCTTCGGATGGGCTAGCCTGACGGCCGCCCTGTTGCTGGCGGCTTGCGGCGGGAACGATGCTGAAACCGGCGGCGACGACGCCCGCGTGGCCGAGGCCGCCGCCTTCATGGCGGAGAACGCGGACGCCGACGGCGTGGTGACGCTGGAGTCCGGCCTTCAGTACAAGGTGCTGAACGCCGCCCCGGATGGCGCGCCCAGCCCCGACGGCAACGATCTGGTGCGGGTGCACTACGAAGGCTCGCTGACCGACGGCACGGTGTTCGACAGCTCGTTCGAGCGGGGCAGCCCCTATGTCACCACGCCCGAACAGGTTGTGCCCGGCTGGACCGAGGCGCTGCAGCGCATGAAGGTCGGCGACGAGTGGCTGCTCTATGTGCCGCCCGAGCTGGGTTACGGCGGGCAAGGCTCCGGCCGGATCCCGCCCCATTCGGTGCTGGTGTTCCGCGTCCAGCTTCTGGACCTTGCCCCCGCGCCCGGCGGCGGCGGCTCCGGGCGCGGCTGACGCCGGCCGCTCAGGCGGGGAAGTCCAGCGCCTGACGCCACGCCTCGATGCGCGCCAGCTTGGCGTTGAATGGCGTCCAGTCGTCCCTTTCGGCGATGGCGGCCCATATGGCTTCCACCTCGTCGACAATCATCTCCTCGGGCTCGTCGGCCCGGAACGCCGCGTGTTCCAGCCGTTCGGGCCGGTCGGGCTCATGCTCGAACAGGGCGAAGCGGAAGGCGTCGAAGGCTTCGCCCTGATACAGCGCCCGGCGCGGGCCGCGCAGGGCCCGCTCGGACGACGCGAAGCCGGCGAACCAGTCGAAGAACAGCGGCTCCCACCGCATCGCCTCGCCGCCTTCGCGCAGCAGGGCCAGGACCGTGTCCACCAGACGCTGATCCGCCGCCTCGCCCAGGCTCTTCACGCCCAGCCGCATCACGAAGGCCGCCCGCAGATGCCGGATATAGGCCGGGCCGAACCCGTTCAGGGCGTCGGTCAGCGGCTCGGCGTCCGCCACCAGCCGCAAGGTTCCGCCCAGCTGGGTCAGGTTCCAGAACACCGCCTCGGGCTGGCGCGCGAAGGCGTACAGACCCGTCTGGTCGAAATAGGCGGCGGTGAAGCCGGGCTCATAGTGGGGCAGGAAGCGCCAGGGGCCGTAGTCGAAGCTCTCGCCCGTGACGTTCAGATTGTCGGTGTTCAGCACCCCGTGCACGAAGCCGGCGGCGATCCAGCGGGCGGTCAGTTTCGCAGACGCCTCCACCACCGCGGCCAGCAGGCCCGGCGCGTCGCCCTCGGCGACTTGCGGGTGATAGTGGGCCCGCACGTGCTCGATCAGGGCCTCGATCTGGTCGCGCCGCTCCAGATAGGCCGCCCGCTGGAACGTGCCGAAGCGCACATGGCTGTGGCCCAGCCGCACCAGCACCGCCGAGCGGGTCGGCGAGGGCTCGTCGTGGCGGGCCAGCTGTTCGCCGGTCTCGATCAGGCTGAAGGGTCGGCTGGCGGGCACGCCCAGCGCCTCCAGCATCAGCGGGGCCAGCACCTCGCGCACCCCGCCCTTCAGGGTCAGCCGCCCGTCAGCGCCGCGGGACCAAGGCGTCTGGCCCGATCCCTTGGTGGCCAGATCCAGCAGGCGGCCGGTCCCGGCCTCCAGCATCTGGGCCGCCAGAAAACCGCGTCCGTCGCCGATATCCGGATTGTAGGTGCGAAACTGATGACCGTGATAGCGCATGGCCACCGGGCCGGGCTGGCCGGGCAAGGGGACGAACCGGCCAAAGGCGTCGGTCCATTCGGCGTCGGTCAGGCCCGCCAGCCCCGCTGTCATCGCCGCGCGATTGTTACGGAACCGCGTTATGTGCTGAGGGAAGTCGGCCGGTTCCACGGCGTCGCCGAACTCGTCTCCCAGTTGAAAGAACGCGGGTCGGGGGCGGTAATCGTCCAGAACGGGCATGGGGGCCAGATGCGCGCACAGGGGGTGCGGCGCAAGCCTCTGTCACGAGCAACCATTGGGGGATGGGTCATGGCGCGGCGGATCACGCTGGATTTTCTGAAGACCGAGACGGCGTCCGGCTCGGTGCTGGGGTTTGCGGCCCTGGCAGCCCTGATCGCGGCCAACTCGCCGTGGGCGGCGGACTATTTCGCGGCGCTGAAGTCGTATCTGCCCATCAGCATCGGCGACTTCACCATCCGGCTGACCCTGTCGGACTGGGTCAAGGAAGGGCTGATGGCCCTGTTCTTCCTGATCGTGGGTCTGGAGATCAAGCACGAGATCCTCAAAGGGGAGCTGTCGGACCCCCGGCGTCTGGCGGCGCCGGTGCTGGCGGCGGCGGGCGGCATGATCGCTCCGGCCCTGGTCTATCTGAAGGTCGCCGAATGGATGGGCGGGCCGACCGCCGGATGGTCGATCCCCGTGGCCACGGATATCGCCTTCGCCGTGGCCGTCTTCGCCCTGGTGGCGCGAGGGCTGCCGGCGTCGCTGCGCATCTTCCTGCTGACCCTAGCCATCGTGGACGATCTGGGCGCCATCCTGATCATCGCGGCCATGTTCAGCCAGGGGGTGCAGACCGTCCCGCTGGCCTGGGCGCTGGGCGGGCTGATCGCGCTGGGCGCCCTGGCCCGGCAGGGACGGCTGGGCGCGCCCTTGTGGACCCTGGGTTTCCTGTGGGTCTGGTATTTCACGCTGCAGGCCGAACTCAGCACTTCGCTGGCGGGGGTAGCCTTCGCCTGCATCGTGCCGATCAATGCGCGGGTGGAGGGCCGGCGCAGTCCGCTCAAAAGCGCCATGGAGGTGCTGCATCCCTGGGTGGCGTTCGGCGTGCTGCCCCTGTTCGCTTTCGCAAAGGCGGGTTTTTCCTTCGCGGGGCTGTCGTTTCAGGATCTGTTGTCGCCGGTGGCGCTGGGGATCGCGGCGGGGCTGTTCCTTGGCAAGCAGGCCGGGGTGATGATCGCCACGGCGTTCACAGTGCTGACGCGACTTGGCAAGCGGCCCTCCAACGCCACCTGGGCCGAGATTTATGGCGTTTCACTGCTGTGCGGGGTCGGCTTCACCATGAGTCTGTTCATCGGCGCCCTGGCGTTTCCCGGGGCGCTCGATTCGCCGATCCAGTCGGAGGTCAAACTGGGCGTTCTCAGCGGCTCGCTGGCGTCTGCGGTCGTCGGTTCAGTGGTCCTGGCCCGCTGCTCGGCCTTCCGGCGCCGGCGCGAAAGGACGGCGAGAGCGGAGCGTTACGGCGATGAATCGCCAGAATCCCTTGCGAATATTGACCTTGCGTAACGCATTTCTGTCACTTTCGCGTCACTACGTGCAGGTTTCAGGGCGGAAATGGGGCTGGACTTATTGTCGCGATTCCACCCTTGGATTACTCGTTGACTGATGAATCCCGTGTTCCACGCAGAACCGGGATCGCAGGGACCAGGAAACGCCGCGGCGGCCATAACGGGCGCCGGGCCTACAGAGCCGGGGGTAGCTCCATGCGCTTCACTAAAATTCTCACCACGTCAGCGTCGGCCATCGCCCTGACGGCTGTCGCCGCCGGCGGCGTCGCCGCACAGGAAGTGACCTCGGTCGACGAGATCGTCGTCACCGCCCAGAAGCGGGAACAGAGCCTGCAGGACGTGCCGATCGTGGTCACGTCGCTGTCGGAACAGGTTCTTGAGGACGCGGGCGTCCGCGACATCAAGGACATGCAGATCCTGACGCCGGGTCTGACCGTGACCTCGACCACGTCCGAGACCATCACCACCGCCCGTATCCGCGGCGTGGGCACCGTGGGCGACAACCCCGGCCTGGAAAGCTCGGTGGGCGTGGTCATCGACGGCGTCTATCGCCCCCGCAACGGCGTCGGCTTCGGCGACCTGGGCGAAATGTCCCGCATCGAGGTGCTGAAGGGACCGCAGGGCACCCTGTTCGGCAAGAACACCTCGGCCGGCGTCATCAACATCATCACCGAGGCCCCGTCCTTCCAGCCCGGCTTCGAGGGCGAACTGACCGGGGGCGACTACGGCGCCTGGGGCGTCGCGGGCTCGGTCACGGGACCGCTCAGCGAGAACATCGCCGGGCGTCTGTACGTGGCGTCGCGTCAGCGCGACGGTTTCTATGACGTGGACACCGGCGACGGTCCGCGCACCCTGACCGAAGACCAGACGCAGGACTTCTGGACCGCGCGGGGCCAGCTGCTGATCCTGCCGAGCGATCTGGCCTCGATCCGACTGATCGCCGACTATTCGCGCCGCGAGGAATTCTGCTGCGTGTCGTCGCAGATCCGTGTCGGCCCGACCTTCGGCTTCATCAACGCCCTGGCCAACGGTCAGGGCCAGGCGGCTCCGGTCACCGGCAGCGGCTTCGGCCCGGCGCCAGGCTATGACTTCGTGCCCTTCTCGCGCACGGCCTATTCCAACCGCGACACCGGCCAGAACATCGAGGACTACGGCTTCTCGGCCGAGGTCAACGCCGACATCGAGGCCTGGAACGCCACCGTGACCTCCGTGACCGCTTATCGGTCGTGGGAATCCGACAACGGCATGGACATCGACTTCACCGGCGCCGACCTGCTGTACCGCAACCAGGACGGCAACTTCGGCTTCGGCATCGACACCATCAGCCAGGAACTGCGTCTGGCGGGCGCCACGGCCAACTTCGACTGGCTGATCGGCGGCTTCTACGCCAACGAAGATCTGTCGCGCGACGACAGCTATTTCCTGGGCAGCGATTACAACGCCTATCAGTCGCTCCTCTTCACCGCGACGGTTCCGGCCGCCCTGGGCGGACCGAACCCCGGCCGGATCCAGTGCTTCACCGATCCGACGGGCTTCAACCCGCTCTGCGCGGCGGGTCTGGCGCCGCCGAACGCGTTCGCGCCGACCCATATCGTCGGCCAGGGCGTGGACGACCACTATTCCCAGTCGTCGGAAACTTTCGCCATCTTCACCAACAACACCTGGCGGGTGACGGACGCGTTCGAGCTGACCCTGGGTCTGCGCTGGACCAACGACGAGAAGGATCTGCTGGTCCAGCAGGACAACATCAACGGCAACGGGTCGGCCTGCCTGGGCGCTCTGGCGAACCAGGGCTCCGCCTCGCCGACGCCCACGTCCGCGCTGGGCGCCCTGTGCCTGCCCTGGTCCAACCCCTTCTATGACAACCGGTCGGTCACCGAGAGCTTCAGCGAGGACGCGTTCAGCGGCACCTTCAAGGCGGCTTATCGTCTGAACGACAGCGTCATGTTCTACGGCTCGTACGCGCGCGGCTACAAGGGCGCGGGCTACAACCTGGATCGCGTGCAGACCGGCGTGACGCCCGACGCCTCGCTGTTCTTCCCGGCCGAAACCGTGGACAGCTGGGAACTGGGCTTCAAGTCCACCCTGTTCAACCGGTCGCTGCTGTTCAACGCGACCCTGTTCGACCAGACCTTCGAGGACTTCCAGCTCAACACCTTCCTGGGCACCGCCTTCGTGGTGGAGTCGATCCCCGAGGTGAACTCCACCGGGGTGGACATGGACATGCTGTGGTTCACGCCGGTTGACGGCCTGACCCTGAACGGCGGCCTGACCTACGCCGAAACCACCTACGGCGACTTCACCGCTGCGGATCTGGTGAACCCCGCCCGGTTCGGCCCCCTCAGCCTGCTGCCGGGCAATCAGATGTCGTTCGCGCCGGAATGGTCGGTCACGGGCGGCATGACCTATGAGCGCTCGCTGGGCGCCGGTCTGATGGGCCGCTTCAACCTGTCGGCCAAGTACACGTCGGAGTTCAACACCGGTTCGGACCTGCTGCCCGCCAAGATGCAGGAGGCCATGACCATGGTGAACGGCCGCATCGGCATCGGCTCCGAAGACGAGCGCTGGATGCTGGAGCTGTGGGGCCAGAACCTGACCGACGAGGAGTACTATCAGGTGGTGTTCAACGCGCCGCTGCAGGGGACCGCTTTCAACAGCATTCCCTACGATCCGGCCACCGACACCCAGACCTACAACGCCTTCCTGGGCGCGCCCAGGACGTGGGGCGTGACGCTGCGGGTCCGCTACTGATCCTACCCCCGTTAAACGGGGACCTGACCGGCCGGGAGAGCGATCTCCCGGCCGGTTTTCTTTTGGCTCCAGGCCGGGACATGAAAAAGGGGGACGGCTGACGCCGCCCCCCTTCGCCTTTTCAGGATGCTTGCCGGCTCAGCGCAGCGTGGCGCTGTCGAGGTTCAGCTGATCCAGCGGCAGGACCTCCACGTCCGGATAGACGGCGCGCAGATCGTCAATAAACAGCGAGGCGTCGCCGACGATGACCAGGCTGGTTCCGTCCACCCCCAGGGCCCGGCCTGCCGCCGCCTGAACTTCTTCGGGCGTGACCGCATTCACCCGGCCCGCATAGGCCGCCAGATCGCTCATGGGCAGGTCGTAGAGGGCCAGGTTGGCGACCCAGCTGCCCAGTCCGTCCACCGTCTCCAGCGACCGGCCGAAGCCGCCCACCAGCGTGGCCTGACGCGGCCCCAGTTCGGCCTCGGACGCCGGCTCGGCCGACAGCCGGGCCAGTTCGGCCATGATCAGTCCGGCGACCTCGACTGCATTTTCATTCGGCGTCTGGGTCGAGGCGGTGAAAATACCCTGATCCGCCCGTGCGCCCAGAGAGGCGCCGGCGCCGTAGGACAGCCCCCGCTTGATGCGGATTTCCTGGTTGAGGCGCGAGGAGTAGCCGCCGCCCAGCAGGTTCGTGCCCACCAGCAGCGGGTAATAGTCGGCGTCGTCCCGCTCCACGCTTCGGCGCGCGGCCACCACCGCCGCCTGACCGGCGCCGGGCTGATCGATCACCACCACGCGCGGGGCGAGCGGGGCGCCGGCGGACTCATCGACGGTCGACGCCGGGGTCGCGGGCTCGGCCCAGTCGCCGAACGCCTGCTCCGCCAAGGCCCAGGCGGCGTCGGGCGTGATATCGCCAGAGAACACCAGGGTCGCGGTGGAGGGGCGCCAGTTGGCCGTATGGAAGGCGGCCAGATCGTCGCGTGTGATGGCCGGCACCGTGGTCAGGGTGCCCGAGCCCGGCGCGCCATAGGGGGCGGCGCCGTAGATCACCCGGCCGACCGCCTGGGAGGCGATGGAGCCCGGCTCGCTCAAGGCGACCCGCAGGCCGTCAAGCGTCTGGCTCTGCTGGCGATCCAGTTCCTCGGCGGCGAAGGCGGGGTCCCGCACAAGTTCGGCCATCAGGGTCAGGGTCTGGCCGAACACGTCGGCCGGGGCGTTGGCGTAGACATTGGTGAAATCCACACCCGCGCCTGCGCCGATGGAGGCGCCCAGCTGTTCGATCTGGGTGGCGATCTCCGGCGCCGACAGACGCGACGTGCCCTGATTGATCATGGAGGCGGTCAGGGCGGCCACGCCGGCGCGGCCTTGCGGATCGTCGGCGGTCCCGGCGTCGAAGCTGAGACGGGCCGAGATCAGCGGCAGGCCGGTCGTCGGCGCCACCAGCACGCGCACGCCGTTGGCCAGGGTGCGCTCGCTGATCTGCGGGGTGGCGGGCTCCAGCGGCGCGCCCGGCTCCGGAATGGGCACGCGCTCGGCTTCGGGCGCCAGGGTGACCCGCTCGCCTGCCGGGGCCAGATCATTCAGGGTCACCGGGGCCGTCACGTTCAGCACCTGTTCGCTGGCCGGGTTGGCGTCGTCGGCGTTCAGATAGCGCACGGTGATGGTGCGCTCCGGCGTCAGATAGCGTCGCGCCACGCGCTGGACGTCGGCGGCGGTGACGGCCTGGATGGCGGCGATCTCGTTGTCGGCCGTGGCCGGGTCGCCGGTCATGATTAGGGCCCAGCCCAGGGCCGAAGCCCGCTGGTCGGTGGTTTCCCGCTCGCGCAGGGCGCCGGCCACCAGCTCGTTCTTGGCTTCGGTCAGTTCAGCGTCCGTGACCGGTTCGTCGCGGAACCGGGCCACCTCGGCCTGAATGGCGGCGATGCCCTGTTCCGGCGTGGCGTCGCCGGCCATCAGGGAATAGGCGGCCAGATAGCCCGCCTGCTGGGCGAAGTCGGGCATGGACGACGCCTGGGCGGCGATCTGCTGATCATAGACCAGCGAACGGTACATCCGCGAGGACTCGCCGGTGGACAGGATGCCGTCCAGCACCGTCAGGGCCGCCCGGTCCGGATGGTCATACGGAACCGTCGGCCACGACAGCACCACCGCCGGCAGCGGCACGTTGGGGGCGTAGAAGGTCGCCTCACGAGGTGCGGTGATGTCGGGCTCGGCCACATCATTGGCGGGCATGGGCCGGTCGGGGCGCTCGAGCGGAGCGAAATACAGGTCGATCCAGCCGTCCAGCTGGGCCTGATCGAAATTGCCCGCCACGATCAGGATGGCGTTGTCGGGCCGGTAGTAGGTTTCGTGGAAGCGCAGCACGTCATCCAGCGTCGCGGCGTCCAGATCCTCGATGGAGCCGATGCCGGGACGGCGATACGGATGCTCCTGATAGATCATCTGCGGCATGAACAGGCCGAACAGCCGACCGTAGGGCGAGGCCAGGATGCGCTGGCGGTACTCGTTCTTGACCACGTCGCGCTCGGAGATGAACGTGTCCTCGTCCACCACCAGCGAGCCCAGACGCTCGGCCTCGGCGAACAGGATGCGCTCAAGGTGATTGGCCGGCACCACCTCGTGATAGGCGGTCACGTCGTCGGCGGTGAAGGCGTTGTTGTAGCCGCCCACGTCCTCGGTCAGCCGGTCCAGGGTCTCTTCCGGCATGTTGCGGGTTGCCTTGAACAGCAGGTGCTCGAACAGGTGCGCGAAGCCCGACCGCCCCTGCGGGTCGTCCTTGGATCCGACCCGGTACCAGACCTGAACCGCCACATTGGAGGTGTTGCGGTCCTGGGCCGTATAGACCTCCATGCCGTTGTCCAGCACCCGGCGCTCAAACCCCAGCGGCGGCACCTCGACGCCGCCCGGCGTCTGGGCCACAGCGGCATTGGCGGAAGCGGCCGCCCCCTCGAAGGCGACGGCGGGCAGCGCCGCCCCCATCAGAAGCGCCGTGGCGGCGGCGGTGACGATCAGGCGGCGTTTGAACATGTGGGCTTCCCTTGCAGACCGGCGGTCACCTTAGGGCCACATGCGAACGGCCGCACCTTACCGACCTGTAATATCGGCCTTTGCAGCCCGAAACCGCCGATGATCGTTCGCCCGCCCTAATCCGCCGGCGCGGGCTCGTCCCGAAGCGGCGAGTGGTGACGGCGCTGGAAGCGTTCGATCAGATGGGCGATCAGCCACAGGGCCATGGCCCAGGCGGCGCCCAGACTCCACCCGGCGAACACGTCCGTGGCCCAGTGGGCGCCCAGATAGACGCGGCTGAGGCCCACCAGCATGGCCACGATCACCGCCATGGCCATGACCCAGGCCTTCAGACGCCGGCTGGGCAGGACGCGGGCCAGCATCACTCCCACAGTCAGATAGAACACTGTCGACAGCAGGGCGTGGCCCGACGGGAAGCTGGCGTTGAGGGTGTCCACCGCCTGATATTCCGCCGGCGGGCGTTCGCGCTCGAATATCCCCTTGAAGCCCTCGCTGAGGGCCACCCCTCCCGCCAGGCCGATGACCAGCATCAGGGCGGACAGCCGCTTTCTCTGGATCACCAGAAAGCCCACCACGGCCACCGCGAACAGGCCCAGCACCGAGATGCCGCCGAGCGAGGTGAGGTCCGCCATGGCCTCCTCCAGCCACCATGGACCCCAGGCGTGGCCGGGGTCCGCGTGGGGGCGCAGCACGTCCAGAATCATGGCGTCGAAGGCCCGACCGTCCGCCTCGGTCACGTCGTCGGCGATCTCGATGAAGGTCAGCACCCCCGCCGCCCCCACAAGCAGGGCGCTCAGAAGGGCGACCTCGCTGCGCGCCAGCGTCAGCAGACGTCCGGCGTGGCGAGTCAGTTCGGTGCGGTTGATGGAGGATAAGGCGCGCATGATGATGCTCGAACGGCCAAGCTGGCGGCGCCGTTCCTTGGCTTTTTGTGGCGCTAACGCTCGCGCCCGGGACGCTCGCTGCTTGAGCGCCCGGCTCACGGCTTCGTGAAATGTTTCGCCGATCACTTTTTTCGAACTGTCACATCCCGTTTCCGGGGAATTTCCACAGGCTGCGCGAACCGCTCCACCGATTCGACCGACAAAGCCCCGGTCAAGTGCTTTACGGGGCGTTAGGGATGTGCGCCCATACATCTAGGCGAGCGGGGTGCTTCGAACACCAGATTTAGTGTCTGGACGCGGAGCAAGGTTCCATAACCGATTTAGTTCAGGGCTAAGATGACGATGGCTGGTGGTGAAGCGTTGAAGGCGGATTTCGAACCCAAGGCGAAGGCGGCTGAGGTGGTCAATCTGGCCGCCGAGCGTCCCGCGCTGAGCGTGGTTCAGGGCATCCAGCTCGACCGCTCGCGCGATGCGCTTCTGACCGATTTCGGCAAGAAGACGCTGGAGGATCGCTACCTGCTGCCGGGCGAGTCCTATCAGGACATGTTCGCCCGCGTCGCGACGGCCTATGCCGACAACGCCGAGCACGCCCAGCGCGTCTATGACTACATGTCCAAGCTGTGGTTCATGCCGGCGACCCCGGTGCTGTCCAACGGCGGCGCCGACCGGGGCCTGCCCATCAGCTGCTTCCTGAACGCGGTGGGCGACAGCCTGGACGGCATCCAGTCGGTCTGGAACGAGAACGTGGCGCTGGCCTCCAACGGCGGCGGCATCGGCACCTACTGGGGCGGCGTCCGCTCCATCGGCGAGAAGGTCAAGGGCCAGGGCCAGACCTCGGGCATCATCCCCTTCATCCGCGTGATGGACTCCCTGACGCTGGCCATCAGCCAGGGCAGCCTGCGTCGCGGCTCGGCGGCGGTCTATCTGGACGTGCACCACCCGGAGATCGAGGAGTTCCTCGAGATCCGCAAACCTTCGGGCGACTTCAACCGCAAGTCCCTGAACCTGCACCACGGCATCAACATCACCGACGCCTTCATGGAGGCGGTGCGCGACGGCAAGACATTCGACCTGCTGTCGCCCAAGAACGGCGAAGTGATGAAGACGGTGGACGCCCGCAACCTGTGGCAGAAGATCCTGGAGATCCGCCTGCAGACCGGCGAGCCCTACCTGATCTTCTCCGACACCGTGAACAAGGCCATGCCGAAGCACCAGCAGGAGCTGGGGCTGAAGGTGAAGCAGTCGAACCTGTGCAGCGAGATCATGCTGCACACCGGCGCCGACCACCTGGGCATCGACCGCACCGCGGTGTGCTGCCTGTCCTCGGTCAACGCCGAGACCTTCATGGAATGGCGCGAGGAGCCGCTGTTCATCGAGGACCTGATGCGGTTCCTGGACAATGTGCTGGAGGACTTCATCCGCCGCGCCCCGCCGGAAATGAAGGCGGCGGTCTATTCGGCCAAGCGCGAGCGTTCGGTGGGTCTGGGCCTGATGGGCTTCCACTCGTTCCTGCAGGCCCAGGGCGTGGCGTTCGAGTCCGCCATGGCCAAGTCGTGGAACATGCGCCTGTTCAAGCACCTGCGCCGCGAGGCCGACAAGGCCAGCCGTCTGCTGGCCGAGGAGAAGGGCCCCTGCGAGGACGCGGCCGAGCGCGGCGTCATGGAGCGGTTCAGCCACAAGCTGGCCATCGCCCCCACCGCCTCCATCTCCATCATCTGCGGCGGCACCTCGGCGGGCATCGAGCCGATCCCGGCAAACATCTACACCCACAAGACCCTGTCGGGCTCCTTCGCGGTCAAGAACCCCTATCTGGAGGAAGTTCTGGAAGCCAAGGGCCTGAACACCGACGGGATCTGGAACTCGATCCTTGAGCAGGAAGGTTCGGTCCAGCACCTGGACGAGCTGACCGAGGACGAGAAGGCCATCTTCAAGACCGCCTTCGAGCTGGATCAGCGCTGGGTGGTGGAGCTGGCCGCCGACCGCACGCCGGAAATCTGCCAGGCCCAGTCGGTGAACCTGTTCATCCCCGGCGACGTGGATAAATGGGACCTGCACATGCTGCACTGGCGGGCCTGGGAACAGGGCATGAAGTCCCTGTACTACCTGCGCTCCAAGTCGGTTCAGCGCGCGTCCTTCGCCGGCTCCGCCGACAAGGCCGAGGTCGAGGTGGATCCGAACCAGCCCGACCTGTTCGCCGCCGCCCGCACCGACTACGACGAGTGCCTGGCCTGCCAGTAGGCGGGCCGTAATCACCCTGTCGTGAACCCGGTCCATCCTCCCTTGGCGCCGGGTCCGGGAACGCAGGCGCCGCACCGCACGTTGTCCGGTCAGGATACGCAAGCGGGCGAATTGGGATGACAGGGGCGGCCATGGCCGTCAGTCTGCATCCATCGTTGGCGGTAGGGAGGCCGTTGATGAAAGTGGGAGGCGGACTGTTCTGTGCGGTGACGGTCGCGGCGACGACGCTGGTCGGCGTCCCCGCGTCGGCGCAGACTCTCGGCCAGACGGCCCACCCGGTCCCCAACGCCTGGCGCAGCACAATCACCACCTTCGAGGGCGCCGGCGGCGCCGAGTTCGACGTCGCTCCGGACGCGGGGTTCGGCGGGGATTTCCAGATGGATGATCGCGCCTTCTCGCCCAACCGGGGCGGGCGCGTTGTCGAGGCCTGGCGCGACACGAACTCGGGCGCGGTGGATCGCTTGCGGCTCAGCCGGTCCGGCGACTGGCTCCGCGCAGACGGCGCGCCCCTGCCCCCCGTTCCCGGCGACCCTGCCGCGTTCGAGGGCGACGGCTATCGCCTCAGCTACACACGGGGCTGGCCCACCCGCAGCTACGATCCGGAAACCGGCCTGCAGGTGGAAGTCATTCCCCACGCCGGCTTCGGCGTGAGCGACGGGGGCGGCTCAGCGGAGGCGGGCGCCACCATCCGCATCGGATCGGGCCTGGATCGCCTGGTGCCCGAGGGCTCCAGCGCCTTCGACGAGGATCAGGCGCGCTGGTACGTCTTCGCTGCGGGATCCAGCCGGGCGGTGGGCTATAATTTCGCCCGCAACCGCGACGGAGACTTTGTGCGCTCGGGCATGAGCCACGACGCCGGGGCCTTCATCGGCGACGCCCAGGTGGGCGTGGCCTGGCGACGCGGCGACCTGCAGACGTCGTTCGGCTACGTCTATCGCGAACACAAGGTGCGTGAACTGGCCGGTCGAGACTTCGAGCGGGAACGCAGCGAGGGCGTGGTCGCCTTCCAGTTGTCTATCCGGCCGGACTGGTAGGCCCTCAGCGCGCGCCCACAGCCTCCGCCACCGAGCCGAACCCATCGGCGCGCAGTCGGTCGGCCAGATCGCGGCGGATGCGCATGACCAGACCGGGCCCTTCGTAGATCAGCGCCGAATAGATCTGCACCGCAGAGGCCCCCGCCCGGATGCGGGCGTAGGCGTCCGCGCCCGACAAGATCCCCCCGACCCCGATCAGCGCCAGCCGCCCCTGCGAAGCGCCGTGCGCCCAGCGCAGCGCCGTCAGGGCCTTGTCCTTCAAGGGCGCGCCCGACAGGCCGCCGCGCTCCCC
The DNA here is from genome assembly GCF_047617075.1 of Brevundimonas sp. Taxonomy (GTDB): domain Bacteria; phylum Pseudomonadota; class Alphaproteobacteria; order Caulobacterales; family Caulobacteraceae; genus Brevundimonas. The sequence goes on from NZ_JBLGCI010000003.1 coordinate 142,366, forward strand.
GGCATGAATCGAGCGCAGGCTGTTCGGACGATCCAGCGTGGTGTTGGAGACGATCAGCCCGTCCACCCCGTGGGCCAGACAGGCGTCCACGATCATGGCCACCTCGGCCTCGGTCAGGTCCGGCGCGATCTTCAGGAACAGCGGCTCAGGCCCCCGCGCCTCCGCCAGCCGGCCCAGCAGATCATCCAGCGCCGCACGCCCCTGAAGATTACGCAGGCCCGGCGTGTTGGGCGACGACACATTGACGGTGAAATAGTCCGCCAGACCGCGCAGGCGAACCAGCCCCGCCACATAGTCCGCCGCCTTGTCCTCGGTATCCTTGTTGGCGCCCAGATTGGCCCCGATCACCGCCTCGCGCGGCCGCCGCTCCAGATTGCGGGCGAAGGCGTCCAGACCGGCGTTGTTGAAGCCCATGCGATTGATCACCGCCCGGTCCTCGCTCAGCCGGAACAGGCGCGGCTTCGGATTGCCCGGCTGGGCCAGCGGCGTCACCGAGCCGCACTCCACAAAGCCGAAACCCGTCCGGGCCAGCCCGTTCAGGGCCTCGCCGTTCTTGTCGAAACCGGCCGCCAACCCCACCGGATTGGGCAGGTCCAGCCCCGCAACCCGCGTGGCCAGCACAGCGTCGCGAGCCTCCACGCGCCCGCCCAGCCCGGCCTTCAGCGCGGCCAGCGCCAGCTGGTGCGCCGTCTCGGGGTCCAGCCGCCGAAGGACCGCCGCGCCGAAATCGTCCAGTCCGCTCATGCGCCGATCCTCAGGGTTCCGTCCGCGTCCACCGACGCCGGGCGCGCCGCCAGCACCCATTCGGCGCGCAGCTCGCCATAGATGTGCGGGAACAGGGCGCCGCCGCGCGACGGCTCCCAGCGGATCAGGGCCTTCAGCGGTGGATGGTCCGCGTCCAGCGTCAGGATCATCAGCCCGTCCTGTCCCGCATAGTGTTTGCCCGCCGTCTCGTGCAGCTGCTCCTCAGTGGACAGGTGAATGAACCCGTCGGCCCGGTCGACGTCCGACCCGCCCCAGGCGCCGCCGGGCGGCACGGCGGCCCATTCGCTCGCCGTCAGGATCTTGTACGCCGGGGTCACGGACGTCCCGTCCCATCCGGCGTCAGGATGCCGTCATAGCTGCAGCGACCGGCCGCATCCACCTGGAACACCGCAGCGGTGGCAGGCGCGAAGCCGATGCGCACCCGGTCCAGAATCTGCTCCGACGCCCCGCCTTCGCTCAGCAGTTCGAAGGCCAGCTGATGGACCCCCGGATTGTGCGCGATCAGGACGAGGGTATCGCAGCGGTCCTCCGCCCCCTCCACGTGACGGCGCAGGGTCATGGCGGTGGCGTTGTAGAGGGCAGCCTCGATCTCGAGCCATTCGGGCCCGGCGTCGATCCCCAGCCCTTCGGCCACCCCGGCCCAGGTCTCCCGCGTCCGCCGCGCCGCCGAGACGACGGCCAGATCGGGCGTGACGCCTCGGGCGCGCAGAGCCTGTCCGATGGAGATCGCCTCGGCCCGACCCGCCGGGCTGAGCGCGCGTTCGCGGTCGCCGCCGGTCGGCGACGAGCCCTGGGCCTGGGCATGGCGCATGAGAATGAGTTGGCGCATGACGGCGATTTAGGCGGGTTCGCCGCCCCCGTCCAATACCCGCGCGCCGCGGGTGGCCGGACGGGGCGCCAGCACGCCTTTGGCCAGGGCCGCCTCCACCGGAACCGCCGCGCCGCCGCTGACCTTTCGCGGCGCATAGGTCCGCCGCGCCGCCTCCACCAGGATCAGGCCGCAGGCGGCCGGAAACAGCGTCCGCCCCACCTGCTCGAACCCTTCCGCCGCGCCCAGCAGCAGCTTCCAGGGCGGCACGTACAGGGTCTGGGACCAGGCCAGCGGCTCCAGCTGCACATCGCCCAGAAGCTGTTCCACCTGGCCCCGGCTGAAGGGCCGTCCGTGACCGAAGGGCGTGGCCTCCGACCGCGCCCACAGCCCGCCGCGCGACGCCACTGCCAGGATGATTCGTCCGGCCGGCGACATCACCCGGACCGCCTCCGCCAGCACGGCCGGGGCGTTGTCCGCCTCCTCCAGCGCGTGGATCAGCAGCACCCGGTCGAAAGACCCCGCCGCGAATGGCAGGCGCTGGTCATCGGTCAGCAAGGTGCGGTTGCGTCCCACGGAAGGCCAGCGTTCGGCGCCCTGCCCGCCCGGCATGGCCGCCACCACGCGCCGCGCGCCCACGAACGCGCCCAGCCACGGAGTGCAATACCCCAGGCCCAGCACGTCGCAACTGGACGCCTCGCCCCAGGCGTCCTCCAGCCGACGCGCCACCAGCCGCCGCGCCAGGGCGCCGGTCGGCCGGCCATAGAAGGCTCTCAGATCATCGACGCTGCGGCGCATGGCGGCACTATAGGCTCCGCAGCCTTGTGGCTGCTAGACTCCGCCGATGCCCATCGACATCCGACAGTTTCCCTGCCTCTCCGACAACTACGGCTATCTGATCCGCGACCGCGCCACCGGACAGGCGGCCGCCGTGGACGCGCCGGACGGCTCCGCCATCCTGGCAGAACTGGCCGCATCCGGCTGGAAGCGGCTGGATCTGATTCTCAACACCCACTGGCATCCGGATCACACCCAAGGCGCCGAAATGGTCAAGGCTGAGACCGGCTGCCGCATCGTCGGTCCCGAGGAGTCCACCCGCGTCATCGCCCTGGATCAGGTGCTCTCGGACGGGGATCAGGTGGATCTGGGCGAGACGCGCTTCGACGTCATCCACACGCCGGGGCACACCCTGGGCCATATCGTCTTCATCGACCGGCGCGGCGGCGAGGCCTTCGTGGGCGACACGCTGTTCGCCTTGGGCTGCGGCCGCCTGTTCGAGGGCGCGCCCGAGCAGATGTTCGAGAGTCTGGACCGCCTCGGCGCCCTGCCGGACGACACCCGCATCTGGTGCGCCCACGAATACACCGCCGCCAACGCCCGGTTCGCCCTCAGCCTGGATGAGCCGGACGCCGGCGTGCGCGCCGATCTCGAGGCTCATGCGCGCGACATCTTCGCCCTGCGCGAGGCGGGGCAGCCCACCGTGCCCACGACGTTGGGCCGGGAAAAGCGTCTGAATCCGTTCATGAGAGCGGAAAACGCCGCCGACTTCGCCGCCGTGCGCGCCGCCAAGGACGCGTTCAAGGGCTGATCAGCGGCCGGCCAGCGCCCGCACAACCCGGGCTGAGGAGGGCCGACCGGCCGGACCCTGACGCGGGTCCACCGTAATGGTCAGGGTTCCTCCCGACAGCGCCGCGTCGCTGCGCGGACCCTCGGTGATGATGATGCGGCGCACCCGCCTGGCCTGATCGCGGAAATTGGACGCCCGCGCCATGCGGCTCAGGGCCTCCACGGCGGCGAAGGCGGCCTCGGCCACCAGGGTCTCGGAACCCGGCGTGATCTCTTCGGCCTGAAACACCACCAGGTGGCCGACCGCCCGGCTCGCCACATCGCTCTGGCGGACCATGTAGTTGACCAGCTGGATGGGCGACAGCGCCGGCCGGCGCAGGCTCTGGCCAGGTCCCTCCAGCGAGGCCGGCTCGCCGCTGGGCGCCCGCGAGGTGTAGAGGGTCAACCCGCCGGACGGGGTCGAACGCAGCACCACGTCGCCCTGATCGTTGCGATAGACGATGTCCCCGCGCGGCGCGGGCATGGGCCGCAGAACCCAGACTTCGCTATTGTCGCCGAACCGCACCAGAGGCCGCGACCCCGATTGATCGAGCGTGAAGGCGGCGCCGCTGTCGGTGACATACCGGCCAGGTTCCGGCAGGGCGCGGTACGGACGGTCGCGCAGGGTCCGGCTCTGTTCCGCCTGCGCGTTGCTCTCCACCTGCGCCATGGCCCGAGGCGCATCGGCCAGCATGAGGCCTGCGACGCACGCAAGAGCGAGCGTCGCGGACGGCGCCAGGCTGGACCGGGTTTCAGCGAACATCGTCAATCAGATGACTCGTCGCGAAGGCGGATTTTGGGCGCGGCCGTGTCAGCCGACCAGATACTGACCGCCGTTCAGGGAAAGGGTGCACCCTGTGACATATCCGGCACGTTCGCCGGACAGCCAGGACACCATGTCCGCGATTTCCTCGCCTTTTCCGAGCCTTCCCACCGGAATCTGGGCCACGATGCTCTCTAGAACCTTGGGATCCATGGCGCCCACCATCTCGGTGTCGATATAGCCCGGCGCGATGCAGTTCACAGTCACGCCCTTGCGCGCGTTCTCCAGCGCCAGGGCCTTGGTGAAGCCGATCATGCCCGCCTTGGCGGCGGAATAGTTGGTCTGGCCGATCTGGCCCTTCTGCCCGTTGATGGAGCTGATGTTGACGATGCGGCCGAAACCCCGGTCGCGCATGCCGCCGATGACCTGGCGGGTCATGTTGAACACGCTGTCCATGTTCACCCGGATCACGTCGGACCACTGGTCCGGGGTCATCTTGTGAAAGAAGCCGTCGCGGGTGATGCCGGCGTTGTTGATGAGGACGTCCACCGGCCCCAGTTCGGCCTCAACCTCCTTAACCGCCCGTTCGCAATCTTCGAACGATCCCACATTGCCCTTGACCACCATGACGCCCAGCTCTGCGGCGGTGGCCTCGGCGGCGGCCGTGTTGCCCGAATATCCGGCAGCGACCCTGTAGCCGTCCTCGTTCAGGCGCTGAACGATCGCCTTGCCGATTCCACGGGTCCCCCCGGTGACCATGGCCACTCGCGTCATATTGCGTTTCCCTATGTCCCTTGGCCGTCCTGAAGGCGGGCGGCTCATGATTGTTGTAACGCGCCCTTCCGGGCCGGTGAAGGCGCTCAGTCGGCGCGGCGCAGACGCACCAGCTGTCCGTTGGCGTCGTCGGTGATCACGTAGACCGCGCCGTCGGCGCCCACGGCCACGTCACGGATGCGGGCGCCCAGACCGGTCAGCAGGCGCTCCTCGCCCACCACCCGCTCGCCATCCAGCACCAGCCGCGCCAGATGCTGTCCGCCAAGACCCGACACCAGCAGGTTTCCGTTCCAGTCGGGGAACATGTCGCCGCGATAGAAAACGGCGCCGCCCGGCGCGATCACGGGATCCCAGTAATAGATCGGCTGCACCGTATCCGGGGCGGTGGTGTTTCCCTCGCCGATGGCGCCGCCGCGATATTCGATGCCGTAGGCCGCGATGGGCCAGCCATAGTTCTGGCCGGCGCGGGCGATGTTCACCTCGTCGCCGCCGCGCGCGCCGTGTTCGATGGCCCACAGCTCGCCCGTCTCCGGGTGCAGGGCGGCGCCCTGGACGTTGCGATGACCCCAGGACCAGATCTCGGGCAGGGCGCCGTCCTGATCCACGAACGGATTGTCCGCCGGAACCGAGCCGTCGGCGTTGATGCGCACGATCTTGCCGAAGTGCGACCCCAGATCCTGAGCCTGCGGCCGCGTCTCCAGATCCGACCGCTCGCCCAAGGTCACATAGAGCCGTCCCTGCGGGTCGAACACGATGCGCGAGCCGTAGTGCATGAAGTTGTCGTAGGTGGGCATGGCGCTGAAGATCGTCTCGACATTCTCCAGCCGCGCGCCGTCCTCGCTCAGGCGCCCGCGCGCCACCGCCGTGCCGTTGCCGCCCTGACGGGGTTCGGAAAAGCTCATGTAAACGAGGCGGTCGCTGGCGAAGTCGGGGCTCAGCTCCACGTCCAGAAGGCCCGCCTGGCGCTCCGACACCACCTCGGGCACGCCCGAGATCGGATCGCCGACCTCGCCCTCGGCGCTGACCATGCGCAGGGTTCCCGGTTTCTCGGTGACGAGGAACCCGCCACCCGGCACAGAAACCAGCCCCCACGGGCTTTCCAGTCCCTCGGCGACGGTCTCGCTGGTCATCTGGACCGTGGTCTGCACGCCCGGTGCGCGGGTCTGGCCCTCGAAGGCCGGCTGCTGGTTGGGGGCGTTCGCCTCGTTCGTCTCGACCGGCGCACCGGCCGTCTGCGTGGCGGCGGCGGTCTCGCCCTCGCCGCCGCATGCTGCGACCAGGGCGAAGACGGATACGGCGGCGGTCAGGGCGGACAGGCGCATGGCGAAACTCCCGAAAAATGTGTCTTGAGGCAACGCGATGGAACCGTTGCCGTTCCGGTGACAGAACCGCGCATGGCCCGGCGATGCAAGGGCCGCCCGGTCAACCGGTCGGATATCGGGCGCGCATGGTCGCCACGGACCATTCGCAGAGGTCCCGCAACACGCCCATGTCCACGTCTTCCAGCCGATTGATGTAGAGGCATGAGACGCTGGTGTTCACCTTGCCGATACGGGCCATGAGGTCGGGCCGCTCGGTGAATCCCGGCATGATGTAGACGCTCAGGTTCGCCTTGCGCGGGGACAGGCCGATGATGGGCCAGTCGGCGGGCTTGTTCGTCGTGTTCACATAGGTGTACCGGCCGAAACCGATGATCGACGGCCCCCACATCACCGGCTTTTCGCCCGTGATCTCGCCCAGCATGGCGCAGACCGCCCGCGCATCCTCGCGGCGGCGCGCGTTCTGCACCCCATTGATGAAATCCTCCACCGAGGCGTCTGTGGGACGGGTCTTCAGTTCGGACATGGCCTCAGAATGCTAGACGGCGAGCCGTTCGACAATGAAGGCCGGGTCCGCGCGGACATGCGCGATGGAGACGGACGTGCCGCCCTTGCCGGATTCGACCTTCACCGACGCATGCAGTTGCTGCGCCAGAGCCTCGACGATGCTGGTGCCCAGACCCGGCGTCGCGTCGGCCGGGTTCGTCGGCATCCCCACCCCGTCATCCCGCACCGACAGGATCCAGCCTTGTGGATTGGAGCCATAGGTCACAACAATCCTGCCCCCGCGTCCGCCCGGATAGGCGTGTTTCAGCGCATTGATGACCAGCTCGGTGACGATCAGCCCCAGACTGACGGAAACGTCCCCGCTGGTGGCGCTGCCGTCGCTGACCACTTCCAGCGTCAAGCGTTCGGGGTCGTGGATCATGGAGGCGCCGATGCTACTGCACAGCTGGGTCAGATAGCGCCGGATATCCACGTCGCCCAGCTGCGAGACGGCCAGCTGCTGCTGCAGGGTGGCGATGGACATCACCCGGCTGTGGGCGTCGTGCAGATGCAGCCGGGTTTCCTCTGACTGCACCTTTCGCGCGTTCTGCATCAGCACGCTGGCTATGATCTGCAGGCTGTTGGCCACGCGGTGCTGAACCTCCTGGAGAAGGATGGCTTTTTCCCGCACCAGATTGTCCTTGAGCCTGTCGGCGGCGCGGACGTCGGTGACATCGGTGACCGCCACCAGCAAGCGTATGACGTCCTCGTCCGTGACCAGCCGCCGGGCGCTGACGACCAGGCAGCGCGGGCCGCGATCCGGGATGTCCAGGGTCATCTCATAGGCGTTCACCGCCACGTCGCTGCGGACGGTGGCCGCCAGCAGGACCTGAAGCTGGGGTGAGCGCCATTCGCCGTCGCCCAGACTGGACATCAGCGCGCCGGCGACCGCGCTCCGGTCCAGCCCGAAAGCTTCGCAGAATGAGGTGCTGGCGGCGATGACGGTCAGGTCGGCGTCCAGCAGGATGACCGGCGCCTGCGAGGCTTTGATGACGGCCAACCCCAGGCTGAGCGGACCTTCTTGATGTTGGAGCGTGTGGGCAGCCATGGCTGTCCCTTTCCCCGCGTTCGGAGGCTCGCGAAGCGAAAGCCTTCCCCGGACGGGTTCGACGCAAGGCGTCGGCGCCAGCGCCTCTTAAGCCGTCAAGCTTAGCACGTATCCGCGATCGGCGGAGCTTAATCGCGCGGCAAGCAGGCTTCGCGGCCCGCCACCGTTCCCGGCGCCGTCGTAACGGGGTTGTGGATACGGCACTGCGGATTGGCGCCCTGTGGGGATTGCCATAGAGTCGCCCTCCAGCGGCGAGAAGGGTCGTCATGGTCGCGCGGACACAACGCGCGATGAATCCGCAATGAGGCCCGAGAACGGCTAGCCGACGTGTTCAACCTGCTTCCCACATCGCCCGGCGCTGAACCGCTCAGACAGGCCGTCCTGGCCTGCCGAACCTATCTGATCGGCGCGGCGGTGTTCAGCGCGCTGGTGAACCTGCTGTACCTCACGCCCACGCTCTACATGCTCCAGGTCTATGATCGGGTCGTGCCGACCGGCGGCCTGGCCACCCTGGTCATGATCAGCGCCGTTGCGCTGTTCGCCCTGGCCGCCCTGGCGGTTCTGGACTGGTTGAGGGTGCGCATCCTGCTGCGCGCCGGACTGAAACTGGACCAGGAACTGACCAGCCGCATCCTGGCGCGCACCGTGGACATGAAGGGTCGAACTCCCAATGTTCATGTCCTGCGCGAATTCGATCACGTGCGGACGGCCCTGAGCGGTCAGGGCACGCTGGCGGTGCTGGACGCGCCCTGGACGCCGGTCTTCCTGATGTGCTGCTTCCTGCTGCACTGGTCCATCGGCATGCTGACCCTGTTCGGGGGACTGATGCTGTTCCTCCTGGCCTGGCTCAACGAGCGCGACACCCGCGAGCGCATTCGTCAGGCGACGGATTCCGCCGGAGCCTCCTATGCGGCGCAGGAAACCCTGGCGGCCCAGGCGGAGGTGGTGCGCGCCCTCGGCATGCGCGCCAACAGCATCGCGCGGCAGGCGCAGGAGCGTCGCCAGGCCGTCCAGCAGCAGGCCGACGCCAATCTGGCCGGGGGACGCTACACCGGCGCCATCAAATTCGTGCGGCTGACCCTGCAATCCGCGGCCCTCGGTCTGGCGGGGTTTCTGGTGATCCGCGGACAGATGACCCCCGGCGCCATAATCGCCTCATCCGTCCTGCTGAGCCGCGCGGTGGCGCCCATCGAGCAATTGGTCGGCGCCTGGCCCGGTCTGGTGAAGGCCCATGCGGGATGGCGGCGCCTCATTGAACTGTTCGAGGCCACGGCCGATGCGGACCGAAGCCGTACGGGCCTGCCTGCCCCCAAGGGACAGCTGAGCGTCGAATCCGTCGCCGTTCGACTGACCGACGGCGGCCCGCCGCAGATCAAGGGCGCGTCGCTGTCTCTCGAACCCGGGCAGACCCTGGGGGTAATCGGGGCCAGCGGTTCAGGCAAGACAACCCTGGCGCGGGTCATTGCCGGGGCGTTGCCGCCGACGCTCGGCGCCGTTCGCCTGGACGGCGCGGATTACACGGCCTGGGACAGTGACGCGCTGGCCCGGCACATCGGCTATCTGCCGCAGACCCCCAGTCTGTTCGCCGGCAGCGTGCGGGACAATATTTCGCGTTTCGCCGCGGCCACGGGCGCGTCTCCGGAAGTGATCGACAACGCCGTGGTCGAGGCCGCCAGGGCCGCCGGCGCCCACGGCATGATCCAGCGGCTGCCCAAGGGTTATGACACCGAACTGGGCGCCTTCGGAGCGGGCCTTTCCGCGGGACAGGCCCAGCGGGTGGCGTTGGCGCGAGCCCTGTACGGCGATCCGGTCCTGCTGGTGCTGGACGAACCGAATTCCAACCTGGATCAGGACGGCGAGGCAGCCCTGATGACGGCGGTGCTGGCGGCTGCAAAGCGGGGCGCGGCTGTCGTGATCGTCGCGCATCGGGCCGGCGTGCTTTCACGCGTTGATCGCCTGCTGGTGCTCAAGGACGGCGCGATTCAGACCGAGGGGCCGCGAGAAGAGGTGCTGGCCCGCATCAGAAGCGGGACCCGCGCACCGGCGCGGGACACGGCCGGCAGATGACCAACACAACGGCCCCTTCCCCCGAAGCGCATCAGGTGAGCGCGTCCCCCCGGTTCGAACTCTGGCTGGGCGGCGCGGTGATTCTGGCCTTTTTCGGCTTGTTCCTGGGCTGGGCCGCGTTCGCGCCCCTGGACGCGGGCGCCTATGCGCCCGGGCAGGTGGCGGTCTCCGGCAATCGGCAGGCGGTGCAGCATCCGGACGGCGGCGTGGTCGGCGCCCTGCACGTGGCCGAGGGAGACCGGGTGGCGCGCGGACAGGTTCTTCTTGAGCTCAACGCCGGGAATTTGCGCTCGGTGGAGCGCGGCGTGGCGGGGCAGGTTTACGCCCTTCTGGCCCAGAGAGCGCGCATGATCGCGGAGCGGGACCGGCTGCGCGTGATCCCGACGCCCGAGGAGTTCTCGGCCCTTTCGGGAGCCGATCTCACCCTGGCGCAGGAGGCGCTGAGACTGCAGCAACGCCAGTTTTCCGCACGGGCGGCCGGCCGCTCCACCGAGAGCGGCGTCCTGCGTCAGAGGATCAGCCAGCTTGAAGACCGTATGGGGGGCCATGAGAGACAGCTGGAGTCCAATCGTGAACAGCAGCGCCTCATCCAGGAGGAGCTTGCGGGCATGCGCTCCCTGGCGGATCAGGGCTATGCGCCGCTCAATCGGGTCAGGGCGCTGGAACGCACCGCCGCGTCTCTGCAGGGCGAGGAAGGCGCCCTGATCGCCCAGATCGCGGCGGCGCGCGAGCAAATCGGCGAGACACGTCTGCAGATGCTGGGCGTGAATACGCAGCTGGACGAGGATGTAACCGAGCAGCTGCGCCAGGTGGAGGTCCAGCTGAACGAACTTCGGCCGCGGCTGGAGGATCTGCGCGCCCAGATCGACCGCACCCAGGTGCGCAGCCCCGCGACCGGCCAGGTGGTCGGCCTCAGCGTCTTCACCACCGGCGGCGTGGTCCAGCCCGGTCAGGTGCTGATGGAAGTGGTGCCGGCCGACGCGTCACAGGTGCTGCTGGCCAAGGTTGATCCCGCCGACATCGACAGCGTTCGCGTCGGGCTCGAAACGGAGGTTCGCTTCCCCGGTTTGCGCGAAGATGTGCCGCCGATCGTGCGCGGTCGTGTGACCAACGTCTCCGCCGACAGCTTCGTCGACGAGCAGTCCGGCCTCAGCCATTTCCGGATCGAGGTGGTGGTTCCCCCCGAGCAACTGGCCCTGCTGGGGCCGTCGGCGCGAGGCATCCGGCCGGGCATGCCGGTGGAAGTCGTGATTCTGCTGCGGAAACGAACGGCCCTGTCCTATCTGGTCGAGCCCCTGACCCGGAACCTGTGGCGGTCCGGCAGTCAGCAGTAGCGTGCGTCTCGCATTATGCTGGACCGAAATTTGAGCCCAGTTGGACTGCGTCCGACTGAACCGAATTCGGTCTAGGCCGCGTCCTTGGGCGTCAGGACGTCGCCGACCGTGGGGCGATCCTCGCTGAGCACCAGCGCCAGATCACGCGGGCGCACCACCTCGCCGCAACAACCGCAGGCGATGCGTGGCTCCAGCGAATGGCCGCAGGTCTTGTGGATCATGTCCACGCCGGAATCGCTGTCGCCATACAGGTGCTTGTTGCCCCAGGCGTGCAGGGTGACCAGCACGCCGTACAGCTCCTTGCCCCGGGCGGTCAGGACGTATTCGTTGCGCGGCGGGCGCTCGGAATAGAGCTGCGGCTCCAGAACGCCGTGGGCGACCAGGGTCTTGAGGCGCGCGGCCAGCACGTTGCGGGCCACACCCAGGCGCTCCTGCCACTGCTCGAAGCGGGTCACGCCCTGAAAGGCGTCGCGGATCACCAGCAGCGTCCACGGATCGCCGATCACCTCGAGGGTGGCGGCGATGGAGCAGCTCTGGCGGGAATAGTCGGCTGTACGTCCCATAGGTCACAAGGTGACGTTGCGGCAGGCTTTTGACAAGTGGGTTGCGATTCAACACCCATTGAGTCAGTCTTGTTTGGCAACGGACATCGCGGCATGACTTCGCCCCGGCGTTCCTTGCGTCCCTCGACTTGCGGGCGGAGGCCCTTCCGCCGGTCTCCGCCCGTGTTTCTGATATGTCGCTGCCCATGACCGATTCCGCCGACCATCCGCTGACCCGCGCCCTGGCCCTGACGCCCGAGGGCGAGACTCTGACCGCCGAGCTGTCCGGAGAGTTCTCGAACGGTCCCGTCGGCGCGCCGCCCGAGGCGGGGTTTCCGTTCGGCGGCTTGCTGGCGGCCCTGTGCGCCGGCGCCATGCGGCAGGGGCTTGGGATCACCGGGCCGCTGCGAACCCTGAGCGTGCAGTATCTGGCGGCGGCGAAGTACGGACAGGCTTTGACGATGCGACCCCGCCTGCTGCGCGGCGGGCGCACCGTGGCCTATTCGGCGCTGGAGGCCGGACAGGGCGATCGCCTGACCCATCACGCCACGGCCACCTGGGGTCGGGACGCCGAAGACGCGGTCGCCCTGACGCCCATGCAGGCGCCGCCCCCGCCCCTGGACAGCCTTGACCCCGCGCAGACGCTGACGGGGCCCATGCGCCCCCGCTTCAGCCAACACGTGGAGTTCCGCTTCGACGGGGGGCCGAACATTCTGGGCGGCAATGAAGGGCGCGAGGTGGTGGAGCGGGTGTGGATGCGCACCAATGACGGCGCACCGCTGGATGAGCTGCGCCTGTGCTACCTGCTGGACGCGCTGTATCCGCCCGCCTGGACCGCGACCAAGGCGCCGCCGATGATGACCACGGTGGACCTGCGCTACGACATTCTGACCACGCCTACGCCAGAGACGGCGCCGGACGGCTGGGCCTTCTTCGAGTTCCGCATGCTGGATCTGGGACTTGGCTGGACCGTGGACGAGGCCGCATGCTGGGGCGCGGACGGCACGCCGCTGGCCCTCTCGCGACAGCGGCGCAAGCTGCTCTGACCCTCTCCCTCCCCGTCCCGGGGAGGGGGGCCGCGCAGCGGCCGGGTGGGGAGGGCTCGGCGAGATGTCCGCGCTTGTTTCGCCTTAGCCGCCCCCACCCGCTTCGCCTCCGGCTCAGCGCCCTCCCCGGGACGGGGGGGAGAAGGGGTCGCCGTCCGCCGCGCGCAGAGATATATGAGCCGCAACCAATCATAACCGCTCAGGAGCCCGCCATGTCCGATCCCGTCGTCATCTGTTCGTTCGCCCGCACCCCCATGGGAGGCTTTCAGGGCGTCTTCACGGGCGTGAAGGCCACCGAGCTGGGCGCGACCGCCGTGAAGGCGGCGGTGGAGCGCGCGGGTGTGGAGGCGGCGCGCATCGAGCAGATCATGATGGGCTGCGTCCTGCCCGCCGGACTGGGCCAGGCGCCGGCGCGTCAGGCGGCCATCGGCGCCGGGCTGGGCCGCCATGTGGAGGCCACCACGGTCAACAAGATGTGCGGCTCGGGCCTGCAGGCGGCCATGATGGCGCACGACGCCCTGAAGGCGGGCAGCGCCGAGATCATCGTGGCGGGCGGCATGGAGAGCATGACCGGCGCCCCCTATGTCATGGCCAAACACCGGGGCGGGGCGCGCATCGGGCATGATGTGATCTCGGACACCATGTATCTGGACGGGCTGGAGGACGCCTACACCCCCGGCAAGCTGATGGGCGCCTTCGCCGAGGATGCAGCGCAACAGTACCAGTTCACCCGCGAGGATCAGGACGCCTACGCCATCGAGAGCCTGAGCCGCGCCAATGCGGCCATCGCCTCTGGCGCCTTCGAGGCCGAGATCACCCCGGTTGAGGTCACCAGCCGCAAGGGAACCGAAACCGTCTCGGTGGACGAACAGCCCGGCAAGGCGCGGCCCGACAAGATCCCGACCCTGAAGCCCGCCTTCGCCAAGGACGGCACCATCACGGCGGCCAACGCCAGCTCCATCTCGGACGGCGCCGCGGCGCTGGTGATGACCCGCGAGAGCGTGGCGAAGGCTCTGAACCTGCCCATCGTGGCCCGGGTCGCCGCCCACGCCGCCCACGCCCATGAGCCGGGCCTGTTCACCACCGCCCCGGTCCCGGCCATGAAGAAGGCGCTGGAGCGCGCCGGCTGGAGCGCCTCGGACGTGGACCTGTGGGAGGTCAATGAGGCCTTCGCCGTGGTGGCCATGATCGCCATGCGCGAGCTGGACATCGACCACGGGAAGCTGAACGTCAACGGCGGCGCCTGCGCCCTGGGCCACCCCATCGGCGCGTCAGGCGCCCGGGTCCTGTCCACCCTGCTGTCGGCGCTGCAGGCGCGCGGCGGCAAGAAAGGCGTGGCGTCCCTGTGCATCGGCGGCGGCGAGGCCGTGGCCATGGCGGTTGAGATGGCCTGACGGCCTAGTCTTCCGGCTCGTCCGGTTGCGTCAGGTCGTCCGCGTCGAATTCATAGTCCAGCAGATCACCGGGTCTGCACCCCAGCGCCGCGCACAGCCGCGCCAGGGTGCGGAACCGGATGCCCTTGACCTTGCCCGAGCGGAACAGGGACAGCTGGGTTTCCGAAATCCCCACCTCGGCGGCCAGGTCGCGGGCCTTGATCCCCTTGCGGACGATCAGGGCGTCGAGGGTCACGCGCACGGGCATCAGATCATCGCGTCCAGCTCGGCCTGGACCCGCCCGGCATGGTCGATCACGCGCCCCAGCAGAAACAGGGCGCCGCCGATCATGCCCAGGGTCATGCCGGCCACATCGAAATAGGCCCAGCCGCCCTGCCCGCCCCCGATAAGCCGCATCAGGTTGGTGACGCCGAACACGCTCAGAAGGCCGCCCAGCCCAAGCGCCAGACCGACCCGGCGCAAGGCATCGGACAGGGTGGGCTGGATCAGGCGCCCCTTGGCCAGCTGGCCCATGGCCGCCCCGATGGCCCACACCGCGAACAGATAGAAGGCCGTGGGCGAGGCCCAGATCGCACCGGGCGCCCAGTGCGCCAGATGCCGGGTCTCGCCGCGCAGCATCAGGATCAGCGGGGCGACAAGATGCATCAGCAACAGCAGCCCGCCCACGCTGGCCACCATAAACACCGCCAGCCAGCGGAACTGCGTGCATCTGCGCCGGTAGGCGACGGGGTCAGAGGATTTCATGGGTCGGTCCGGCTGAATTTTCTTTAATCTTGACTTAAAAACGATCCGTCCGCAACTTTAGCTTAGAGTTAAAGGAACGGACGACATGACCCTCGCGATCGAGACCTGCGGCCTGACGCGCCGCTTCGGCGGCCGGACTGTGGTTCAGGCGCTGGACCTGCAGGTTCCCAAAGGCGCCGTCTACGGCTTTCTGGGCCCCAACGGCGCGGGAAAGACCACCACGCTCAAGATGCTGCTGGGCCTGATCCGGCCTGACGGAGGTCGGGCGTTGATCGACGGCATCGACGTGTCCGCAGACCGGATGGGAGCGGCTCGGAAGGTGGGCGCCCTGCTGGAGGCGCACGGGTTTCACGCGAATCTGACCGGGCGGGAGAATCTGGAGATCACCCGGCGGCTGCTGGCTCTGCCGCGCACGGAGACGGACCGGGTGCTGGAGGTCGTGGAGATGCGGCCTGACGCCCATCGCCGCGTCTCGGACTATTCGCTGGGCATGCGCCAGCGGCTGGGCATCGCCCGCGCCCTGCTGGGGTCGCCGCCGGTGCTGATCCTGGACGAGCCCGCCAATGGGCTGGACCCGGACGGCATCGCTGACATGCGCGCCTTTCTGATGGGATTGCCCGCGCGGACGGGCGCCACGGTGCTGGTTTCCAGCCATCTGCTGAACGAGGTGGAGCAGACCGCCACCCATGTGGGCGTGATCCTCGCCGGGCGGCTGGCGGTTCAGGGGGCTCTGGCGGACCTGACCGCCCGGATCGCGCCCGGACTGGAGGTGGAGGTGGATCAGCCGGTTCGGGCCCGGTCGCTCATTCTGGCCCGAGGGTTCGATCTCGAGGACGGCGAGGCGCTGTCGGTTCGGCTGAGGCCGGGCGACGACGCACGGACCGCCGCCGCCAAGCTGAACCGCGCCCTCGTGGAGAGCGGTCTGGAAGTCTTCGCCCTGACACCCCGCCGTCCCAGCCTCGAGGCGCTTTACAGGGCGACTGCGGACCAGAATCGCCTGCCCGGCGCCGGCAAGGAGGCCGCCTGAATGCTTACCGCCCTGTCCGTGGAGCTGCTGAAGCTCAACCGCTCCCTCGCCGCCTTGCTGGCCGTGGCGGCGCCGAGCCTGATCGCCCTGTTCATATTCTTCA
Source organism: Brevundimonas sp. (assembly GCF_047617075.1). Lineage (GTDB taxonomy): Bacteria > Pseudomonadota > Alphaproteobacteria > Caulobacterales > Caulobacteraceae > Brevundimonas. The sequence goes on from NZ_JBLGCI010000003.1 coordinate 158,251, forward strand.
ACCTGCTGCGGCTGGAGACAGCTGAGGTGTGGACCATGGTGATGATGCAGTCCGCCGCCATCTGGGCCTATTTCATGTTGCCCATGAGCGTCACGGCCCTGACCGTCCTGGTCGCCCAGATGGAGCACGGCCCCCGCAGCTGGGAGCACCTGTTCGCCCTGCCGGTCCGCCGGTGGCGACTGCTGGCGGCCAAGGCGGCGGGCGTCTTTCTTGTGGTGGCCGCCATGGAGGCGGCGGTTCTGATCCTGAGCGCGTGCGCAGGCGTGTTGGCCGGCCTGGTGAAGCCAGGCTTCGCGCCGACGGGGGCGATCGACTGGTGGGCGGTGATCTGGCTGCACGGGCGCATCTTTGCGGCGGGCGCCTTGCTGACGACGATCCAGCTGTGGGCGGCCCTGCGGTTCAGGAGCTTCGTGCCGGGGCTGGTGCTGGGCATCGGCGGCACTTTCTTCGCCGTAGTCGCCACCTCGGCGAAGAACGGGGTTTTCATGCCCTGGCAGATGCCGGTCAACATGCTGGCGACCGACCCGGCGCGGGCCGATCTGGCGCTGATGCTGGGGCTGGGGGGCGGACTTGCAGGCCTCTTCCTGATGCTGATCCACTTGTCGCGACGCGAGGTGGTTTAGTCTGGCCACCGGTGTCACGTTCAGTATGGTGACGGCATGACCGCCGCCGAAATCGTCGCCCTGCTGAAGCTCGAACCCCATCCGGAGGGCGGCTGGTTCCGCGAGACGTTCCGGGACGCGGTCGAGGTCGCGCCCGGACGGGCTGCGTCCACGGCCATCCATTATCTGCTGGAGGCGGGTCAGAGTTCACACTGGCACCGGGTAACGGACGCCGCCGAGGTCTGGAGCTTCAACGCCGGCGGGCCGCTGGAGTTGATGATCGCGGACACGGGCGACGGACCGCCGGTGCGTCATGTGCTGGGCGCGGATCTGGCGGCGGGCCAGCGGCCCCATCTGGTCGTGCCGCCGAATGGCTGGCAGGCCGCCCGGCCGCTGGGCGCCTGGACGCTGGTCACCTGCACCGTGGCGCCCGGATTCATCTTCGACCGATTTGAAATGGCGCCGCCTGACTGGAAGCCGGGCAAGGGAGGCCCGGCATGACTCTTCATCGCCGCAGCCTGCTGACGGCCGCAGGGCTGGGCCTGACCGCCTCGCCGGTTCTGGCCCAGGCGCCCTGGAGCGAGGCGGTGCGCGCCGCCGCCGTGACGCCGCAGCGGGCGCCGGCCGACCCTGCCGAGACGGTGCGGCTGTGGCCGGGCGGAGCGCCGGGGGGCGAGAACGTTACGGTCACGGCCGAGGTGAACGAGCGATCCGAGGACCCCGCCTATCACGACCGTTTCGCCGTCTACACCACCGACCCGATCATGACCGTGTTCCGGCCCGAGCGGCCGAACGGCGCGGCCCTGCTGCTGATTCCAGGCGGCGGCTATCGCTGGGCGGTGGTGGACAAGGAAGGATACGACTGCGCGCGGGTGTTCGCGGCGGCGGGGGTGACCTGTTTCGTGCTGCGCTACCGCCTGCCGGGCGACAACTGGGCGGCGGGACCGAACGCGCCGTTGCAGGACGCCCAGCGGGCCATGCGCCTGATCCGCGCCAATGCCGAGTCGTACGGCATCGCCCCGGATCGCATCGGGGCGCTGGGCGCCTCGGCCGGGGGGCATCTGGGCGGGACTCTGGCGGCGCGGCACTGGGACGCCGTCTATGAGCCCGTGGACGCGGCGGACGCGGTGTCGGCCCGGCCGGACCTGTCGATCCTGATGTATCCGGTGGCCACCCTGACCGATCCGCATGTGCACGCCGGGTCACGCCGCTATCTGCTGGGCGACAATCCGGCGCCGGACCAGATTCGTGACTGGTCGCTGGAGACCATGCCGCGCTCGGGCACCCCGCCCACCTTCATCCTGCACGCCATGGACGACGAATCCGTGCCGCCCGAGAACGCCATGATGCTGACCACGGCGCTGAGGGCCGCGAACGTGCCGGTGGAGACCCACCTGTTCGAGGAAGGCGGCCACGGCTTCGGCATCCGCCTGATCGAGGGGCGTCCGGCCGCGGTCTGGCCGGAGCTGGCCCTGGCCTGGGGCGCGCGGCGCGGCTGGCTGGGCTAGGCGCGGCCCGCTGTCCCGGAGGGCTTCGGGTTGGGACGGTCGTGCACTGATCCAGGGTGCGGCCGGTTACGGTCCGCCTGCATCAGGCGGGCGAGGCTTTGGGCGCCGGTGGCGAGGACGATCATGGCCGACTCCTGATTGGAGTAATTGAGAATGCATCGCAATAGTGAGTCTGACAAGCCTCCTGACGCGGGCCGTTCAGCGCTGTAGCGTCACGGCATGACCACGCCCTGCGCCGCCCCTGCCCCGCCCCGCGCCTGCGGCGACTGCGGCCTGTGCTGCAAGATCATGGGGGTGGAGGCCATCGCCAAGCCGCCGCGCAAATGGTGCGGCCATTTCCGCAAGGGGCGCGGCTGTTCGATCTATGCGGAGCGGCCCCATGCGTGCGGGGCCTTCAACTGCACCTGGCTGCTGGCGCCGAACCTGGGCGAGGACTGGCGGCCGGATCGGGCGGGATTCGTGATGCATTCCGAGAACGGCGGCCAGCGCCTGATCGTGGAGGCGGACGGCGCGGACCCGCAGGCGTGGCGGCGCGAGCCCTATCAGACGACCCTGCGTGACTGGGCCCGGAGCGGGGCGGCGCAGGGCCTGGAGGTGATGGTGTTCGTGGGCGACCGGGGTGTCCGCTTGCTTGCGGACGGGGGAGAGCGTCCGGTCACGCGCACGACAGCCTGATCAGTGCACCGTGGCGCCCTCGGGCCGTTCGCGGCGGTGCAGCTTGTCGCCGATCATGTTGCCCCAGCGCACGGCGGAGCCCATGGGCGAAGCCATGAAGCCGGCGCGCGGGTCGATCTTGCGGGCCTGATGGGCGAAGGCGGCGGCCATGCCGGCGCTCATCATGGCGGCGACCATCTGCCCGGCCATGCTGCGTGGGCGCGACGCCATCCAGAAGGCGCTGACCGCCTGGGACACGCTCCACAGACGCAGGGCGCTGTTTCGATCCGGTCCCGAAGGCGCGTTCCAGACGCGCAGGCCGGCCAAGGTGGCGGCCGACATAAGGGCCGGCAGCAGGATGCTGAAGCCGCTCGTCGGCTTCTGAACGATGGGACGGCCGTCATGCTCGGGCGCGGTCTCGCGCGAATCTGCGGTCAGGGCCACCAAGGCCGAGGCGACCAGGCCGACTCCGGCGGTGACCGCCAGGCCCGTGGCCACGTGACGCCCGCTGCGGCCCTGGCTGTTCAGGAACCGGTCGATTTGGCTGGGGCGTGACATGGCGGTGGTCTCCCTGTTGCTACAGGGAACGGAACAGGTCAGGCGGGATGGGGTTCCGGGGCGCCGGCCCCGGCGGGCGTCAGTTCCCGGTGGCGGCGCCGTCGGGCTCGATGTCCTTCATGGCGCTTTGCAGCCAGTTCTGTTCGCCCAGCAGCCCCATCAGATTGATCTGGTTCTCGAGGAAGTCGATGTGCTCCTCGGTGTCGGACAGGATCTCGGTGAGGATCTGGCGGCTGACGAAGTCGGCGGCGGCCTCGCACTGCTTGATGGCCTCGATCTGGTCACGGCGGCCGTCCAGCTCCAGCTGCAGGTCGGCGCGCATGCATTCCGGCGCCGTCTCGCCGATCTTGAGCTTGTGCAGGTCCTGCAGGTTGGGCAGGCCGTCCAGGAACAGGATGCGCTTGATCAGCTTGTCGGCGTGTTTCATCTCGCCGATGGACTCGTCGTAGATGACCTTGCCCAGATGGCTGAGACCCCAGCTTTCGAACATGCGCGCATGCAGGAAATACTGGTTCACCGCGGTCAGTTCGTTGGTGAGGACGCCGTTCAGCGTCCGGATGATCGCGGGATCGCCCTTCATGATCTCAAGCCTTTTCGTTCCGGGACCGGCTCACACGACGGCCGCGCCCCATGGCGTGAGACATAACACGCTTCGCAGGCGATTGTTCACCTGCGAATACTTATCAGCTTATTGTAATTGCGAGTAAATCTCGCCCGCACTTCTACTCTGCGGCGAGGGCGAAGGCCTGGCGCGATTCCTGAATCATCTCGCGCATCTCGCAGACGCATTTGGCGCACTGGGCCTGGCAGCCGTTGTGGGCGAAGACGTCGCGGGGACGTTGGGCGCCCGCCTCGATGGCGCGGGCCACGTCCCGTTCGCGAATGCCGTTGCAGTTGCAGATGTACACGGTTGGTCGCCCGACCCGATACGTTGAGAACGACTCTCCATAGCAGGAGTCCGGGCGGATGCAAATCGTTCGCATGCGCATCCCGTACTTGACCGCTGAGGCAAGTCGGCGCACCCCCCCGGCCATGACCGATAAAGCCCGCTGCCGCCTGTATCTGATCACCCCGCCGGCCCTGCCGGACCTGGACGCCTTCGCCGCCGAGCTGGAGGCCGCGCTGGGCGCCGGGGATGTGGCGGCGTTGCAGATCCGGCTGAAGCCCGCAGACGACGATGCGGTGCGCGCGGCGGTGCGGCGGCTCATGCCCATCGCCCATGCCCATGGGGTGGCGGTGATCCTGAACGATCGGCCGGATCTGGCGGGAGAGCTGGGCTGTGACGGCGTTCATGTGGGCGACGAGGATCCGGCGGTGGACGCCGCGCGGCGCATCCTGGGCCCGAACGCCATGATCGGCGCCACCTGCAAGGACAGTCGCCATGCAGCCATGGAGGCGGCCGAGGCAGGGGCGGACTATGTGGCCTTCGGCGCCTTCTTTCCCACGGACACCAAGGAAACCACCGCCCGGCCCGAGCCGGACATCCTGACCATCTGGCAGGAGACCATGGCCGTGCCCTGCGTGGCCATCGGCGGGATCACTGTGGACAACGCCTTGGCTCTCATCGAGGCGGGCGCAGACTTTCTGGCGGTCAGCGCGGGCGTATGGCGCCATCCGGGCGGTCCGGCCGAGGCCGTGAGGCGCTTCAACGCCCTGACCGGCTGATCCCGCAGCCATGGCAAGGGATATTTAGCAAAGGCGTGGTTGACTGGGCGTTCAGTATCCCAGCCTGCAGAAGCCTTTCATCATGATCCTGAGCCGCGCGCTCGCCGACCTGGACCACCCCGCCGTCGCCGCCGCGGAAGCGCGCGCCGGATCGTGGCGGCGCGGCCACGATCTGATGAGCCAGCCCCACGCGCCGGTCTTCCTGGCCGTAATCCTGGCCGTGCTGGTGGTGCTGGCGGTGTCCACGTCGCGCTCGGCCGGGCTGGTGGCGGCCCTGTGGGCGGCGGGCGGCGTGGCGGTCACCGCATGGCTGCGCGCCGGCAAGGGCAAGGCTTATGACGCGGCCTATGCCGCCCTGATCACCGTAGGATTCGCAGGCGGCAATCTGCTGGCGGGCAATCCGCCCGATCTGGCCTTCATGTTCACCATCGGCAACATGATCGAGGTGGTGCTGGCCGTGGTCCTGACCCGGCGCTTCCTGCCGGACCTGAACATCGCCACGGTCCCCGGCGCGGCGAAATTCCTGATGCTGGCGGCGGTGATCGCACCCCTGCCGGCGGCGGTGTTCGCGTCGGGCATGCTGTACCTGATGACGGGGCAGGACTTTGCGAGCACCGTCCAGACCTGGTGGTTCGGACACGCCTTGGGCATCGCGGTGTTCGCTCCGTTCGGACTGGCCGTGACCAAGCGGCACTTCGCGCGCCTAGCCCGTCCGTGGCAGGTGGCGGAGGCGGCGGTTCTGCTCGGCGGCCTGGCGGCCCTTGTGGGCGTGCTGTTCATCCAGGAAGCCGTCGCCATCCCCTTTGTCATCGTGCCCCTGCTGCTGGTGATCGCCGTGCGGCTGCGGATTGTCGGGGTGACCGCCGCGATCCTGATCACCGCCCTCGTGTCCATCGGCCTGACCCTGAATGGATACGGCCCGCTAAATCTGACCCCTGGCGCGGACCTGACGCAGCGCGTCATGCTGGCCCAGCTGTTCACGGCCACCACCGGCCTGCCCATGCTGCTGGTGGCGGCCATGCTGGAGGAGCGGGACCTGTTCGCGGCGCGCGCGGCCGCGGGGCAGGAACGGGCGGAGAAGGCCAGCGCCGGCAAGTCGCGCCTGCTGGCCAACGTGGCCCACGAGATCAAGAGCCCCATCGGCGGCATCATCGGCATCGGGGACCTGTGGTCTTCCGGCCAGCTGGGCCCCGTGACGCCGACCCAGGGCGAGATGGCGACCATGCTGGTCAAGACCGCGCGGCAGATCGAGACCCTGACCCATGACCTGCTGGACGTGGCGCGGGCCGAGTCCGGAGCGGTGCAGATGGATCTGCGGCCCGTGGATGTGGCCGGCGTGGTGGAGGACGTGCGGCGCGGCGTGGGTCTGCTGAAGGAAGCGGAAGGCCTGACCCTGACAGCCGAGCGACAGAATGACGATCTGGTGGCCCTGGCGGACTCCATCCGGCTCAATCAGGTGATCGGCAATCTGGTCACCAATGCGGTGAAGTACGGCGCCTCGGGCGGGGTGGTGACCCTGCGCACCCGTCGCGTGGACCGCAAGATCCGCGTCGAGGTGATCGACAAGGGTCCCGGCCTGTCAGCCGAGAAACAGGCCCAGCTGTTCGAGCCGTTCAACCGGCTGGGGCTGGAGCGCTCCACCATCGAGGGGCACGGCATCGGCCTGACCCTGGCCAAGCGCCTGACCGAGCTTCAGAACGGCGAAATCGGCGTCATCAGCGCGCCGGGCGAGGGCGCCACCTTCTGGATCGAACTGCCCGCCGCCTGATCCCTGCGGCAGGCTGACGCGCGTCACGGCGGCGCTGGACAACGGCGCCCGATGAGCGCATGACCCCATAAGTCTTAGGGCTATTCAAGGGGACTGATCGTGGATTTCGACGCGCTATTGCTGTCGCGGATGCAGTTCGCCTTTACGGTGGCGTTCCACATCCTGTTCCCCGCCTTCACCATCGGCCTGGCGGCGTTTCTGGCTGTGCTGGAGGGGCTGTGGCTGTGGACGAAGCGGGACGTGTTCCAGACCCTGTACCTGTTCTGGGTGAAGATCTTCGCCCTCAGCTTCGGCATGGGCGTCGTGTCCGGGGTGGTGCTCAGCTACCAGTTCGGCACCAACTGGTCCGAGTTCATCCGCCTGACCGGCGGGGTGATCGGGCCGCTGCTGGCCTATGAGGTGCTGACGGCCTTCTTCCTGGAGGCCTCGTTCCTGGGCGTGATGCTGTTCGGCTGGAAGAAGGTGGGGCCGAAGCTGCACTTCCTGGCCACCGTGCTGGTGGCCATCGGCACCAGCATTTCCGCCTTCTGGATCCTGTCGGCCAACAGCTGGATGCAGACGCCGCAAGGGTTCGAGATTCTGACGGACGGCACGTTCCGGGCCACCGATTTCTGGGCCGTGGTGTTCAACCCCAGCTTCCCCTCGCGGCTGGTGCACATGCTGCTGGCCGCCTTCCTGACCACGGCGCTGGTGGTGGGCGCGGCCTCGGCCTTCCAAGTGCTCAAGAGCCGGGCGAAAGGCGAGGTCCCGACCGGATGGACCGCCAGCCGCGTGGCGCTGGTCATGGCGGTGGGCATGGTCGCGATAACCGCGCCGCTGCAGCTGCTGGCCGGCCACTGGTCCGGCGAGGTGGCGCACCATTATCAGCCGTCCAAGCTGGCGGCCATCGAGGGCTATTGGGAGACGCAGGCCGACCAGCCGCTGCACCTGTTCGCCATCCCGGACCGTTCGACCCAGTCCAACCGCTTCGAGGTGTCCATCCCCGGCGTGGGCAATATGGTTCAGAACCTGCCGCGCGACGAGGTGATCCCGGGGCTGGACCAGTTGGCGCCCGAGGATCAGCCGCCGGTGTTCATGGTGTTCTGGGCCTTCCGGATCATGGTGGGTCTGGGGCTGCTGATGATCGGCCTGGGCGCGTGGGGCGCGTTCCTGCTGTGGCGCAAAAAGCTGTTCGACAGCCGCTGGTTCCTGCGCTTCGCGGTGGCCATGGGGCCGGCCGGGTTCATCGCCGTGCTGGCCGGATGGATGGTGACCGAGATCGGGCGCCAGCCGTGGGTGGTGTACGGCGTCCTGCGCACCGCCGACGCCGTGTCGCCGGTCACCAGCGGTGAGGTGCTGACCTCGCTGCTGGTCTACATCACAGTCTACTCCATCGTCTTCACCGCCGGCGCCCTGTTCATCCTGCGCCTGATGGCCGAAGGGCCCAAGGCCGTGGTCACCGCGCGGGCCGCCGAGGAGCGCCGCGCCCCTGGCTCGGCCCTGGCCAAGGCGCCCGACGATGTGGACGGCGACCTTCCGGGAGACCCGCAATGACCCTCGACCTTCCGCTCATCTGGGCCGGGCTGATCGCCATCGCGGTGCTGCTCTATGTGGTGCTGGACGGGTTCGATCTGGGGCTGGGCATCCTGTTTCCGTTCGCACGGTCGCCGCAGGACCGGGACGTGATGATGAACACCGTGGCCCCCGTCTGGGACGGCAACGAGACCTGGCTTGTGCTGGGCGGCGGCGGGCTGCTGGCGGCCTTCCCGCTGGCCTATTCCATCCTGATGCCGGCGCTGTATCTGCCGGTGCTGCTGATGCTGGCGGGGCTGATCCTGCGGGGCGTGGCGTTCGAGTTCCGCTTCCGGGCGCGGGATCGGGGGCGGCGCTTCTGGACCCAGATGTTCGCCTTTGGCTCGGTGCTCGCCGCCTTTGCACAGGGGCTGATCCTGGGCGGATTTATCCAGGGCGTGCGCGTGGTGGACGATCGCTTCGCCGGCGGGCCGTTCGACTGGTTCACCCCCTACACCCTGCTGGTGGCCTGCGGGCTGGTGGCCGGCTACGCCCTGCTGGGCGCGGCTTGGCTGATGTTCAAAACCACCGACGACCTGCACGGCGATGCGCGCCGGTGGACGCGGATCAGCGCCGCCGTGACCGCCGTTCTGCTGGCGGCGGTCAGCGTGGCGACGCTGGTGGCCCATCCGGTGATCGGCGAGCGCTGGGGCTGGCCGGACGGCCTGACCGGCGGGATCGACTGGGCGGTGTTCGCGCCGCGCGTCCTCATCCCGCTGATCGGCGTGGCGGGTCTGGCGATGATCTTCCTGGGCGCGCGCAAGGGATCCCACGGCTGGCCCTTCATCGGCGCGCTGACGGTGTTCCTGTCCGGCTATCTGGGGCTGGCGATCAGTTTCGCGCCCTATGTGGTGCCCTATGCGGTGAACTTCCGTCAGGGGGCGGCGCCGGACAACGCCCTGGGCCTGATGCTGTGGGGCACGGCGGTGATCCTGCCCACCATCCTGGCCTACACCGCCTGGGTCTACTGGGTGTTCAGGGGCAAGATGACTGCGGAGACCGGCTATCATTAGACCCGTTCCACCCCCCGGCCCCGACGACCCGCTGCCGCCGCTGTGGAAGCGGTTGATGTGGTTCGCCCTGCTGTCCATCGCCGGGCTCGCGGTGGTGGCGGCGGTCGCCTACACGCTTCGGGCCTTGCCGTTCATGGGATGAAGCGCGACAGTCGCGCCCATGATGCTCCGCAAGACGCTGATCGCCGCCGCCCTTACGGCATTCGCCGCCCCCGCCGCCGCGCAGGAGGCCGATGATTTCACGGCCCGCCTGAACCGTCTGCCCAGCCAGACGGCCGAGCCCGCGCCGGATCCGGAACCGGGGCCGGTGGTGGAACCCGAGGCCGAGCCGACGCCGGAAGCCGACGCCCCGCCGGTCGAGGACATCACCTCGCGCCTGAACCGCGCGCCGCAGGCTGAGCCCGAACCGGAAGCCGAATCCTCATCCGAGCCGCCGATCCTGGAAGGCCTGTCCGAGCGGCTGGAGCAGATGCGGGCAGAGCCAGAGGTTGAGCCAGAGCCCGCGCCGGCGCCCGAGGCTTCCGAGCCGGAACCGGTCGCCGCCGAGCCGGAACCCGAGCCGATGGTCGAGGCCGAGTCCGAGGCGCCCGGGCCTGAAGTCGAAGTTTCGCCCGAGGTCGAAGCCGACTCCGACCTGCCCGAAATGATCGTCGAACCGCCCCCGCCGCCGGCGCTGGAGATTTTGAGCTCCCAGGCCGGGCTGGCCTTCCGCGTAGACGTGCCCGAGGCGTTCGATCTGGTGGAGCGTCCGTCCGGTCCCGACTTCGACGTCTATCAGGTGTCGCGCGGCGACACGCCGTTTGTGGGCATCTATGTGGGCTGCTGCTCGCCCTTCCCCATCTATGACGGACGCCAGATCGAGGCGGCGGGGCGTTTCTCAATCCTCATCAACGAGGACGGCGCCAACCGCGCGGTGGAGCACCTGTTCACCCGAGAGTCGGACGGCCGCCAGATCCACGTCTGGCTGCACAGCGTCACCGGCGAAGACCGCGCCCTGGCTGAACGCATCGCCCAGACGGTGGACCCAAGATAGCCGCTTCGCGCTCGGGCGCGCGGAGGCGCGCTGCGTCAACTCTCCTCCCCATCTCTTGGGAGGGGAAGGAGAGGCGTCAGTCTTCCGGGTTCTGGATCAGCCGCAGCAGCGTGCCGTCCGGGTCGATCATGAACCCCACGCGGCCGCCCCAGGGCTCGAGCTGGGGCGGATGGAGGCGGGGCTGGCCGGTGTTCGTCTCCGGCAATCCCGCCGCCTTGCAGACGGCGTAGAAGGCGTCCAGGTCGTCCAGCCGCAGGCAGCAGCCGAAGGAACTCTGCAGCGGGTCCAGGTCCGGATACGGGAAGAACTCCAGCGTCAGCGCACCGCGCGTCAGGATCATCCAGCCGCCGTCGCGCCAGCCCTCCTGAAAGCCCAGCGCGCCATAGAAGGCCGAGGTGGCGGCGAAATCACGCGACGGCAGGTTCGGCGTCGCGTGATCGGTCATGACCTAGCCCTCAAGATCCAGCGCATAGCCCGCCGAGCGGACGGTGCGGATGGGATCGCGCATGCCGTCCGTGACGGTCAGGGCCTTGCGCAGGCGGCCCACGTGCACGTCCACGGTGCGGACCTCCACATAGACGTCCGAACCCCACACTGCGTCCAGCAGCTGTTCGCGGCTGAACACCCGGCCGGGGTGCTGCATCAGATAGTCCAGCAGGCGGAACTCGGTGGGGCCCAGGTGGACCTCCTTGCCGTCGCGCTTCACCCGGTGGGCGACCCGGTCGATGATGATGTCGCCGTGGCTGACCCGGTCGTCGGCCAGGCCGGGACGGATGCGGCGCAGCACCGCGCGGATGCGAGCGTTCAGCTCGACCATGGAGACCGGCTTGGTCAGATAGTCGTCGGCGCCCGTGTCCAGACCGCGCACCCGGTCGGATTCCTCGCCGCGCGCAGTCAGCATGATGATGGGCACGTTGCGGGTTTCGGGGCGGCCGCGCAGGCGGCGGCAGACCTCGATGCCCGACACCTTGGGCAGCATCCAGTCCAGCAGCACCAAGTCGGGAGTCTCCTCCTCGGCCTGCATCAGGCCTTCCTCGCCGTCGGAGGCGACGCTGACCTTGTAGCCTTCCTTTTCCAGATTGTACTGGAGCAGGGTCGCCAGGGCGTCCTCGTCCTCGAATACCAGGATGTGAGGCGTCATCCGTTCTGCTCCGGCATGCCGATGTCACTGGGACTGGGGGTTTCCGTGGCGCGGGGGCGTTCGCCCGTCAGCTCCTGACCCGTCATCTCGTAGTGGATGGTCTCGGCGATGTTGGTGGCGTGATCGCCGATACGCTCCAGGTTCTTGGCCATGAACAGCAGGTGGGTGCAGGCCGTGATCGTGCGCGCGTCGCCCATCATGTAGGTCAGAAGCTCGCGGAACAGGGCGTTGTAATGCTCGTCCACCTCGTCGTCCGTGGACCAGACGGCGACAGCCTGATCGACCTCGCCGGTGGTGTAGGCGTCCAGCACCTGCTTGAGGCGCTGTGAGACCAGGCGACCCATGCGTTCGATGGAGCGGGTCAGCGGCGCCATGGGCTCGGTCTCGGCCAGGCTGAGACCGCGCTTGGCGATGTTCTTGGCCAGGTCGCCGGTGCGCTCCAGATCCAGGGCCAGCTTCATGGCCGCCAGCGACTTGCGCAGGTCCGAGGCCATGGGCTGGCGCAGGGCGATCATGCGGATCGCCTTGCGGTCGATCTCATTGTGCATGGCGTCCAGCTTGGCGTCGCGCTCGATCACCTGACGGGCCAGCGCCACATCGCGGCGCACCACCGAGGCGACGGCGTCGTTGATCTGGGCCTCGGCCTGACCGCCCATGCGCGCCACCTCGGCGGTGAGGGCGTTCAGCTCCTCTCCATAGGCGCGGACGGTGTGTTCGTTCATTGCCATTTTCGTCGTCCTCAGCCGAAGCGACCGGTGATGTAGTCGAGGGTGCGCTTGTCGCGCGGATTCTGGAAGATGGTCTCGGTGTCGCCGAACTCCACCAGCTCGCCCATATGGAAGAAGGCGGTGCGCTGGCTGACGCGCGCGGCCTGGGCCATGGAGTGGGTGACGATCACGAGGCAGTAGTCCTCGCGCAGTTCGTCCATCAGCTCCTCGATCTTGGCCGTGGCGATGGGGTCCAGGGCCGAGCAGGGCTCGTCCATCAGGATCACCTCCGGCTCCACCGCGATGGCGCGGGCGATGACCAGGCGCTGCTGCTGACCGCCGGACAGGCCGGTGGCGGCGGCGTCGAGGCGATCGGACACCTCGGCCCAGAGGCCGGCCCGCTTCAGCGACCGCTCGACCCGGTCGGCCAGCTCGGTCTTGTTGTCGGTCAGCCCGTGGATGCGCGGGCCGTAGGCCACGTTCTCGAAGATCGACTTGGGGAAGGGGTTCGGCTTCTGGAACACCATGCCCACGCGGGCGCGCAGCAGCACCGGATCCAGGGCCTTGTCGTAGATGTCCTCATCATCCATGCGGATGGAGCCCTTCACCCGCGCGATCGGGATGGTGTCGTTCATCCGGTTCAGGCAGCGCAGGAAGGTGGACTTGCCGCAGCCCGACGGGCCGATGAAGGCGGTCACGGCCTTGTCGGGGATGTCGATGCTGACGTCGTACAGGGCCTGTTTCTCGCCGTAGAAGACCGAGACGTCGCGGGTCTGGATCTTGACGGGGCCGGTGGGCTCCTGATGGTCGGCGTGGGGCGGGGCCAGAAGGGGCGAGGCCGCCGCGTTTCCGCCGCTCTCGGCGCCGTCCAGCTGTCGGAAAAGATTGAAGCGCATGGGGACTACCACCGGCGTTCGAAGCGGCGCCGCAGATAGATAGCGGCGGCGTTCATGATGATCATGAAGACAAGGAGAACCATGATGGCCGCGGCGGTGCGTTCATGGAACGCGCGCTCGGAGGCGTTCTCCCAGATGAAGACCAGCACCGGCAGGGCGCTGGAGGGCGAGGTGACGGCCTCGGGCACGCCCGGCACGAAGCTGACCATGCCGATCAGCAGCAGCGGGGCGGTCTCGCCCAGGGCGTGGGCCATGGCGATGATGGAGCCGGTCATGACGCCAGGCATGGCCAGCGGCAGGACGTGATGGAACACCGCCTGGGTCTTGGACGCCCCCATGGCCAGGGCGGCCTCGCGGATGGAGGGGGGCACGGCTTTCAGCGCGCTGCGCGTGGCGATGATGACCGTGGGCAGGGCCATCAGGGCCAGCACCAGACCGCCCACCAGCGGCGACGAGCGCGGCAGGTGCATCCAGTTGATGAACACCGCCAGACCCAGCAGGCCGTAGACGATGGAGGGCACCGCAGCCAGGTTGTTGATGTTGACCTCGATGATGTCGGTGATCCGGCCCTTGGGCGCGAACTCCTCCAGATAGATGGCCGCGCCCACGCCGATGGGCAGCGCCAGCGAGGCGGTGACCAGCAGCATCAGGGCCGAACCCACCACGGCGCCCAGAACCCCCGCCAGCTCCGGCTGGGTGGAATCGGAACGGGTGAACAGACCGGTGTTGAACTGGCCCTTGATGCGGCCCTGGTCGCGCATCTGGTCCAGCCAGAAGATCTGGCGATCGTTCAGGCGGCGGAACGCCTCCTCGCCCTCGCCGTCCAGCTCGCCCTTGTAATAGAGGTCCGCGTCCGCGCCGATGGGCAGGGTCACGGTGATGCGGTCGCCGATGACCTCGGGATTCTCGCGCACCAGCCGCTGCATCTCGAAGGCGACGCCGGCGGACATCAGCTGACGCATGTCGCCCGAGGCGCTCATGTTTTCGTCGTCCTGCACGCCGAGACGGGCCAGCTGCTGTTCGGCGATCAGCTGGTCGAAATTGGTCCCTTCGGGATAGGCCGGGTCGATGCGGGCGGGGTCCAGATAGACCTCGGTCTGCACCGTGTGGGTCCAGAAGGCGGTGTGACCCTGTTCGATGATGCGGCCCAGCAGAAGGGCGAGGAAACCGATGGCGATGGCGATGGCCAGAACGCCATAGAATTTGAACCGCCGCTCGCGCGCGTGGCGGCGCTTGAGCGATTTTCTCAGCTGCGAGGTGCTGCGACCGGAGGCGCCGGCGCGGGGAAGGGTCGCGTCAGTCATATTGCTCTCGGTATGTCTGGACGATGCGCTGGGCGATGAAGTTCAGGATCAGGGTGACGATGAACAGGGTCAGGCCGAGGCCGAAGGCGGCCAGGGTCTTGGCGCTGTCGAACTCCTGGTCCCCGGTCAGAAGGGTGACGATCTGGACCGTGACCGTGGTGACGGTCTCCAGAGGGTTCAGGGTGGTGCGCGCGGCCAGGCCCGCGGCCATGGTCACGATCATGGTTTCGCCGATGGCGCGGGACACCGCCAGCAGGAAGGCGCCGGCGATGCCCGGCAGGGCGGCGGGCAGCACCACCCGCTTGATGGTCTCGGACTTGGTGGCGCCCATGGCGTAGGAGCCGTCGCGCAGGGACTGGGGCACCGCATTGATGATGTCGTCCGACAGGGACGACACGAACGGGATCAGCATGATGCCCATGACCGCGCCGGCCACCAGGGCCATCTGGTTCTGCACCAGCAGCAGGTGCTGGCCCAGTCCGTCCAGCGGCCCCCCCACCAGCTGGGCGCCTATCAAGTTGAAGAAGGCGCGGAACGACGGACCCACCGTCAGGGCGGCGAAGAAGCCGTAGACCACCGTGGGCACGCCGGCGAGAATCTCCAGCACAGGCTTGATGACCGCGCGGCGCTTGGGCCCCGCGTACTCCGCCAGATAGATGGCCGAGAACAGGCCGATGGGCGCGGCGACCAGCATGGCGATGGCCATGATCAGGAACGTGCCCACGAACAGCGGCACGGCCCCGAAGGCGCCGGTGGATCCCACCTGATCGGCGCGGATGGCGATCTGCGGGCTCCACTGGGTTCCCAGCAGAAACTCCGTGATCGGCACGGTCTGGAAGAAGCGCAGGCTTTCCAGCAGCAGGGAGCCGATGATGCCGATGGTGGTCAGGATCGCCACGGCGGAACAGGCGAACAGGGCGACGGCGACGAAGGCCTCCACGCGATTTCGCGCGCGGAAATCCGGTCTGGTCTGGCGCCAGGCCAGACCGGCGCCGATCAGGGCGGCGAGAACGGCGGCGATCAGGCCGCCCCAGGCCAGCAGGCCGTCGACGCGCGAGGCGCGCGCGGCCTCTTCCTGCAACGCCGGGGACAGGTCGCCGGTCCAGATCTGGCGCGGCATGCCGCCGGAGCCGACGATCCGGGCGTCCTCGATGAAGGCGGCGCGGCGCGGGCCGTCAAGCGCCTGCACGGCGTCGGGCGCGGAGGCGATCAGCACCGTCCGCTCGATGCGGGCGTCGAAGGTCGCGGCGGCGATCAGGATGAAAAGGGCGGGAACCGCGGCCCAGATCAGCGCCCAGGCGCCATGATAGCCGGCGGCGCTATGGGGTTTGACGGAGAGCGCGCGACGGCGGGCGGCGCGCCGGGCCAGGACGAACACCGCCGTCGAGAACGCGGCCAGCACCAGAAGATAAATAAGGAACATTCACCGTCCGCACGCACGAGGAGACGAATCGGCTCGATTGACCGTTCGTCAGGCCCGTATGCCGACAGCCCGGCGCCGCATTACGACGGTTCAGCGACAGTTTTATAACATCGTCCGACCTCGGACGGATTGTCACGCGGGTGGATGCGGCGTGCGCAGCGGCAGATAGACGGCGAAAGTCGCCCCCTGCCCCACCACGCTCTCGACCGTCATGCCGCCGCGGTGACGGTTGACGATGTGCTTGACGATGGCCAGGCCCAGGCCGGTGCCGAGCCGCTCGCCGCTTTTCTGGCCTTCCACCCGGTAGAACCGCTCGGTCAGGCGGGGCATGGTTTCGCGCGCCAGGCCCGGACCATGATCACGCACGGTCAGCAGCACATAACGGGCGTCGGCGTCACGGTCTGGCGTGAGCAGGGACAGGCCGGCGGCGCCGGGAGTCCACACCCGGGCCGCTTCGTCGGCGCCGACGCCGATCCGCAGACTGATCTCCACATCGGCGTCGTCGGGCGAGTATTTGATGGCGTTGTCGGTCAGATTCTGGATCACTTGGATCAGCTGGTCGCGGTCGCCGGTGACGCTGGCCGAACCCTCACCCTCGCGCGACACCTTCAGCAGTATGCCGCGACGGCCCGCCAGGGGTCCTGTGGCGTCCACCACATCCGAAACCGCCCCCGCCAGATCCACCTTGCCCGAGGGCGGAATGTGCTCGTTGAGTTCGATGCGGCTCAGCGACAGCAGGTCGCCCACCAGCCGGGTCATGCGGTCAGCCTGCACCGCCATGATGCTGAGGAACTTCTCGCGGGCCACCGGATCTTCGCGGGCGTGTCCGCGCAGGGTCTCGATAAAGCCGGACAGGGAGGCCAGCGGCGTGCGCAGCTCGTGACTGGCGTTGGCCAGGAAGTCGACCCGCATCAGCTCGGCCCGCCGGGCGTCCGTTTCGTCACGCAGGCGCAGGACGGCAAGGTTTTCGTTCAGGCCGTCATGGGCCGGAAGCGGCGCCACCCAGGCGCTCCAGTGGCGTTCCTGGGCGCCGCCGGGCTGGTAGTCGATCATCTGCGACCGGCGTCCGAACAGGGCCTCGTCCACGGCTTCCAGCAAACCCGGATCGCGAAGCACCGCGTGCAGAGGGTGATCCAGAACACCCGCAGGAAGACGCAGCAGGGCCGTCGCCGCACGATTGGCGCGGATGATCGAACGATCCCCCACGTCTTGCGCATCCTCGCCGGAAATGATCAGCAACGGGTCGGGCAAGGCCTCGAGCGCCTCGCCGGCCAGCACGGCGGCGCGATCCGAAACGGTCTCCTCGGGCTCGTCCGGGGGTGCGACGACCCTGCGCCGCGGCCTGAGCACCGCCATGGCCAGAAGCGTGATGGCCGCGCCGGCCGCCAGCAGGGGCGCGGCCGGGGGATGGGCGAAGCCGGCGGCGATCATCGCGGCGACCGCCAGGAGGGCGGGCATCCACGGCTTGATGGCGTCGACGCGGCGCTCAGGCCCGGTATCGGTCTCGTTAGAAAGAGTCATCAGCGTTCCAGACGGCGAGCATGACGGCCGCTCGCGACATTGTGGCGACGATAGACGGGAGTTTCAGCCCTTTTTCACACCTTCACCGTAAGGCCGAGTGGAATAGTGGGGATCCCGTGCTCGAAACGATCGACTGTCTGGCGACCGAACACGACTGGCGGCTGCTGATCGCGGCCGTCTTCGTCTGCGTTGTGGGCACGGTCACCTGCATGCGGCTGTTCGTCCAGTCGCAGACCCGGATGCGCACGGATCGCCTGCTGCTGCTGATGGCGGCGGGGCTGGTCGGCGGCGTCGCGGTGTGGACCACCCACTTCGTGGCCATGCTGGCGTTTCAGCCGGGCACGCGGTTCGATTACGACATCATCGACACCCTGGGCTCCCTGCTGATCGTGACCAGCGGGGCCGCGGTGGGTCTGCTGATCGCATCCCAGTTGCGCTCCATGCCCGGGCGAATCCTCGGCGGCGTTCTGATCGGTGCGGCGGTTTCGGCCATGCACTACACCGGGATGTCGGCGGTTCGACTGCAGGGGTTCTTCACCTGGGACCCCTCGCTGGTGATCGGCGGCGTCGTCCTGTCCAGCCTGCTGTGGGGCGCAGCTCTGGCGGTGATCGGCGTCGGCGGCTGGCGGCGCACCGCCGGCGCCGCGGCGTTGGCCGTCCTCGGCATCTGCAGCCTGCATTTCAGCGGCATGGCCGCCGCCGACATCACCATCGACCCGACCCTGCCCCTGATCGAATCGGGCTCAGGCGTCCGCATGGGGGTCAGCGTCGCCGCCTTCGCCGCCTTCCTGGTCACGGCGGCGGCGGTGGTGGAGGCGCTCTCGTTCTGGTCGCGAGCCAGCATGCTGACCCAGTTGCGCGAGGCCATCGACGCCATGCCCGACGGCCTGGCGTTCTACGACTCCCATGACCGGCTGGTGATCTGGAACGCCCGCTACGCCGAGATCAATCCCGAGATCGCCGACATCCTGGCCCAGGGCGCCACCTTCCGTCAGATCGTCCAGATCGGCATCGACAAGGGCCACTATCCCGAGGCCGAAGGGCGCGAGGCCGAGTGGCTGGAGGAGCGCCTGACCGCGCGCAGCCGCCTCTCGTGCGCCATAGAGCAGAAGACGTCCGACGACCGCTGGCTCAAGGTTCAGGACCGCCGAACCGCCGACGGCGGCGTCGTCACCCTGGTCAATGACATCACCGATCTGAAACGCGACGCCGAGATCCTGGCCGCCGCCCGCGACGCGGCCGAGGCGGCCAACCGCGCCAAGTCCGAGTTCCTGGCCAATATGAGCCACGAGATCCGCACGCCGCTGAACGGCGTCATCGGGGTGGCGCAGGCCCTGTCCGGCACGCCCATGAACGAGCGTCAGCAGGAAATGCTGGAGCTGATCCGCTCATCCGGCGCCACCCTGCAGCACCTGCTGTCGGACATTCTGGATCTGGCCCGCGTGGAGTCCGGGCGCATGGAATTGCGCAACGAACCGTTCGACCTGGCCAAGGCGGTCAACGAGGCGGCCCAGCTCTACGCGGCCCAGGCCGAGGAAAAAGGCCTGCGCTTCTTTGTCGACACACCCGAGGACACCCGCGTCTGGATCGACGGCGATGTCGTCAGGCTGAAACAGGTTCTGACCAACCTGGTCTCCAACGCCGTCAAATTCACCACCCAGGGACTTGTCAGCCTGTCGGTGTCGCGCGGCGTGGGCGCGGCGGGCGAGCCCGTCTTCCGTTTCATGGTGGAGGACACCGGCGTCGGCTTCGACGCGGCGGCGCGGGCGCGGTTGTTCAGCCGTTTCGAACAAGCCGACGGGACCATCACCCGGCGCTTCGGCGGCACCGGCCTGGGCCTGGCCATCTGTCGCGAACTGGCGGGCATGATGGGCGGCGATCTGGATTGTGAAAGCGAGCCGGGCGGCGGCTCCACCTTCATCCTGACCGCGCCGCTGAAAGAGATCGCCGCGCCGGCGCTCGAAACCGCGCCGGTCGAGGTCAGCAGCGCCGCCTCGGACCGTCCCCTGCGCGTTCTGCTGTCCGACGACCACCCCACCAACCGCAAGGTGGTGGAGCTGATTCTGTCGCAGATCGATGTGGAGCTGATCATCACGGAAGACGGCGCCGAAGCCCTGGCCGCGTTCCGCGACGACACCTTCGACGTGGTGCTGATGGACATGCAGATGCCCGTCATGGACGGGCTGACCGCCACCCGCGAGATCCGCTTGCATGAAACCGCCATGGGCGCTCCGCGCACCCCCGTCGTCATGCTGACCGCCAACGCCCTGCCCGAGCACATGGCCGCCGCGCGCGAGGCGGGAGCGGATCATCACCTGTCCAAGCCCTTTGGCGCAGAGGCTCTGATCGAGCTGGTTCAGAACCTCGCCCGTAACGCCGCCGCGCTGGATGAGGTCGCGGCCTGAAAAGGCGTCACTGCCGGCCGGGCAGATACTCCAGGGTGAACGCCTCGCGCCATTCCAGAGCCTGCGGATAGACCCCCGCCTGTGAGGTCACCGCGAAGAAATCGCGCCAGCGATCCTCGGTCATGGCGCCGATTCCCATGATGGCCGCGTCGCCGCCCTGGACGATCTGGTTTTCCCTCAGGGCCTCGCGGGCCTGGGCCAGGATTTCGGCGGTCATCTCGGGATTGTCGGCCATGATCAGGGCGTCGGCCTCGGCCGGGTCGCCGTTCAGATAGTCGTGCCAGCCCTCGGCCGACGCCGCGATGAAGGCGCGCAGGGCCTCGTCATTGTCCCGGGCGAAGGCGTTGGGCGCCAGCACCATGCAGGCGTAGGAGGGATAGCCCTCGTCCGCCAGCAGGAACACCCGCGGCTCGAACCCGCCCGCCTCTGCGATCGTGTACGGCTCGCTGGTCAGATAGCCCTGCTGCACCGCCCGCTCGTCGGCCAGGAACGGGGCCGGGTTGAAGGTGTAGGTGCGCACCTGATCGTCGGTGAATCCGTACCGGGCCCGCAGCCACACCCAGAAGGCGTCCCGCGACGCGGTGGCCAGCAGGAACGGTCGTCCTGCAAGATCGGCGATGTCCTCCAACGCCGGGTCCGGATGCGCGATCAGCACCTGCGGATCCTTCTGGAAATAGGCCGCCACCGCCTTAACCGGCGCGCCCTCGGCCACCAGATTCAACGGGATGAAGCTGTTGGAGCCCATGCCCAGCTCCACCGCCCCGGAGGCCAGCAGCTGGGGCACGTTCACGCCAGGCCCGCCCTGGATGATCTGGACGTTCAGATTGCGCGACGCATAGGCCCCCGACGCCAGCGCCTGATAGAAGCCGCCGTGCTCCGCCTGGGCCCGCCAGTCGGTGGCGAAGCGCAGGCGCACGCGCCCCTGCTCGTCCACCGGCGCCTCGGACCGCCCACACGCGCTCAGACCCAGCGCCGAAGCGGCGAGGCCGGCGCCGATGACGGCCCTGCGATGCGGAAAAGCCATGCGATTCTGTCCCCGGAGATCACGGGGACGTTATGACGCCGGCCGCCGGATTGGAAGTCGGCCTACTCCCCGCCCCGCTCCAGAAACCGCACCGCGCTCATCACATGGGTGGTCACGCCGATGGGCAGCACCGCCTCATTCACGTCGAACAGGGGCGAGTGGTTCGGCGGCGAGTCGTCCGGGTCGACACCCTCGGGGGTGGCGCCCAGGTGATAGAACACGCCCGGAATCTGCTCTTGGTAATACGAGAAATCCTCGGCGATGGTGGTCGGGGGCGTGGCGGCGTTCAGGTCCTCGGCGCCGACCACCTCCTCCAGAACGGGCGCCAGCCAGGCGGACAGGTCCGGGTCGTTGAACACCAGCGCCGCGTTCTGGAACACGGTCATTTCCGCCTCGGCCCCGTGGGCGTGGGCCACGTGCTCCACCGCCGCCGTCGCGCGCTCCACCAGATCATCGCGCTGGGCCACATCGAAGGTGCGCAGGGTGCCGCTCATGGACGCGGTGTCGGGGATGATGTTGTAGCGGACCCCAGCGTTCATGGTGGCGATGGTGAACACCGTCGGTGTGGTGGTCGGGTCCACCGTGCGGGCGGTCAGGGTGTTGATGGTGTTGATGATGCCCGCCGATGCGGCGATCACGTCCACGCCGCGCCACGGCCAGGCGCCGTGGGTCTGGACGCCGGTCAGAGTGATGTCCACCCGGTCCGACGCCGCCATGAAGCCCCGGGGCCGATAGCGCAGAGTTCCCGCCTCGCCCGGTGTCACGTGCAGGCCGAAGATGGCCTGGGGCCGGGGGTCATCCAGACCGCCCTCGGCCAGGATGCGCGCGGCGCCGCCCATGGGTTCGCCCGGAGGGGCGCCTTCCTCGGCGGGCTGGAACACGAAGACGATGGTTCCGGCCAGCTGATCCTTCATGTCGGCCAGGATCTGGGCGGCGCCCATCAGCATGGCCATGTGCGCGTCGTGGCCGCAGGCGTGGGCCACCGGCACGGTGGCGCCCTGATACTCCCCCGTGGCGGTCGAGGCGAAGGCCAGCCCCGTGGCCTCGCGCACCGGCAGGGCGTCCATGTCGGCCCGCAGCGCCACCACTGGCCCGTCGCCGGCGCCGCCGCGCAGGATGGCGATCACCCCGGTGGCCGCCACCCCCGTGCGCACCTCCAGCCCAAGGCCGCGCAGGTGCTCGGCGACGTACTCAGCCGTGTCGTGCTCGGCGAAACCCAGCTCTGGATTGGCGTGCAGATGCCGGCGCCATTGCACCACCTGCGGCTGGATCGCGTCAGCCTGTTCGCGCACCTGACTGGCGGAAATCGGCGACTGGGCGTAGGCAGGAAGCGACAGGGCGCCCAGCGCCGCCCCCGCCAGCATTCCGACAGCCCATGATCCGTTACGTCCGCGCATACCCGACCCTCCTGTTCAGCCGGGCGATCATGGGCGCGGCCGGTCGGGTGGCGCAACCCCGGCCGGAGCATCGCCCATGAAGCTGAAATCGGAAGCCTTCGGTCTGCTGTTCGCGGTCACCCTGACGGCGGGCGCCGGCAATATGGCGCTGCAGTCCGTGCTGCCCGCCATCGGGCGTGAGTTCGGTCTGGCCGATACGCTGGTGGCCTTCGCCTTCGCCCTGTCGGCCCTGCTGTGGACCGTGGCCTCACCCTACTGGGCGCGCCTGTCGGACCGGTGGGGGCGCAAGCGGGTGATGATGATCGGCCTGACCGGGTTCATCGTCTCCATGCTGGGCTTCGGCGTCGCGGCCACTCTGGGGCTGGTGCACTGGCTGTCGGCCCCGGTCGCCTTTGTGCTCATGGCGATCGCGCGGGCGGTGTACGGCCTGCTGGGCTCCGCCGCCCCCATCGCGGCCCAGGCCTATGTGGCGGACCGCACCAGTCGCCGGGCCCGCACCCGCGCCATGTCCATGCTGGCGTCAGCGCAAGGCCTCGGCACCGTCATCGGCCCGGCCCTGGCGCCCTTCTTCGTCCTGCCCTTCGTGGGTCTGGCCGGTCCCATGTACGCCTTCGCCTTCATGGGTCTGGTGGTGCTGATCCTGCTGTGGAAACGCCTGCCCAGCGGCGACGTGGTCCGTCATCCGGTCAAGCCCGGCGATCCCACAGGCAAGGGTCTCTGGAAGGATCCGCGCGTGCGGGACTTCCTGATCTACGGCATCCTGGTCACGGGCGCCCAGGCGGTGAACATCGCCGTGCTGGGCTTTCACGTCATCGACGAGATGGGACTGCCGGGGCGCGAGGCCCAGTCCTTCATCGGCGTGGCCATGCTGTCCGGGGCCGCCGCCACCCTGATGGTGCAGTGGGGCCTGATCCCGCTGCTCAAGATGCAGCCGCGCGAGCTGATGCGCTGGGGCGCGGGCATGGCGCTGGTCGGCAATCTGATGAGTATCGCGGCGCCGGGCTTCTTCGGCGTGGTGGTAGGCTATGCGGTGGTGTCCATGGGCGCCGGCTTCGCCCGTCCCGGCTACACCGCCGGATCGTCGCTGGCGGTGGAGCCCCACGAACAGGGCGCCATCGCCGGGCTGATGATGTCGCTGGCCGGTCTCAGCTTCCTGGCCCCGCCGGTGATCGGCGTGGCGCTTTACGAACTGGCCGAGCCGGGGCCGTTCATCGGCAACGCCGTGCTGCTGGCCGCCGCCCTGATCCTGTGCTTCGCCAGCGGCCCGCTAAAGGCCGCCCCGTCCGGTCGCGGGCGCCGCACCATGGAAAGCCCGGCCTCCCAGCCCGGCCCCGAGGGCAAGCAGAACCTGTCGTGACGCCTTCCTCCCGCCCCATGATGCTGTAAAAGCCCGCCCATGGATTTTCGTGTCGAGAACAAGATCGGCGTGCCCGCCACCTCCGACGCCCTGTGGGAGGTGCTGGCGGACCTTGAGCGCTGGGCCCACTGGAACCCGGTGTTCGTGGAGGCTCAAGGGTCTCTGGGCATCAACGCCCCGCTGACCCTCATCGAGCGCGTCGAGGGCGTGGGCGAGCGTCAGGTGCAGGCCCGTTTGGGCGACTGGGCCCCCTACGCCAAGCTGGTCTGGGGCGAGCGGCGCGGCTGGCAGTTCACTTCGACCCGCTATGTGCTGATCGAGGAGATCGCGCGCGGCAGCTGCATCGTCACAAATGGCGAGATCTACGGCGGGATGCGCGGCGAAAGCTTTTTCATGAAGCATCGCCGGGCCCTGCGCCGCGCCTGTGAGGCCATGAACGAGGCCCTGCGCGACCAGGCCGTGGCGCGCGAATCCTGACTCCCCTGACCCCTGAAGGACGATCTCATGGCCGATGACCTGGACACCCCGATCTCCAACATGGCCGTGCGCCTGTCCAACAGCTCGGAGCGGGTGGCTCTGTACGAGTTCGAGGACGTGATCATCTTCCTCAAGCCCGGCGCCCGCTTCCAGGGGGTGTTCACCGGCTCGGAAAATCCGCCCAAGAGCACCGGCACCATGGCCGACTGGCCGGATCTGACCCCCGAAACGAAGACCTGAGCGCGGGCCGGGCGGTCACCATCCGTTAACCGCGATTAAAGGGCTTGCGGGCCATTTTCCGCCCATGTCGGGACAGGCCGCGCGCAAGGGATTGCTGAAGACCACCGTGGCCCTGACGGCCGCGGGGACGATGGCGCTCGCCCCTATCACGCCCGGCATCGCCCAGGACGCGGCCCTGGAGCCTGTCGCCGTGCGCATCGGCGCCAACGACGGCTTCACCCGCGTCGAGTTCGCCGGGGTCATCGGGTCGCGCGCCCGCATCCGCCGCGAGGGCCGCGCGGTGATCATCCGCGTGGGCTCCACCGCCGCGCCCGACGTGGCCCGTCTGCGGGTCGATCCCCCGGCCGGCGTGGAGCGGGTCGAGACCCGCGCCGTCGACGGCGGAACCGAGGTGGTGATCCATCTGGTCGAGGGCGCCCAGGCCGTCACCGGCCGCGCCGACGGCGCCGCCTATGTGAATCTCTACGCCCCGGGACAGGGCCCCGCCGCCGCGTCGTCTCCCGCCGTGCCCGCCTCGGGCGTCGTGCCGGTCGCCGTCCAGACCAGCGCCGAGCGCCTGTCCCTGACCTTCCAGTGGGCCGCCCCCGTGGGCGCGGCCGTGTTCCGGCGCGGCGAGGCCGTGTGGATCGTGTTCGACGCCGCCGCCCGGCTGGATCTGGATCAGACCGCCCGTGATCTGGGCCCGGCTGCGGGCGTCCGCTGGGCCGCCGGGCCGGACTATGTAGTGGCCCGCATCGCCGCGCCCGAGGGTCTGGCCGTCAGCGCCGACAGCACCGGCGCCGCCTGGACCATCAATGTGGGCGGGCCCAGCGGCGGCCACACCGGCGTGCTGCTGAACCGCGATGCGGACAACGGCCCCACCGCCCTGGTGGCCGAGCTGGCCGGCGCCCGCCGCGCCATCTGGCTGACCGATCCGCTGGTGGGCGACCGCTTCGCCGCCGTGACCGCCCTGGCGCCCAGCAAGGGCATGGGCTCGCGCCGCCGTCTGGTGGACCTGACCCTGCTGCCCACCGCCCAGGGCCTGGGGGTCGAAACCGCCGCCGACGATCTGGATGTGTCGGTTCAGGGCGATCTGGTCCGCATCACCCGGCCCTCTGGCCTCAGCCTGTCCCCGCCGACCGACGCGCTGGAGCAGGCCCAGGCCGCCATGGGCGCCCCGCGCCGCGCCGCCTATCCCGCGCTAATCCTGTCCCAATGGGGCGACACCGGAGAGGCCGATTTCGCCGCCCGCCGTCGCCAGCTTCAGAACGCCGCCGCCCAGGAAGCGACCGACGCCGAGGACTCGCCCCGCGCCCCGGTGGAGGCGCGGCTGGCCTTCGCCCGGTTCCTGGCCGGGTCGGGCCTGTACTACGAAGCCATCGGCGCCTTGAACGCCCTCGTGGCCGACGTGCCCGCCATGGCCGGCGAGCCCGAGGTGCGCGGCCTGCGCGGCGCGTCGCGCGCCGCCATCGGCCGCCAGACCGAGGCCCTGGCCGATTTCACCGGCTCGGCCCTGACCGGCGATCCGTCCGCCGATGTGTGGCGCGGCTATATCGCCGTGGAGCAATCCGACTGGGCGGCGGCGCGGCAAGCCTTCGCCCGGGGCGCGCGGGCCATCGACCAGTTCCCGCCCGTCTGGCGCGCCCGCTTCGGCACGGCCCACGCCCTGGCGGCGCTGGAGACCGGCGACCTGCCCGCCGCCCGGTCGCTGCTGGCCTATGTGTTCAGCCAGGACGTTCCCGCGCCCGATCAGCTGGCCGCGCGTCTGGTGCAGGCCCGCCTGTTTGAGCTGGACGGCCAGACCGATCGCGCCCTGGCGGTTTACCGGGCCGTGGGGCGCGCACCGCTGGACGGCGTGGCGACGCCCGCGAAGCTGGCGGCGGTGCGGCTGGAGATGGCCTCCGGCGCCCTCACCCCGCAACAGGCAGTCGCGCAGCTGGAGCCGCTCCGCTGGCGCTGGCGCGGTGACGCCACCGAGCTGGCGGTGATCCGCAGTTTGGGCGAAATCTATCTGTCTCAGGGGCGCTATCGCGAAGCGCTGAACGCCTTGCGCGGCGCAGGAACCCGTTTCTCACGGCTGCCCCAGTCGGCGGAGCTGCAACAGGATCTGTCCCAAGCCTTCCGCAGCCTGTTTCTGGAGGGCGCCGCCGACGGCCTGCAGCCCGTCCAGGCCCTGGCCCTGTTCTATGACTTCCGGGAGCTGACCCCCGTCGGCGCCGAGGGCGACGACATGGTGCGCCGTCTGGCCCGCCGCCTGATCGACGTGGACCTGCTGGGCCCGGCCGCCGAACTGCTGCAGCATCAGGTGGACAACAGACTTGATGGCGTGGCCCAGGCCCAGATCGCCACCGACCTGGCCGCGGTCTATCTGATGAACCGCCAGCCAGAACAGGCCCTGCGCGCCATCTGGGCCACCCGTACGACCCTGTTGCCCAACGCCCTGAACGCGGAGCGGCGGGCCATGGAGGCGCGCGCCTTGATGGAGCTGGGCCGCTTCGACCACGCCCTGGAAATCATCGGCTCGGACCAGAGCGCCGCCGCCCGCGAGGTGAGGGCGGACCTGCATTGGCGGCGGCTGGAATACGGTGAGGCGGCGACCCTGTACGAGGGTCTGCTTGGCGACCGCTGGCAGGAAACGGGCGCCCCCCTGACGGCGGCGGAAGAGACGCGCCTGATCCGCGCGGGCGTGGGCTACAGCCTTTCGCGTCAGGCCGCGCCGCTGGCTCGCCTGTCCGAGCGTTACGGCGGCTTCGTGGAGGCGGCGCGGTCGGCCGGCGCCCTGCGCATCGCCCTGGCGGGCTCCGCCTCTGGCCAGGACGCGTCGGACTTCGCGGGCATGGCGGCGCGCACCGACACCTTCACCGGCTGGGTGAACACCATGAAACAGAATTTCCGCGAGCGAACCGACGCCGCGTAAACACAGGGCTCAGCGCCCCCTCGCCTTCCATTGCGCCCGCGTCTGGCCCCAGAGATCGACCACAAGACCGTCCAGCGGCGGCGGCAGGCGCCCCGGCCCGCGATTGGTGGAGCCCAGCCGTTCGGCCACCTTCTGCGAGGGGCGGTTTTCGGGGGCGATGGAGTGGATGACGTCGTCCCAGCCCAGCACGTCGAAGGCGTAGTCCATGGCGGCCGCCGCCCCTTCCACCGCATAACCCTTGCCCCAGGCGTCCCGGTGCAGGCCCCAGCCCACCTCCGTGCCCGGCCAGTCCAGCGGCGCCCACGGGCCGAGCCGCCCAACCCACTGCCCGCTGGACTTCTCGATCACCGAGAGCATGGACTCGCCGGTCATATGCCAGGCGCCCGCCATGACCATGAAGCCGCGCCATGCGGCGGCCGGCGTCTGGGCGCCGCCGAGGAACCGCGCGCTCTCTGCATCGGCCATGAACTCCGCCCAGCGAGGAAAGTCCTCCATCTGGATGGGACGCAGGATCAGCCGCTCGGTTTCGATCGTCAGGTCGGTCACAGCGGGTACTCCCGTTCCAGCGCGTAGTGGGATCCATCGTCGGTCAGGATGCTGGAATACAGCCCGAACCGGTCCACCCGGAACGGCGGCGATTGCAGCATGTTGTGGCCGGTCATCCAGGCCCCGACCCGGTCGTCCTCGGCGCCCCTCAGATAGGCCAGGGTGACGTGCGGCCGATAGTCACGGGATTCTATGGGGACGCCCGCCCGCTTGCCTGCGGCCTTGCAGCGCCCGGCCAGGATGTTCAGCGGCTCGGACTCAGCCACGCCGGCCCACAGGGCGCGAGTCCGGTGGTCGTCGCCGAAGGCCCCGACGCCGTCGAGGGTCAGGTCGAACGGATCGACGCGGGCCCTTGTCAGTTCGGCGGCGAGGTCGTCGGCGCGGGGCTCCTCCACCGCGCCGTAGAAGGCGAGAGTGATATGCAGGGCCTCGGGCGGTCGCCAGCGGGCGCCAGGCAGGCCGCGCTGGCGCCGCTGCAGCGCTTCGGCGATGTCGAGCGGGACGGCGACGGCGGCGAACAGACGGATCATGTCCGATCACTAACGCCATGGCGCCGACGTCGATAGACCGGTTTTGCTTGCGTCAGGCGGTCAGGATTCCGATATTCACCGAAAGCGTCGGGCGTAGCGTCCGGCCACGGGAGATAGAGAGAGCGCGATGAACGACTTCAACCGAGGTTATCCGGCCCAGGCTCCGGCCCGCGCGGACATGGCGGTGGACGCCGGCCTGCGCGCCTTCATGCTGGGCGTCTATAACAAGCTGGCCCTGGGCCTGGCCGTCGCCGGCGCCCTGGCCTGGGTCACCGGCAATGTGCCGGCGGTGACGCAACTGCTGTTCGCCCAGACGGCTGACGGCGGCGTGGGCCTGACCATGCTGGGCATGATCGTCCAGTTCTCGCCGCTGGTGCTGCTGTTCGGCTCCATGTTCTTCATGAAGAACCCGACGGCGGGCGGGGTGAACCTGCTGTACTGGGCCGTGGTCGCCACCATCGGCGCCGGTCTGGGCGTGATCTTCCTGATCTATACGGGCGGCTCCATCGCCTCGACCTTCTTCGTGACGGCGGCCGCCTTCGGCGCGCTCAGTCTGTGGGGCTACACCACCAAGAAGGACATGTCCGGATGGGGCACCTTCCTCATCATGGGCGTGATCGGTCTGGTGATCGCCATGGTGGTCAACATCTTCCTGGCCAGCCCGATCCTGTACTTCGCCATCAACGCCATCGGCGTGCTGATCTTCTCGGGCCTGATCGCCTACGACACCCAGCGCCTGAAGATGACCTACTACGCCCTGGGCGGCGACCAGCAGGCCATGGGCGTGGCCACCGGCTTCGGCGCCCTGAGCCTGTTCATCAATTTCGTGAACCTATTCCAGTTCCTGCTGGCCTTCATGGGCGGGCGTGAATAGGGGGTTTTTTAGTGCGCTAACGCTCGCGTCGCGGACGCTCGCTGCTTGAGCGCAGTGCGCTAAAACGGCCTCAAGCAGCGCAAGGCGCGGTAGGCCAACCAAGAAAGGCCCCGGAGCGATCCGGGGCCTTTTCTATTCCACAACCTGGAAGCGGCGGGCGTCGAAGACGCGCAGCACCTGGGCCAGGTCACGGCCCCGCTTCAGGATCATGCCGCTCTGATTCATCACCGCCCAGGCGCCCTGACGGCGGGCCAGGGCCGGGCGTTTCTCGATGCGGTAGGCGGGAGCGTCGCCGGCGCGGCGGAACACGGCGAACTCGGCGGCGTCCTTGCCGGGGGCCATGGCGTAGTCCCGCCATTCACCCGCCGCCACCATGCGCCCATAGACCCGGAGCATGGCGTCCAGTTCGCGGCGATCGAAGAAGACCGGACCGGCCGGGGCGTGGCTTGCGGGACTGTCTGAAGCGTCTGCGCTCATCCCTGCCAGCTTATCGCGAATGGTCGTTCGCGCCAGCGCCGGGAACGGGGATTTGACCGGCCCCTGAAGAAAAATAACGCGAACACGAAAAGGCCCTGTTTCGGTCCTTTGCCCGCCCGTTTGGCGCACCAAATAGGCAGTGTCGGCCAGTCGGGGTCGCCGGAGATCCCGGATCCTGAACAGCCCCCCCAGCCCCCCTGGATTTCATGGGGCCTCGACGGGCCGACAAACCTCCAAGCGAGACGCCCGCGCGACACCTCCCCCCTCCCGGTCGCGCGGGCGTTTTGCGTTTGGGATCAGGCAGGCGGCAGGACCGCCGTCGCCGTCTCTTCGCCCCGCGTCACCGTCACCGCAATCTCGCGCCGGGCGCCGGACAGGGCCCGTTCCAGATCCGCCACAGCCCGCACCGTCGTGTTTCCAGCGCGCGTGACCACATCCCCAGCCGTCAGCCCGGCCTGGGCCGCCGGGGAGCCGGCTTCCACCGACCGCACGATCACGCCGCCTTCGCTGTCCGCGAACCGTGCGCCGTGGGCCGACAGGCCAGAACCGCCAAGGGCGATCAGGGGGCCGTTGGGGCGCTGAACCGTCATGGTCGTCGTGGCCGACTGGCCGTTGCGAATATAGGTCGCCTCCAGCGAAGTTCCGGGCGGGGCGATGCCGGTCATGGCCTGGACGGTGCCGCCGTTGGAGACGGTGCGGTCCTCCAGCCCGGTGATGATGTCGCCGCGACGCAGGCCCGCGCGGTCCGCGGGCGAGCCGGGAACCACGTCCTCGACCACGGCGCCGCGCCCGATCTCCAGCCCCATCTCCTCGGCCCGGCGGGGCGTCAGGGACGACACGGTGGCGCCGGTCTCGCCGCGCACAACCTCGCCGGTGGCCAGAATCTGGTCGGTGACGAAGCGCATGATATTGATGGGCACGGCGAAGGCGATGCCGTCATTGCCGCCGCCCATGCCGCCCGACAGGATCGCGGTGTTGATGCCGATCAGCCGGCCCCGGCTGTCCAGCAGCGGCCCGCCCGAGTTGCCCGAGTTCACCGCCGCGTCGGTCTGGATATAGTCCTCCACAGCGTCGCCCAGGCCCGAACGGCCCAGTCCCGAGATCACGCCCATGGTCAAGGTCTGGTCCAGACCCAGCGGATAGCCCACCGCGAAGGCCAGATCGCCGCTGCGCAGGGTGCCGGCCTGGGCCACCTGAACCTGGGTCAGGTCCGGCGCCTCGATCCGCAGCACGGCGATGTCCGTGGCCCGGTCGGCGCCCAGCAGTTCCGCCCGGTATGAGCGGCCGTCCAGCAGGTCGACCCGGAAGGCGGTGCCGTTCTCGATCACATGGTGATTGGTGATGATCACCCCGCCGACCGCGTCGATGATGACCCCCGATCCGCCTGAAATCTCCTTGGGTCCGTCGTCGCCGCGCGAAGGACCGCCGCCTGCGCCGAGAGTGGTGATGGCCACCACCGCCGGCAGACTGGGCTCGATCCCGGCGGCGAAGGTGAAGACCCCGCGCTCGGCGTCATAGGGCAGCTCGGGCGGCGTCTGCGTCAGGGCGGGCGTGGCCAGGACCATCAGTCCCAGGCTCATGGCGGTCAGGGCCGATTTGCGGACAGCGATAATGTTGCGGATCACGTAGAGGCCCCCTTGGAAAAACAACCACAGCCTAGCTCTTGAATCGCGCCGTGACGACTGCTCCCGGTGCGGCGTCATCAATGGTCAGTTCGCCGCCGTGCCGGCGCACCACAGCCCGCACGAAGGGCAGGCCCATGCCGTGGCTTTCCGGGGCCGCATCGCCTTCCACGGGGGCGGCGTCGAAGCCGGGTCCGGCGTCCGCCACCCGGAACACCGCGTGGCCGCCTTCCTGCGCCACCTGAATGCGCACCACCGTATTGTCAGGCGCATATTTGACCGCGTTGTCCACCAGATTGGTCATGGCCCGCTGCAGCAAGGTGCGCACGCCGAGAATCGCCAGCGGCTCCAGCGCGGCCTCGATCACCACGCCCCGCGCCTCGGCCACGGGTTCGTACAGCTCCACCACCTGCGCGGCCAGCTGATCCAGCCGCACCTGCTCGAAAGTCCAGGCCGCCCCGTCCCTGAGCGACAGGGCCTCGCCCATGGCCCGGGTCAGCTGATCAAGGTCGGCGCGGGCCAGACCGGTCAGACGCTCGCGCTCCGCCTCATCCCCGGTTTCCGCCAGACGGTCCAGCCGCGTGGAGACCCGGGCCAGAGGGGTGCGGAAGTCGTGGGCCAGCTGGTCCGAGGCGTCCCGCAGCCAGCCCATCAGCTCTTCCAGCCGGTCCAGGGTCTGGTTCACCCGGCGGGTCAGGTCGGTCAGTTCCGGCGCGGCCGATGTTTCGGGCGCCCGGTCCTTGAAATCCCCCACCGCCGCCCGGTCGAGAGTCTGGCTCAAACGGGCCATGGCGGTGGTCAGTCGCCGCCGCGCCAGCGCCGCCGCCGCCACACCGAACACCAGGATCAGCAAGCCGGCGCCCAGCACCGCCAAGGCCGCCCAGCCCCAGGCCGCGCCCGGCCGCTCCACCAGCCGCCCCACGGTGAGGGTCAGGGCGCCGTAGGACTGACGCACCGCCACCACGTCAACGGCGCGGCCCGCGCACACCTGGCCGGCTTCCAGACGGATCAGATGAACGCCCTCCCCCAGCCCTTCCAGCCGCTCACGGTCCGCCGTCGCCAAGGCGGTCAGTCCGGCCGGCTCCACGCCCGGGGCCTCGATCAGACGCACCGCCGCGCCGCCGCGCCCGGTTTCACAGGCGTCTTCAAGGGATCGGGTCTCGCCGGGCCGGGTCTGGACCGCCTCCAGCCAGGCCGCCAGCCAGGCGGCGTCGGTGTCAGTCAGGGTCTGGGTCGAAAAGCTCTCGTCCTCGCCCAGCTTGGCGGCCATGGCGGCGTAGTCCTGAAGCGCCGCCAGGGCCGCCTTCTGCCTCTGGTCCGTCTGCACGGCCAGGCCTGTCACCGCCAGCGAACCAGTCAGGGCCAGAGCCGCCAGAATCGCCAGGGCCGCCGTCAGCTGGGTGGCCGTGGGCCGGGCCAGAATCCGGCTCAGCCCCGAGAGTGCGCGCGCCGGACTCAAGCGCGCCTCACCCGACCCCGCCCAAATCCCGGAAAATCAGGCTCTGGCTGCGCGCCGAGACGATCAGGGGGTGCAGGCCGTCGCCCAGCTCGGGCGTCGCTTCTTTCAATCGCCTGCGCAGGGCCGAGATGCGGGCGTCGATGATGTTGACGAAATTGTCGGGCAGGAATTTCCACTCCACCCAGCAGCGGTCCCACAGCATGGTCTTGGTCACCGGCTGGCCCCGGGCGCTCATCAGTTCGCAGACGATGCCGAACTCCAGCGGCGACAGCTCGATCTGGCGGGGCTCGACGCCGGTCATGGCGAAGGTCAGGGTGCGCGCGCCGGGCGACAGGCGGAACGGTCCGTTGACGAGATCACCGCCGTTCGACGCCGGCGCGGACTTGCCGGCCCGCCGCAACTGGGCCGCCACCCGCGCGATCAATTCCTCGTCGCCCAACGGCTTGGCCAGATAGTCGTCCGCGCCGGACAGCAGCCCCTCCACCTTCTGGTGCTCGCCGCCCAGCGCCGTCAGCATCAGCGCCGGGGCCTCGGCCGACGGTCCGCCGCCGGCCCGGATGCGCTTCAGGGTCTCCAGCCCGTCCAGCCCGGCGGTCATGCGGTCAAGAATCAGCACGTCGTAGCCGCCGCCCTCGGCCAGCGACAGGGCCTGTTCCCCCGCCTCGACCCGGTCGACGGCGCTGAACCCCGCCTTCAGCAGCCGGTCGGCCACATGCTCGGACAAGGCGGGGTCATCCTCGAGCAACAACGCCCGGCGGCCCTGAAACATCTCTCGCAGACCCGCGAACGGATCGGTTCCGGTGATCTCGGATTGCGTCATGACCCCTCCTTGCCCTCGGTGTGAGGATAGACCGGCGCGGCCGGATGACAACGGCGTTCGTCCATGCAACCACCTGGCGTCTGAACCGTAGCTAGAGCGCCGCGGCGCTGATCGCCGCTGATGGTTTCTGACCGGGTGACGAAAGATGCGACTTCACGGAATGACGGCGGCCGCCTGCGCCGCTCTGGGACTGGCGGCCTGCGGCACGACGGCGGTGGAGCCTTCGGGCCTGCTGAGCAGCTACGACGGCCTGACCCCGCGTGAGGATACAGTGCGCGCCGCCATCAGCGAGCGGCGTGACGAGGCCCTGGCTTCGGGCGTCGAGCGCCTGTTCATTGAACCGGCCGTTCTGGCGCCGGGCGCGGGCGAGGGGCTGACCGAACTGGAGCAGGGTCTGGTGCTGCGCGAGGTGGATCGGCAGATCTGTTACGAGGTGAGCGAGCGATTCACCGTGCTGGGCGAGGCCGCCCCGGACGCGGGACGCGTGCGGGCGGTGGTGACGCGGATCACCCCGACGGGCCGGGCGGCCTCCGCCGCCTCGGCGGCTTCCGGATTTTTCATTCCCGGCCCCATCGGCCTGCGCGTGCCGGGCACCCTGGGCGGTCTGGCCGCAGAGGCGGAACTGCTGGCGGCCAACGATCAGGGCCAGGCGGCGGTGATCCTGTGGTCCCGCGACGCCCAGGCGGTGGGGACGGACAATCCCTCCCTGTCGCGGGTGGGGGATGCGGTGCAGCTGGCCGAGCCGTTCGGCGACGCGGTGGGCGACGCCTTCGCGCCTGAAGATCGCGAGGTCCGCTCCATCGCCGATCCGGACCCCTGCGCCCGCTTCGGCCCGCGCTTCCGTCCCGAGGGCGTCGCCGCCCGATTTGTCACGGGCCTCTACACGCCCGAACTCAGCGGCGCCCAGGCGGAGGAAGATGAGCCCGAAGCCCCGCAGGACGAGCGCTAGGGCTAATCCTTCAAGCTTCTCATGGCGCCCAATCGCGCGAACGCCAGCGTAAGAGCCTTGCGGCGCGCGGGGGCCAGGGGGGAAACACGCGCTTCGCGCACCACCGCGCCGAAGAATGCGTCGGCCACGATCAGCCCAGGCTCATCGGGCAGAATCCCATCCGGAAACTCCGGCGCCACCGCGAAATAGAAGGCGTCGCAGAAGGGTGCGTATTCGTGCCATTTGCGGTCGACCCGGTAATCCTCGACCCCCGACTTCACTTCGCAGATGGCGATCTCGCCGCGCGGGCCCAGCGCCATGACATCGGCCCGGCGCCCGTTGGGAAGGCAGACCTCCAGCAGCGGCGCATAGCCCATGTCCGCCATCAGCCGCGCGGCGCCGCGCGTCACGGACTGGGTGGTTTCGGGGCGGCTGAAGACCAGCTCGATATGGACGGCGGCGGCGGGCATGCGGCCATATGTTCCGCATGTGTTCCGCCCGTCAAGGCGTCAGCCCGGCGTGCTGATCACCTCGGACGTGTCGAAGCCCAGGGCGCGGGCACGTGACAAGGCCGCGCGGCGAACCTCGGCCGACGGGTTCTCACGCCGCGACCAGATCCAGAAATGGCTCTTGTCCGGCAGGCCCATGATCGCCCAGCTGTAGTCGGGCGAACGATGCCAAACCCAGTAACTCTGGCTGGCCAGACCGCCGAAGGACAGCAGGCCCGCCAGGGACATGCGGAATTTGGCGTTTGAGTCCGTGACCCGCGCATTGGCGTTCAGGGTCTCGATCTCGCCGTCCGACCGGCGGGTGCAGGTGTGAACCACCCGGTAGCGGCCGGGATCGCGCGCCGTGAAGTCCACCGACAGACGCGTGCAGTCCCGCTGAAACCGGTTCGGGTTGCGGGCGATCTCGTACCAGCGGCCTGAGAACCGCTCCAGATTCAGGTCCTCGACCTGGGCCGAGGCGGGTTTCGGCGCCAGCATCAGGCTGGACGCCAGGATGAGCGCGGCGGCGGCCGTGGCGATCTTCATAGGCAGGCTCCCTCTCGTTCCGATGCTGGATATACGACGCCGGGGCCGGTTCGGTTGCCTCAGCCCGCCAGCCGGCCCGCATCCCTCAGCGCCGCGACGATCGCGTCACAGGCCTGTTCCGGGCTCATGGCCGTGGTGTCGATGCGGATGTCAGCGTTCTCGGGCGGCTCATAGGGGCTGTCGATGCCGGTGAAGTTCTTGAGCTCGCCGGCCCGGGCCTTGGCGTACAGGCCTTTTGGATCGCGCGCCTCGACCTCGGCCAGGGGCGTGTCGATGAACACCTCGATGAACTCGCCGTCGGCCATGCGCTCGCGGGCCAGTCGGCGCTCCGCGCGGAACGGGGAAATGAAGGACACCAGAACGATCAGGCCCGCATCGGTCATCAGGCGCGCCACCTCGGCCACGCGGCGGATGTTCTCCACCCGGTCGGCCTCGGTGAAGCCCAGGTCGCGGTTCAGGCCGTGGCGCACATTGTCGCCGTCGAGGATGCAGGCGTGGCGGCCCTCGGCGTGCAGACGCTTCTCCACCAGATTGGCGATGGTGGACTTGCCCGACCCCGACAGGCCGGTGAACCAGACCACCGCCGGCTTCTGGCCCTTGGCGGCGGCGCGGGATTCCCGCGTCACATCCAGCGCCTGCCAGTGAATGTTGTGGGACCGGCGCAGGGCGAAGCGGATCATGCCCGCGCCCACGGTGGCGTTGGTGACGCGGTCCATCAGGATGAAGCCGCCCAGACCCCGGTCGATCTCATAGGGCTCGAAGGCCACCGGCTGGGTCAGGGACAGGTTGCAGACCGCGATCTCGTTCAGACCCACGGTCTTTGCCGCGCTCTCCTGAAGGGTGTTCACGTCGACGCGGTGCTTGATCTCGGTGATCTGGGCCGAGACGGTGCGCGCGCCGATCTTGAGCCAGTAGGACCGCCCGGCCAGCAGTTCGTCCTCGGCCATCCAGACGAGGGTGGTTTCGAACTGGTCGGCCACCTCGGGGGGCTGATCGGCGGCGGCGATGACGTCGCCACGCGACACATCCACCTCGTCGTTCAGGGTGAGGGTGACGGACTGGCCCGCCGTCGCCTGTTTCAGGTCGCCGTCAAGGGTGACGATCCGTGAGATGTGGGTGGTGCGGCCCGACGGCAGGATGCGCACGGGATCGCCCGGGTTCACCACGCCCGAGGCGATCTGACCGGCGAAGCCCCGGAAATTCAGGTCCGGACGGTTCACCCATTGCACCGGCATGCGGAACGGCCGGCGGGCCAGCCGCTCGTCGTCCATTTCAACCGTCTCCAGATGCTCGATCAGGGACGGCCCGTCGTACCAGGGCGTGTGGGCGCTCGCGCCGGTGATGTTGTCGCCCATCAGGCCCGAGATGGGGACGCACAGCACGTCCTGGATGCCCAGTTCGGCGGCGAAGGCGCGATAATCGGCGACGATCTCGTCGAAGACCTCGCGGGACCAGCCCACCAGATCCATCTTGTTGACCGCCAGCACCACGTGCCGGATGCCCAGCAGCGAAACCAGATAGCTGTGCCGCCGGGTCTGGGTCAGCACGCCCTTGCGCGCATCGATCAGAACCACCGCCAGATCGGCGGTGGAGGCGCCGGTGACCATGTTGCGGGTGTACTGCTCGTGGCCGGGCGTATCGGCGACGATGAACTTCCGCTTGGCCGTGGCGAAGAAGCGGTAGGCCACGTCGATGGTGATGCCCTGTTCGCGCTCGGCGGCCAGCCCGTCCACCAGCAGGGCGAAGTCCAGGGCGCCGCCCTGGGTGCCCACCTTCTTCGAATCCGCCTCCAGCGCCGCCATCTGGTCGTCGAAGACCATGCGGGAATCATAGAGTAGGCGACCGATCAGCGTGGACTTGCCGTCGTCCACCGAGCCGCAGGTGATGAAGCGCAGCAGGCCCTTGGACTCATGGTCGGCCAGAAAGGCGTCGATGTCCTCCGCCGCCAGCTCGTCGGGACGGTAGGCGCCGGGCGTGGTCTCGTCGCGGGCCATCAGAAATAGCCCTCCTGCTTCTTCTTCTCCATGGAGGCGGACTGGTCGTGGTCGATGGCCCGCCCCTGACGCTCGGACGTGGTGGTCAGCAGCATCTCCTGCACCACTTCCGCCAGGGTCGAGGCCTCGGAGCGCACGGCGCCCGTCAGCGGGTAACAGCCCAGGGTGCGGAACCGGACCTTGGCCATCTCGGGCGTCTCGCCCGGACGCAGCGGCATGCGGTCGTCATCCACCATGATCAGGATACCGTCCCGCTCCACCACCGGACGCTCGGCGGCGAAATACAGCGGCACGATGGGGATGTCCTCGCGCATGATGTATTGCCACACGTCCAGCTCGGTCCAGTTGGAGATGGGAAACACCCGGATGGATTCCCCCTTGTTCATGCGCGTGTTGTAGAGGCTCCAGAGCTCGGGCCGCTGCGCCTTGGGGTCCCAGCGGTGGCCGGCGGTGCGGAACGAGAACACCCGCTCCTTGGCCCGGCTCTTTTCCTCGTCCCGGCGGGCGCCGCCGAAGGCCGCGTTGAAGCCGTACTTGTCCAGGGCCATCTTCAGGCCCTCGGTCTTCCACAGGTCGGTGTGCAGGGTCGCGCCGTGGTCGAACGGATTGATGCCGCGAGCCTCGGCCTCCGGGTT
This sequence comes from Brevundimonas sp., assembly GCF_047617075.1. Lineage (GTDB taxonomy): Bacteria > Pseudomonadota > Alphaproteobacteria > Caulobacterales > Caulobacteraceae > Brevundimonas. The sequence goes on from NZ_JBLGCI010000003.1 coordinate 196,310, forward strand.
CTTGAAGACCAGCAGCTCCATGCCCGACTCCGCCGCCATGCGGTCGCGCAGGGCGTACATGTCCCGGAACTTCCAGGTCGTATCCACGTGCAGCAGCGGAAACGGCGGCGGCGCCGGATAGAAGGCCTTGCGCGCCAGGTGCAGCATGACCGCCGAATCCTTGCCGACGGAATACAGCATGACCGGCCGCTCGATCTCGACCGCCACCTCGCGGATGATGTGGATGCTCTCGGCCTCCAGGCGGTCCAGATGGGTCAGGTCGGGAACTGGCGGGACAGAGGGGGTCAGGGTCGCCTCCTGGCGGAGCTGCATCAGCGTGATCACAATCACATCGTCCGCGAAGGCGGACGGATGCCGCCTTTAGCGCGCCGAACCATTCTTGCGGACCGATATTTTCTGCCCGCAGGCATTAGCGCAAGCGCCAAAGCCTCATCATTCAGGCGATCAGGCGTCCTGAAGAATCTTGCGCAGCTGGCTGTGAATCTCGCCGTTGGCGGCGACGATCTGCTTGCCGGAGCGGGGATCGACGTCGTTGTCCACAGCGGTGACCGTGCCGCCCGCCTCGGTGACCAGCAGCATGCCCACGGCCACGTCCCAGGGCTGGAGGCCCCGTTCCCAGAAGCCGTCGTAGCGGCCCGCCGCGACCCAGGCCAGATCGAGGGTGGCGGCGCCCAGGCGGCGGATGCCGGCGGTGCGCTGGCCCACGGCGTGGATGTCCTTGATGGACTGGCCGTGACCGGTCTTGCCCAGGAACGGCAGGCCGGTGGAGAACAGGCAGGCGCTCAGGTCCTTGCGGCCCGACACCCGGATGCGTTTGTCGTTGAGGTAGGCGCCCTTGCCCTTTTCCGCCCAGAACAGATCGTTCATCACCGGATTGTAGGTGACCCCCGCCACGATTTCCGACGAGCCGTCCGGCGCCTTGCGCTCCAGCCCGACGCTGATGGCGAAGTGAGGGATGGCGTGGGTGAAATTGGTGGTGCCGTCGATTGGGTCGACGATCCAGGTGTGGGTCTTGTCGGTGCCCTCGATCAGGCCGCCTTCCTCGCCCAGGAAGCCGTAGCCGGGCCGCGCCTTGTTCAGCAGCTCGCGCAGGGTCTGTTCGGCCTTGGTGTCGGCGGCGGTGACGAAGTCGGCGGGGCCCTTGCGGGACACCTGCAGCTCGGCCACCTCGCCGAAGTCGCGCAGCATGGGCCGCGCGGTCTTGCGGACCGCGTCGATGATGACCGAGACGAGGGCTGAGGCGAGGGCCATGCGATCAGTCGGCCCGGCGAACGTATTCGCCGGTGGTGGTGTCCACCACGATCTTTTCGCCGGCGGACATGTACGGCGGGATCATGATGCGCACGCCGTTGTTGGCGATGGCGGGCTTGTAGGAGGACGAGGCGGTCTGGCCCTTCACGGTGGGCTCGGTCTCGGCGACTTCCAGCACCACCTGATCGGGCAGCGACAGGCCGATGGGGCGCTCCTCATGGGATTCAATCACCACCTTCATGCCTTCCTGCAGATAGGCGATGCGGTCCTCGCCGACCCAGTCCTTCTGCAGTTCGATCTGCTCGTAGTTCTCGTCGTCCATGAAGACCAGCGAGTCGCCGTTGTCGAACAGGTAGGAGTAGTCCCGCTGTTCCAGGGTGACGCGCTCGACCTTGTCCTCGGAACGGAAGCGCTCGTTCAGCTTGTTGCCGGTCTCGAGGTTCTTGGCCTCGACGTTGGCGAAGGCGCCGCCCTTGCCCGGCTTGACGTGGCTGGCCTTGGTCACGACCCACAGGCCGCCGTTGTGTTGCAGGACCATGCCGGGCTTGATGGTGTTGCCGTTGATCTTCATGGAATGTCGCTGGGTTCGGGGTGGCGCGCGGGCGCGAAATTTGGACGAGACCCCTACAGGGACGGCGCTGAAAGGGCAAGCGGCGCACATGGGCCGCTCTCAATCGCCTGCCAGCATCCCCCATCGCACCGCATGGGCCTTCTTGCCCAGGGCCACCGCCAGCGGCGGACGGGCGAACAGGCCGGCGAAGGCCGTATCGCGCACGTTCAGGCCCCCGGCGTAGGCGCCGAAGGCGGGCAGGATCAGACGCTCGCCGTCGGTGACGAAACACCGCCGCCGCACCGACCCGGCCGCCCCCTTCACCCGCGCGCAGGGGTGCAGGTGCCCCGCCGCCTCCCCGGGCGCGGGGCCGGGGCTGGGTTCGTGGCGCAGGACCAGTTTGGACAGGCCGATCTCGACCGCCGTCTCGCCCGCCAGGTCGCCTGAACCGTCCGGGTCGTGGTTGCCGGTGATCCACAGCAGGGTGGTGCGCCGGGCCAGGGCGGCGATGCGCTCGCGATCATCCGGCGCGATGCGCGTGGTCGCCGAGCCGTCGTGCAGGGTGTCGCCCAGAAGCACGGTCACGCGCGGGTCCAGCGCCTCGATCTCGGCCTGCAGCCGGTCCAGAGTTTCGCGGGTGTCATAGGGGGGCAGCATCTGACCCCGCGCGGCGTAGGCCGAGCCCTTTTCAAGGTGCAGGTCCGCGACCACCAGCGCCCGCTCCCCCTCCAGCCACAGGGCGCCGGAGGGGCGCATCACCACCTCGGCGTCGTTGACGGCCATGACCGCCGAGCCGCAGTCGCGCTGCTGAACCCGCCACGCCGTCACGCCATGGCCTCCTCGATCAGGGCGGCCTGCTCCAGCATCATCTCGGCGGCGGAGGAGCCGGGCGCGCGCTCGCGGCCGATCTCCATCATGGCGGGCACGGCGAAGGGCGAGACCCGCTCCAGCCGCTGGACCCGGATGCGGCCCCGGATGCGGGCCAGCAGCTCGCCCAGCCGCGCCACGTCCAGCAGGCCCCGCGCCGCGTCCGCCCGCGCGCACCGCAGCAGCAGGTGGTCGGGATCGTGGCGGCGCAGGGTGTCGTAGATCAGGTCCGCCGAGAACGTCACCTGGCGGCTGTTCTTCTCATGGCCCGGCATGCGCCGCTCGATCAGCCCGGCGATCAGGGCGCAGTCCTTGAAGGTGCGCTTCATCATGAAGCTCTCGTCCAGCCAGGTTTCCAGATCGTCGCCCAGCATGTCCTGTTCGAAGAGGGCGTCGAAATCCAGGCCGTCCATGGGCTTCACCGACCAGATGGCCAGCATGTAGTCATTGGCCACATAGCCGATGGGGCCGACCCCCGCACGGTCCAGCCGCCGGGTCAGCAGCATTGCCAGCGTCGCGTGGGCGATGCGCCCCTCGAACGGATAGGCCACCATGAAGCAGCGGTTGCCCCGCGCGAAGGTCTCGATCAGCAGGTCGTCGATGCCCGGCAGACTGGAATGGTCGCGCTGGGCCTGAAGCCACTCCTGCACGTCGGCGGGCAGGACGGCCCAGGACGACGGATCGCTCATCATCCGCCGCACCCGGCTGGCGAGAAAGGTGGACAGCGGAAACTTCGACATGCCCCAACTGGGCACCTTGGGCTCCTTGTCCGCCGCGCGTGTGACGATGGCGCTTGTCCCCTCTATGCCCATGAAGCGCCAGATTTCGCCGCCGAAGACGAAGGTGTCGCCCGGCGTCATCTGTTCGAAGAACCATTCCTCGGCCTCGCCGATCTTCTTGCCCGAGCCGTGGCGGCCGGGCAGGCGCAGGGACAGGGTCTGGGCCGTGATGATGGCGCCCACGTTCATGCGGTGGCGGCGCGCGGTCTCCTCGTTGCGCACGCGCCATAATCCATCCTGCCCCCGCACGATGCGGCGGAAGCGGTCGTAGGATTTCAGGGCGTAGCCGCCGGTGGAGACGAAATCCACCACCCGCTCCCAGTCCTCCCACGACAGCTCAGCATAGGGGGCGGCGCGGCGCACCTCGTCGTAGAGGACCTGCAGGTCGAAGGGCTCGGAACAGGCGCAGCCCATGACGTGCTGGGCCAGCACGTCCAGCGCGCCGACGCGGATGGGCTCGCCGTCGAGGGCGTTTTCCGCCACCGCCTCCACGGCGGCCTGACACTCCAGCATCTCGAAGCGGCTGGCGGGCACGAGTATGGCGCGCGACGCCTCGTCCAGCCGGTGGTTGGCCCGGCCGATGCGCTGGACAAGCCGCGACGACCCCTTGGGCGCCGCCAGCTGGATGACCAGATCCACCGCCCCCCAGTCGATGCCCAGATCCAGCGTCGAGGTGCAGACCACGGCCCGCAGTTCGCCGCGGGCCATCATGGCCTCCACCTTGCGGCGCTGTTCGGCCGACAGGCTGCCGTGGTGCAGGGCGATGGCCAGACCGTCCTCGTTCAGCCGCCACAGCTCCTGAAAGGCGAACTCGGCCTGCCAGCGGGTGTTGACGAAGATCAGGGTGGTGGTCGCCGTCTTGATGGTCTCATAGACCTCGTCCATGGCGTGCTGGGCGGTGTGGCCGGCCCAGGGCACCCGATTTTCGGACAGCAGCACCTCCATCACCGGCGGCGCGCCGGGACGGCCCAGCACCAGATCGTCGCCCCGGTCCGACAGCCAGCGCCGCACGGCTGCGGGATCATCCACGGTCGCCGACAGGCCCACAAACCGCGCGTGGGGCGCGAACTGCCGCAGCCTGGCCAGCCCCAGCGACAGCAGGTCGCCGCGCTTGGAGCTGTGGATGGCGTGGATCTCGTCCACCACCACGCAGCGCAGGTCCTCGAAATAGCCCCGCGCGCCCTCCCAGGCGCAGAACAGGGCCAGCTGCTCCGGGGTGGTCAGCAGGATGTCGGGCGGGGTGATCCGCTGACGCTGCTTGCGCGCCTGGCCCGTGTCGCCTGTGCGGGACTCCACCACGATAGGCAGGTTCATCTCGCGCACCGGCGTCATCAGATTGCGCTCCACGTCCACCGCCAGCGCCTTCAGCGGCGAGATGTAGAGGGTGTGGACGCTCTTCGGCCCGTTGCGAGGCCCGCGCTCGGTCAGGTCGATCAGGCTGGGCAGGAACCCGGCCAGGGTCTTGCCGCCGCCGGTGGGCGCAACCAGCAGCACGTCGGCGTCCTCACGCCCCTTGGCCACCATGGCCAGCTGGTGATCGCGCACGCTCCAGCCCCGCCCGGCGAACCAGTCGGCGAAACGGGGCGGCAAACCCTGTCCGTCATCCTCGGGCGTGTCCCGAAGACCCATGGCGGCGGCTTTCGCGGAAATTGCGGCGCGGGGCGGTATGGGGCGGTCCTTCCACCAGCGAGCGACGGATGAGTGGGTCCTCGGGACAAGCCCGAGGATGACGGAGTCTCTTACATCCGTTCCCGTTCCGTTTCACCCCGTCATGAGGGCGATCTCAAGGCGTTCCATGCGCGCGCATCGCCGCAGCCAACTCGTCGGCCATCACGGCCTTCAGCCGGTCGGGCGCGAGGATGCGGACCCGCTCGCCCCAGGTGAACAGGTGCCAGGCCAGTTCGCGCATGCCGCTGGCGGTGAAGCGCACGATGACCGAGCCGTCGGGCTGATCCTCAAGCGTCTGGGTCGGATGCCAGCGCCAAGCCCGCGCCTCCCCCGCGCCCTCGGCGGTCACGTGCAGGGCCACGTCCTCCACATCGTCCTGATAGATGCCGAACGAGCGGTTGGCGAAGGCGGCCAGGTCGAAGCCCTCGGGCGGACGGGCGGTCTGCTCCAGCGCCTCCACCGCGCTCATGCGGTCCAGGCGAAAGGTCTGGATCTTCTGCGTCGTCAGGTCGGCGGCCACAAGATAGTTGGCGCGGCCGAACATCAGGCCGCAGGGCGCCACGGTGCGGCGGCGGGCCTCGGCGCCGGGCCGGCTGTAGATGAAGCCCAGCGCCCGCTCCGCCAGCACCGCGCCCCGGATGGCCGCCAGCATGGCCTCGTCCGCCGTGGGGCGCGGCCCGGCCTGCACCGCGATGGTCTCGGCCCGCACCAGCGCCTCCAGATCGGGCGCCAGCCGGTTCAGGGTGGTGGAGCGCACCGCCGACTTGATCTTGCGCTCAAGGCTTTCGAGGGCGGCGGCCCGCGCGGGCTCGTCGGCCCGGCGCAGAGCCAGGGCGGCGCGGTTCAGCTCCACCAGCTCGGTGGTGGTGGGCGCCTGTTCGAATGCCGACAGCCCGCCGCGAATGCGCCAGCGCTTGGTGGGCGGGTCCGACACCTCCTCGGCGCCGGGGAACAGCATCAGCACCGCATCGCGCAGGCGCTCGGCGGTGCGGCGGCCCACGTCCAGATCGCGGGCCATGTCGTCCAGGGTCAGGCCCTCGGCGCTGCCGGCCATGCGGCGGGCCAGTTCGATGACCACGGCGGCCTTGTCGTGTCGCATTTCATCTACGTCCGATTTTGACGCAACACTGTCATAGGGTGCTCTCATCGGCAAGACGCCGCAGAGATTTCCGAAGGACCATCGTCATGGCCAGCCACATCGCCGCCCGCTACGCTCCCGCCCGCGCCGTCAACGACGCCCGCTACCTGATCGTGCCCTGCGAGGCCGAGGGCTGCGGCGACCTGGCGGTGATCTGGGACCGGCTGGAAGAACAGGTGGTGGACGTGATCGACGCCGCCGCCGGACGCTATACGGACGAGGACGCCCTGTGGGACGAATTCAAGGCCGAAACCTTCCGTCCGGCCCAGCCCTCGCGCCAGTGGCGCGCAGCCGCCTGAACCGGTCGGCGCACGGATCGTGCGGGCGGTCTTGAACAGGAATGACAGGCCCTATATAGGCGCGTCTCTCTTGACCACGCGCCCGGCTCCGGGCGTCTCCGGCGGCTGGGTAGCTCAGGTGGTTAGAGCGATGGATTCATAACCCATAGGTCGGCGGTTCGATCCCGCCCCCAGCCACCACTCCAGAGTGTTCCCCCTTGCCTTTCTTTCGCGGCCCCGGTCATCTGGGGATCAAGGGGGACCATCACATGCGATCATGGATTCTGGCGGCGGCTCTGGCGTTTACTGCGGCGGGCTGCGCCGCCTCGCCCTCCGCAACCGATCAGCAGATGGCCGAGTCGTTCGCCGCGCTGATCGGGGGTGGGCAAGTCTCTGGAGCAGCGCTCGAAGAGCGGGCTCTTGAAGCGTCGCGGCATCCTCTGGGAAGTCTGGAGAACCCGATCCGGGTGAACATGCCTGAGGGTCAGCGCGCCTATCTGGACAGCCTGCGCTGCGCCGACGGAACGGCGCCGGCCTACCGACGGACGGGCAGTTTCGGGCCGGGCATCTACGGTTCGATCATCGATGGATACGAGGTCCGCTGTGCAGGCGCAGAGCCGGCGACCCTGATCATGGACATGTACCATCCGCGGCACGTGGAAACAGGCACGCCGCCAGGGTTCACCCGGCCCTAGTCAGGTTTCCGCCCACATCCGCAGCAGGTTGCCGATGGTCTTGTCGGCCAGCAGGCGGGCCTCGCCCTCGGGCGTGGACCAGCGAACACGCTCCAGATCGAACAGAATCTCCCGCTGATCCTGACGGCGGACCAGCGACTGGATCCAGCCCACGGCGGCGGTGCGTTCGCCGGATGTGACAGGCGTCACGCGGTGCAGGCGGCCGGTCTGATAGATCACCGCCGACCCGGCGGCGAGTCGGAACTCGCGCTCCCCGTCCAGATCGTCCAGCAACAGGGCGCCGCCCTCGTAGGTTTCGGGATCGGACAGGAACAGGGTGAAGCTGAGGTCCGTGCGCATCCGCTCGCCGTCCTCGCCGCGCATGGCCGCGTCGTCGGTATGCAGGCCGTACTGCTGGCCGCCGGAATAGCGGGAAAAAATCAGGTTCGACCACCGGGCCGGACGCACCAGCGGGTGGAACACCGGGTGCCGCTCCAGCGCATCGCGGACAAAGCGGGCCAGGGCCTGAACCGTCGCATCATCGCCCCGCGCCTGCAGGTTGTCCTTGACCTTGCGCGCCGCAGAGCCCGCCGTGGCCTTGCCGTCGCGGAACGGGGCCTTGTCCAGGCCGGTGCGCACACGCTCCAGATCATCAGGGGAGAGGACGTCGGACAACACGATCATGTTCAGGCGCCTTTCCTTGCAGCCGATGCGCGTTCAGTCTCGTTACCGCTTCGACAGGGGAACTGGAAAGGAACAATCATGAGCACCTTCCGTCCAAAGACATGGAAGACCCTGGGCGTCGCCGTCGTGGCCGGCGCCGGACTGAGCGCCTGCGCCACCGACGGCTATTACGGCAATCCCTATCCGGGCGGCTATTACGGCGGCGGCTACCATGGGGAGCGCGGAGAGCGCGGCGAACGGGGGCGGGGCGAACACGGAGACCGGGGCGAGCGCGGGGAAAGAGGCGAACGCGGGGAACGGGGCGAGCGCGGCGAGCGGGGCGAAAGAGGCGAGCGTGGGGAACGCGGCGAGCGTGGCGGCAGGGGCTGATCGCAACCCCGGCCCAGCTTGGGCGTTCCTTCGACTGGATTTATTCGAGGAGGGCACGCCCATGATCGTTCGCAACAAACCCTGGTTGGCCATGGCCGCCGTCGCCGCCCTGTCGCTGGGGGCCGTCGCGTGTACGGACGCCGAGCAGGCGCAAGCTGAGCAGGACGCCGCCGAAGCGGGCCAGCAAATCGAGGAAGGCGCCGCCGAATTGGGCGAGCGCATTGAATCGGGCGCCATGGAAGCGGCGCGCGGGGTCGAGAACCTTGCGGGCGACGCCGCCGAGGAGCTGGAGGAGAACCAGCGCGAAGCCGCCGCCGAAGGCCGCGACGGCGCTGTGAACCCGGAAACGGGCGAGCGGGTCGAGTAAACTTCGGCTTCGCATCTGCGAACCATTTGCATCTCTGGCGCTCCGGTCTATGGTCCCGCGACCTTTACAGACCGGAGCGCCTTTTCATGTCCGACACCCGTCTTTTCCGCCCTCGTATGTGGACCGCCGCCGGTTCCGCCCTGCTGCTCGCGGGCGTCGCCGCCTGTTCGGATCAGGGCGCAGAGGCGCCGGCCCAGCCTGCCGCTCCGCCCGCCAGCGCGGCCGGTGAAGGCGAGGGTGAAGGCGGCGAAGCGGGCGCCGCGAGCGCTTACGGCGCCGTCCCGGCCGAAAGCCTGCTGGCCCTGCGCCTGCAACACCTGAAGGGCTTCTTCCTGGTGGCCCAGGCCGCCAGCCCGGTGGAGGGCGAGGCGTCCGCCGCCGCCCTGGCCGGTCAGGGCATGCTGGAAGTCTATGATCCGGCCAAGGCCGATTACGACGCTGCGGGCGTGGATGAAGACGTGCTTCGCCGCGCCGCCGAGAGCGGATCGGCCGGCGCCCTGAACGCCGCCATCACCGAACTGGACCGCGCCGCGCGTCAGGCGGGCGGAAACGCCGCCGACGTGGTGACAGGCCTGCTCAATGTCTCCACCGGACTCTACGCCCTGGTGGTGACCGACGACGGGGTGGATCCGATCGAGTGGCAGCACTCCTACGGCGCGGCCCTGGCGGCCCAGCAGGTGGCGGCCCGCGACGGCGCCCTGCGTCCGGCCCGCGAGGACATCGACGCGTTCGTGGCCAACTGGCCCAGCGTCACCGCCCCGACCGACCCGGGCGAAGCCACGGCGCCGGGCGAGCTGCAGGCCCAGGCCTCGCGCATCGAACTGAGCCTTTCGGGACTCTGAGGGCGGCGAAGCCGTGCACGGCTTGGCTCACCCTCAGAAAAGCGGTGATCTGGATGCTGGCCAACGGCGCCGTACGCGGTGTTAGCCAGCGTCCGGCTCGTTGTCCGCTGAACGAACGATTACCCAGTCAGGTGGAGAGGGATCGTCAATGTCCCAAGAAGAGGTGCTGACGATTCGACGATACTGATCGTCCGAAATCCAGGCAGGAACCGCCTCCACAACGGCTAGGTTTCCATACCTAGTCTGGATCTCCTGTTTGGATCGTGCCGAGACGAGACCCCAAACTCCGCCCGTCTCGTAATCATAGACGACAAGGAAATTCTTCTTGGTCGGCTCTGCTGTGTTCCCCGAGTCTGGCATCAAGCCGATCAGGCCTCTTCGGCCAGCAGGGCGTCCACGAGGGCGCGCGTCTCGGCGCTGTTCCAGTCGGCCTCGCCCGCCATCCAGGCGCGGACCCGGCCCTGACGGTCCAGCAGGATGGTCTGGGGCATCTTCCCGGCGCCGGGGAAAACGAAGGGCAGGCGGAAACTGCGGTCCGAATAGAAGGGCAGCGGCTCGTGCACGTCCAGGAAGCCGATCGCATCGGCTACCGCCTCCTCGCCCGTGTCCACATTGACCGGCAGCACCAGCATCTGGTCTTCGGGGTAGCCTTGCTGAAGCGCGGCCAGGGTCGGCATCTCGGTGCGGCACGGCGCGCACCACATGGCCCACAGGTTCACCACCACCACACGGCCCCGGAAGTCGGCGAAGGTGACCTCCTCGCCCTCACTGTCGGTAAAGACCTGATCGGGGGCGACGGCCAGCTCGGCGGGGGTCTCCAGCGCGGTCAGGCCCCCGCGCGCATAGCGGGCCAGCTCGCTTTTCTCGCCGGATGCGGCCTCATTCCCTTGGAAAGCGCCGCTTCGCATGGCGTATAGACCCCCTGCGACGCCCGCCACGACCACGGCCGCCGCGACCAGCCCGACGACCAGACGCTTCTTCCCCGAGTTCTCCGCCATGACCGATCGCCCCGAAACGCCCCCCAACGATGAGGCCAAGGGCCAAAGTCTATGGGGCGGGCGCTTCTCCGCCAAGCCCGCCGAGATCATGCAGGCCATCAATGTCTCCATCGGCGTGGACCAACGCCTGTGGCGCGAGGACCTGACGGGCTCGCGGGCCCATTGTCGCATGCTGGCGGACCGGGGGATCATCGCCGGGCCCGACGCCGAGGCGATCCTGGGCGGACTGGACACGATCCAGGCCGAGATCGAGGCCGGGACCTTCCCCTTCCGCGACGCCTATGAAGACATCCACATGAATGTGGAGGCGCGCCTGTCCGAGCTGATCGGCGAGCCGTCCGGACGCCTTCACACCGCCCGGTCGCGCAACGATCAGGTGGCCACCGACTTCCGCCTGTGGACCCGCGCGGCCTGCGACCGGACCATCGAACAGCTGACGGGCCTGCAACGCGCCCTGCTGGCCCGGGCGGAGGCCCATGCGGGCGACCTGATGCCCGGCTTCACGCACTTGCAGCCCGCCCAGCCGGTGACCTTCGGCCACCATCTGATGGCCTATGTGGAGATGATCGGCCGGGATGTGGGGCGGTTCACCGACGCCCGCGCCCGCCTCAACGAAAATCCGCTGGGCGCCGCGGCCCTGGCCGGATCGCCGTTCCCGATTGATCGCCATGCGACGGCGAAGGCGCTGGGCTTCGACGGGCCCATGCGCAATTCGCTGGACGCGGTGTCGGCGCGGGACTTCGCTCTGGAGGTCATCGCGGCGGCCAGCATCTGCGCCGGGCACCTGTCCCGCCTGGCCGAGGAGATCGTGGTGTGGATGACGCCGCAGTTCGGCTTCGTCACGCTACCCGACGACCTGACCACCGGCTCGTCCATCATGCCGCAGAAGCGCAACCCGGATGCGGCCGAGCTGGTGCGGGCCAAGACGGGGCGGGTCATGGGCGCCTTCATCGCCCTGTCCACCGTCATGAAGGGCCTGCCGCTGGCCTATTCAAAGGACATGCAGGAGGACAAGCCGCCGGTTTTCGAGGCGTTCGACGCCCTGGATCTGGCGGTCGGCGCCATGACCGCCATGGTCGCGGCGCTCAAGCCGGACACAGCCCGCATGGCCGAGGCGGCGGGATATGGCTTCTCCACCGCCACCGACCTGGCCGACTGGCTGGTGCGCGAGCTGAACCTGCCGTTCCGCAGGGCCCACCATGTGACCGGTGCGGCCGTGAAACAGGCCGAGGCGCTGGGCGTCGATCTGGCGGATTTGCCGCTGGAAGAGCTGCAAAAGCTGGAGGCGGGGATCACCGCCGATGTTTACAAGGTGCTGACGCCTGAGGCTTCATGCGCCAGTCGTCAAAGCTTCGGGGGGACGGCGCCGGAACAGGTCCGGGCGCGCATCGCCGAATGGAAGGAACGCCTGTCATGAGAACCGTCCTTATCCTCGCCGGAGCCGCCGTGGTCCTGTCGGGCTGTGGCCGCATGGGAGAACTGGAATCGCCGTATCGCGAGACCGAGCGGGCGCCGCGCTCCGCCCGCGCGCCGGGTCTGCCGGAGCCGGCCACCATCAACCGCCCGTCCAGCCAGCAGGCCATCGAAGGCGGCCCCAGCAATCCCATCGGCGGCACGGCGGCCGGGCGCGAGCCCCAGTAAGCTTTCCAAGGGTCCTCCCCGACCGTGAACCATTTCGAACTCAAGGACGGCGTGATGCACGCCGAGGACGTGTCGCTGGAGGCCATCGCGGTCGAGGTCGTCACGCCCGCCTATGTCTATTCCGCCGCCACCCTGCGGCGGCACGCCCGCGTGCTGCGCGGCGCGCTGGACGGTCAGGCGGAAACGAAGGACGCCCTGATCGCCTTTGCGGTGAAAGCCAATTCCAACCTGTCGGTGCTCAAGGTGCTGGCGGGCGAAGGACTGGGCGCCGACACGGTGTCCGAGGGCGAGATCCGCCGGGCGCTGGCGGCCGGGATCCCGCCGGACAAGATCGTGTTCTCCGGCGTGGGCAAGACCGACGCGGAGCTGGCCTTCGCCATTCAGGCCGGGGTGCTGGAAATCAATGTGGAGTCCGCCGCCGAGCTGGACCGGCTGATCGCCGTGGCCGCCGGGCTGGGCGCGCGGCCGGACATCGTGTTCCGCGTGAACCCCAGCGTGGGATCGGGCGCCCACGCCAAGATCACCACCGGCGGCGCCCGCGACAAATTCGGCGCGCCGGTTGAGGAGGTCATGGCCCTGTACGCCCGCGCCGCCGCCTCGGATCATGTGCGGCCCGTGGGCCTGGCCTGTCACATCGGCAGCCAGATCACCGAGCTGAGCCCGCTGAAGGCCGCGTTCGCGGTGCTGCGCCAGATGACCCTAGACCTGCGCGGCCAGGGCTTCGAGGTGCACCGGCTGGATTTCGGCGGCGGGCTGGGCGTGCCCTATTTCGACCGGCCGGGCGAGGCGGACCCCGTGGACTACGCCGCCGTGGCGGCCGAGGCCGTGCGCGGGCTGGATGTGCAGCTGGCCTTCGAGCCGGGGCGCATGATCGCGGCCAACGCCGGGGTGCTGCTGACCCGGGTCATCCATGTGAACCAGCGGCCGGACGGGAGGCGGTTTCTGGTGCTGGACTCGGCCATGAACGACCTGATGCGCCCGGCCCTGTACGACGCCTTCCATGACATCCGTCCGGTGCGGCCGCGTGAGGGGACGGCTGGTCCGTACGACGTGGTGGGACCGGTGTGCGAGACGGGGGACACCTTCGCCCGGGACCGGGTCCTGCCGCCGCTGGAGGCCGGCGACCTGGCCGCCTTCATGACTGCCGGCGCCTATGGGGCGACCATGGCCAATGAGTACAACAGCCGCCCGCTGGTCCCCGAGGTTCTGGTGGACGGCGACCGCTGGGCCGTGGTGCGGGCCCGCCCGACCTATGACGAGATGCGGGCGCGGGAAACGGTGGCGGGGTGGCTGTAAGGGGGACGGTCTAGCGGCGCAGGAGCTCCCGCCCGGCAAACCCCGCGCCCACGATCGCCGCCAGCCCGCCTCCATAGAATCCGAGGTAGCTGAGGATCAGAGAAACGGGGCTGATCAGGCTGAGCCCATAGGACGGGTGGTTGACCCACGCGACGGTCCCTGCGGCGACCAGAAGCCCAGAAAGCATAACCGCCAGGCTGATGAGAAGCGTGTTCCTCCGCATTCTCTCAAAGCCCCGGATCGATCGCCCCAGCTTCGCGCATGCGGGTCTCGCGGGCCATGCGGGCGCGGCCGGTGAGTTCGTCGGCCATATCCTTGATTCGGTCCGAGGCGGCGGTCTTGGCGACGCCCGGAACGAGGGCGTGGAGGAAGGCGAATCCCGCCGCGCCCAGCAGGCGGAAGCCGAAGGACGACGCCGCGCCCAGGTGCTCCAGATAGGATTCCTCCACCTCGCGCGGGTGGTTCAGGAACAATCGATGGAACGGTGTCGTCATGCTGTGGCGATCCTCACCCCTACCCGTGGAACCCGATCTATTCTAAAGCGGCCGACACAATCAGGAAACAGGCCGAAGCGTAATCGGCCCAGAAGAAAAGACCACGACCATGTCCGACGCCAAGCTCGCCAAGACCTTTCGCTGGGAAGACCCGCTGGATCTGGAGGGCCGTCTGACCGACGACGAGCGGATGATCCGCGACGCCGCGCGGTCCTATGCGCGCGAGGCCCTGCTGCCCCGTGTGGTCGCCGCTTTCCGCGACGAGACCTTCGACCGGGCCATCATGACCGAGATGGGCGAGATGGGCTTTCTGGGCGCCATGCTGCCCGAGCAGTACGGCGGCTCCGAAGCCTCCCACGTGGCCTATGGCCTGATCGCCCGCGAGATCGAGGCGGTGGATTCGGGCTATCGCTCGGCCATGAGCGTGCAGAGCTCGCTGGCCATGTACCCCATCTATGCGTTCGGCTCGGACGCGCAGAAGGCGAAGTTCCTGCCCAAGATGGCGGCGGGCGAACTGATCGGCTGCTTCGGCCTGACCGAGGCGGACGGCGGGTCGGACCCGGCGTCCATGAAGACCAAGGCCGTGGCGGTGGACGGCGGCTACCGCCTGAACGGCGCCAAATACTGGATCACCAACAGCCCCATCAGCGATCTGGCGGTGGTCTGGGCCAAGCTGGATGACGTGATCCGGGGCTTCATCGTCGAGCGCGACTTCGACGGCTTCACCACCGACAAGATCGGCGACAAGCTGTCCCTGCGCGCCTCGGTCACCGGCGATATCGGCCTGAACGACGTGTTCGTGCCCGAGGCCAACATTCTGCCGGGCGTGAAGGGCCTGCGCGGACCGTTCAGCTGTCTGAACAAGGCGCGCTACGGCATCGCGTGGGGCGCCATGGGGGCGGCGGAGTTCTGCTTCCACGCCGCGCGGGACTACACCGCCGAGCGCATGCTGTTCGGACGGCCGCTGTCGTCGCGCCAGCTGGTGCAGAAGAAGCTGGCCGACATGCAGACCGAAATCTTCCTGGGGCTGGAAGGCGCCCTGGCGCTGGGCCGGCTGCTGGATCAGGGGGCGTGGGTCCCCGAGGCTATTTCCATGATGAAGCGCAACAACTGCGGCAAGGCCCTGGCCGTCGCCCGCGAGGCCCGCGACATGCACGGCGGCGCCGGCATCACCGGCGAGATGCACGTCATGCGCCACGCCATGAACCTGGAGACCGTCAACACCTACGAAGGCGCCCACGACGTCCACGCCCTGATCCTGGGCCGCGCCATCACCGGTCAGGCGGCTTTTTAGGGCGCTAACGCTCGGCCCGCGGGGCCTCGCTGCTTGAGCGGGGGCGGCATTCCGCTTCATGCTGCTCGCATGTCGTTTGCAGGAGGCCGCCCTGTCGCTGTCCGCCTTTCCTCACCCGCTGGTCATCGCCCATCGCGGCGCGTCGGGCGAGCGGCCCGAGCACACCCGCGCGGCCTATGCGCTGGCCATAGACCAGGGCGCGGACGTCATCGAACCGGATCTGGTCATGACCCGCGACGGCCATCTGGTCGCTCGCCATGAGAACGAGATCGGCGCGACCACCGACGTGGCCGGTCGCGCCGAGTTCGCCGACCGCCGCACCACGAAGACCATCGACGGGGCCGAGGCGGCGGGCTGGTTCACCGAGGACTTCACCCTCGCCGAACTGAAGACCCTGCGCGCCCGCGAGCGGTTGCCTGAGCTGCGCCCGGCCAACACCGCCTTCGACGGCGCCGAGCCGATCCTGACCTTCGCCGAGGTGCTCGCCATCGCCCGGGACGCCTCCACGCGCACTCGCCGCCCCATCGGGGTGATGCCGGAGCTGAAGCATCCGGCGTATTTCGCCGCCATCGGCCTGCCCCTGGAAGACGCCTTCGTCGCGGTGCTGGAGGCCGAGGGCTGGGCCGGGCCGGACGCCCCGCTGGTGGTCCAGTGTTTCGAGGTGGCTCCCCTGCGCCGCCTGAGCGCCCGCATTGACGCGCCGCTGGTGCAGCTGATCGCCGCCGGTTCAGGCCCATGGGACCGCCCCGACCTGACGCCCGGCGCCATGCTCAGCCCCGAGGGCCTGGCCGAGATCGCGACCTACGCTCACATCCTGGGTCTGGAGAGCGGGCTGGTCATCGCCCACGACTGCGGGGCCCCCAGCGGCGTGGTCGCCAACGCCCATGCGGCGGGCCTGCAGGTCCACGTCTGGACCCTGCGCGCCGAGAACCATTTCCTGCCGCCCAGGTATCAGCGTGGGGACGCCCCGGCCGCCCACGGCGACCTGCAAGGCTGGGCTCGCGCGCTCTATGAAGCGGGCGTGGACGGCGTGTTCAGCGACTTTCCCGCCACCGCCGTGCGGGCGCGACAATAAGGCGCTTGCGCGTACCACTGTAACAGCGTAGTGGAACGCGCATGGCCTATCAGGACATCCCCACGGACCAAGACGCCCGGACCGCGCTTTTCGACGCGATCCTGAGCTTGCGCACCCGCGAGGAGGTGGACGCCTTCCTCTCGGACCTGTGCACGCCGTCCGAAATCCGCGCCTTCGCCGAGCGGTGGGAGGTGGCCCGCCTGCTGGACGCGGGCGGCAAGTCCTATCGCGAGATCGCGGAGCAGGCCCACGCCAGCCCCACCACCGTGGTGCGGGTGGCCCGCTTCCTCAAGGAAATGCCCCATCAGGGCTACCGGCTGGTGCTGGACCGCATCAAGCGCCCCCGACACTAAGGTAAAGTCACATGAGTACTGCATCCGGACGACTGCGCATCGCGGTCCAGAAATCCGGCCGTCTGGCCGACCGTTCCCTCGAGCTGATCCGCGATGCGGGTCTGCGCGTCATGAAGGGCGCGAACGACCTGCTCTACCGGGTGGAGAACCACCCCATCGATCTGCTGCGCGTGCGTGACGACGACATCCCCACCTTCGTGGCGGACGGCGTCTGCGACCTGGGCGTGGTGGGCCTGAACGTACTGGAGGAGCAGAAGAACGGTGGGCCGAACGCAGAGATCGTCATGCCGCTGGGCTTCGGCCGCTGCGAGCTGAAGCTGGCCGTGCCGCCGACGCTGGACTACGCCGGGCCCGCCTCGCTGCAGGGCAAGCGGGTGGCCACCTCCTATCCCAATATCCTGCGCCGCTTTCTGGCCGAGCAGGGCGTCACCGCCGACATCATCACCATGCGCGGGGCCGTCGAGGTGGCGCCGCGTCTGAAGCTGGCCCACGCCATCTGCGATCTGGTGTCCACCGGCGCGACGCTGGAGGCCAACGGCCTGCTGGCCCGCGAGAGCGTGTTGAAGTCCGAGGCGGTGCTGATCCGCTCGCCACAGGCGCCCGAGCCGGAGCTGGCGGGCCTGCTGGAAAGCCTCGTGGAGCGAATCTCCGGCGTGGTGGCGTCCCAGGGCGCCAAATACGTCATGCTGAACGCGCCGCGCTCGGCCCTGGCCGAGATCACCGCCATCCTGCCCGGCGCCGGCTCGCCCACCGTCACCCCGCTGGCGGGCCGCGACGACGCGGTGGCCGTGCACGCCGTGTGTCAGGAGTCGGTGTTCTGGGAGACTCTGGAGAAACTGAAGGCCGCCGGCGCCTCGGCCATTCTGGTCCTGCCCATCGAGAAGATGATGTGATGCGAACCCTCGACTGGTCATCGCTTGACGAAGCCGGGCGGCGCGATGCGCTGGCCCGACCTGCGCGGCGTACCGAAGCCTCGGTGACCGACGCCGTGCGCCGCATCTTCGAGGATGTGCAGGCTCGCGGCGAGGCGGCCCTGAACGACTGGTGCGTCAAGCTGGACGGCGCCCCGCCCCGGCGCCTGGCCATCACGCCCGAGGCGGTCGCGGAGGCCCGCGCCGCCGTTTCGCCCGAGGACGAGGCCGCGCTGAAGACCGCCGCCGACAATGTCCGCCGCTTCCATGAGGAGACGAAGCCCGCGGACAGCGACTGGATCGAGACCACGCCGGGCGTCCGCTCGCGCCGGGTATGGCGGCCCATCGAGGCGGCGGGGCTGTATGTGCCCGCCGGCACCGCGCCCCTGTTCTCCACCCTGCTGATGCTGGCCATTCCCGCCGCCGTGGCCGGGGTGCCGGTGCGCGCCGCCGTGACGCCCCCGGGGCCGACGGGGCAGCCGCACCCCATGATGATCTTGGCCGCCGATCTGGCCGGGCTGGACGCCTTGTGGATCGTGGGCGGGGCCCAGGCCATCGCCGCCCTGACCTTCGGCGTCACTATAGGGGATTGGGGGCTGCCCAAAGCCGACAAGCTGTTCGGCCCCGGCAACGCCTATGTGGCCGAAGCCAAGAAGCAGGCCGCCGCCCTGCCCGGCGGCCCGGGTCTGGACATGCCCGCCGGTCCGTCGGAGCTGATGGTCATCGCCGACCGCCAGACCAACCCGACCATCGCCGCCGCCGACCTGCTCAGCCAGGCGGAGCACGACGCGGACGCCCAGGTCATTCTGGTGTGCGACGACGACAAGCGCATCGAATACATCCTTGAGGAAGTCGACAAGCAGCTGGCCGACCTGCCCCGCGCCGCCATCGCCCGCGCCTCCCTGAACGAGGGTCGGGTCATCCGCGTGAAGGACACGGCCGAGGCCGCCGAAGTCGCCAACCTCTACGGTCCCGAGCACCTGTCGATCCAGACCGCCGACGCGGAAGCCCTGACAGATCGCATCACCGCCGCCGGGGCGGTGTTCGTCGGAACTTATGCAGCCGAAACCTTGGGCGACTACGCCGCCGGGCCCAGCCACGTGCTGCCCACCGACGGCGCCGCGCGGGCCTTCTCGGGCGTCTCTACCGGCGCCTTCATGACCGCCATGTCGGTGCAGCAGGTCAGCCGGGACGGCGCCCGCGTGCTCGGCCCGGTGGCCGCCCGTCTGGCCCGGCTGGAGGGTCTGGAGGCCCACGCCCGCGCCGCCGATCTGAGGAGCGCCCTGTGAGCCTGCCCGCCCCCTTCCCGCCTTTGGTGGCCGGCGGCGACGGTCTTGACCGCTATCCGGCGGAAACGGACGCGCTCGCCGCACGGCTGGCCCAGATCTATGGCGTCACGAACGACCGCGTCCTGCCGGTGCGCGGCGTGACCCACGGGCTGGAGCTGGTCTGGCGTCTCGCGGCCCGGGACGGCGCCTCTGTGCAGGCGCCGGATGCGGAGCCCTACTCGCAGCTTGCCGCCATCTATGGCCGCGACGGCGACACCGCCGCCATGGTGGTGCGCGCGCTCGGTTCGTCCGAGGCCGTGGCTGAAATGGCCGCCCGCACCGCGCCCGCTCTGCTGGTGATCGACGAGGGCCTGATCGAGTTCGCGCCCTTCGAGTCCGCCGCCGCCCTGACCGCCGAGCACCCCAATCTGGTCGTGCTGCGCAGCCTGTCGCTGGCGTATGGGCTGGCCGGCGCCCGCGTGGGCGCGGCTGTCGCGGCTCCGGAGACCCTGGCCCGACTGGCGGGAATGCTGGAGCCCTACGCCCTGCCCGCGCCGCTGGTCCGGCTGGCCATGCAGGCGTTGGATCCCTCGCGCATGATCGAGACCGCCCAGCGCATCGACGCCGTGAAGGCCGAACGCGCCCGCATGGTGCGCGAGCTGGAGCGGATCACGGTGGTCGAGCCCGGCTTCGGGCCGGTGATCATCGCGCGCCCCGACAACATCCCCGCCGTTCGCGCCGCGCTGGACGCCTACGGCATCGCCTCGGCCCCGGCGGGGGAGCGCCTGCGTCTGCCGGTCTCCATCAAGCCGGAGGTCAACGACCGCCTGCTGGCCGCCTTCGGCCTCAACCCGCCGCGCGCCCGCCCGGCCCGACGGGGCGAGGCCGTGCGCGATACGAAAGAAACGCGCATCGTCTGCGCCGTCGATCTGGACACCGCCGCGCCGGTGGCCATCGAGACCGGCGTCGGCTTCTTCGACCACATGATCGAGCAGGTGGCGGCCCACGGCGGCTTCTCCATTCGCCTATCGTGCGCGGGCGACCTGCACATCGACCCGCACCACACCATCGAGGACTCCGCCATCGCCCTGGGCCAGGCCCTGAAACAGGCGCTGGGCGAGCGGCGCGGCATCGGCCGCTACGGCTTTGTGCTGCCCATGGACGAGGCGGAGGCCAAGGTCTCCATCGACCTGTCGGGCCGTCCCTACAGCGTGTTCGAAGGCGCCTTCACCACCCCATTCATCGGCGAGTACCGCACCGACCTGACCGAGCACGTGTTCCGCTCGCTGGCCGAGCACCTGGGCGCGGCGATCCATGTCTCGGTGACGGGCGAGGACGACCACCACATGACCGAGGCCTGTTTCAAGGCCCTCGGCCGCGCCCTCCGACAGGCCATCCGCGTGGAGGGCGATGCTGTGCCCTCCACCAAGGGGGTGCTGTGACCGTCGCCATCATCGCCTATGGCGCGGGCAACACGGCCTCGGTGCAGTTCGCGCTGGAGCGGCTGGGCGCCGACGCGCGCGTCACCTCCGACCCCGCCGAGATCGCCGGTGCCGAGCGGGTCATCCTGCCCGGCGTGGGCGCCGCCGCCTACGCCATGAACCGGCTGGACGCCCTGGGCCTGACCCCGGTGATCCGCGCCTTCGAGCGCCCCCTGCTGGGTGTTTGTCTGGGCCAGCAGCTGCTGTTCGAGCGCAGCGACGAGGGCGCGGGGGCCGACCTGTTGGGCTTCATTCCGGGCGTCGTGACCCGGCTCGACCCCGGCCCGTCCTTGCCCGTGCCGCACATGGGCTGGAGCGCCCTGTCGATCGACCGGGATGACCCGCTGCTGGAAGGGGTGGCGCCCGGCGACCACGCCTATTTCGTCCACTCGTTCCTGTGTCCCGACGGGGAAGCCACCTTGGCCCGCGCCGACTACGGCGGGCCGGTCCCGGCGGTGGTGCGGGCGGGCAATCGCTGGGGCTGCCAGTTCCACCCGGAACGCTCCGCCGCCCCCGGCGCCCGCATTCTGAAGAACTTCCTGGAGCTGCCCGCGTGATCCTGTACCCCGCCATCGACCTGAAGGACGGCGTCTGCGTCCGGCTGATGCACGGCCGTTTCGACGCGGTCACCCGCTATGACGACGTGCCCGCCGCGCGGCTGGTGTCGTTCGTCAGCGAGGGCGCGGCCTGGGTGCACGTGGTCGATCTGGACGGCGCCGAAGCGGGCGCCGCGCGGCAGCACGCCCTGATCGGCGAAATGGCTGGCGCGGTGCAAGTGAATATCCAGAGCGGCGGCGGCGTGCGGTCCGTCGACGACGCGCGCCTGCTGCTGGAGGCCGGGGTCGCCCGGGTTGTGATCGGCAGCCTGGCCGTCACCAAACCCGAGACTGTCGCCGGCTGGCTGGCCGATTTCGGGCCGGAGCGCATCACCCTGGCGCTTGACGTGAAGCTGGAGGACGGCGTCCCCGTCCCCGCCCTCAAGGGCTGGACCCAGCGTGCGGGCGTAGATCTGTGGGCCGCCCTGTCAGCCTATGCGCCCGGCACGCTGAAACACATCCTCGTCACCGACGTGGGCCGCGACGGCGCCCTGACCGGCCCCAATCTGGAACTGCTGGCCGAGGTCAAGCAACGCCGTCCGGAGTTGCAGTTGCAAGCCTCGGGAGGCGTGTCGTCGCTGGAGGATCTGGCGGCGCTGAAGGCCATCGGCTGCGACGGCGCCATCATCGGCCGGGCGCTGTACGAAGGCCGCTTCACCCTGTCCGACGCGCTGGAGGCGGTGCGATGACCGCACGGCGCATCATCCCCTGTCTGGACGTGAAGGACGGCCGGGTGGTCAAGGGCGTGCGTTTCGTGGGCCACACCGACATGGGCGACGCCGCAGAACTGGCCGCGCGCTACCGCGACGAGGGCGCCGACGAGCTGGTGTTCTACGACATCACCGCCTCGCCGCAGGGGCGCACGCTGGACTACGGCTGGGTGCGCGACATCGCCCGGCTGCTGGACATCCCGTTCTGCGTGGCCGGCGGCATCCGCTCGGTGGATCAGGCGGCCCGCTGCCTGGACAACGGGGCGGACAAGGTTTCCATCAACTCCCCCGCGCTTGAGCGCCCCGAGTTGATCGCGGAGATGGCCGAGCGGCTGGGCGGACAGTGCGTGGTGGTGGGGGTGGACAGCCAGTTTCAGGACGGCGACTGGCGGGTGCACAAATATACGGGCGACCCGGACGCCCGGCGCGGCGCGAACCGCCTGACCCTGGACTGGATCATGGAGGCGCAGGCGCTGGGCGCCGGGGAGATCGTGCTGAACTGCATCGATCAGGACGGGGTGCGAAACGGCTATGACGTGGAACAGCTGAAGGCCGCGCGCGCGCGCCTGACCATCCCGCTGGTGGCGTCGGGCGGGGCCGGGTCGCCCGACCATTTCCGTCAGGTGTTCGCCGAGGCCGACGTCTCCGGCGCCCTTGCGGCCAGCGTCTTCCACTCCGGCGCCATCCGCATTCCCGACCTGAAACGGACCCTGGACAGCGACGGCATAGAGGTGCGGTTGTGACTCTCTATTCCGATCATCCCGGCGAAGGCCGGGATCCAGATGCAAGATCACATCGCTTGATCACGATCGAGATTGGTATGTGCAAATTCACCCAGATTCAGCCTTACGACCTGGATCCCGGCCTTCGCCGGGATGAGCGGAGACTATGATGCTCGACCCAAAGCAACTCGACTTCGAAAAAGGCGGCGGGCTGATCGCGGCGGTGGTGCAGGACGCCGCGACCCTGCAGGTGCTGATGCTGGCCTTCATGGACCGGGCGGCGCTGGACGAGACGTTGTCGAGCGGCGAGGCCACCTTCTTCTCCCGCTCGCGCGGCGGGCGCTGGCGCAAGGGCGAGACCTCCGGCGATCGGCTGAAAGTCGTCTCCGTCACCCCCGACTGCGACGGCGACGCGGTGCTGGTGCGGGTCGAGCCGGTGGGGAACGCCTGCCACCTGAACCGGGTCAGCTGCTTCGGCGACGAGGACGCCCCGGGTCTGGGCCGTCTGGCCCGGCTTGAGCAAACCATCGCCGCTCGCGCCGACGCCGATCCGTCCGAAAGCTGGACCGCCAAACTGCTGGCGTCCGGCCCCAAGCGCATCGCCCAGAAGGTGGGCGAGGAAGGCGTCGAAACCGCGCTGGCCGGCGCCGCCGGCGACGAGGCCGAACTGGCCAGCGAGGCGGCCGATCTGGTCTATCACCTGCTGGTGCTGCTCAAGGCGCGCGGCCTGTCGCTTCAGGACGTGCTGGATGTGCTGGAGAGCCGCGCCTGAGGGCAATTTCCTGCCGCGAACTCTCATTTGCGGTGGCCACAACAGCACGAATTTTCTAGGCTTTACCCTGTCGTCGTCGCCTTCCGGCAGCGGCGGCAGGGGATCGCCATGAACTATGTCAGCACCCGGGGCGGGGCCGCTCCGACCACCTTCCGCGACGCGCTGCTGCGGGGCATGGCGCCCGACGGCGGGCTCTACATGCCCGAAAGCTGGCCGAACCTGAGCGCGGGCGACATCCGCGCCGCCGCCGCCCGTCCCTACGCCGATCTGGCCGCCGACATTCTGGGCGTGTTCGCGGGCGACTCCCTGCCCCCCGCCGCCGTGCGCGCCGCTGCTGACCGGCTGACCGGGACCTTCCATCACGCGGCCATCACGCCGCTGGTCCAGCTGGAGCCGAACCTGTGGGTGCTGGAGCTGTTCCACGGCCCCACCGCCGCCTTCAAGGATCTGGCCATGCAGATGATGGCGGTCCTGACCGACGCCGCTCTGGAAGGCACCGGCCAAAGACTACTGCTGCTGACGGCCACCAGCGGCGACACCGGCGCCGCCGCCGTGCGCGCCTTCGCCGGGGCGAAGTCCGTGGATCTGGCCGTGCTGCATCCGCTGGACCGGGTCTCGCCGGTCCAGCGTCGCCAGATGACCACGGTGGACGCGCCCAATGTGCTGAATCTGGCGGTGCGCGGCGACTTCGACGACTGCCAGCGGCTGGTGAAGGCCATCCTGGCCGACGAGACCCTGCGCGAGGGCCGCAGGGTCAGTTCGGTCAACTCCATCAACTGGGGCCGGCTGGCGGGTCAGGTCCCCTACTACGTCGCCGCCGCATCGGCGCTGGGCGCCCCGCACGTGACGCCCCGCTTCGTGGTGCCCACGGGCAATTTCGGCGACGCCTTCGCCGGATGGGTCGCGCGCGCCATGGGGGTTCCCCTGACCCTGACCGCCGCGGTCAACCGCAACGACGCCCTGGCCCGCGCCCTCAACCACGGCCGCTATGAGCGCACCGCCGCCAACCCCACCGCCAGCGTCAGCATGGACGTGCAGGCGCCCTCCAATTTCGAGCGGCTGCTGTTCGAGGCCACGGGCCGCGATGCGGACGCCACGCGCGGGTTCTTCGAGACCTTCGCCCGCGACGGCGCCGTGGATATCGCGCCCGATTTGCTGGCCGCCCTGCGCGCCCATGCATCCGCCGTGTCCATCGACGAGGACCGCACCCGCGCCGAGATCGCCCATGCGTGGAAGGCGTATGGCCGGGTCATCTGCCCCCACACCGCCGTGGCGCTGGCCGCCGCGCGGGACATGGCGCGCGAGGGCGGGCCGGTGGTCGCCCTGTCCACGGCCCATCCGGCCAAATTCCCCGAGAGCGTCGCGCCGGTGCTGGGCTTCGAGCCCCCGGTCCCGCCCGCCCTGGCCGCCCTCACCGGCGGCAAGGAGCGCCTGACCGTCATCGACGCCGATCTGGATCAGGCGCTGGGGGCGGTGAAGGCCCTTCAGGGGAGGTCCTCATAAAATCGCTGAGGCCAAGAGGCCGCTCATCGGCAGGCAGTCCATGTGGGCTCGCGACTCATAGCTGACGTTCGGCTTACGGCTGCTAAGGTGATCGTCGCATCAACACCGCGTGGACAAGTTAGATGAGCATAGCCTCCATAGCGCTGGCTTTCGCCCTTCTCGGGCAGCTTCAGTCGGATGATGGAGTGATCCTCGCCATAAGCGATGACACTGCTTTTGTGTTGCCGCTCTCGAGCCTTCGCCGCACGGGTCAAGCGACGTTCGCCACGCTAGTCAGCATCTATCCCGAAACAGGCGAGGATTGGGAGGAAGTGCGTCGGGACACAGCGGTCGAGATCAACTGCTCGACGGTCCAATGGCGCGTCATGGGGGAAAGACAAATAGCCCGAGACGGCACTGTCAGGTCGACGGAAGAGGGAGCTGAGGGATGGGAGCAAGTCCCCGCCACCTACCCACCTGCTGCAGCATTGAAGGCCATTGCCTGCGATGACCTCGATGTGTCGTCATCCACGTTGACCGACTGGCAAAGCAGGCTCCCAGAAATCAGGGCGGCGCTGCAATAGTCGACGTCTCCCTTCTCGTTGGCTGCTGCCCTTCGGCGCGTCTGCTGCCCGGCAAAGCGTCCTGCGTCAGACCGTCGCCAACCCGTAGTCCGCCGGGCTCGTCGCGCGGTGGAAGGCGATGCGGGCGAAGAACGGGGCCGGGTCCTTGGGCGTCACCAGCCAGTCGGGGTCGTGGAACAGCTGGTCGTGCAGCCGCGTCAGGGTGAAGCGCACCGCCGAGGCCGCGCCGAGCACCGGCAGGGCTTCGACCTCCGCCCGCTCCAGCCGCCGCCCCTGCTCATAGCCGCGCAGGAACGCAGACAGCACCGCCTCGTCCGGGCGTCCTTCGGCGTCAAAGCCCCAGGCGTTCAGGGCGATGGCCAGGTCCCAGACCCAGGCGCCCACATGGGCGAAATAGAAGTCGATCACGCCGCCGGGCCGGTCGCCTTCGTACAGGACGTTGTCGGGGAAATAGTCGGCATGGATGGCGCCTGACGGCAGCCCGTCGGGCAGAAGCGGCTCCAGCCGGTCCAGTTCGGCCACCAGCGCCTCCAGCATCCGCCGGCTGTCGCCCGCGGCCCGGTGATCGCATTTCTCCGCCAGCAGCCGCCACTGGGCCGGGCCCACGGGGTTGGGCCGCCGCCCGGCGAAGTCCGCCGCCTTCAGGTGCAGGTCCGCCAGCAGCCGCCCGCCTGCTGTGGCCTGGACGACCGTGGGCGTGTGCAGCCCGGCGCCCTGCAGCCACTGGATCACCGCCGCGGGGCGTCCGTTCAATCGCCCGATCCAGTCGCCCGAAACACCGCGCACCGGCCTCGGCGCCGCGAAACCCGCGTCCGCCAGATGGTCGGTCAGGCCCAGGCAGAACGGCAGCCCCGCCTCGTCGGTGCGCCACTCGAACAGGGTCAGCACATGGCGCCCGCCCGCCGTTTCGATGCGGTAGTTGGTGTTCTCCACCCCCTCGGCGATGGGCGCGATCTCGCTCAGCGCGCCGAGCCCGTAATCCGCGATGAAGGCGCGGGCCTGATCCGGCGTGACGGGGGTGAAGACGGCCATTCAGAGACCCTGGCGAATTCGCACGATGTCGGAAAGGTCCGCCAGCACGCTTTCAGCCGTGGCCCAACGTCCGGCGCCGCGTCCCTTGCAGGTCCACACGCGGCCGTCCTGGCCATAGACCTTGAGCGCGTTACGCTCGCCCTTCAGGTCGTGGAACACCGGGTCCAGATCGGACTCCAGCGCCACCCGGGCCTCCAGCTTGCCTGCCTTCGCATGGCAGGCGCCGATCTGGCGCACGCCCCGGCGGCCCAGCGGCGCGTCGGGGGAGAGGGCTTCCAGCGGCAGATCATCGGGCGCCTCGCCGAAGGCCTCATAGGCCAGCAACCGCACCTTGGCGGCGGAATCCAGACCTTCCAGATCGGCGGACGGGTCCTCTTCCGCAAAGCCCGCCGCGCGCGCCGCCGACAGGGCGTCGTCGAAGGCGTCGCCCTCGGCCAGCCGCTCCAGCATGAAGTTGACCGTGCCGTTCAGCACCGCCTCGAACCCGGCCACAGGCCCGGCCGCGCGGGCCAGACGCAGGGTCTCGATCATGGGCGAGCCGCCGCCCACCGCCGCCGAATAGGCCAGCCGCGCGCCCGTGCCCCAGGCCAGATCATTGAGGCCGGCCGGGTCGATGCTGATGGCCTGCTTGTTGGCGCTGACCACGTCCAGACCCTTGTCCAGGGCCGCGCGGATCAGGTCGTGCCCGGCCTGCCCCTCGGACATGGCCTCCAGCACCACATGGGGCTTGCTGGCCAGAAGGTCGTCCTGCGCGGCGGTGAACAGCTCGGCCGGACAGGCGAAGTCGCGCGGCTTCTTCGGATCGCGCACCAGCACGCTGACGACCTCGAAGCGCGGGTCGTTCAGCAGCCGCTTGAGCAGGCCGCCGCCCACCACGCCGGCGCCGGCCACGGCCACGCGAACGGGCTGATAGGGTTTGGCCGGATGGGGCGCGTCCTCGGCGTCGCCCACCACCGTGGCGGCGGCGCGGCCCAGGGCGGCCACCTCGATCTCCACCCCCCGGGCCTGGCCCAGGTCGATGGCGTCGCGCTGGACCAGCGATCCGCCCAGACGCCGCGCCGTGTCCCAGCTCGCCCGGTCATAGCGCAGGGCGCCGTCGGCGTTGTTGGGGTCGCGGTCGTAGAGGCCGTCCACATCCTTGACCAGCCGCACCGTCTTCAGCCCCAGCTCGGCGGCGAGGAAGGCGGCGGTCAGGTCCGTGCCGCCCCGTCCCAGCAGCACCACCCGCCCCTCGCCCGTCACCGCGCCGAAGCCGGGGACCACCACCACCTCATGGTCCTCCAGCGCCTGGCGCAGCCGCGCGTCGTCCAGCGATCGCGGATGGGCGTGCTCCGGCTCGCCCTCGGCCACGAGGCCCAGCTCGCGCACCGTCAGGGAGACGGCGTCCAGACCGACCCGGTCACAGGCCAGGGCGGTCAGGGCCGCCGCCTGCTCCTCGCCCTGCACCACATATGCGGGCGCCAGCAGGTTCTCGTGGGGCAGACCCAGCTCGCGGGCATGACCCAACAGGCGGTCCGTCTCTCCACCGAAGGCCGAGACCACCGCCACCACGCGGCGGCCCTGACGCACATGGCCGTAGATCTCGGACGCCGCGTTCGGCGTGTCTTCCGGTCCATGCAGCACCGAGCTGCCGAACTTCAGCACCACCACCTCGCGGCCGCCTGCCAAGGCGGGGCGGGGCGCCGGTTTGAGCTTGTCTTCGGGTTTGAGAAGGACGGCGACGGACATGGTGTGGACCTCGGAAATGCAAAAACCCGCCTCGGGCGACCGGGGCGGGTGGTGGGTTGATGCGAACCTGACCTGGCTGCGCGCTAACCGTTCCCCGCCCGGGTGGGCATGGTGGTGGTGGTGGCCATAATGGTCGTACCGAAGCCGCCGGACACGGGTCCGCCCTGACGTCCGGAGACGGTCATGGAGGCGATCAACAGGGGCGTGACGTGGGACACCAGAACGGGTCTTTCGAGCTTCGGTTGGCGGCGAACCTGACCGATGAGCCGCCGGGCGTCAACCCCGTATCGGTGAAATAGTGTGCTGAAACACCGCTATGCGCAATGAACGTTCCATGACATCCAGATATGCGTTGGAAATGGGGATGATTATTTCGCTTGACGAAGCCGTGAGCTTTCCGCAGGATTTCCGGGCTCATCAAGACCGGTCGAGGGATAGGCCCTTTGACGCCGGGGCAACCTCGGGCTTCCGCCCGAAAGGTGCCAACTCCTGCGAGAGCCTTCGGGTTCGCGAGAGATGAGTGGAAGCCCCGTTCCATAAGGGCTCCACGGTCTGTCAGCAGCAGTCTCGATGAGCGGGACGATGCGAGACGACCGAGACCATGACAACCGCCCTGGCCGAAAAGACGACCCTCGACACTGAACCGCAGTGTCTGCCCGCGCGCAAATCCATTGCGCCGATGCAGCGTGCGCGCGACATCATCGTGTCCATTCCCGCCGATTTCCGACTGGCCTCCGGGGAAGCCTTGGCCGATCCGGTGATCCGCGCCCGGCTGCAGGGCCGCCCCGGCGCCCCGCTGGTGATCGTGGCCGGCGGCATCTCCAGCGGCCGGTTCGTGCACCGCACCGAGACCAACGGCTCGGGCTGGTGGTCCGGCGCCGTGACGGCCGGCGGCCCTATCGATCTGGACCGCTTTCAGGTTCTGGCCTTCGACTTCGCCCCCGACGGTCCCACCGCGCCCGCCACGCCCCTGACCGTCACCACCGGCGATCAGGCCCGTCTGCTGGCCCTGCTGCTGGACCATCTGGAGGCGCCGCGCGCCGCCGCCTTCGTGGGCTGCTCCTACGGCGGCATGGTGGGTCTGGCCTTCGCCGAAGCCTTCCCCGAGCGGCTGGGCCAGTTGGTGGTGATCTCCGCCGCCCACCGCCCCCATCCCCTGGCCACCGCCTGGCGCGGAGTCCAGCGCCGCATCCTGCAGCTGGCGATGGAGGCCGGACGGCCTGA
The DNA here is from genome assembly GCF_047617075.1 of Brevundimonas sp. Taxonomy (GTDB): domain Bacteria; phylum Pseudomonadota; class Alphaproteobacteria; order Caulobacterales; family Caulobacteraceae; genus Brevundimonas. The sequence goes on from NZ_JBLGCI010000003.1 coordinate 225,438, forward strand.
GGATGGGGTGGCGCTGGCCCGCGAGCTGTCCATGACCACCTACCGCACGCCCGAGGAACTGGACGCCCGCTTCGACACCGTGGCGCCGGAGCGCGCCGGCGGCCGCTATCCGGTGTGCGACTATCTGGGCGCGCGGGGGCGGGCCTATCCGGCGGTGATGACCGCCTCGCGCTGGCTGACCCTGTCGGACTCCATCGACCGCCACACGATCACGCCCGAGGCCATCACGACGCCCGCCACCCTGATCGGTTTCACCAGCGACCGGCTGGTTCCCATCGACGACATGCGCGAGCTGGCTGCCCGCCTTCCCAACCTGTTCCGCCTCGTTGAGGCGCCCTCCCTCTACGGCCACGACGCCTTCCTCAAGGAAGACGCCTTCGTCGCCGACGTGCTGACCACCGCCCTGAACGACATCGACCCCAAAGAGTCCTGACCCATGACCGCTTCCCACCGCCCCGCCGATCCCCGCACCATCGCCGCGCGCACCGGCGTCGATCAGGACTCGGCCCACGGCTCGGTCATGCCGCCGCTGTACCTGTCGTCCAACTATTCGTTCGCCGGGTTCGACCAGAAGCGGCAGTACGACTACAGCCGCTCGGGCAATCCGACCCGCGACGTGCTGGCCGAGACGCTCGCCGAGCTGGAAGGCGGCGCGGGCGCGGTTGTGGTTTCCACCGGCATGGCGGCGGTGGATCTGGCCTTCTGTTCGCTGGAGCCGGGCGACCTGCTGATCGCGCCCCACGACTGTTACGGCGGCACCCATCGGCTGCTGTGCGCCCGCGCCCGCAAGGGCCATTTCGAGGTGGCCTTCGTCGACCAGGGCGACCCCGAGGCGCTGGAGGCCGCCCTGGCGCTGAAGCCCAAGCTGGTGTTTGTGGAGACGCCGTCCAACCCGCTGATGCGGGTGGTGGACGTGGCCGACATCTGCCGCCGCGCCCACGCCGCCGGGGCCAAGGTGGTGGCCGACAACACCTTCCTGTCCCCCGCCCTGCAACAGCCCATCAAGCTGGGCGCGGACTTCGTGGTCCACTCGACCACCAAATATATCAACGGCCACTCCGACGTGGTGGGCGGGGCCGTGATCGCGGCCGACCCGGCGGACCACGAGGCCCTGTGCTGGTGGGCCAACTGCACCGGGGTGACGGGCTCGCCGTTCGACGCCTATCTGACCCTGCGCGGGGTGCGCACCCTGTTCGCCCGCATCGAGCGGCAGCAGGCCACCGCCGGCGCCGTGGCCCACTTCCTGGACGCCCACCCGGCGGTCAAGGCCGTGCACTGGCCCGGCCTGAAATCCCACCCCGGCCACGCCCTGGCCGCGCGCCAGCAGACCGGCCCCGGCGCCATGCTGTCATTCGAGCTGAACGGCGACGTGGACGCCGTCCGCGCCCTGGTCGAGGGGCTGGAGATCTTCACCCTGGCCGAGTCCCTGGGCGGCGTCGAAAGCCTGATCGCCCACCCGGCCACCATGACCCACGCCGCCATGACCCCCGAAGCGCGCCGGACCGCGGGCATCACCGAGGGCCTGCTGCGGCTGTCCGTGGGTCTGGAGCATCAGGACGACCTGATCGCCGACCTGTCGCGGGCGCTGGAGGCGGTGACGGTGGCGACCTCTGAGCGGGCGGCGGCGTGACCCACATCCGCTCATCCCGGCGAAGGCCGGGATCCAGATGGCGGACGCGGTGGTCTGGGGCCGAGGCGCGCCAGGACGTCCAGCTATGGAGCCATATGATCTGGATCCCGGCCTTCGCCGGGGTGAGCGGCGTAATGGGACCGTCCCGTCCCGGCTCGCGCCTGTCGGCGCGTCCGGGATGACAAGGGGGAGGGAAAATCAGATCCCAGCCACCCCCGCCTCGCCGTCCTCGTCGGCCCAGGCCACCCGGGTTCCGTCCGCGCTCATGGCCAGGGCGGCGATCGGGGCGCCGCGGTCGGCGCGAATGTAATTGAGGCCCTGGGCTGCGGGCTCGGCGACCCAGACCCGGCCGTCGGACAGGCCCGCGGCCAGCTTCGCGTGATCCAGGGCGGCGGCGACCAGAACCACCTGGGACCCGGCGTCATAGCCGATCTCGGTGGCTTCCTTGCCCATGGGGCCGTTCGACCCGACGAACGGCCAGAGCACGGTTCCCTGCGCGCCCGATGTGGCCAACAGCGCCCCCTTGGACAGGAAGGCCATGGCCCGCACCTTGGACGGGTAACCGCCCATGCGCATGTCCTTGGAGTCCTTCAGCCGCCAACCGTGCAGCTGGGCGTCCTGCATGGTGGAGACGACGAAATTACCGTCGGGCGTAAAGGTCACGCCGGTGTGCGACCCGGCCCATTTCATGAAGGTGGGCTTCTGCTTTTCGATGCGCGCGAACCAAAGGGCGACGCCGCCGTAGGTGGAGGCGGCCAGCCGGCGTCCCTTGGGATCGAAAGCCAGACCCGAGACGGTGCGCTCATGCTCGAAGGTGCGCCGGAAGGCCGGGTCCTTCACGTCCAGAACCGTCACCGTGCGCCCGGCGGAAAAGGCGATCAGGCCCGAGGCGGGCGCCGTCGCCACCGCATCGATCCAGGCGCCTTTCGACACCGCCAGTTCGCCCGCGTCCTCGCGCCGGCTCCACACCAGACGGCCGTCGTCGCCGCCGGTGACCACGCCCTCGCCGGAAGGATGGATGGCGGCGGACAGCACCGGGCCGTCGTGAGCGTCGATGCGCTCGCCGGTGTCGAACCGCACCGCCCCGTCGCCGAGGGCGAAGACGGCGCCTTGCCCGTCGAACAGGGCGGCGGTGGGCTGGGCGTCGAAGGAGAACTGGCTCATCGGCCCGGCTCGCCGCACCGGATCAGGCGCGAATCCGCCACGCCCGCCTGACGGTGGACCACGGCGGCCTGATAGTCGGGGTCCTTCAGCATGGCGATGAAGGCGGCGCCGGTGGGATAGCGGGCGATGAAGGCCAGATCCCAGTTCTCGTCGCGCGGACCGATCACGGTCAGGTCGGGCGCCCCGGCCCAGATCTGCTCGCCGCCGGCCCGTTCGAAGGGGGCGGCCGCCTCGCGGCGGTACCGGCCATAGGCGTCCTTGCCGCTGATCTCCTCGCCGATCAACGGGTGCGCCGCCGGATAGACGGCGCGCGGGCGATAGCGGATCAGGTTCAGCATCATGATCGGCCGATCGTCGGGCAACTCGCGAAACGCGGCCAGGGCGTCGCGGGCGGGGTCCACGAACTCGGCCATCATGCGGCGCATCCCTCGAACCCGGCCCTCAGCGCCGCCTCGTCCAGATCGCGGCCGATGAAGACCGCACGGCTCCAGCGCCGCTCCTTTTCACCCCAGGGCTTCTGCAGGTCGCCCTCAAGGATCATGTGGACGGCCTGGAACACCAGCCGCCGGTCTTCGCCTGCCACCTCGATGATGCCCTTGGCGCGCAGGATGTCCTGGCCCTTGGTGGCCAGCAGCTCGTCCAGCCAGCGGGTGAACTTCGCCCCGTCGATGGGCCGGTCCAGCGACAGGCTGATCCCCCGGATGTCGTCGCCGTGGTCGTGACCGCGCGGGCCATGGCCGTGGTCATGATCATGGTGGTCGTGTTCGTGGCTGTGATCATGGTCGTGATCATGGCCGCAGTGGTCGTCGTGCACATGGCCCGGCTCGCCGTGGGCCGGGTTGGCGAAGGCGGGGCGGATGTCGGTGATGCGCTCCAGATCGAAGCCGCCCAGCCCCAGCACCTTGTCCAGCGGCACGTCGGCGCGCTGGGCCCGCATCACCGGGGCGATGGGGTTCAGGGCGCGCAGACGGGCCTCGATGGCCACAAGCTGCGCCTCGTCCACCAGATCGGTCTTGTTCAGGATGATGCGGTCGGCGAAGGCGATCTGCTCGCGCGCCTCGCGGGAGTCGTCCAGCCGCGCCATGATGTGCAGGGCGTCGGCCAGGGCCGTGACGCTGTCCAGCCGGGTCTTCTCGCGCACCTCGTCGTCCACGAAGAAGGTCTGGGCCACCGGGCCGGGATCAGCCAGGCCGGTGGTCTCGACGATGATGGCGTCGAAGGCGGGCTTTCCGGGCCGCTGCCGCTTCATCAGGCCCGAGACCACCCGGATCAGGTCGCCGCGCACAGTGCAGCAGACGCAGCCGTTGTTCATCTCGAACACGTCCTCGTCGGCGCCGACCACCAGATCGTTGTCGATGCCGATCTCGCCGAACTCGTTGACGATCACGGCGTAACGCTTGCCGTGGTCCTCGGTCAGGATGCGGTTGAGCAGGGTGGTCTTGCCGGCGCCGAGGTATCCGGTCAGCACGGTCACGGGTGTCTTGTCGGTCATAGGCGCCAGATGGCGCCTGAACGGCCCGTTGCCAAGGGCGGATCAGCAGTCGGGGCAGTCGGCCTGGGCCGCATCCTCGATCTGGAAGGTGGTGTGGCCGATGCCCATCTGGCGGGCCAGGCGCTGGGCGCGGGTCAGCAGGTCGCCGGGCGCGTCGTCGCTGCGCACCAGATGGGCGGTCAGGGCGGCGTCGGTGGTGCTGAGGCCCCAGACATGCAGATCATGCACCGCCGTCACGCCGGGCAGGTCCAGCAGCGCGCGGCGCACCGCCTCCACCTGGATGCCCGCGGGCGCCGCGTCCAGCGCCAGATTGAGGGAGTCCTTGAGCAGGCCCCAGGTGGACCAAAGGATCACCACCACGATCACCAGGCTGATGATCGGGTCGATCAGGGCGACGCCCGTGAACAGGATCAGGACGCCCGCCGCCACAACCCCCAGCGACACCGCCGCGTCGGCCATCATGTGCAGATAGGCCCCGCGCACGTTCAGATCCTTGTGCTGGTCCTTCAGGAACAGCAGGGCGGTGGCCAGATTGATGACAAAGCCGATGCCCGCCACGGCGATAATCCAGCCCGAGGCCACCGGCTGCGGATTGATCAGCCGCTCCACCGCCTCCCAGCCGATCCAGGCGCAGGCCACCAGCAGCAGGATGGCGTTGCCAAGGGCCGCCAGCACCGTGCCCTTGCGGTAACCGTAGGTGCGCGGCCCGCTGGCCGCACGTCGCGCCAGCCAGGCGGCGCCGCCCGCCAGCGCCAGCCCCAGCACGTCCGACAGATTGTGCCCGGCGTCAGCCATCAGGGCGGTGGAGCCGCTGATGATCCCGGCGCCGAACTCGGCCATCACGAAACCCAGGTTCAGGGTCAGCCCGACCAGATAGCGCCAGTCGCCGGTATCCACCGGGCCGTGATCATGGCCGTGGGCGTACCCGTGTCCATGCCCATGATGATGGTGGTGGTCGTGCGCCATCTGTGGACGCTAGAGCGGACCGAAGGCCACGAGAAGGCCCAGAATGATCATGGCCGCGCCCAGGATGGCGCCCTCAAACCGCGCCAGCCGCTCCAGTCGCAGCAGCGACGCGCCCATGAAGGCGGCGCCGGTCAGGATCACCATGCCGAGAATGGTCCCCACGGCGAAGGCCAGGGTCAGCAGGATCAGGCCGTGCAGCCCGTGCTGGGCGCCGGACAGATAGAGCGGCAGCAGAACCTCGCCCGGCGACAGGGCCAGCAAGGCCATGAGGCCCAGAAAGGCTGCGCGGTCCGACACCGCCCGCCCCGGCTCGGCGCGCGCTGCGGTGTTCCGCGCCCGAAACGCCCGCACCAGATAATAGGCCCCGAACCCGAACATCATGATCGCCGCCAGCCACGGCAGCACGCCGGCCAGCCGCTCCTCCAGCGCCAGCCCCGCCATGACGATCAGGCCGCCGATGATCGCAGTGGAGATCACATGCACCACGCCCGCCAGGGCCGCGGCGCCCAGGACCATGCGCCCGCGCCATTCCTGTGCGCGCCCCACCAGCACGAACGGCAGCCAGTGGGTCGGCAGGGCCGCGTGCAGGAAGGCGGCCACGAACCCGCCCCAGATCAGGGGCTCCAGCAGGGTGTCGACGGGGGTGGGAACGATCATCGCCGCGCCCCATAGCGCGTTATTCTGTAACGCACGACCCCTGATCCACGGGCCGTCTCGCCGCAGGGCGCGTGGACGGCTGGATTTCCCTTGCAGGCCGGGCCACATGAGGCGTCACGCCAACCGCCAAGCCATGGACGCCGCCCTTGCAAGCCTTGCGCGCCCTTCTCGCCTCCCGCCGCACCGAACAGGTCATCACGGCCCTGATCGTGCTCAATGCAATCATCCTGGGGCTGGAAACCAGCGATGCGGTCATGGCGGCCGCCGGCGGCTGGCTGCTGTGGGCCGACCGCATCCTGCTCGGCGTATTTGTGGTCGAGATCGCGGCGCGGCTGGTCGTGCACCGGCTGGCCTTCTTCCGCGATCCGTGGAGCCTGTTCGATTTCGTGGTGGTCGGCGTCGCCCTTGTGCCGGCCACGGGCGCCTTCTCGGTGCTGCGGGCCCTGCGCGTGCTCAGGGTGCTGCGTCTGATCACCGTGGCGCCGTCGCTGAAACGGGTCGTGGCCGCCCTGATCTCGGCCCTGCCCGGCATGGGGGCCATCGTCATGCTGCTGGGGCTGGTCTTCTATGTGTCGTCGGTGATGGCCACCATGCTGTTCGGCGAACAGTTCCCCCAGTGGTTCGGAAGCCTGGGGGCCTCGGCCTATTCCCTTTTCCAGATCATGACGCTGGAAAGCTGGTCCATGGGCATCGTACGGCCGGTGATGGAGGTTTACCCTTGGGCCTGGGCCTTCTTCGTGCCGTTCATCCTGGCCACCGCCTTCACCATGCTGAACCTGTTCATCGGGGTAGTGGTGAACGCCATGCAGGAAGAGCACGACGAGCTTCTGAAAGCCGAGCACGAGGAAGTGGAGGCGCAACTGCGTCAGGCCGCCGCCGAACGCGAGCAAGCCCGCGTCGAAGCGGCGACCGAGGCGAAGGCCATGACCCGGGAGCTCAAGGCCATGCGCGCCGAGATGGCCGAACTGCGCCGTCTTCTGGCGGGCAAGACGGGCTGAGGCGCGGGAAAACACCCGCCTCGCCCCGGTTTCGCGTTGACTCAAACGGGCCTGTCCGTATATGTCGCCGCTCTTCGCCCGCAGGGTCACCTCGCGGGCGCACATCTTTTTGCGTTCCAGCCGAGGCTTAACATGTACGCGGTGATCAAAACCGGCGGCAAGCAATACCGGGTCCAACCGGGTGACGTGATCGTGGTCGAGAAGCTCGACGGCGACGCGGGCTCTGACGTCAAGTTCGGCGAAGTCATGATGCTGGGCGGCGACAAGGGCGTGACCCTGGGCGCCCCGCTCATCAAGGGCGCCTCCGTGGCGGCGACGCTGGTGGAGACCCGCAAGGGTGAGAAGATCAAGATCTTCAAGAAAATCCGCCGTCAGGGCTATCGCCGCACCAACGGCCATCGCCAGATGGAAAGCGTGCTGCGCATCACCGGCATCGAAGGCGACGGCCAGTCGGCCAAGTGGGACGGCAAGGCCGAGGTTCTGACCAAGGCTGAAATGAACGCCCGCGCCCGCGGCCTGGCCCCGCGCGTCGAGGCCGAGCCGAAGAAGGCCCCCAAGGCCAAGGCTGAAGCCGCTCCGGCCGAAACCGCCGAAGCGCCCGCCAAGAAGGCTCCGGCCCAAAAGGCTCCGGCCAAGAAGGCCGACGCCCCCAAGGCTGAAGCCAAGGCCCCGGCCAAGAAGGCGCCCGCCAAGAAGGCCGCGCCCAAGGCCGACAAGGAATAATCCGCTCGGGTGGCCCGCAGGCCGCCTGGACACTATTATAGAGACACACGCTCAAGCAGCGAGGGACCGCGTCCCGAGCGTTAGCGCACTAAGGAAGACGGAGCAGACCCATGGCTCACAAGAAATCCGGCGGTTCGTCGCGTAACGGTCGCGACTCTGAGTCCAAGCGCCTCGGCGTGAAGAAGTTCGGCGGCGAGCGCGTGCTGGCCGGCAACATCATCATCCGCCAGCGCGGCACCAAGTGGCACCCCGGCGACAACGTCGGCCTGGGCCGCGACCACACCATTTTCGCCCTCGTACAGGGCGCCGTGAAATTCACCACCAAGCGTGGCGGGCGTTGCTACGTCTCCGTGCTTCCGGCCGGTGAGGCCATGGCCGCCGAATAGGCGCGAATTCCAGGAAATCTCCCGGATCGCGCTGGCCAGAACAGCAGCGATCCGGACCAGGGAAATATTCCGCGGGGAGTCTGGATCGACCAGGCTCCCTTTTTCGTTTCCCCGCCTCGAGAGACCGGTCCGAGCCCTCCAAGGAGACCGGCGTGAGTTGAGGCTTCGCCCATGTGCGTCATAGAAACCTCCCCCGTCATCGAGACGCGGCGACTGGCCCTGCGCGCGCCCGGCGCCCACGACGTCCCCCGCATCGCCCAGCTGGGCGGCGATCCCGACATCGCCCGCATGACCTGCCGCATGCCCAATCCGTTCCGCACCGAGGACGCGGAGGCCTTCGTCATGAACGTGGCCATGCAGGACCCGCGCCGGGCCAACACCTTCGTCATCGAGCACGAGGACCACGGCCCCGTCGGGGTGCTGGGCTTGTTCCACGACAAGGACCGTGCGCCCGAGATGGGCTACTGGATCGGCAAGCCCTTCTGGGGCCGGGGCCTGGCCACCGAGGCGGCCCAGGGCGCGCTCGCCTGGGCCAGGGGGCGCTGGAGCAAGAAGGCGGTGGTCGCGGGCCACTTCGCCGACAATCCGGCGTCAGGCCGCGTGCTGGAGAAGGCCGGCTTTCTCTACACCGGCGAGACCCGCCGCCAGTTCAGCCGCGCCCGCAACGCCGAGGTGGACACCCGCATGATGCTCTGGCTGGCCTGAACCGGATCAGGCGGAGACCGCGCTGTTCCGCTTGAGCCGGATCGCGGTCGCTGGCACGGTCGGGGGATGACGGATCCCTCGACGGCCTCCCCCTTTCCGCCCATGGCGCCGCCGCCCCGGCCGGTGCAGCCGGGCCTGTACTTGGTCTCGACGCCCATCGGGAACCTGCGCGACATCACCTTGCGGGCGCTGGATGTGCTGAAGGCGGCCGACCTGATTCTGGCCGAGGACACCCGTGTCACAGGCAAGCTGCTGTCCGCCTATGGCCTGAAGGCCCGGCTGGAGCGGTGCGACGACCATGCCTCTGAACGGGCCGCCGGGGGCGCGGTGGAGCGGGTGCGCGAGGGCCAGGTGGTGGCGCTGGTGTCGGACGCCGGCACGCCCATGGTCTCGGACCCCGGCTTCGTGGTGGCCCGGGCCATGATCGCGGCGGGCCTGCCGGTGCACCCGGTGCCCGGCCCGTCCAGCCTGCTGGCGGCGCTGGCGGTGGCGGGCCTGCCCGCCGACCGGGTGCTGTTCGCCGGCTTCCTGCCCGCCAAGAGCGGCCAGCGGCGCACGGCGCTGGAGGCGCTGAAACCCATCCGCGCCACCCTGGTCTTCTTCGAAAGCGGGCCGCGTCTGGCGGGCAGTCTGGCCGACATGGCCGCCGTGTTGGGCCCCCGCCCCGCCGCCGTGGCCCGGGAGCTGACCAAGCTGTACGAGGAGTGCGTGCGCGGCGATCTGGTCCAGCTGGCCGCCAAGCCGCAGCTGGACGGCCCGCGCGGCGAACTGGTGGTGGTGATCGGCCCCGGCGAAATGGAACAGGCCAGCGAGGCCGACGCTGACGCGGCGCTGGTGGACGCCCTGAAACGGGCCGGGCCCGCCGACGCGGCCTCGGAAGTGTCCAAGGCTTTGGACCTTCCCAGAAAGATTCTCTACCGGCGCGCCCTGGCGCTGCAGGGCAAGGATCCGGCCTGATGCGGCCGCCGCCCGCTCCAGCCCGCGCGAAGGCGCCGTGGCGGGTCGGGCTGGGCGCCAAGGCGCACAAGGCGGGGCACGCGGCCGAATGGCTGGCGGCGGCGCTGCTGATGGCCAAGGGCTATCAGGTGCTGGGGTTTCGCCTGAAAAGCCGGGCGGGCGAGATCGACCTGCTGGCCCGGCGCGGGAAGGTGCTGGCGGTGGTGGAGGTCAAGCGGCGCGCCACCATCGAGCAGGCCCTGACCTGCCTGAGCGAAACCCAGAAGTCGCGCCTGATGGCGGCGGGCCGGGCGGTGGCGCGAAACCGGCCCTCGCTCAAGCATCTGTCATTGCGGCTGGACATGGTGGCGCTGGCCCCCGGGCGCTTTCCCCGTCATGTTCGGGGTCTGTCGCAAGACACCCTGAGACGATCATGAGGTCCATGTGACGCGCGAGGATGCGGAACAGGTTCTGACCGAGGCCGGAACAGCCGAGGACGACGCCTTCCCGCTTCTGGAGGCGGCCATCGCCTGCGCCATCCATGACTATCCGTTCCGGGAGACCGGGCCGGTGCGCACCCTGACCGCCAACGCCGCCGAGCGCCTGGCCGAACGTATGGCGCGGGAGTCCCCCGACGACGCCCTGGTGGAGACCATGGCCTCTGACCTGAGGCTGAACGGCGACCTGCTGCACTACGACGACCCGGCCAACACCGACATCATCGACGTGGCCGAGCGGCGGCGCGGCCTGTCGGCGACCCTGGCGGTGTTCTACATCCATGCGGCGGCGCAGGCGGGTCTGATCTGCCGGGGCGTGGATTTCCCGGGCCACTTCCTGCTGCGGGTGGAGACGCCGGACGGCGCGGTGGCGCTGGACCCGTTCAGCCAGGGGCGCATCGTCATGCCGTCGGAGCTGACCCGCCGGGCGCTGATGGCCGGGCTGACGCCCCATGTGGCGGATCGGCTGGATCTGCTCATGGCGCCGGTGACGGACCGTCAGGCGCTGATCCGGCTGCAGAACATGCTGTATGTGCGCGCCCTCAGGCGGGAGGATTTCGAGGGCGCCGAGCGCTCCGCCGTCCGCCGCGTACTGCTGGACCCGGCGGATCACCGCCCCTGGCTGGACGTGGCGACAGCGCGCGAGAAACAGGGCGCCCTGGCCGGGGCGCTGGAGGCGCTGGACCGGGCGCGAGGTCTGGACGGTCACGGCGAGATGCACGCCCGCAGCGCCCATGACCGTATCCGCTTGCGCCTGAACTGACCCTCGCGGCTTGCGCCCGGCGCGCGCGGCGTCCATCTGCAAACCCTCAACGCCACGCTTCAAGGACACCGCCATGCTCAAGGTCGCCATCCAGATGGACCCCATCGAGGCGGTCAATATCGAGGCGGACACCACCTTCCTTCAGGCCATCACGGCGCAGGAGCGGGGGCACCGTCTGTGGGTCTATGACGTGGCCACCCTGGCGCTGGAGGACGGGCGGCTGTTCTGCCGCGCGCGGCCGGTGACCCTGCGCCAGACGGTGGGTGACCATGTGACCTTCGGCGAGTGGGTGAAGCTGGACCTGGCCGAGGACGTCGACGTGATCCTGATGCGTCAGGACCCGCCCTTCGACATGGCCTATGTGACCGCCACCTATCTGCTGGAGACGATCCATCCCCGGACCCTGGTGGTCAATGATCCCACCGAGGTCCGCAACGCTCCGGAAAAGCTGTTCGCCACCCGCTTCGCCGGGCTGCAGCCGCCCACCCTGATCTCCTCGGACCCGGTGGCCCTGGCCGATTTCCACCAGCGGCACGGGGACGTGGTGCTCAAGCCCCTGCACGGGGCGGCGGGCTCGGGCGTGGTGCGGCTGAAGGCGGATGATCCGAATCTGGAAGCGCTGGTGGAGATCCACGCCGGGATCAGCCGCGACCAGCTGGTGATCCAGAAATTCGTGCCGGCCGTGGAGGCCGGCGACAAGCGCGTCATCCTGATCGACGGCGAGCCGGTGGGCGCCATCAACCGGGTGCCGCTGAAGGGCCATGTGCGCTCCAACCTGCGCGTCGGCGGCCGCGCCGAGGCGGTGGAGCTGACCGCCCGCGACCGCGAAATCTGCGCCGCCCTGGCGCCGGAGCTCAAGCGGCGCGGGCTGATCTTCGTGGGGATCGACGTGATCGGCGACTATCTGACCGAGATCAACGTCACCTCACCCACCGGGGCGGTGCAGCTGAAAGAGTTCACCGGCATCAACGCCGCCGCCCTGATGTGGGACGTGATCGAGGCCAAGGTCGGCTGATCGCCGAACGGCGCTCTTGCAATAACGAATCGTTCATGCTTCGTTCTCACTTGGGAACGGAGGGCTCGGTCATGCTGGCCAGCGTGGTGACGGTGGCGTTTGACGGGGTGGACGCCCGGCGCGTGGACGTGCAGGTCCAGCAGCTCAGCGGCGACCACGGTCATTTCAATATCGTGGGCCTGCCGGACAAGGCGGTGGCGGAGAGCCGGGAGCGGGTGCGCGGGGCGTTCGCGGGCATCGGCCTGGCCTTCCCATCGAAAAAGGTGATCGCCAATCTGGCGCCTGCGGACTTGCCCAAGGAAGGCAGCCATTTCGACCTGCCCATCGCCCTGGCGCTTCTGGCGTCCATGGGGGTGATTGCGCCGGATGCGTTGTCAGACTGGGCGGCGCTGGGGGAGCTGGGGCTGGACGGGCGCATCGCCCCGGTGGGCGGGACCCTGCCCGCCGCCGTGGCCGCCGCCGCCATGGGGCTGGGCCTGATCTGCCCGGAGGCCAACGGCCCGGAGGCGGCGTGGGCCGGCGAGGTGTCGGTGCTGGCGCCCCGGTCGCTGATCGGGGTCATCAACCATTTCAAGGGTGTGCAGGTGCTGCGCGCGCCCGAGCCGGGGCCGGTCAAGGCGGCGGCGGGCGGCCCGGATCTGCGCGAGGTCAAGGGCCAGGAAAGCGCCAAGCGGGCACTGGAGGTGGCGGCGGCCGGGGGACACAATCTGCTCCGCTTATATGTTTAACATACCACATTCCGTTGCGCAGATAGGTTCGGTTACAGGAGACGGCTTGCGTAGGCGAAGGGAGGCTTTACCATCCGGCCGACTGATTTGGGGCCAACGCGTGACGAACCTTCCCGACATTAAACCCCAGACGCAGCACGCCAGACTTAGTAGGGAAAAGTATATTGGCGTTGAAGGTCAGTTTCGCCTAAGCGACATTGCGGCGGCCTGCGGCATGAGCCCGGTATATGTCGCCCGCGTCTTGGGAAGGAAGGCCTTTTACTCGGTCGACGATGCGCTCTTGCTGCTGGACGATGACGCGTTTTCTGAAACACTCGTCCCTCGAAGCAAGGTGCTTGACTGGCTTCTTTCAGCGAAGGGCGGCACCCGCTCGGTCTCCCTGCCGGAACTGAGAGACGGCTACGCGTTGGTGCTGCAGGATGCCCTGGATTTCATCCGGTCGCTTCCATCAGAGTCAGTCAACTGCGTCGTCACGTCGACGCCCTACTGGGGCTTACGCGTCTACAAGGACTCAAAAGAGCGGGTTTGGGCAGATGGCGATTCCGCCGTCTTCGGTCACGAACAAACTCCGGAAGCCTTCGTGCGGCACACCACGGAGGTCCTGCACGAACTCCTCAGGGTGCTTACGCCTACGGGATCCATCTGGTGGAACGTAATGGACACGTTCAACACCCGGACCCAAATCCGGGGAAATGCGGTTGAGGCCCTGCGCGCAATGCAAGGTCAGGATAAGCGCACCTGGGCGGAGCATGGCTGCAGACGGTACAGCGCGGGCCACAGCTACCTCAAAGATGGTGAGCAGTGTTTGATCCCGAGCCGAATTGCTGAACGCGCCGGTCGGATCGGGCTGTACGTTAAAAGCGTCATCACTTGGGACAAAACGAGCACCCTTCCGGAACCGCAAGACAGTCGCGTGAGTCGCAACCTAGAATACGTTCTGCATCTCACCAAAGTTCGCGCGCCGCAGTTCGATAAATCCGCATATCGGGAACTTAGTCCCGCTTTGGGCGGACGAAACTCCGAATGGGAAACGGATAAGCTTTCTGACGTTTGGACTCTCCCGACATCCAGCGGCGGTGAAGGCCATGGCGCTCAGTTTCCGCTATCATTACCCGGACGGTGCATCGCACTATCCACGGGCCCAGGAGACGTCATCCTCGATCCATTCGTGGGATCGGGAACGACCGGCTTAGCGGCTCTGGCGTTAGGCCGAACTTTCATTGGCTCCGACGTTAGCTCGGAATATCTCGCTACAGCAGAACGCCGGCTTAGCGTTGCGGCCAGCAGCAAGGTCGCTGCGGAGTAGATACACTTCTCCCATTCCGCTTGAGCACGCGCCGCGATACGCTTGCGGTCAAGCTACGGCGGAGTCGGTGAGTGAAGCACGTCAAACCCTCGGCGGTACTGGAAGCGGCGCAACGCCTGCGGACAACGAATAACGTTCTATTCGGAGAATTTCTCGCTCTCAAACGCGACGGGATCGGGATCGGCAGTGCAGTTCCCCTGACCAGCACATCAACGGCTGAGAGCTTGCGCGCATTGATGGGAGTCTATCGGGCTGACGGGGCACCGGCGGTCCCAGACAAGCCATATTTCAATCCGTTCGACCGCAATCAGGGTTGGCGCATAGCGGGCTATCCTCGATCGGGGCCCCAAACAAACGTACCCACTAGTCCGCGGTTTCGTGACGTGGTGGTTCTTGACGACACCGGCACGACCAATTTTGTCAGCCTCAGTTCTAGCTACGTACCCGCTATGGCCAACGGACTGCTGACTCGGGTCACGTCGAAAAGCGCACCCAGAGTTCCACTCAGGCCACTGGCTGTTTGGGCAGCGCGACACAAGGAATTTCCGACAGAAGCCGACATATCGAGCGTGGTTGACGCATTCCTTGACGAATATTCTATTACAGAACAAGAACGGTCGTCGTTCTTCGAGGAGACAACCTCAATAGACGGCGAACTCTTCGAGGACGGTCCGCCCGACCTCGATGCCTTGTCTGGTCTGGTTCTCAGCGCGTTTCCGCCCGAGGCACCTACTGGACAATCCGCTGAGCCGCCCGCTGACCCGGCTCAAGCAGAGGATGCCGAAGCCGAAGCCGACCAGGAGTTGCCTGACGACCTTCTTGATGCATTGCGGCGAGAACTGATCATACCCGATGTGACTATCAGGCAGCTCGTTGCCCTCATCCGTTTAGGCCAAAACGTAATTCTCACCGGTCCGCCCGGAACAGGAAAGAGTACATTGGCAGAGCGCTTGGCTCGCATTGCTGCTCTTAATGACGAACGTTTTCACCTGCCGACATCGTCAGGATATCTGCCGACAACAGCAACGGCTGACTGGACCACGTTTGACACGATCGGCGGTTACATGCCGTCTGCGGACGGCCAGCTCGAGTTTAGCGAAGGTATGTTCCTCAAGGCCATCCGGTCCAACCGTTGGCTGGTCATTGATGAGTTCAACCGTTGCGATGCCGACAAGGCTCTAGGGCAGCTTTTTACAGTCTTGTCTGGACATGGTGTGGACTTGCCATTCTCGGATGGTGATGGCCAGACCATTTCGATTAAGCGCCACCAAGCTGATCGCGCGAGCAGCCTCGTGGGCGGAGAATATCGGATAGGTAAAGACTGGCGAATTATTGCCACCCTAAACTCGTCTGACCGCACCCATCTTTTCCAACTTTCATCTGCACTCATGCGCCGGTTTGCGGTCGTTCATGTCCCGGTGCCAACCGTAGAGGAAATGAGCGGTTGGCTCTCCACCCAAGCTTTAGAAGCATGGCTGCGCTTGCGAATCGAGGGGGTCGTGAGGGCGTTGGGAGCTCGCCGTCCGTTGGGGCCAGCGATCGTGATTGATCTCGTCGCCTACGTTCAGCACAGGGCGGCATCGATCCCAAACATCGGCACCGCCTTTGCCCCTGGAGATGACAGCGGACCCGTGGAAGATCCGATCCTAGAGGGCCTATTGGCGTACGTTGTGCCGCAGCTTGATGGCCTCGGGATCCAAGACTTGAAGGACGTTCTTCTCGACTTCGAGCCCTTGGTGCATCCGTCATCTGTCCCCGAACTGCATCGGCACTTCGCGGAGACATTCCGGATATAATGCTGTGACCGAGGAAGGCTCATGGCCTAATGCCTGGACGGAAAAGTCGGTAGATGCCGAGCTCGCGGCCGCCGAAGCTGCCCGACTGGGGTGGCTCTATGCGCAGCGCTTCACTCGGAAAAACCACGGGGGTGCCCTGCGCTTTTTGTCGAACTTGGGCGAACAGGACCTCCAGCGACTACGCCAGCTTCGCTTTCTTGCGTCCTCGGAAATTGCGGACTTCGTTCGAGCGGGCCAAGGTCTCATTGACAGATTGCCGCAAGCGACCTTCTCCAAAACCGTGTACGGCCACGAAGTCAGGGGCCGCATCAACTGGCCGGCGACTCTCAAGGCCCGCTTAGGCCAGGGCGGCGCTTCTCGCATATTGGCTCAGGACCAATCGGTTCGGCATTACGACGTTCCAGAGGCTAGGGCGGTAGCATTTGTTCTAGACGCGATCGAAACGGCTGCGGCGGGGCTAGCGCTAAGCACCGAGTTGGCCGACGTCGTCGGTACTGCTCGTAGGCTCCGATCCCACCCCACATTGTCAGGCATTTCGTCGCAATCGAGCTTGAGCGGAACCGACCAGCAACGGCTACGCGCATCGCGTGTGCGCGAGATCACGGAACTGATGCCTTCGGCCGTCAAGGCAGTTGAGGGGCTCCTGAGGGGTGACATCGCGCATCTTCGTCAGGAACTAACTGATCGAGGTTGGCTCCCCGCAGAGCCCGACAAGGTGTTTGAGCTGTGGCTCCTATTCACGATTGCGGAACAACTCGATGATGCGGGCTGGGCACTAACCGAACTCCGGCTATTGGCCACCGGACCGCGATCCGGGTCCCGACCGCTCTTCCGATTCGAAAAGGGGGCGGCCAGAATATCCCTGCTGTTCCAGGGCGTTCCGTCGGATTTCGTGTCAGCTAGCCGCTACAAGGACATCCTCAGCCTTTACAGCTTGGACGCCGCCATTAGACGACCGGACATCATCGCGACAGTGGAATGGCCTAGCGGTCGCTCACACCTGCTTGTGGAAGCGAAGCTCACCGAAAACGCGGGATACATTTTGGATAGCGTCTACAAGGTGTTCGGCTACCTTGGCGATTTTGCAGATGTGATCGAATCCGAAGGCCCAACCAAGGCAGCGCTCTGCGTCTGGGGCGGAGTGAACTTGACCGGGGCCCGAACAGGAAAGGAACAGATCGCCATTGTCGATGCGGCTGGGGTCCGCCAAGCCCAGATCGTTGATCTTCTGGAGGCGATGATCGCCGCGTAACTGGAAGTACACCCATGCGTGACGGCCGGGTGTTACACACCGCCACGCTTCAGCGCGTCACATTAGCCTTCCAGGTCGCCCGTTGTGACGGACGGCATTAGAGTTCCCCCTATTGTTACACCGCGGGGGACGATGGCGAGGATCGGGTACGCGCGGGTCAGCAGCGCGGGACAGGACTACAGTGCTCAGATCGAACGGCTCGCCGCTGCCGGATGCGCGCCGATCCGGGCGGAGAAGATTACCGGAGGGACGCGGTCGGGCCGGGACGAACTGCAGGCGATCATGGAGTTCGTGCGTGAGGGGGACGAACTCGTTGTAGTGCGCCTCGACCGGCTCGCGCGATCCACGCGGGACACCTTGAACATCGTCGCCGAACTGGAGGCTAAGGGGGCTAGTTTGCGCGTCCTTGAACCCGAGATCAGCACGGGCGGGGATCTCGGCCGGATCGTTATCACCACCTTGGGGATGGTTGCCGAGCTGGAGCGATCTTTCCTTCGTGAGCGCCAGAAGACCGGGATAGCGGCCGCCAAGAAGCGAGGCGTTTACAAGGGGCGCCGGAAGACGATCGATCGTCATACTATTCGTGCACTTGCGGCTCAGGGCGTAGGCCCGACGAAGATTGCCGACGAACTCGGGATCAGTCGCATGTCTGTGTACCGGATCTTAAAGGCCGCATCCCAACTTGGGCTGGGCGACGAAAGCGGCACCCGCCCTCCAAAAAGTTGCTGACACAACTCCACGGCATGGTAATTTTCAAAAATCGGAACAGCCGGGCGGTAGAGTCCCGACTGTGGGTTTCACCCCCTCGCGCTTGATTCCAAGCAACCGGGCACTCGTAGGTCTTTAGGTAGACCATCCGCTGAGGCTAAAAGGATCTCAGCACGCCGCTCCGAACGGCATCACTTGAACCCACTGGCACAGTGCCAATGGGAGAGTGGTGCTGTGTTCGTTGAGCCATGCCCCTACTCTCTCTCGCTGTGTCTCTTGTCTAGGAGACATATTGAATGACTACCGCAATCACCCATGCTCTCGACGCCACCCTTGAGGCGGCCAAGGTCGAAATCCAGACAATTCTGGACGCTCAGCGCACCGAAGCAATCCGTTTTGCCGACAGCAGCCGCCAGCGGACCTATCGGGTGGCACAGCACCTGCTCCGCCTCGGTCGCGTCCTGCTGCTCGGCGACAATAGGGCTGAGTTCGCTAGCTTGCTCATGCGGAACGCCGTCACGGTGAGGGCGGGTACGAACGAGTGGGCATACGTCGTCGAGTTGGCTCTGCCCGGAGACAAGACGTGGAAGAACCGAGCCGGCGCCCTCCGCGCTCTCGACCACTACTGCTCGAAAGACGCCACCGACAAAGCAGCGGAGTTCATCGACAAGTTCGCCATTCAGACGGTCAAGAAAGCGACTGACGATACGGCCTTGGCAGATGCTATTGGCGATAGCCAGGCCGCCAGGTTGGATGGCTTGGCGCTCGTTGATCGGCTGAGACATCGTGACCCGCAGGCACCGACTGACGCGGATTTTCTGTCTGCCGCAAGGGCAGCCGAGCCGCTGAACATCGCGGATCTGAAAATTACAGATCCCAAGGCTGAGTTCGTGATGATCTGGGCGCAGGTCGTGAACGGCGGGGCGGTGCCCATGGCGGTGGTAGAGGGAAGTGAGGCGCTTGCGAAAAAGGCGGCGATCGCCACCGGGAAGCTACTCCACAGCAAGCCGTCTGGGCGGGAGCTCGAAGATGCTGTCGATCGCAAGGTTGGGGACTTTGTATTCGGTGATGAACTCGCGGGTACGACAGAGCCAACCTTCGTTCGCGAAGCCGGCGCGCTTACCGACGAGGTGGGCGAATGACGGGGAGATCGTCTGTCGAGGCGATGGTGATGTCAGAGGTCGTGGACGGACTGGGTGACGCCCAGTCCGTTATCACGACGGCCTATGCAGCAAGCCTTCTGCCAGAACCCTACCGAACAGCTTGGGAGGCGAGCCGAGACGCTCTTCGTGGCTACTACGACGAGCGCGATGTAATGCCCTTGGCCTGGGACGTGTGCGCCACGCCTGCGATGAAGCGCTACTACGGCAACATCAAGCACTTCCTAAAGGAATGTGCCGCCGCTTCAGCAAAGGGCTATTCGGACAAGCGCTTGGCAGTCGAAGTGCAAAACGGATATCGCCACTACAGCGATTTTAACATCATGTCTGATGTGGAAAAGTCTTGGTTCATAGATTTGAAAAGCTGTTATCGCTGGCGGTTGTTTCCTCGAAAGCTGACCAAGATGCTAGGGCACATGGGGCCTATCATGTGGATCATGACTGACGCAGATCGCCTAGAAGATTTTGACCTGAAGCTTCGCTCCGTCACGCGAGAATGGCTGGTACTGGCTCTCAGTGAGGCCGAGTGATGCCGTGGGCGGAATATCGCCCTGGAGCGGCTGCGTTCCGTCGCGGGTGGACCGTGGGGCTTCGGCATGAGTACGGAGGCGCCGGCAGCGTGTCCGCATGTTCCCAAGCCGTCGCAACTTTTCGAAGCACTTGCCCCGCCATCGACGTCGAGGAGTGGCATGACTCCCGATATTTCTATGTCCGCTTTCGCTATCGCTCGGAGGCAGCGCTGTTCAAGCTTACGACGGCCTGAGTATGCTCTTGGGCGTGCGCCCTGACGGGCTCCGGCTCCTCCGAGGATAAATAGAATCGAATGGGCGGGCTTCACCCGGCTCGCCCATTCACTTTCCCTCGGAGGTGCAGATGGCGAAGATTGATTGGCGACGAAATAGGCATCGGGGCCGGGACCAAGAGCCCGCTGTCACTCCGCCTCTAAGGAAGAAAGGTTGTTGGTCGCACATCAAACGGGAGCCGGTGCGGACTTACACCATGGCCGAAATCACCGCGTGGCAGAATACGTCGAAGGGCGGTGCGTAATGCTGCCCCCGGCCGTCAAAACGGTTTCTTACCGCGCATCGATCACCCACCTTGTGGAACAACTAAATCCGGCGCTGGCGGTCACGCTAGCGTTCAATCGGGATACCACGCCAGCCGGTGCCGCCCGCGACCTAAGGCACCTACACGCGCGTGTTGACCGAAAGATCCTCGGGCCGGGATGGGCGAAGCGGACGGTCGACCGAACCGCGTATGTCGCGGTGATCGAGCACGTCGATAGCAACCTTCACATTCACCTCGCCCTCAGCTGCGCCCCTCAATTTGTTGAGCAGGCAAGAGTGATCCTAGCGGACATCTGGAGGGAGATGGTTCCGACCGGCTCGGTTTTGGTGAAGGACGCTTTCGACATACCCGGGTGGGGCCGATACATAGCGAAAGCGATCACACCCTCGACCAGCGACCTGCTTCTCCTCTCGTAGAAGCCCTCGCCATAGGCCAATCCATGAGGCTGCGTTTTGCGACGCTAACGCTGCCGGATGGCCGCTAGACAGTCCGCTGCGAACTGGTCCCGCCAAGCTCGCAGTGGCTTATCCATGAACAGAACGAGCGCAAAGCAACGGTAGGAGACCTCCCGTCAGGACATGTGATGATTGGCTGGGTGACCATGGGGGCCGTGGCGCTAGGTGGAGCGAACACCCTTCGTGGAGACGAACACCTGCACCTTCTCCGGCTCCTTAAGGCCCCAGTGGTCGGCGTGCCCGCGGAACGTTAGACGGCGGAGTTTGCCAAACACGTCACGATACGTGATGAGGCCGAACACCGCATAGCCCCACTCGCCCGCCATGAAGCCGATCTCTTGATCGTCGGTGAGGGCGATCAGATCGGCCGCCAGAGTTTGGCTGGTATCGCATTGTCCGCCAATCTCCAGCCGCGAGGTGTGAACTGGGTTCTGGAAAGAGGCGCGTTCATCTTCCCACTTGTTAGACCGCCGCATGTCGATGCGCGCGGAGATTCGCTTGGCAGGGGTCTGGCCGGTGTTCCGGAGATCAATTGTCACCTTCGGGTATTCACCAACTTTGAAGTCCTCAATCTGGACTCGCCGAATCGAAAGGTAGGCTCTCATCTGCCTTTCCGCCGAGCGGCGGGTGACATCTACGATTTCCTCCGCGCTATTGGCGGCCCGGCGCGTTTCGCGAAAAGTGATGTAGATGAGGACGATGCCCGCCGCACTCAGGAGGGCCTGAGCGAGCGCGGTCCAGAACATCGCTTGCGCCCAAATCGCCATGTCCTCTTGGGCGTCCAGATCGCGTTGTTCGCGCTCGGCATCAGCGTCTGTGTTCTGGGCTTCAAGGGCGCTGGCCAGGCGGCCTAGGTCAGTCGCGATCTGCACATTCTGAGCGCGGCCGCTGTCGCTTTCGCGGGTGCCGGCCGCGCGCCTCGGGTCGTCACTTGGGCTTTGCCCAGCGCATAGGACCGCTACAACAACCGCACATATCGAGAGTGGTGTCCGCCCCATGGAGGCGAGCTAATGCGTGATAGCGAGAACATGCAACGCTTCGACGCGCTGCTAGACGCCCTGCTCACCAAACCCTGACCATATCCGAAGGTGAAGCAGCAGCCGCGCCCTCAGCCGGAGGACGGCGATCTGCGCGATGGGGACGCGGAGTAGCGCCAACCGGGTGGACATGCTCTCCTCCGTCCAGGAGGGCGCAATGTACTTGATGTATGTGGACGAAAGCGGCGACACGGGGCTTCTAAACTCCCCGACCCGCTATTTTGCCCTGTCCGGGCTGGCGGTTCACGAAAGCCGGTGGCGGGAATTTCTAGACCACCTGGTAGCCTTCCGGCGGACGCTGAAGGCGGTTCACGGCCTGCCACTCCGGACTGAAATCCATGCCTCCGCATATGTCCGCAGCGCACCTATCGCGGGGATGGCTAAACACGTCCGGCTTACGATCCTTCGGCAATTCGCCGACGAGATGGCCAAGGTGAACTACGTCAAGTTCACCAACGTTATCGTAGATAAGCAGGGGAAGCCGCCGAACTACGACGTGTTCGAAAATGCGTGGCAGGCGCTATTCCAGCGGTTTGAGAACACTATAGCGGCCGGTCACTTTCCGGGCGCTCACCGAGCCGACAAAGGCATGGTGATCACGGACGCTACGGACGGGCGGCGGCTTACTCGCCTTGTTCGCCGCATGGGAACCCACAACGTCATACCCGGCATGGGCGGCCTCCCCGCCCGCAACATGCCAATGGTAAGGGTCATAGAGGACCCGCACGGCAAGAACTCCGCGGACAGCTATTTCATTCAGGCCTGCGACACGGTTGCGTACCTGCTTCACCAGAAATATGCCCCTTGCGCATACGTTCGAAAGCAGGGTGCCCGGCAGTATTTCAACAGACTTCTACCCGTCCTGAACACGCAGGCGAGCAGAGCCAACGGCTTTGGTATCGTGCAGCTGTAAATAAAAGGGGGAGGCGCCCAAGAGGCCCCTCCCCGGTGCGGTCCTACTTGCAGGTTGTGCCTGCTTTCAGACTACATCGGAATCCTGACCCATTGCCCGCGAAAGTCAAGCGGCGCGTTGACAGCGCCACCAAAAGGCGCCTGCGAGTCATGCTCGGCGCGGGAACGACTGAAGCAGCAGATCCGACATGATGTGCGGCTGCGTCCGCAGATTGGAGCGGACTCAAACTCGTTGAAATACGCCTGCAGGTGCTTCTGGCTGACGCTGATGTAGGTGCCGTTGATGCAGCCCTTCAGGAGCGACCAGTAGCCTTGGATGGTGTTGGTTCTCGGCGCTGTCGGTGCCGCGAACCTGCTTCACCTCATCATAGGGCGTGGTCCAACCCGCCACGCAAACCGATCGATGAGCCTCACTACATGGTCCACCGGGCGCCTCATCCGCGTAGAGCACATCGAGGAAGCCCGCGGATTACCTTGCTGAGCCAGGGCGACCGAACATCGGAGTAACGCGGCGCCAAAGCGTATCCTCCAAGAACAGTACCGCTTCGTCTGGGGAGGAGGGGTCGTATGACGCCACCAAGAGATCGAGCTCAAAGGCCGGGGCCCAACGATTGAGTCTGAGGGCGAAGGTTTGATCAGCACCATACCCTAAGTGCTCCTTGATCCTCGATCGGAGCGTCAAAGAACTGCCCACGTACAGCACCCGCGACGGCTCGACCTTGTTCAGGCGAGGAAACTTCAACAGTCCGGCCCAGCGATTTTTAGCCTCCGAGAAGCAGTCCCGGAGCTCGGAAAGGCTCGTGCTTGGTATGTCAGCATCGCTGACTTGCAGCAGGTAGAGAGAGCGTCCGGACCCGGCGGATCTTCCGACGTCTGCGAGCAACGGCTGCGCCGCACCTTCAGATGCCCAATCCTCCGGTCTGATTCGAAACGTCGACAAGGCAGGCGCGAGGTCACGCACCGCCTCGCGGCCGCGGCTCAAGCGCTCAAGCGCATGAAGAGTTAGGTCGGTGTAGGGCATCGGAGCTACTGTGGATGTGATTTTGAGGCCTGCGGCACGACGACGAGGAACGGCGGCCCTCAAACCCTGAGGTTTGCCACCGGCTGACGCAGGGCACGCTCAAGCCGAACCATCTCTGCTACAAGGCGCTCTTGCAGGTCTGACCATTCGTCCTCAGGCAGGCGCCAGCCGCCGGCAATGCGACTGGAAATCCTGCATCCCAGCTTGCCCGGCAGATCCTGCCAGATGAGCTTGCCGCCGAAGACGGTTTCGATCTGATCCTTCTGCCCCTCAAGCGCTCGGAAGGCCGCGAGTGCTTGATCCGCTCGATCCCGGCCGAAGGAGATGTAACACTCCACCGAGGACTCGTTTTGATTCAGGACGAAGTTCATGGCGAACCCGCTCCGGCCGATGCTACCCGTGAGCCAGTGGTCGTTGCTGGGATTACGGTTGGCCACGACGCTGGTGGTGCCTCGACTTCGCTCAATCAGCTGCGTCCAGAACCTATGGAAAATCTCACGCCGAGCAGACAGGACGCGCTTTTCCTCCTGCCGCTGCGCTTTCAGCTTTGTCTCGTAGTCCGCTGCTTCGGGGAGCGGGATAATCTGCTGGATATCGACGAGAAGCTCAGCGCCGACGCGATGCGGACGCATTCGATAGCAGGTTATGTCAAGCCCCTGCTTGTTCAGCCAGAGCACTGCCGTCGTGATCTCTCGGGAGAAGTTTCCGGAGACGAGAATGATCCGCACCTCGTCGCTCAAGGCACCATCGGTCTCATTCTCCCACCCCAGGAAGGACAAGAGCGCCGCTTCGGCGCTGGGATGATCGAGACCCGTGTAACGCGAATGCGCCGACGCAAGCTGATCGAACGTCATCCCCGACACCATCGCCGCGTAACGGATGGCTTGGAGCTCCATGTGACCGCCGTCGTCGGTCCGTTTTAGCTCAACGACGACCAGCCGCGCTTGGCTATCGAGACACAGAAGGTCGATGCGTCGGTTGCTGTCTTCCCACTCGCCGAATTCCTGTGTGACGACCATCAGGTCGTCTCCGAGGACACTAATGTCTGCCCGCAAGAGGCGCTGGAGGTCTTGACGCTCCTGCAATCGCTCACGCGTAAAGGTCGTTTCCGCAACCCGTTCGAAGCTTTCCCCGGAAATTCTGAACAGCGCCAATCCTCGTCCCTCCCCGGCTTCGATCGCTCGCCTTGTGGTTGTTCCTCTACTAGCGCCAAATTCAGCAGGCGCTACCATGCGCCTATCAGTTGAGGGGGAACGATGGATACGGGCAAGTTGGAGGCGCTGGAGCGACTGATGCGTCTTAGGGACGCGGGCGCTCTGTCTGAGGCCGAGTTCCAGGCAGAGAAGGCGAAACTGCTTCAGGTGCCAGCCTCAACGGCTCCGCCCGAGCCGGACATCGACCCTCTCGAGACTGGTTCGTCAGCTGACCGCGGGAATGGACAGCGAGCCCCTACGCCAGTTTGGGCGCGCAAGAAGCGCTCTGTGGGAACGGCACAGGTTGTCGCCCTGCTGTGTGCGATACTCGTGGCAACCGTGGGGGCTACGATGTGGCTGCTCTATCGCGATGGTGAGCCCGCCTATTCATTCGTTGCGACTGGCCCGGCCAACGTGAGGGATGCCCCAACCGCTGAAGGAAGTGATGTCGTCGGCAGGTTGGCCGAGGGAGACGTCATTGTCGGACGCGTGCGCGCCACCGGCGAAACGGAATGGGTCGAGGTCGTGGATGGGCCTCTCAGTGGCCGGTTCGTCTGGGCTGGAAACCTAGCTACTGAGGGGCCCGACGAGGTCCTTGGAATTGAAGCCTCGTCATACGAACTAGACGCCCGGACGAGTGATCCGGTCCTTCATCAACTCATGGAACGTCATCGATCGCCGGGTGCGCATTGGGCAGAAGTTTCGGGGATCGCTCCGCAGCATGAGGGCCTATACAGCCTGCGCTGCGGGCTTGGCGGACCGGAGTTTCGCGGCAACCGAGTGGACGTTTGGTGGGCCGGAAACATCGAAGAGAGCGATGTCTATAGGAAGATTTACCGATCAGGGGATCGCTACATACAGATCGTGAATGAGACTTACTTCGTTCGAGATTTTGGGTCGGGAAGGATGCGCAGCCTCGAAACTATTTCGGCGGGGAGACCGGTTCCCACTAACTCAAACGCCCCGCCGGTTCCCCGCTGTGGAAGAGGAAGCGGCACCCGAGTCTCCGCCCCACCTGCAGACCCGACGCCCCGGGAGGTATTATTCACAGCGCAAGGGATTACGAGTCCCGACAACCTCGACAGCGCAGATTGTCTCTCAGTGGTCGCAGCTCGGGCTGCACTAAGCTGCAGCGCTCAAATCCTGGGTTCGATGCCCAACGCCTCATACAGTCAGCGCGTGCGAACGGCATTTGCGACCGCAGACCAACATTCGGGGGGCAGGTGCCGGGCGGAATTCGTGCGATTCGGCCAGACTTCCGAAGTTGCTGCGCAGCAGGCAATTGGCGACGTCTATTCGGCTGTGGCTGACGCAGCGGTCTATGGAGGAGACGTTAGCGAACAGGCCATAAACCAATGCATTCGAAACGTCGTCGGCCGCCTGGCAGGCGCTGGGCTACGGTAGCTCCCCTCGCGTTAACGTGAATTGTTGCGGTCGCAGACCAACTTTCATCCCCTAAAACTATGGTGGTGACGCTCGAATTATTTTCGGGTCAGTCTCTGGTCGCATATCTGGACGACGGCATTAGAGCGGCGACATCGACAACCCAGAGCGAGGTGTTCATGTCTCTTCTGAAATCCCTGAAGCTGTCTGCCGCGAAGCCGCAGTCCCAGCCGGCCAGCCCGCAGGAGCGCAACCGGGAAAAACTGCGCGGTTATCTCGCCGAACAGCGAGCGCTGGTCGAGGCTGCCATCGCAGGCAGGCCCCACACGGCCGTCCGCACCGTCACCAAGACGGACGAAGCCGGAAATCGGACGCGCGTCGAGGTCCCGCGCGCCGTCCGCAAGGGCTGGTTCAGCGGCGACGGCGGCAAGGTCTATTTCCAGCTCCGCTACGGCGGAAAGCCGCTAGAACTGGCAAAGGGGATGAGCGCCGTCGAAGCCGAGGGCATTGGGAGCCTCGGCCCCATCATCGACACGCTGGATCAGGCCGTGCTCGCCGGTGAGTTTGATGCCGCTGTGGCCAGCGCTGCTCAAGCGCGCGCCGCGACGATGAAGGCGGCGAAGGCGAAGAAGGCGGGCTAACCTGTGCCAGAATAGATGGGCGGCGATGCCGCCCATCACGCTTTCTCGGCAGGGAGACATCATGGCCCACGTCGTCGTTTTCGATCTTGAGACCATTCCCGATCTGGAAGCGGTCTCGCGCATGCACGGAGTCGAGCCGCACGACGACGCTCAGGCTCGGGGGATCGTCGGGGAGAAGTTCTGCAAGCTACCCCTGCACCGGATCGCCTGCATCGGGGCGCTCATCGCAGAGAGCAGCGACAATGGGTGGATCGTGCGCTCGCTAGGCGCCCCGCACCTCGGGGACCGTAGTGAAGCCGACCTCATCGCTAGTTTCGCTGATCGCCTGAACGACCTGCGGCCCTGCCTCGTATCCTTCAACGGAAGCGGCTTTGACCTGCCGGTGCTGCGCTACCGGGCCATGGTCAATCAACTGTCGGCTCCGGGTCTGTACGCAAGGGGCTATTTCAAGCGGTACTCTGACGATGCGGTGGATCTGTGCGACGTGCTGGCCAGTTTCACCAGCCAGGGCAAATGCAAGCTGGACGAACTATCGCGCATCCTTGGGCTTCCCGGAAAGCCCGACGGCGTTGATGGCTCAAAGGTGGCCGAGTACGTCGCGACTGGGCGCGTTCAGGAAGTCGCGGACTACTGCGAAACCGACGTTGTGAATACGTATCGAGTTTGGCTCCGCTACGAACTCATGCGGGGGACGCTGACACCCGGCGCCTATGACCAGAGCGAGCGAGACCTCGCGGATTTCATCGATGCCCGGTCGGTTGAGAGGCCCCACCTCGCCCCGTTCGCGAGACAGCCGTCGTCGTCGGAAGGCAGTATTGGGAGCATCTCGAATTAGATCGTGGTTCAGTAGCACGGCGTGGGACTTGGCCTTCAAACAGGTGCGCGCGGAAATCCGGATCGGCCGCGATGGCACTATCCGAGCCGACATCTGGGTGAACGCCTTACTGAACGACGGGGATGATGATGACGCGCGCTCGATCCCTGACGTCTCGAACGTGATATCGCTTTCTCAGGCACGGGAAGATCTGACCCGATGCCTCGTCTCCATGATCGATCATCGTCACCGGATGTGGAGGCGGTATCCGGTGCTCAGAAACTTGGCCCAATCGAGTTTCACAGGGCCGGAGGCCTTGGCGGATGCTTATCTCCGTTTTCTCAGGCGCGACCTTGAAGCCCTCTGCGGGCATCGTGCAGGGCCAAGAGGCAGTCCCGGCAGCACAGACGTCCCCGCGATCGACGAGGGTCATTCTGAGGGCTGTTAGGGTGCTGCAACCCTTCCCGGTGCCGGTTGCCACAATTCTCCAGCTCAGCAATGGTCGTCCAACGCAGCGAGTAACGCGCTCTGAGTTTCGGGCGTAGTCGGCTGTCCCTCGAAACGTTGTACGTCTCCGAGAATTTCGCCGAATTGATTGAAGCGGACGGCCATTGCGCCCGAGCGAAAGACCATCCCGATCCGGCCGGCGTCGTCAAATGTCATGTAGTCGACCACTTCTCGGAGACTATGCATCACTTTCTGTCGGGCAGTCCGTCGCGCGTCAGCGTCTGGATTGTCGAGGGATTTACGGACAGAGGCGACTCGCTCTGCGTGCTCCTGTGGAGATGCGCTCCCCCGGGCCCGTTCAAGAGCGTCCTTGGCGGCATCTGCAGCACTGACCAAGGCGACCAACCTCTGCCGAGCGTCAAGCCAACGCTGCTTTACCCCGCTGTCACCTGTCTCCTCGTAAAGGCCGATGAGACGGTCGACCCGAGCCTGCTGCGCCTCTACTTCCCGCGCGGCTTGGTAGAATCCGGCGGACAGTTCGCTGATCGCCTGGTCAGACGAGAAGAAGCTGTCGCTAAGAGCGAAGCTGAGGATGCCGTCGAGGATGCCATCCTCCAGATGCTCATAGCGGTAATAAAAGCCGTTTGAGCAGGCCAACTTCCGTACCCGACGTGAACAGAAGAGGTAGCTTGACTTCTTCTGCGCCACCGGCCGTCCGCTCCGTAGTCGGCTGCCCTCCTGCCCCTTCAGTTGGTATGCCATCGTGCCGCCGCAGATTGCACAGCGACACAGACCAGAGAACAGGTTCCGAATCTCACCCTTGAACCCATTACCGCCTCCGCGCTTCAGCGGCTTGCTAGACCTCA
Organism: Brevundimonas sp.; assembly: GCF_047617075.1. Classification (GTDB taxonomy): domain Bacteria; phylum Pseudomonadota; class Alphaproteobacteria; order Caulobacterales; family Caulobacteraceae; genus Brevundimonas. The sequence continues at coordinate 254,157 of NZ_JBLGCI010000003.1, forward strand.
CACGTGCCCACTGTTCGGCGGAAATGACCTCCGGATAATAGCCCCGGACAGGTTCTCCAATGGGAGTTCGCTTAAGGTCTCCCCTAGCCTTCATGTGCGGTTGGAATTCTCCGATCACCGCCGGGTTAGAGAGGATCTTCTGCACATAGCTTGGATGCCAACCATCCGCTTGGCTGGCTCCTCGACCCCACGCCGCTATTCCGCGAGCGTTGAGGGAAGCTGCAATAGCCGCTTTGCCTTCCCCATCGATGGTTCGGTCGAAAATCTCCCGGACGATAGCCGCGCGCTCGGGCACCTCAACAAATCTTTGGACGCCTGCATCAAACCTGAGCCAAGCCGGGCAGACGCTGGTGATCGGTCTTCCGGCACCACCCTCCAACGCCTTTCGCTTCATCGCCCAGCTTGCCGCAAGACGTTCGGACTTGTGCTTGCTCTCCTGAAAAGCCCGAAACGAATTGAACACCAGAGACATGAAGTTCATAGGGTTCGCATCGATCATGTACTGGTCGATGACCTGACCATCGTTCACCGTAGCGATACTGGCCCCGGTGGCGACCACCCTGTTGATCCAGTTCACGACGCGGCTAGGAGGCAGTCGGCTTATCCGATCAAGTTGCTCGACAACGATCACCACGTCGTTCGGCAGGTCGCCAGTCTCAATCCGCGTTAGCAGCGCGGCGAGGTTCCCGGTCTGGATATTTGCCCCGGTATAGGCGCTAGTTCCCTCGTCGGTGATCTGCTCGATCAGGGTCCAGCCCTTGGCGTCGCAGAACGACCGGATTTGCCCCTGCTGCCTCGCAAGGGTCGAACCGCGCCCCTGCTCAAGAGAGCTCCACCGCGAATAGCCCACAGCCTTCATCGGACAACGGTAGCCCCGCGATGGGTGTTGTCAAAACAATAAACGGTTGTTCGTGGGCCCGCCCGGATCGGGCAAGTCCATGATGGCCCAGCGCCTGCCCGGTCTGCTGCCGCCCCTGACGCCGCAGGAACTGCTGGAGACCTCCATGGTGTGGTCGGTGGCCGGGCTGATCGAGCGGGGCGGCCTGACCCGGGACCGGCCCTTTCGCGCGCCGCACCATTCCGCCAGCATGGCCGCCCTGACCGGCGGGGGACACCGGGCCAAGCCGGGCGAGGCGTCGCTGGCCCACAATGGCGTGCTGTTTCTGGACGAACTGCCGGAATATTCTCCCCAGGCGCTGGATTCCCTGCGTCAACCGCTGGAGACCGGGGAAATCGTGGTGGCGCGCGCCAACGCCCATGTGCGCTATCCGGCGCGGTTCCAGCTGATCGCCGCCATGAACCCGTGCCGCTGCGGCGTGGGCGGGCCGGGCAAGGGCGCCTGCGGCAAGGCCCCCCGCTGTCAGCGGGACTACCAGAACCGCATCTCCGGCCCCCTGTTCGACCGCATCGACCTGACGGTGGAGACTCCGCCGGTCACCGCCGCCGACATGGCCTTGCCTCCGCCCGCCGAAGGCACCGCCGAGGCGGCCGCGCGGGTGGCCATCGCCCGGCAGGCCCAGGCTGATCGCGCCCGCGAACACGGCTTGGATCCGGATCAGGGGATCAACGCCCGGGCGTCCGGCGACACCCTGGACCGGGTCGGCGCGCCCGATGAGTCGGGCCGCGCCCTGCTGATGCGGGCCGCGGAGGCGGGGGGCCTGACCGCCCGGGGCTGGACCCGCACCCTGCGGCTGGCGCGCACCATCGCCGATCTGGAGGGCTCCACCCCGGTCCTGCGCCGCCACATCGCCGAGGCCCTCGTTTATCGCCGGACCACTGTGGGTCCGCAGGAGGTCGGCGCCGCGCCCGTGGGGGCCGAGAGCACGCCGGCCTGGTGAGCACCGCCTGACGCCGTCCGGGTGATTCGGCGGCCCTTAACCGTTGTCGTGCATGCTGATCCTTCGGTGGAGGGTGAGTGATGAGCGTACGGCGGAAGACCGTGAAGACCGAAGGGGTGCAAAAGGCGCCCGCGACCAATCCGGCCGCGACCGAGACCCACGACGCCCAGGCGGCGGAGCGGTTTCTGCGACTGATGAGCCATGAGATGCGCACGCCCTTGAACGGGGTCATCGGCATGCTGGGCCTCTTGGCCCGCACCCGCATGGACGGCGCCCAGCGCGCCTATGTGAGCGCGGCGCGGGATTCCGCCGAGCATCTGCTGGGGCTGGTCAACGACTTGCTGGATTACGCCCGCGTGGACGCAGGCCATCTGGAGCTGGAGTCCGAACCGGTCGATCTGGAAGGCCTGGTCCAGGGCGTGGCCGAGCTGCTCAGCCCGCGCGCCCACGACAAGGGCCTGTCGCTGGTCTGGACCGTGGCCCCCGACGCGCCGGACGTGCTGGCCGACGAGGGCCGCCTGCGCCAGATCCTGTTCAACCTGGCCGGCAATGCGGTGAAGTTCACCGAGACCGGCGGCGTCCGCATCGCCATCGAGCGGGCGGGCGGGCGCGACAGCCGGCCCAAGCTGGCCTTCATCATCGACGACACCGGCCCCGGCGTGCCGCCCGAGGCGCGCGAGCGCATCTTCGAGGAATTCGGCCATGTGGACGCGTCCGACGCCGCCCGCTTCGACGGCGCGGGGCTGGGTCTGGCGGTGGTCAGGAAGCTGGCCGAGGCCATGGACGGCAAGGTCTGCGTCACCGACCGGCCCGGCGGCGGCGCGCGCTTCCGTTTCGAAGCCGCCTTCCCCATCGCCCCCGGCGCCGTCGCCGGCCGCGCCACCCCGCTGAAGGGCGTCGCCGTGGCGGTGAAATCCCCCGATCCGCTGGTGGCCGAGGCCGCCCGGCAGCAGGTGGAGGCCTGCGGCGGGACGGTGAAATCCGGCGCGACCGTCACCCTGGTGGACCACGCGGAGGCCGAGCCGGGCGCCGTGGCCGCCTGCCCCGTCGGCGGGCGGTGCATCGTGCTGCTCAAGGCCGAGGAGCGCGAGCTGATCGCGCGCTACCGCTCACAGGGTTTCCACGGCTATCTGATCAAGCCCCTGCGGCGCGCATCGCTGGCCGAGCGGGTGCTGGCGGCGGTGGGCAAGGCGGACGCCCCCATCGGCGGCCCGCCCCCGCCCCAGCGCGAGGACGACCGGGTCACCCCGGTGCGGTTCGCCGGCCTGCGCGTGCTGCTGGCCGAGGACAATCCGGTCAATGCGCTGCTGGCCAAGACCCTGCTGCGCCGCGAGGGCTGCGTGGTGGAGACGGCCGGCTCCGGCGACGAGGCGGTCCAGGCCCTGACCCGCGCCCGCTATGATCTGGTGCTGATGGACATGCGCATGCCCGGCATGGACGGCCTGGACGCCGCCCGCGCCATCCGCGCCAAGGGCGACCGCACCCCCATCGTGGCCTTGACCGCCAACGCCTTCGTGGAGGACCGCAAGGCGTGTCTGGAAGCCGGCATGAACGACCACCTGACCAAGCCCATCGACACCGACGCGCTCAGGTCGGCGCTTGCCCGCTGGACGAGCGGCGAAGTCCGCGCCAAGGTCGCCTGCTGAATCGGGGCGCCTGACGGCGTCCCTGCAAAGGGACGCTGACATGGCCGAAGACGTCGCCGAACGCCGCCTGACCACCTGGGAGTTCGTCAAGACCCTCAAGGAGCGGCGCGTCTTCGTGATGCTGCTGCTGGGCATGGCGGCGGGCCTGCCCTTCTTCCTGATCTTCGACACCCTGTCGGCGTGGCTGCGGCAGGAAGGCCTGTCGCTGCAGACCATCACCGCCTTCTCGCTGGCGACCCTGTCCTATTCGCTGAAGTTCGTGTGGGCTCCGATGGTGGATCGGGTCAAGATTCCGGTCCTTGAGCCCCTGCTCGGCCAGAGGCGGTCATGGATGGTGCTGATGCAGATCATCATCATCGTCGGCCTGTGGCTGATCGCCGGATCGGACCCGTCCATGAACCTGACGCGGGTGGCGCTGCTGGCGGTTCTGGTGGGCTTCGCCGGAGCCACCCAGGACATCGCCATCGACGCCTGGCGCATCGAGGTGGTGGACAAGGCCCGGTTCGGCGTCATGGCCGCCGCCTATCAGTGGGGCTATCGGGGCGCGATGATCACGGCGGGAGCCCTGCCGCTGTTTCTGGCAGAGGCCTTCAGCTGGAACCTCAGCTATGCGGTCATGGCGGGCATCATGTTCGTGGCCATCGCGGCGGTGCTGCTGGCGCCGCGCGGCGGCGAGGTGCGGGTGGCGCTGGTTGATCACGGACTGCCCCGGCGTCCGGGACCGGAGGTTGTGGAATGGGCGGCGCGCCTGACGCTGATCCTGCTGGGGGCCTTGTTCGCGGGATCTGGACTCGCGGCCAACGGCACGCTGCTGGCCGGCCTGGTCAATCTTCTGGGCGGCACAGACGCGGGGGCCGAGGCGTTCAAGACAGCGTGGGAAGCGAGACCGAACGGCATCTTCCTCCAGTTCGGGGGGGTGGTCGCCGGGCTGGCGCTGATCGCCCTGGCGTGCGTGCCCATCCCCGGGGTCGTGACGCGGCCAGGCGCCTATCTCCGTCGATCCTACGGCCAGCCGCTGGGCGACTTCTTCCAGAGGTTCGGGGTCAAGTTCGGCGTGCTGATCATGGCGCTGATCTGTCTCTATCGCCTGTCGGACTTCGTGCTGAACCTGATGAACCCGTTCTACATAGATCTGGGTTTCAGCCTCAGCGAGATCGCCGAGGTGCGGAAGGTCTACGGCGTGGTGGCGTCCCTGGCGGGCATCACCTTCGGCGCCTGGATGGTCTCGCGGTTCGGCATCATCAAGAGCATGGTCATCGGCGTGTTCGCCAGCCCGCTGTCGAATCTGGTGTTCGTCTGGCTAGCGGTTTCGGGCCCGAACATGGCGGTGCTCTACGGCGCCATCACCATCGACAATTTCGCCACCGGCGTCGCGGGCACCGCGCTGATCGTCTACATGTCCAGCCTGACCAGCGCGGGCTTCACGGCGACGCAGTATGCCCTGTTCAGCTCGCTCTACGCGATCTTCGGCAAGATCACCGCCTCGCAGTCCGGCCGCATCGTGGAGGAGACGGCGCGCGCAGCCGAGGCCGGGGGCTTCAACAGCGCCATACGCGGATGGTTCGGCCGCCTGCCCGAAGGCTCGCTGGCGGAGGGCGCGGCGACCGCAGGGGTGTCCGCCCCGTCACTGGGGGCGGGCTATGTGACCTTCTTCCTCTACTCGGTGCTGCTCGGCGTCTTCGCCATCTTCCTGGCCTTCTATGTGGCCAAGCGTCAGCCCGAGATCGAGGCCCGGGGCAAGGGTGAGGCCTAGGCCTCACCCCTCCTCGGCGACGCCTTCCTCGTAGGCGGCGAAGGTGGCGGCGTTGAGGATCTGGCTGACGGAGGAGCCCAGCGGCACGATCTGGACCGACTTCTCCAGTCCGATCAGCAGTGGCCCGATCAGGGTGGCGCCGCCCAGGGCCTGGATCAGCTGGGTCGAGATGACCGCTGAATGGATCGCGGGCATGACCAGCACATTGGCCTCGCGAGACAGGCGCATGAAGGGGTGCGCGCCCCGGGCGTCAGGCGTCAGGGCCAGTTCGGGCGGCATTTCGCCCTCGTATTCGAAGTCCACGCCGCGCTGGTCCAGAATGCGGATGGCCTCGCGCACCTTCTCGCCCCGGTCGCCCGGCGGATTGCCGAAGCTGGAATAGGACAGGAAGGCCACGCGCGGGGTGCGGCCCAGCTTGCGGACCGACGACGCGGCCTGGATGGCGATCTCGGCCAGTTCGGCGGCGTCGGGCAGCTCGTGGATGGAGGTGTCGGCCACGAACAGGGTGCGGCCGCGCGCCATGACGATGGACAGGCCGATCAGGGTGCTCTTCACATCGAGCACGCGGCTGACCTCCTTGAGCGCCATGTTGAAATTGCGGGTCACGCCTGTGACCATGGCGTCGGCGTCGCCGTGGGCCAGCATGGCCGCGCCGAAATAGTTGCGGTCCTGATTGATCATGCGCTGCACGTCGCGGCGCAGATAGCCCCGCCGCCACAGCCGCTGATACAGGGCCTCGGTGTAGGCCACATTGTTGGGCGAGACGCGGGCGTTGATGATCTCGATGCCCAGATCCTCGAACACCAGACCCGCCTCGGTGGCGTTCTGGCGCACCAGCTCCTCGCGGCCCACCAGGATGGGCGTGCCCAGCTCCTGCTGCTTGAAGGCCCAGGCGGCGCGGATGACCGATGTCTCCTCGCCCTCGGCGAACACCACCCGCTTGTTGGGGGCGCCGCGCACGGCGGAGGAAATCTTCTGCATCAGGGCGGCTGACGGATCCAGACGCTGGCGCAGGGAGGCGCGATAGGCGTCCATGTCCTCGATGGGCTGGCGCGCCACGCCGGTGTCCATGGCCGCCTTGGCCACGAACGGCGGGATGTACCAGATCAGCCGCGGGTCGAACGGCGTGGGGATGATGTAGTCCGGGCCGAACTTCAGCTTGCGACCGCGATAGGCCACGGCCACCTCGTCCGGCACATCCTCTCGGGCCAGGGCGGCCAGGGCCTCGGCGCAGGCCACCTTCATCTCGTGGTTCACCTGACGGGCGCGCACGTCCAGGGCGCCGCGGAACAGATAGGGGAAGGCCAGCACATTGTTGACCTGGTTGACGTAGTCCGAGCGCCCCGTGGCGATGATGGCGTCGTCGCGCACCGACTTGACGTCCTCGGGCGTGATCTCCGGGTCCGGGTTGGCCATGGCGAAGATGATGGGTTTGGGCGCCATGGAGGCGACCATTTCCTTGGTGATGGCGCCCTTGGCCGCCAGACCGATGACCACATCGGCGCCGACCATGGCCTCGGCCAGGGTGCGCAGAGGCGTGTCGGTGGCGTGGGCGGCCTTCCACTGATCCACATTGTCGCGGCCGCGATAGACCACGCCGTCGCGGTCGACGATGACGGTGTTCTCGTGGCGAACGCCCGCGGCCTTCATCAGGGCGATGGACGACAGGCCGGCGGCGCCGGCGCCGGCCAGCACCACCTTGATGTCTTCCAGCTTCTTGCCCTGCACGTGGCAGGCGTTGATCAGGCCGGCGGTGGAGATGATGGCCGTGCCGTGCTGGTCGTCGTGGAACACCGGGATGTCCAGCAGGTCCTGAAGCTGGGTCTCGATCTCGAAGCATTCGGGGGACTTGATGTCCTCCAGATTGATGCCGCCCCAGGTGTCGCCGATGTTCTTGACCACGGTGATGAACTCGTCCGGGTCGGTGGTCTTCACCTCCACGTCGAAGGAGTCCACGTCGGCGAAGCGCTTGAACAGCACCGACTTGCCTTCCATCACCGGCTTGGACGCCAGATGGCCCAGGTCGCCCAGACCCAGGATGGCGGTGCCGTTGGAGATGACGGCCACCAGATTGCCCTTGGCGGTGTAGTCGTAGGCCTTGTCCGGGTCCTCGGCGATGGCGCGCACCGGCACGGCGACGCCCGGCGAATAGGCCAGCGACAGGTCGCGCTGGGTCGCCATGGGCTTGGTCGGCGCCATGGAGATCTTGCCCGGCGTCGGCTCGCTGTGGAAATCCAGGGCTTCCTGGTCGGTGAAGGTCTGTTTCTCGGTGTTTTCGGGCATGGGGTCGCTACAGGGCACGCGGAGGCGGCGAAGGAAGGCGCGACCCTAGAACCCGGTCGCGCTTCCCACAACCGGAACAGGCTGGACTTTCGCCCTGCCGTCGCCGCGGCGTGCGGATCAGGGCAGCATCCCGGTGGTCTCGACCTCGACCGGACCGGTCATCAGCACGTGATCGTCGCCTTCGCGCCAATCGATGAACAGCTCGCCGCCGTCCACGATGACGGTCGCGGCACGGTCCGTCAGGCCCCGGCGAGCGCAGGCCACAAGGGCGGCGCAGGCGCCCGTGCCACAGGCCTTCGTCAGGCCGGCGCCCCGCTCCCATACGCGCAGACGGATACGGTCGCGCCCTTCCACATGGGCGAAGCCCACGTTCACGCCTTCGGGAAACAGCGGATGATGCTCGATCAGCGAGCCGGTCCCGCGAACGAAGGCGTCGTCTGGGACATGGTCGACGAAAAACACCACATGGGGATTGCCCATGCTGACTGCGCCAGGGGTGTGCAGCAGCGGCGCATCCACCGGCCCCACCTGAAGTTCGATGCCCCGGGTGTCCATGTCCTCGGCCAGGGGGATCTGGTCCCAGGCCAGTCGGGGCGGACCCATGTCCACGGTGACGCGGTGGTCCCCGGCCCGCGCGGCTGTGGTCGGCCCGCCGAGCGTGTCGATCACCACCTGATCACGCCCGCCCGCCAGGGTCAGCAGCCAGCCGACACAGCGCAGGGCGTTGCCGCAGGTCTCCACCACCCCGCCGTCGGCGTTCCACACCCGCATCAGGGCGTCGCCGGTTTCCGAAGGCTCGATCACGATCAATTGGTCGCAGCCGCCCGCCGGGCCGGTCTCCCGATCGGCCAGGGCGCGGGCCTGATCGGGCGTCGGCGCGAAGGGCCGTTCAAGCGCGTTGACGACGATAAAGTCGTTTCCGGCGCCGTTCATCTTGACGAAGGGGTGCGTCATGGTCTCCGCATATAAGCTGAATCCGGCCCGGCGTCAGAGCGCCCGGCGAAGAACAGGCTCTGCATGAAAGCCAAGGCCGAGGAAAAGACCCATACGGGCCTGCGACTGCGGGCGCGCCTGAGGGCGCTGTATCACGGCTCGTCCCGGGCGGCGGTGCGATTCCGCCTGGCCGTGATCGTGGTGGACTTCGCCATCATCGCCTTTTTCATCGCCGCGCCGGTGCTGAAGGACGAAGGCGGCCTGGTCTTCTATGTGCTGGACTATGTGATCGCGGCGATCCTGGCCTTCGACCTGATCGCGCGGGCCTCGGCCTACACGGACTGGCGCGACTGGCTGAAGCGGCCCATCGTGTGGGTGGACCTGTTCGTGCTGGCCACACTGCTGTTTCCCGCGTGGCTGTACAACCTCGGCTTCCTGCGGGTGCTGAGGCTGTGGACCCTGATCAACAGCGACTTCTTCTGGAAGACTGTGGGGCGCGGCTACAACGACACGCGGGTGGAGGACATCGTCAAGGCGCTGGCGGCCCTGATCACCTTCGTCTTCGTGGTAGCCGGCTTCGTCTACACCAGCTTCATGGGTCGCTATGAGGGCATATCCGGCTATGTGGACGCGCTTTATTTCACCATCACCAGCCTGACGACCACCGGATACGGCGACATCATCCTGCCGGGCACCTGGGGGCGGCTGCTGTCCATCGCGGTGATGCTGGGCGGCGTGGGCCTGTTCTTCCGCCTGATCCAGTCCCTGAACGTGACGCACAAGGTGTTTCACCCCTGCCCCACCTGCGGGCTGCAGCGGCATGATCCGGACGCGGTGCACTGCAAGGCCTGCGGCAATACCATCTGCATTCCCGACGACGGGCGCTGATTCATTACAGGCCTGTAACTTTCCAACCGCCCGGCCCGCCCATAGGGTCGCGCGCCCAACAGACACATCCGAGGAAAACGCCGCATGTTCCGTCGTCTGGCCTATGGGGGCCCCGCCCTCGCCGCGCTCGTTCTCAGCCTTTCAGCGACCCATCCCATGGCCCAGACTTCCGAACCGACCCTGACCGAACAGGCCGCCGCTTCCGATCCGTGGATCTGGCTGGAGGACATCGAGGGCGAGCGGGCCATGGAATGGGTCGAGGCGCGCAATGAGCATTCGCTGGGCGTGCTGACCGGCGACCCGCGCTATGACGAGCTGTATTCCACCGCCCTGGCGCTGGTGGAGGCGCAGGACCGCATTCCCTTCCCGGCCTTCCGCCACTCGGCGGGCGGTCAGCGCACGGTGGACAATTTCTGGCAGGACGCGACCCATGTGCGGGGCGTCTGGCGCCGCACGACCCTGGACAGCTACCGCACCGATGCGCCTGAGTGGGAGACGATCCTGGACGTGGACGCCCTGGCGGCCGCCGAGGACGCCAACTGGGTTTACAAGGGCGCCCAGTGCCTGTCGCCCGACGATCGCCTGTGCCTGGTCAACCTGTCCGACGGCGGCAAGGACGCCGTGGTCATGCGCGAGTTTGATCGCGAGACCGGCCAGTTCATCGAGAACGGGTTCAGCCTGCCTGAGTCCAAGGGCGGCGCCGACTGGGTGGATGAGAACACCCTGCTGGTCTATCGCGACTTCGGCGACGGCACCCTGACGGATTCCGGCTACGCCATGACGGTCCGCCGTCTGACGCGGGGCCAGTCCATGGACCAGGCGCCGGAGGTGTTCCGGGGCGAGCCCGAGGACGTGCTGGTGGCCGGTTATGCGCTGCGCGACGCCGACGGCGTGGTGCAGGCCGAGATGGTGGACCGGGCGGTCACCTTCTTCGAGACCGAGAGCTATTTCCTGACGGATACGGGCCCTGTTCGCATCAACCTGCCCGCGCGCCGCTCGGTGCAGGGTCTGCTGGACGGACAGCTGATCGTCACCACGGACCAGGACTGGACCGACGGCGCCGGGACCGCCTTCGAGGCCGGCGACCTGATCGCCTTCGATCTTGAGGCGCTGAAAGCCGATCCGGCCGCGTCCGTCGGCGAGCTGATCCTGCGGCCCGGCGAGCGGGAAGCGGTGGAGGGCGTGACCCTGACGCGCAACCGGCTGGTGGTGGCCCTGTTCGAGAACGTGCGCGGGGCGGCCTACGCCTATCACCGCGCCGGGGACGGCTGGGTCCGTGAGCGCCTGAACCTGCCGGAGAACGCCTCGGTGGGTCTGGGTTCGGCCAGCAGCGAGGACGACCAGTTGTTCGTCAGCGTCGAGGGCTATCTGACCCCGGACACCCTGTGGCTGGCTGACGCCGCCTCGGGCGAACTGGAAACGGTCAAGAGCCTGCCGGCCAAGTTCGACGCCGAGGGCATGCATGTGGAGCAGCATCAGGCCCGCTCCGCCGACGGGACCATGGTTCCCTATTTCGTGGTCAGCCGCGACGGCGTCGCCGCCGACGGCTCCAATCCCACCCTGCTGTACGGCTACGGCGGATTCCAGGTGTCGCTGCTGCCCGGCTATTCGCCCACGGTGGGCAAGCTGTGGCTGGAGCGCGGCGGCGTCTATGTGGTGGCCAACACCCGGGGCGGCGGCGAGTTCGGGCCGGGCTGGCACCAGGCCGCCCAGGGCGTGAACCGCCAGCGCGCCCACGAGGACTTCCAGGCCGTGGCCGAGGACCTGATCGCGCGCGGCATCACCAGCCCCCGCCGCCTCGGCGTCATGGGCGGCTCCCAGGGCGGGCTGTTCATGGGCGCGATGCTGACCCAGCGTCCCGACCTGATCAATGCGGCGGTCATCCAGGTGCCCCTGTTCGACATGCTGCGCTTCCACACCCTGCTGGCCGGGGCGTCGTGGATGGGCGAGTACGGCAACCCGGACATCGCCGAAGAGCGGGAATGGATCGCCGCCTATTCGCCCTATCAGGCCCTGTCGGCCGAGGCGGACTATCCGGAGGTGTTCATCCACACCTCCACCAAGGACGACCGCGTCCACCCCGGCCACGCCCGCAAGGCTGCGGCGCAGCTTGATGCGCTGGGCCATGAGGTGCTGTTCTACGAGAACACGGACGGCGGCCACGCGGCCGGCGCCAACCTGCGCGAGACGGCCCGCCGGCTGGCGCTGGAATACACCTATCTGACCCGCCGGCTCATGGACTGACCCGGCTGTTCGGCAAAAACAGAATAATACGGAGCGTAACGTCCATGAACCGACTGATCCTGTCCGCCGCCGCCTCGGCGCTGATGCTGGGCGCCTGCGCCACAGCTGGCGCCCAGGAGCGTCCGCCGCACCTGCCCGCCGACCTGTCGCCGGAATCGGTGGCCTCCGCCGACGAGTTCATTTGGCTGGAGGAGGTTCAGGGTGAGCGGGCGCTGGCGTTCGTGGAGCAGTCCAACACCCGCGCCCTGTCGCGGCTGGAGGGCGACCCGCGCTACGAGACCTTCCGGCGCGAGGCCTACGCCATCCTGTCCGCCCAGGACCGGATTCCCACACCGCAATTCCAGAGCGGCGGCCTGGTCAATTTCTGGCAGGACGACCAGCATCCCAAGGGCATTTGGCGGCGCACGACGCGCGAATCCTACGCCTCGGGCAACACCGAATGGGAGACCATTCTGGACATCGACGCCCTGGCCCGGGCCGAGGGCCGTGACTGGGTCTGGAAGGGCGCCGGATGCCTGGCGCCCGACGAGCGCTATTGCCTGGTGAACCTGTCCAACGGCGGTCAGGACGCGGTGGAGGTCCGTGAGTTCGATACGCAGACCGGCCAGTTCGTGGAGGGTGGCTTCCGCCTGCCCGAGGGCAAGCACCGGGTGACCTGGCTGGACGCCGACACCCTGCTGGTGGCCACCGACTTCGGCGACGGCACCCTGACCGAGAGCGGCTATCCCTACATCGTGCGCGCCTTGTCGCGCGGCCAGTCGCTGGATCAGGCGACGGAGATCTATCGCGGCGAGCAGGGTGACGGCGGCTATGGCGTCAGCCCCTCGGTCTATCGCGGACCCGAAGGTCAGGTTGAGGCGGTGATCATCACCCGCCCGCTGGACACCTTCAACGCCGAGCGCTGGCAAGTGGTGAACGGCCAGGCTGTGCGCCTGAACCTGCCGTCCAAGGTGGACATTCACGGGACCATGGGCGACCGGCTGATCCTGACGGCCGAGGAAGACTGGACCTTCGGCGGCCATGATATCGAGACCGGCGATCTGGCGGCCATTCCGCTGGCCGCCCTGCGCGCCGATGCAGCCCCGGCGCTGCCCGCCTCGCCGGTGATCTTCGCGCCGAGCGACCGCCAGTCGGTCAACGGCGTGGCCATCACCAACGGCCATGTGGTGGCCAGCGTGCTGGACAACGTCTCCGGCGGGCTGATCCGCTTCGCACCGCGCGACGGCGGGTGGACCCAGACCGCCCTGCCCACGCCCGACAATGTGTCCGTCAGCCTGGTGGACGCCAGCCGCGCCCATGAGGACATGTTCTATTACGTCCAGGGTTTCCTGACCCCCTCGACCCTGTCCCAAGCGGATGTGGCGAGCGCGCGGTCGGAAATCCTGCGCGAGAGCCCGGCCCGCTTCGACGCCTCGACCCATGTGGTGGAGCAGCACTCGGTCGCCTCCACCGACGGGACCGAGATCCCCTACTTCCTGGTGCGCCCGCGCGATCAGGCCAATGACGGCTCCGCCCCGACCATCATGTTCGGCTACGGCGGTTTCAACATCCCCATGCTGCCCGGCTATGCGGGCCAGCTGGGCAAGCTGTGGCTGGAGGAGGGCGGCAGCTATGTGGTGGCCAACATCCGCGGCGGCGGCGAGTTCGGCCCGGGCTGGCACCAGGCGGCCCTGAACGAGAACCGCCAGCGCGCCTTCGACGATTTCGCGTCGGTGGCCAGGGACCTGATCGACCGGGGCGTCACCTCGCCCGATCATCTGGGCATCTATGGCCGGTCCAACGGCGGGGTGCTGACCTCGGTGGCCGTGACCCAGAACCCGGACCTGTTCGACGCGGCGGTGATCGAAAGCCCCCTGATCGACATGCTACGCTATCACGAGATGCCCGCCGGCGCCTCATGGATCGGCGAGTACGGCGACCCCCGCATCCCGGAGGAAGCCGCCTGGATCGCGGAATACTCGGCCTATCAGCAGCTGCGTCCCGAGGTGGACTATCCGGTGGTCTACATCACCACCAACACCCTGGACGACCGGGTGCACCCGGGCCACGCGCGCAAATTCGCCGCGCGGCTGGAGGCCCAGGGCCACGACCACCTCTATTTCGAGGACACCTCGGGCGGGCACAGCTATGACGCCGACCCGGCCGCCAACGCGCGGCGCTGGGCCCGGCACTATGTCTATTTCGCCCAGCAGCTGATGGACGACTGACCGCTGCGTCCGATCACGCGCACGGGAACGGGTTCACGCCAAGTTGAGTCCCGTTTCCGGACGCCTGGACTAGGGTGCGCGCCATGAAGGGCATCCGGGATGTGATATCGGGCGGCGCAGCTGCGGCCGTCTTGATCGGCGCGGCGTCCGCAGGCGCGCAAACGGCCTCCGCCGGGTCGGGGTCGCGCGCCGGGACGCCTGTGGAGCCCGTGGTGGTGGAGCTTTTCACCGCCCAGGGCTGCTCCGGCTGTCCGGAGGCCAACGCGCTGCTGGAGGGGCTGGCGGACCGGCCCGGCGTGATCGCCCTGACCTATGCGGTGGATTACTGGGACTATCTGGGTTGGCCCGACACCTTCGCCCGGCCGGCCTTCGCCGAGCGTCAGCGCGCCTATCAGGAGCGGCTTAGGCTGCGCGACGTCTATACGCCCCAGGTCATCATCGACGGCGCCCGCCAGATGCCCGGGGCCCGCAGTCAGGACATCCAGTTGGCCGTGGATGAAGAGGCCGAGCGCCGCATCTGGATGCCCGAGGTGGAGTTCCGCGAAACCGGCGACCGGGTGGGTGTCGGGTCCGGTCGTGCGCCCGAAGGCGGGGCGGACGTCTGGCTGGTGCGCTACCAGCATGGCCCCCTGATCGTCGAGGTGGGCGAAGGCGAGAACCGGGGCCTTGAGGTGCGCCACGCCAATGTTGTGCGCGAGATCGTCAATCTGGGCGAATGGCGGGGACGGCCGATCCTGCTGGACCTGCCCGAGGCGCCGGTCGGTGATCTGGGCATGGCCGTGCTGGTTCAGGCCCGAGACGACGGCCGCATCCTGGCTGCTGCGGCCCAATAGGCTGACCGCCTCCGTCATATTCGATCAGTGGCCCCACCGGAGCCCCCGCGCCAAGGATGATGGCTTGTGGGCGGTCGGGCTTTTCGGATTCGACCCCCGGCCAAATTTCTGATCGAGTCCGGTTCGGCGAGTGAGCCATCGGTCGGGGGATCATGTGTTCGAAGAGCTGAGACCATCACGCCAGACGACGCGCCCGCTGCTGGCGATTGTCACCGCGCTCGCGGTGCTGTCGCCGGGAGCAGCCGGGGCCGACAACCCTCAGGCCCGTGCGGTGGAGGCGGCGTCGCCGGGTGTCGAGGCGGCGGCCATCCATCAGGCCGTGACGGCCGCGCGGCTCGCCGCCTGGGGCCGCAAGGCGGCGGACGCCCAGGCGCTGATCCTAGCCGCGCGCATGCTGGCCGAGATTCCCTTCCGGTCCGCGGATTTCGCAGCTGAGCCCGGCGCCGCGGCGGCGCCGGGCACCCCGTCGGACGCGCCTGCTTTCACCGTGGCCGGCCTGCTGGACGAAGCCGAGACTCTGGCGCGGGGCGACGGTCAGACCCTGGCCGAGATCGAGGCCGTTCGGGCGGCGGCGGCGCGAGGGGTGGCCAACTCCCCGTTTGGACAGGGTCCGATTCTGGCCCGCAGGGACGTTCAGGCGCGCCAGACCTACTGGTTCGAGGCTGACGCCAAAGGCGGCGAAATCCTGCGTGTGGCAGCCATCGGCGACGGCGATACGGACATCGACATGGTGGTGCGCGGCGCCGATGGCCGTGTGCTGTGCGAGGACGGCGCCTACGATCACTTTCCGGTCTGCACCCTGACGCCCGGCGAGGACCAGCGGCTGCGTGTCGAGATCATCAATCGCGGCGCGGTGTGGACCCGCGTCCGCATCCTGAGCAACTGACGGGGGCGTCGCAATGACCGGACAAGGCATAAGGGGCTGGGCGCGGGCGGCGGCGATGGGCGCTGTGCTGATGCTGGGCGTGGCCACGGGCGGCTCGGCGCGCACCGACGAGGATACCTATGAAAGCCTGCGCGCCGAAGCGTTCGAGGCGGCCCAGTGGGCCATCGCCTCGGACGCCGCCGACGCCCTGGCCAAGGTTTCCGCCCGCTTCGCCCAGGGCGACGACGCCATCGGCCGTCTGGCCGAGGACCGGGAGGGCCTGATCACCCGCCGCGACCGGCTGGAGCACGAAATCGAGCGGCTCTACGCCCTGGATGACGAGTCATCACGCGCCCGGCGCGAGACCGCGCGGACGGAATATGACGCCGTGCTGGAACGGCTTCGCGCCGTGGATGAGGAGATCGAGCAACGCTTTCCCGCCTACGCCGACCTGACCAGCCCGCAGGCGCTGAGCGTCTCGGAAGCGCAAGGTCTGCTGCGGGAGGACGAGGGCCTGCTGCTGGTGCTGGTGAACCCCGAGGCCGCCTATGTCTGGGCCCTCAGCCGCGACCGGGTCGAATGGGCGCGCTCGGAAAGCCTGGGGCAGGACGAGATGGCCGCCGCCGTGGCGCGCCTGCGCGCGTCGCTGACCACCACCGCGGCGCGGGGCCAGCCCTATATCGATCCGTCCCTGTTGCAGGACCAGACCGACACGGCGTTCGACCGGGCCGAGGCGCACCGCCTCTACCAGAAACTGATCGCGCCGGTGGAGGCCGTATTCGAGGGGCGCTCGACGCTGATCACCGTGACCTCGGGCGACCTGTCGGCCCTGCCGCTGGCGCTGCTGCCCACAGAGGCGCCGGATGGAGCCGACGATTCCGCCGCCGCCCTGGCCGCCACGCCGTGGCTGATCGACCGCTACGCCCTGGCGGCCCTGCCGTCGGTGTCCAGCCTGACGGCGCTGCGCTGTCATCTGGTGTCCGACCCGGCCCTGCGCAGCGCCGGCTGTCCGCCGCTGCCGGCCGGCGCCGCGCGCCCTCAGGCGCAGACGGGCGAACGCATCGAGCTGGCCGCCTTCGGGGCGCCGATCCTGTCGGGCGGCGCGGTGGGCGCCGCCCGCGGGGCGCCCCCGGCCGGCGATCTGATGAGCGACGGTCCGCTGGCCGACGTGGAGCGCCTGCGCGCCCTGCCCGCCCTGCCCGGCTCGCAGGCAGAACTGGAGGCGCTGCAGTCCCGCTATCCCCGCAGTCTGGTGCGCATGGGCGAAGCCGCCACCGAGACCGCCGTGCGTCAGACGGACCGTGAGGCCCTGTCCCGCGCCCGCTTTGTCGTCTTTTCCACCCACGGCCTGCTGGCCGGGTCGGATCAGGCCGAGCCGGGGCTGGTTCTGACCCCGCCCGCCGTCGGTACGGCCGAGGACGACGGTTATCTCAGCGCCTCCGAGGCCGCCGAGCTGCGCCTCACGGCCGATTTCGTGGTGCTGTCGGCCTGCAACACCGCCGCATCGGACGGCCAGCCGGGCGGTGAGGGCCTGTCGGGTCTGGCGCGAGCCTTCTTCTATGCGGGGGCGCGATCGCTGGTGGTGTCCCACTGGGAGGTGTCCGACGCTGCCACCACCGAGCTGATGACCCGCACCTTCGCGGCGCTGGACGACGCCGATATCGGCGAGCGGGCCCGCGCGCTGCGGGAGGGCATGCGGGCCGTGCGTGACAATCCCCGATGGGCCCATCCGGCCTACTGGGCGCCGTTCACCCTCGTGGGCGAGCCGGGCTGACGGCCATGGGCGGACGCAGCGGAATCCTGTCCTGGCGGTTCGCGCGGTTGCTGGTCGTGATTCTGCTTTTCATGGGCGCGGTGAAGGGACTGTCGGCCATGGCGGCCACACCCGAGCCGACGCCGCCGCGCATCCTGGCGGTGCTGGTGGGGGTGTCCGACTATGGCGATGATCCGCTGGGGCTGGGCGACCTGTCCGGGCCGCGCAACGACGCCCTGCTGATGGCCGACGCGCTGATCGACCGGGGCGCCGCGCCGCACGACATCGCCTTGCTGACCAGCGCCGCGCCGTCCGCCTATGCATCGCGCCACGGGCTGAGTCCCACGGCGACGCCGGACCTGGCGGCCATCCGCGTCGCACTGGACGCCATGATCGATGAGGCGCGACCGGGCGATCAGGCGGTGATCCATCTGGCCGGTCACGGCTGGCGCCAGCGGGAGGCCATCAGCGGCTCGGAGCTCAGCGGTCTGGACGAGGTCTTTCTGCCGCAGGGCTACGGCATCATCGGCGAGACCTATGACCGGGTGCGGCTGGATCCCCTCGCCGGCGTGCTGACCGACAACGAGATCGGTCGCTACATCGACCGGCTGCGTGGCCTGGGCGTGGATGTGGTTTTCATCGGCGACTTCTGCCACGCAGGGGACGCCACGCGGGGGCGGCCCGACTTCAGCGGCGCGCGCCCGGCCCCGAGACTGGATGTGAGCGAACCCGACCCCGTCGGCCAGCGCCGCATCGGGTCCTACGCCGCCTTTTTCGCGGCGCCGGCGGGTGACCGGGCCATGCAGGGCCTCGCGCCTATCTGGGCCGATCCGTCGGCGCGGGCGCCCCACGGCCTGCTCAGCGTTTACATGGCCGCGGCCCTGTCCGACCCGACCGC
Source organism: Brevundimonas sp. (assembly GCF_047617075.1). Taxonomy (GTDB): domain Bacteria; phylum Pseudomonadota; class Alphaproteobacteria; order Caulobacterales; family Caulobacteraceae; genus Brevundimonas. The sequence goes on from NZ_JBLGCI010000003.1 coordinate 272,298, forward strand.
CGCCACCTGGGCCGACGTGGCCGCGCGGGTGCAGGCCAGCCTGATCGAACACGATGTGCGCGACCGGGCCGTGCGGCTGGATGCGCCGGCCCAGTTCGAGGGCCAGCTGGATCAGCCGGTTCTCGGGCGCGCCGCCGGTGAGACCCCGCTGTGGACCGTGCTGAAGCCTGCCCTGCGCGTCAGGGACGGGCGGGCGTCGCTGGACGGGCTGATGCTCAACGCCGGCGCCTTGCATGGTTTGACGGACAACAGTCTGGTGGCCCTGTCGGAGACCCGTGACGGCCGCGAACGGGTGGTGCTGTACGGCCGGGTGGCGGACACGGGTCCGGCGCGGGCCCGTCTCACGCCCGCCAACGGCCCGGAGGCGACGATCGCCGACTGGGCCGATCTGCGCACCCCAGAAGGACGCCCCTATACCGACGAACGCCTTTGGACCGTGCGGGTGGTGGAGCGGGGCGCGCCGCTGACCTTCCGCGTGGCGGCGGTCCCCTCGTTCCCGCGCCGTCATCCGGTTGACGGCATTCTGGCCAGTATCGCCGACGATATCGGCGTGGAGGCGGTCGGCCCGGAAGACGACGCCCATCTTTATCTGCACGACCAGAGCCGGGTCATCATCCTCTCGGAAAGCCCGGACCCCTTTGCCGCCGAAGCCCAGTTGGGCGAAATCGACATGACGGCATTTTACCGACTGCGTCTGGATCAGGGTGGTCCCCGTCGCCGTCAGGCGATCGCAGAGGCCGTGCAGCGCGCGGCCAGGGCGTGGCGGGTGCGGACTCTTCTGGCCACGCTGGATCAAGGCGCAGAGGCGGACACCGCCGGGCTGACCACCGAACTCTACCTTTGGCGACCGGAACATGTGGGCCGGGGACGCTGCCCGCCCTATCATCCCGGCCACCGGGGCCTGACCGACACCCCGCCGGCCGACGCCGTGCCCTTCGCCGCCCTGGGTCTGGACGCAGCCCAGCCGCCGGTGCTGCAGCCCTGCGACGTGATTTTCGCCCGCATCGTCAACACCGGCCAGACCACCGTTGACGTGACGCCCCTGTCCCTGTCGCCGGACGGGACCATCTGGGCCCTGCCGTGGATGGATGGGCGCCCCGCTGTGCGTTTCGAGCCGGGCCGCGCCCGCATGACGGCCGTGCAACTGGACGCCGCCGACCAACTTCGCATTCCACGCGAGGAAATGGCCGTGATCGCCGTGCTGGCGGACCGTCAGGGCGGGGCCCCGGCCAGCTTCGCCCGCCTGGCCCAGCCGGGAGTCGGCCGCCTTGGCGATGACGGGCGGACGGATCCGACGCGTTCGGACGAAACGACGTCGCCGCTGCTGGCGCTGCTCGAGGAGGCTGGTTCAGGAAGGGTCCGTTCGGCCGCCGTGCCGGTCGCGCCCGGGAACGTTTCGGTGAGCCGCTTCTCGTGGCGGGTGGAAGCATCGGACTAGCAAGCCCCCCGCCGCCTGCTAGTTTGCGTCCATGACCGATCAAGACGCTCCTGTTTCCCACGGCCGCTCCAACGCCGAGCAGATGGCCGCGCCCGCCTATCGCCTGGCGGCGCTGGATCAGGATTTCATGCTGGGCGATTCCATGCGCGGGGTGCGGTTCCAGCTGGAGTACGCCAAGGCCGAGGAGCATCTGCGGGCGTGGGGCGTGCGCTCCACCATCGTGGTGTTCGGCAGCGCCCGCTTCGGCGAGAACGGCGATGGGCGCCACGGCCACTGGTACGAGCAGGCGCGGCTGTTCGGGCGCATCGCGTCGGAGCGCGGCGGCGCCCTGTGCGACGCGGGGGGCGTGCGCGACAACGTCATCGCCACCGGCGGCGGCCCGGGCGTCATGGAGGCGGCCAATCGCGGAGCCATCGAGGCGGGCGCGCTCTCCATCGGCTTCAACATCACCCTGCCCCATGAGCAGGAGCCGAACCCCTGGACCACGCCGGACCTGACGTTCCGCTTCCACTATTTCGCCATGCGCAAGATGCACCTGGCCATGCGGGCCAATGCGCTGGTGGTGTTCCCCGGCGGGTTCGGCACCCTGGACGAGATGTTCGAGCTGCTGACCCTGCGCCAGACCGGCAAGGCGCCGCCCATCCCCATCGTGCTGTTCGACGAGGCCTATTGGCGCGCGGTGATCGGCTTCGACACCCTGGTCGAGCACGGCACCATTTCGCCGAAGGATCTGGAGCTGTTCCGCTTTGCGGACGACGCCGAGGCGGTCTGGGCAGCGCTGCTGGACGGCGGCGTGCGCCCCCACCACGACATCGCTCAGCCCTGAAGCGTCAGCTCCATCCACACATCGCAGCGGGCGTATGCGGTGGGCTGGGCGGCCATGTGGCGAAAGCCGTGCGCCTCATAAAGACCGATGGCGTTTTTCAGGGACGAGTTGGTCTCGATGTACAGGCGCGGCGCGTTCAGATCGCGCGCCAGTTCGACGGCGGCGGTCATCAGGCGCTTGCCGATGCCGCGCCCGCGCACGGTCTCGTCCACCGCCATCTTGGCCAGCTCATAGCCGCCGTCGGCCATGGCGATCAGGGCGCAGCAGCCCACCGGCCGCCCGTCGATCTCGGCCATCAGGATGTGGCCGCCCGGATCGAGAATCTGGCCGACAGGATCGTCCAGCACGAGGCGGTCCTTGGGCTCGATGACGAACAGCCGGGCGATCCACGCCTCGTTCAGGGCGGTCCAGGCCGGGGCGTGACGCGGCTCGAACGGCGCGACGACCACTTCGGAGACGACGGCGTCGGACATGGGATCAATCCTCCAGAACCACTTCGCGGCGCTCGCGCGCGCTGATCAGCCCCGTCTCGATCACGTCCATCACCTCCACGGCCTGATAGAGGGGCACCGGCCGCATGTATTCCGGGATGGAGTCGCAATAGCCGAGCCAGGTCTCCTGCACGCCGCGATACAGCGCCAGATAGTCGCCGGGCGGTCCCTGGACAATCTCCTCAACACGGCGGCCCTGCTCGTCGATGGTGGTCAGCACGCCGGGACGTGGATCGACGCCCCAGCCGGGCGAGCCGGGAACGACGCCGGCCTTCAGCGCGTCCTCCTGCGGATCCAGACCGTGTTTGACGAAGCCCCCCGTGTCGCTCTCCACCACGAAGCGCAGGTCGCTGGTGGAGGTCATGTCGGCATGCAGGATGGCGCGCCTCTCGCCCTCGAAGCGCATGACCACATGAAACCAGTCGTCGGCGCCGCCGCCGGGACGCACCGTGGCGATGTCGGCGGTCAGGGCGATGGGCCGGCCCATGAAGTTCAGGGCCTGTTGCACCAGATGGGGGCCCAGATCGTACCAGATTCCCGCCCCCGGCCCCGGCCGTTCGCGCCAGCGGTCCCGCACCTGCGGCCGGAACCGGCTGAAGTGGCTCTCGAAGCGGGTGATGCGGCCCAGACGCTTCTCACGGATCAACTGCCGGATGGTCAGATAGTCCGCGTCCCAGGCCCGATTGTGAAACACGGTGATGAAGCCGCCCCTCTCCCGGATCAGGTCCTGAAGGTCCCACGCCTCGTCGAAGGTCAGGGTGAAGGGCTTGTCCACCACCACCGCCATGTCCGCCTCGATGGCGCGGCGGGTCAGGGAGGCGTGCAGATGGTTGGGCGTGGCGATGACCATGACGCCCAGCGACCGGTCCGCGATCACCGCCTCCACATCCGGGACCACGCGCACGTCCGGCAGGTCGGCATGGACGGCCTCGGGCCGACTGGAAACCACGGTGTGCAGATTAAGGCCGGGCGTGGCGCGGATCAGCGGCGCGTGAAAAACGCGGCCTGCATAGCCGTAGCCCACCAGGGCGACATTGATCGGACGGACATTGACGGATGCGGTCATGGGGCGAACAGTGGCGTCAAGACGCGGCCGACGCCAGAGCCGCGCGTGACCATGACCGGAGGAAACCCATGACCCTGACCCGACGCGGCCTGACCGGAGCGGGCGTCGCCGCCGCCGCCATGGCGGCCTTCCCATCCGGCGTCCACGCCCAGGGCGCCCTGCCCGCCGTGCGCACCACCCACGGTCCCGTCATCGGCCGGAGGGACAGCGACGTCTCGGTGTTCAAGGGTTTGCGTTACGGCGATGACACCGGTTACCGCCGTTTTCTACCACCGCAACCGCCCCGCCCCTGGACCCGCCCTGCGGAGGCGTTCGACTACGGCGCGGCGTGTCCCCAGCGGGGCGACGAGCCGAACCAGTCCGAGGACTGCCTGTTCCTGAACGTCTGGACGCCGGGCACGGACAACGCCCGACGGCCGGTGATGGTCTATATCCACGGCGGGGGCTATTCGACCGGGTCGGGCTCGGACCCGCTGTACGATGGAACGCGGCTGGCCCGGCGCGGCGACGTGGTGGTGGTGACGGTCAACCACCGGCTGAACATCTTCGGCTACGGCGCCTTCGCCCGGGTGGCGGGCGAGGGGTTCGAGGACTCCGGCAATCTGGGCCAGCTGGATTTGGTGCTGGCGCTGCATTGGGTGCGGGACAACATCGCGGCCTTCGGCGGCGATCCGGACCGGGTCATGCTGTTCGGCCAGTCGGGCGGCGGGGCCAAGATCGCGACCCTGATGGCCATGCCCGCCGCCGACGGCCTGTTCCATGCGGCGGCGACCATGAGCGGGCAGCAGGTGACCGCCTGCGGCCCCATGAACGGAACCGTCCGGGGCCTGGCCATGATCGAGGCCGCTGGCCTGACGCCCGGCGCCGCCCAAGAGCTCAAGACCCTGCCGGTGGAGCGCCTGCTGGCGGCGTCTGCGGCGCCGGACCCGGTGCAGGGATACGGCCGGATCAATTTCGCCCCGCTGCTGGATGGACGCAGCCTGACGCGCCACCCGTTCTATCCCGACGCCCCGGCCCGGTCGGCGCACATCCCCATGATCATCGGCAATACCCGCGAGGAGACCCTGGCCTTCATGGGCAATGACCCGGCCAATGCGGGCCTGACGTGGGAGACCCTGCCCGCCCGGCTGACTCCCGACGTCATGCGCATCGACATCGCGCCGGAAATGGTGATCGCGGGCTATCGCCGCATGAGGCCGGACTGGACCCCAGACCAGGTGCTGATCGGCGCCACCACGGCGGGCCGCTCCTGGCGCGGAGCGGTGATCGAGGCGCAGTTAAGGGCGGCGCAGGGCGCGCCGACATGGGTCTATCAACTGGACTATCCGGCGACCCTGCCGAACGGCCGAACGGGCGCCTTCCACACCGCCGACATCGCCTTGGCGTTCGACAACGCAGCGCGGTCGCAGGCGCACGGACCGGGGGCGCAGACAGTGTCGAACGCCATGGCCGACGCCTTCATCGCCCTGGCGCGCAGCGGCGATCCGAACCATGCGGGCCTGCCGCAGTGGACCCCCTATGGTCTGGAGAACCGCGAGACCATGCTGTTCGACGTGGACAGCCGCATGGCCAACGATCCGCGCGGCGACGAGCGGGAATTCTTCGCCCGCATCCCGTACATCCAGCCGGGGACGTAGGGCCCCTCTCCCAATGGGAGAGGGCTGCGCGCAGCGGGATGCGAAGCAGACCGCTCCTTTGCGCGCAGGGTGAGGGTCGGGCGCTGGCCGCCTGACACGCGACCCTCATCCCCCGCGCCAGAACCTTCGCGCTCGCGCGCTCCGGTGCGCGGGTCCCCCTTCTCCCAACGGGAGAAGGATCGTCAGAGAGTCTCAACCGTCAGATTGCCGTTGGTGTAGACGCAGATGTCGGCGGCGATGGCCATGGCTTTGCGGGCGATCTGTTCGGCGTCCATGTCGGTGTGGTCGCTGAGAGCCCGGGCGGCGGCGAGGGCGAAATTGCCGCCCGAGCCCACGGCGGCCACGCCGTGTTCCGGCTCCAGCACGTCGCCCACGCCAGTGACGGTGAAGATGGACGAGGCGTCGGCCACCAGCAGCATGGCCTCCAGCCGCCGCAGATAGCGGTCTGTGCGCCAGTCCTTGGCCAGGTCCACGCAGGCCCGGGCCAGCTGGTCGGGATACTGCTCCAGCTTGGCTTCCAGCCGCTCGATCAGTGTGAAGGCGTCGGCGGTGGCGCCGGCGAAGCCCGCCAGCACCTTGCCGCCGGCCAGCACACGCACCTTGCGGGCCGCACCCTTGACGATGGTCGGCCCCATGGAGACCTGGCCGTCGCCGGCGATGACGGTGCGGCCGTCCTTGCGCACCGCGATGATGGTGGTGCCGTGCCAGTCGGGAAAGGCGCTCTGGGGCGCGGTGTTCATGCTCATGGCCATGGAAATGGCGGTTTGGGCCTTCGCGATCAAGCCGCCGAGGGTTCTGTTAAGGATATTCCCCTAGCGATTGCGACACAGTTCCAGTTTCAGTGCGTCAGGAGTACCGATGACTCAGCTTTGCCGAGCCATCTACATCAGTCAGGCCGTGGGCAATGCGGGGTCGAACCTGCTGTCTGTGGCGGAAATCCTGGGGGTGTCGGAGCGGAACAACCGCCGGGACCGACTGACCGGCGTGCTTCTGTCCCATGACGGCTGGTTCCTGCAGGCGCTGGAGGGATCGCGCACCGACATCGAGCGACTGCTGACCCGTCTGCACAAGGATCCCCGGCACAAGAACATCCGCATGCTGGGGTTCGACCCGATCACTGAGCGGTCGTTCTCGGACTGGAGCATGGGTCAGATTCTGGTCACCCCGCGCATCGCGCCGCTGGTGTCGCGCCAGCCCCTGGACGCCCTGACCGCAGCCTCGGCCTTCGCCCTGCTGGTGGCGGCGGTGGCCCAGGCCGGCGCCCAGTCCTGAACATCGGCCGGGTCCTGCGAAGGTGATTTCCGCCGCCCGGCGCGCTACATCACCGGCGTGAGCTTTTCCCCCGACGAGGTCGAACGATACGCGCGCCATCTGGTGCTGGCCGAGGTCGGCGGGCCGGGGCAGCAGGCCCTGTCGCGCGCCCGGGTTCTGATCGTGGGCGCGGGCGGCGTGGGGGCGCCGGCGGCCCTGTATCTGGCGGCGGCGGGCGTGGGCGCCGTCACCTTGATCGACCAGGATGTCGTAGCCCTTTCGAACCTGCAGCGGCAGGTGCTGTTCGCCACCGCCGACATCGGCCGGCCCAAGGTCGAGGCCGGCGCGGCGCGGCTGACGGCCCTCAATCCGCACGTGACCGTTCAGGCGCTGGGCCAGCGGATCACGGCGGACAACGCCCGCGATCTGGTCGCCGCCCATGACCTGGTCATCGACGGAACCGACGATTTCGCGACGAGGCTGATCGTCAGCGACGCCTGCGTGGCGGCGGGACGGCCGCTGGTCAGCGGGGCGCTGGGGCGCTGGGACGGTCAGGTGGGGGTGTTCGCCGGACGACCCTGTTACCGCTGTCTGGTCAGCGAGATCCCGCCCGACGCTGAGACCTGCGCCCGCGTGGGCGTGGTCGGCGCGCTGGCCGGGGTGATCGGCTCCATCGCCGCGCTGGAGGCCGTCAAGCTGATCACCGGGGCGGGCGAGCCCCTGACCGGGCGGCTGATGATCTTCGACGGGTTGAAGGGATCGGCCCGCACCGTGGCGGTGGGCGCCGATCCGACCTGTTCCGCCTGTTCAGATCAGGCGAAGGCGCGCGAGAACAGCGCCACATAACGCTCCATCAGGTCCTTCTCCACGTCGTCCTCCCAGTCGGCGTGGCCGGCGCCGGGCACCTCCACATACTCCACAGGCTTGCCTGCCGCCTGCAGGGCGTCGTTCATCCCACGGGACTGATGCACCTGGACGATGGGGTCGTCGACGCCATGCACCAGAAGGACGGGACAGGCGATCTCGGCCGCCCGCAGGCGCGGCGAGGCGGCGGCGATGGCGTCGCCGTCCGTGCGGGGATCGCCGATCCGGCTGGTCCAGTAGTCGTAGACAAACCCGTCGGCGCTTTCGTCGTCCCGCCGCTCATAGGCCAGGGCGTCGCCCAGATCACCCAGACCGCAGATGGAGATGGCTGCCTTGTATAGGTCCGGCCGCCGCACCGCGCCCATGAGCGCGGCGTAGCCGCCATAGCTGGTTCCCATGATCCCGACCCGGGCGGCGTCCAGCCCCCGGTCGCGGATAATCTGGGCCAGGGCGTCCTCCACATCCTCCTGCATGCGATCGCCCCAGCGCTTCCAGCCCTGGCTGGCGAAGGCGAGGCCGTAGCCGCCTGAGCCGCGGAACTGCGGCTGGACGACCCACCATCCCTGGGCGGCCAGGACCTGCGCCTGGCGATCCCAGCCCAGCACGTCGCGGGACTCGGGGCCGCCATGGACCAGGGCGATGACCGGACCCGGCGCGCCTCCGGGAGGCGCGGTCACATAGGCTTCAATGGAGGCGCCGTCGCGGGTCGCCACTTGAACCGCCTCGGCCGGGGCCAGGCGGCGGGTGTCGAGCAGGGTCCGGGCGCCCAGATATTCGAAATGGCGAGCCGCCTTGTCATAGAGATACCAGCTGCCCGCGTCTCTCGGCCCGCTGGCCCTGATGATGAAGCGGTTGTGTGCGGCGTCGGCATTGGCCAGCACCACATTGCACTCATTGCCGAAGAAGCCGTTCATGGCGCGGTGGTGCGCACCGAGATCGGAGTCGACGAAGTCGTACTCCAGCCGCGGGGCATAGAAGGCCGCCGCCATGTAGCGGCCCCGTGCATCCACCAGGCTGGCGGACACATCCAGGCCCGCGCGGCTGGCCATCGGCGGCCCATATTCGAGGGTGTCGAGATTCAACTCCCTGACCGCCAGAACATCCTCGTCTTCAATCCGCGCCGCGACGAGGGCGTGGCCGGCGCGCTCTGCGGCGCCGATCCAGATGAAGTCGGCGAGGGCGACTTGGGCGGTGGGCTGACGCCAGGCCCGGCGCCAGCGTCCCTCCCCATCCGGCCGCACGAAAATGTTGATGACGGAGCCCCGCGTGCTGATGTCGCGGCGCATGACGGGTACGCCGTTGATCGTGGACCAGTCCAGGGTCAGCTGGCTGCCGCGCTCCACCAGATCGGCGCGGCCGGTGTTCACATTGACCCGGTGCAGGGCCATCAGGCCGCTGAACTCCCGGGCGGCCATCAGCACATGGTCGGGATCGTCGGGAAGATAGTCGACGATATGGCCAAGGTTCAGGCTCTCGCGCATGCGCACCCGCTCGTCGCCGAACATCAGGGCCGTTTCGCCCGTCTCCAGATCCATGGAGACCACGCGCCGGCTCTGGAGTTCATAAGTCCGGTTGGCGATGCCGCGCCCCGTCGGCGTGTTGCCGCCCGCCGTCACGGGGATGACCAGCCTCATCATGACCCGCTGCTCGTTGGCCCAGGCCAGGGTCTCCACGTCGAAATCGCCCACGGGAACCCGGCGGCGCGGACCGGAGGGATCGGCCGCCTCGATCAGGTCCACGGCCATGCGCCGGGCGCCGCCCTCGCCGATGTTCAGCAACACGGCCACCCGTTCGCCGGAGGGAGACAGGGCCGCGCCCGCCACCTGGTGGCCCTGGAAGAATTCCGCCAAAGCATGGGGCTGGACGGCGTCCTGCGACCGGGCGTCGCCGGCCGCGCCCAGCAGGACCGCGCCCGCCGCTCCGGCGCCGCATCCCAGCAGGCCCCGGCGGGTGAGGCCCTCGCGCAGGGCTTCGATCCCGGCGTCCCTGAACGGGCCGCTCGGTGCGCTGATCCTGACTGTCATGAAGCCCCCCGGCTCTACACGCCGGCACGCGCCGACAACCTGAAGTTCAGCCGGGGGAACCGCTCCGGTCAACTGGAAAGCGGCCTTGCCGTCACAGCATCGCGGGAATGACCCGATCCGGGGGGCGGTGGCCGTTGGCGTAGGTCATGATGTTCTGGATCACGCGCTCGCCCATTTCACGGCGGGTCTCCAGGGTGGCGGACCCCATGTGCGGCAGCAGCACCACATTGGGCTGGCCCACAAGGCCGGGATGGACGCTGGGTTCGTGCTCGAACACGTCCAGTCCCACGCCGGCGATGGCTTTTTCCCGCACCGCGTCGGCCAGGGCCGCCTCATCGATCAGTTCGCCGCGCGCGGTGTTGACCAGAATCACATGGGACTGAAGCTTCGCCAGCTGCTCGGCCGACATCAAATGGTGGGTCTCCTTCGTCGCCGGACAGTTCAGCGAGATCAGGTCCATGCGGCCCAGCATCTGGTCCAGATCGTCCCAGTAGGTGGCGCCCAGCTCCGCCTCGATGGCGGCGCTGACCGGCTTGCGGTTGTGATAGTGCACTTGAAGCCCGAAGGCCTTGGCGCGCCGGGCCAGGGCCTGACCAATGCGGCCCATGCCGACGATGCCCAGCCGCTTGCCCCACAGCTTGCGCCCGTTCATCCAGGTGGGGGTCCAGCCGGTGAACCGGCCCTCGGCCATCACCTGCGCGCCCTCCACGACCCGGCGCGATACGGCCAGGATCAGGGTCATGGCCAGGTCGGCGGTGTCCTCGGTCAGGACGCCGGGGGTGTTCGTGACGATGATGCCCCGCGCCACCGCCGCCTCCACGTCGATGTGGTCCACGCCCGCCCCGAAATTGGCGATCATCTTCAGCTGCTCGCCCGCCCCCGCGATCAGGTCGGCGTCGATGCGGTCGGTGATGGTGGGCGCCAGAACGTCGGCGCGTTGCATGGCGGCCTCGAGCGCGGCCCGGTCCATGGGCGCGTCGGTCAGGTTCAGCTCCGCGTCGAACAGCTCGCGCATGCGGGTCTCGACGGCGTCGGGCAGCCGTCTGGTTAGCACGACCTTAAGATTGCTGGCGGACATAGACGCTTTCAGGCTGTGACGACGGCGCACCGCGCCGGACGCCGAGGAATGGCCGAGGGAACGGGACGTGTCTAGCAAAGCGTCGGGAAGGATCAAAAGCCTGCGCGTGGTTCTGCTGGCCGCAGGCATGGCGCTGGGGCTCGGCGCCGGCGCCCAGATGCCGGATGGACGCCCGACGCCGTCGGGCTTCGACGTGCCCCGCTGGGTCTCCATCAAGTCCTCGCCGGCCCGCGCCCGCCGGGGCCCCGGCCTGGATCACCGGATCCTGTGGGAGTACCGCGCCGCCGGCCTTCCGGTTCAGGTGGTGGCCGAGACCCGGGACTGGCGTAAGGTCTGCGACCCCGAGGGCAATGTGGCCTGGGTCCATCGCACCATCACCTCGGGCCGCCGCACCGCCTTCAATCGCACGGCGCAGCCTCTCGATCTGCACGCGCGACCCGACGGGGACGCCCGCGTGCGCGCCCGGCTGGCTCCGCGTTCAGTGATCACGCTGGACCGCTGCGAGGACGGCTGGTGCCGCCTTCAGTCCGGCCGCACCGAAGGCTGGGCGCCCGCCGAGGCCCTGTTCGGCGTGCAGGAACAGGCCCAGTGCGCCGCCTCGGCCCCGCCGGGTCGCGCTTCCGGTCGCTGATCAACCGAACGCCGAAGGTTGAGCCGCCCCCCGGGGTCGTGTAACCGCCCGGACACATCCCGCGTCGGACGTTTGCGCCGACGGCCAAGACGGAGCAGCCCGGTGACCACATCGCCCCATCCCTCGTCCTTCGACCATCCGGCGCTGCTGGCCAGCGGCCGGGGCGAGTTGTTCGGACCGGGCAACGCCCAGCTGCCCGCGCCGCCGATGCTGATGTTCGACCGGATCACCACGGTCACCATGGACGGCGGCGATCACGGCAAGGGCTATATCGAGGCCGAACTCGACATCCATCCGGACCTCTGGTTCTTCCAGTGCCACTTCATCGGCGACCCCGTCATGCCCGGATGCCTGGGCCTGGACGCCATGTGGCAGCTGGTGGGCTTTTTCCTGGGCTGGACCGGCGCGCCGGGGCGCGGCCGGGCGCTGGGCGTCGGCGAAGTGAAGTTCACCGGCCAGGTGACGCCTGACATCAAGAAGGTGGTCTACAAGGTGCATCTGAAGCGGGTCATCAACCGGCGGCTGGTCATGGGCATCGCCGACGGGGTGCTGGAAGCGGACGGCGTGCCCATCTATGTGGCCAAGGACATGCGCGTGGGCCTTTTCGGAGCCCAGGCGCCCGCCACGGCGGAAACCGCCGGCTGAGTTGCGGATTAGCTTTCAACGACCGGTAAACGGCGACAAGGGCGAGGAATAGAATGCGGCGTGTGGTGATCACGGGTCTGGGGATCGTCTCCTCCATCGGCAAGAACGCCGAAGAGGTCACGCAATCCCTTCGCGAGGCCCGCTCGGGCGTCGTGGCCGCGCCGGAATACGCCGAGCTGGGGTTCCGGTCGCAGGTCCATGCCCCGCCGAAGATCGAGGACTGGGCCGGTCTGGTGGACCGCCGCGCCGCCCGGTTCCTGGCGCCCGGCACGGCCTGGGCCCACATCGCCTTTGAGCAGGCGCTGGCCGATTGCGGCATGACCGCCGAGGAAATCCGTCACGAGCGCATCGGCCTGATCGTCGGCGACGGCGGCCCGTCCACCCGCACCATCGTCGAGGCGGCCGAGACCACCAGGACGCGCGGGCCCAAGCGTATCGGCCCGTTCGCGGTGCCCAAGGCCATGTCCTCGGGTCCGTCGGCGGTGCTGGCCACCTGGTTCCAGATCAAGGGCATCAACTATTCGATCAGTTCGGCCTGCGCGACCTCGGTGCACTGCATCGGCGCAGCCGCCGAACAGATCGCCTGGGGCAAGCAGGACGTGGTCTTCGCCGGCGGCTGCGAGGAGATCGACTGGACCCTGTCGAACCTGTTCGACGCCATGGGCGCAATGTCCTCCAACTTCAACGAAACGCCTTCAGTGGCCAGCCGCGCCTATGACAAGGACCGCGACGGCTTCGTCATCGCCGGGGGCGCGGGCATCGTGGTGGTAGAGGAATACGAGCGGGCCAAGGCGCGCGGCGCCAAGATCTACGCCGAGATCGTGGGCTACGCCGCCAACTCCGACGGCTTCGACATGGTGGCGCCCTCCGGCGAAGGCGCGGAGCGCTGCATGAAGCTGGCGCTGGAGCAGGCCGGAAATCGCAAGGTCGACTACCTGAACCCCCACGGCACCTCGACCCCCGTGGGCGACGCGCGCGAGACCGACGCCATCCGCAACGTCTTCGGGGCCGACAAGGCGCCCATGATCTCGTCCACCAAGTCCCTGACCGGCCACAGCCTGGGGGCGGCGGGCGCGCAGGAGGCGATCTACTGCCTGCTGATGATGCAGGAAGGCTTCGCCGCCGAGAGCGCGCATATCGAGACCCTGGACCCGGATTTCGCCGATCTGCCCATCCTGCGCGAACGCAAGGACGGCGAACTGACCACCGTCATGTCCAACTCGTTCGGCTTCGGCGGCACCAACGGCTGCATCATCCTCTCGAAGGTGTGACGCGTCAGGGGACCATGTATTCGGCGAAAGCGCCGCCGATACAGGCGTCGGCGACCTGACGGATGGCGAAGACCGCCGGATCGGCGTCCAGAGAAAACGCCACATCCTGCGCCTGGGGCCTCAGATAGGCGTCCTGGCGCGAGGCGCCGAGGCAACGCCAGCGCACGTGGCCATCCTGGCCTGACGAGACCAGCACAATCACCCCGACCTCGCCCACGCGCGGCCGTTCTTCGCGCAGAGCGGCTCTCAGGCAGGCCGGTGCGGCGGCGTCGTCCCCTTCGACGCACGGGGCGAAGACCGCCGGGTCCATGGCCGAGGGCGTCAGGCCGTAGCCGTCCCGCCATCCCTCGATCAGCCGGGCGCTCAGCGCCGCACCCGCCTCGCCCGCGCCCGGCAGTGCCACCATCAGCGGCATGGGTGCGAGCGGCGCGGGACGGGTCTGAGGCAGGGTCCCGACACCCGGCGGGGGCTGGGAGCCGGTCGACGCGCAGGCTGCCGACAGTGCGGCGAGAAGCGCGAAGGCCAGGCGCGGCGTGGTCATGGGCGATCTCCTTTTTCTCACCAGCCGCTCTCGGCGGCGGCCGCCGTGAGGCAGCCGGCGGCTTGGGAGACCTGCTCCGGGCTGAACCGGCCTTCGGCTCGCCAACCGAGGAAATCGACGGAAATGCGCTGGCGGTCGGGCTGGACCGCGGCCTCGCCGACCCCGACGCAGGTCCAGCTGATGCTGAATCCGGGCCCGGGGGCGACCAGCACCACCGCCGTGGGCGGCGTCATCTCCGCCGCGCCGCGCGCGGCCAGCGCCTCTCGGACGCAGCTTTCCTCTGCAACGCCCGAGGCCGTGCAGGCGGCGAAATCATCGTAGGTGAAAGCCGACGGGACAATGCGAAGCCATCCGCCGCCGTCCGCCGGCGAAATCGCTGCGAGCAGATCATCGCTCTCGTCGACCGGTCCGGGGTCTTCTCCGCCGGGCGACAGGATCAGCACCGCGACCTCTGGCGGCGGCGGAATGGCGGCTGCTGGAACGGCCAGAAGGGTGATGGCGGCGGCGGCGGCGGCGCAGCGGTTCATGGCGGTCTCCCCGGTGGACCTTCACTCTAGCTCACCCTTCCGACCGCGCCAGTCTGTCGGTTCCTGATGGCCCCGCTTCCCCCTCGCCGTCCGCCCTGCTAACCCTCCGGCTCGAATCTTAAGGAGCACGATCATGGCCGCTGAATCCGCCTGGACCATGCCCAAGGGCGATCTCATGAAGGGCAAGAAGGGCCTGATCATGGGGGTGGCCAATTCCAACTCCATCGCCTGGGGCATCGCCTCGCAGCTGGCCGCCCAGGGCGCCGAGCTGGCCTTCACCTATCTGGGCGAGGGGCTGGAACGCCGGGTTCGGCCGCTGGCCGAGAGCGTGGGCGCCAAGCTGCTGATCCCCGCCGACGTCACCGACGACGCCAGCATGGACGCGGCCTTCGAGCAGCTGGAGAAGGAATTCGGGACCATCGATTTCGTGGTCCACTCGGTGGCCTTCGCCAACAAGGACGAGCTGAAGGGCTCGTTCGTGGAGAACACCAGCCGCGACAGCTTCCTGCTGGCCATGAACATCTCGGCCTTCAGCTTCGTGGATGTGGCCAAGCGGGCGTCGAGGCTGATGCCGAACGGCGGGTCCATGGTGACGATGACCTATCTGGGGTCGGAGCGGGCCATTCCGAACTACAACACCATGGGCGTGGCCAAGGCGGCGCTGGAGGCCGCGACCCGCTACATCGCCCGCGACCTGGGGCCCAAGGGCATCCGCGTGAATGCGATCAGCGCCGGCGCCATGCGCACCCTGTCGCTGGCCGGCATCTCCGGCGGGCGGGGCATGATCGCCCAGGGCCGCGCCATGAGCGCCATGAAGGAGGACACCTCCATGGAGGGCGTGGCCGGCTGCGCCCTGTGGCTGTGCTCGGACCTGGGCCTGTCCACCACCGGCGAGGTGGTGCACGTGGACGCCGGCTTCCACATGATGGGCCTGGGGGACGACTCCGAGGGCTGAGGCTCCCGGGGCGAGGCCGCCCATGTTCACCGCCACGGTCCTGACCATGTTTCCCGAGGCTTTCCCCGGGCCGCTCGGCGTGTCGCTGATCGGCACGGCGTGGCGCGAGCGAAACCTGTGGTCGCTCGAAACAGTGGACATTCGCGACTTTTCGACAGATAAGCGCGGCTTCCTGGACGACACCCCTGCGGGTGGCGGTCCTGGACAGGTCTTGAAGGCGGACGTGGTGGCCAGGGCGCTCGACAGCGTGACAGGGCCGCGGCGGCCGCTTTTGTACATGAGCGCGCGGGGCCGGCCCCTGACCCAGGCGCGTGTGAAGGACTGGGCCAAGGCGGACGGGATCACCGTCCTCTGCGGCCGGTTCGAAGGGGTGGACCAGCGGGTGCTCGACGCCCGGGGGTTCGAGGAGGTCTCGGTCGGAGACGCGGTTCTCGCCGGTGGCGAGGCGGCGGCGATGGTCGTGATCGAGGCGTGCGTAAGACTGATCCCCGGAGTGCTGGGCCAGGCTGAAAGCCTCAGTTCGGAGAGCTTCGAGGACGGGCTTCTGGAGCATCCGCAGTACACCAGGCCGCGGACGTTCGAGGGGCTCGACATCCCCGAGGTCCTGCTCTCGGGCGACCACGCAAAGGTCGCCAGGTGGCGTCAGGATCAGAGGGAAACCACCACGCGGGAGCGGCGACCGGATCTCTGGGAGCGGCATCTCGCCAAATCACAGCTAAAGGGCGCAAAAGCCCGAGGAGAAGAGACATGAATATCGTTCAGCAGCTCGCTGCCGAAGAAAAAGCCCGCGTCCTGGAAGGCCGCGAGATCCCCGATTTCCGCCCCGGCGACACCCTGCGCGTCAACGTGCGGATCAAGGAAGGCGAGCGCGAACGCGTGCAGGCTTTCGAGGGCGTGTGCATCGCCCGCGCCGGAACCGGCGTCAACGAGACCTTCACCGTGCGCAAGATCTCCTTCGGCGAAGGCGTGGAGCGCAAGTTCCCGATCCTGTCGCCCAACCTGGAATCCATCGAGGTTAAGCGTCGCGGCGTCGTGCGGCGCGCCAAGCTCTATTACCTGCGCGATCGTCGCGGCAAGTCGGCGCGGATCGCCGAGCGCCAGACCGTCCGCAAGGAAAAGGTCGTGGCCGTTCCGGAAACCGGAACCGCCGAGAAGGCCGGCGACGAATCCTGATCCATCCTGCCCTCGCGGCATGAAGAAGGCCCCGGTCCTTGCGGACCGGGGCCTTTCTCGTTTCACAAACGATTGCTGGCCGTGATCAGTTCTTGGCCTGCATGGCGTGCTTGATGTCACGCATCTGGTCATGGCCTTCGCGCACCGAGCCGTAGGCGCGGGTGATGGTGTCTCGGGTGGTGGCCGACAGGTCGCGATCCTCAATGGCCTTTTCGTACTTGGCCTTGATGTGATCCTCGCCGTTCTCGACCGAGTTCACCACCGCCTGTTCATCCTTGAGGATGGCGTGCTTCACGTCGAGGAAGGCGCGGTGAGCCTTGGCCAGGACGGTGCCGTCGTCCTCGGGCTCGCCGCCCAGCTGGCGCACGGTGCCCTGAAGCTCGCTGGCCACCTTCTGGCGCTCGAAGCTGCGCTGTTCGAACAGGGCGCGGAAGCCGGTGTTCTCGGTTTCCTTGGCCGCCTCGCGGTAGCCGTCGGCGCTGTCGAGGGTGGTTTCGATCAGGCCGTTCAGAACCTTGATGTCGTGATCGTTCGGGGTGCTCATGGCGTCCTCCTTGAGTGTGAATGGCTGAGCCTGAACAACCGTCGCGGGGCCGAAATGGTTGCGCCGGCTCTTAATACTCGTTTTACGTGTGTATGTGACCGTTATGCCCTCGATACGGGATGGCGGTGATGCGCGGCGTGGCTTTCATCGATGACTTCAAACGGGATCGTCGAGGCGTGGCGGCGATCGAATTCGCCCTGGTCTGCCCCATCCTGATCTTCCTGATGATCGGCATGATCGTATGGGGCGGCTGGTTCTGGCTGGCCCATTCGGTCCAGTCGCTGGCTTCCGAGGCCGCCCGCGCGTCGGTGGCCGGGCTGGACCTGGCCGAGCGCGAAACCCTGGCCCGTGCGGCGGTAGCCCGCCATATCCAGGGGACCGGCGTGGCGCCCGAGCAGATGACGGTGGAGGTCCGGGCCGAGGGCGACCTGATCCGCATCGCGGTGGCCTATGACGCCGCTGATCATCCCGTGTTCGTCCTGGCCGATCTCGTGCCCGCTCCCCCTCGGGTGATCGAGAGAACCGCTTCCATACGGACGGGCGGCTACTGATGAGCCGGCGCCGCCTCGTCTGGCAGTCGTTCGCGGCGAACCGGCGGGGCGGCGTCGCGATCATCGCGGCGGCGGGCGGCGCCTTGCTGTGCGTCCTCGCCGCCCTGGCGGTGGATCTGGGCTCCATCGCCCTGCATGCGCGCAAGGTGCAGGGGGCGGCGGATCTGGCGGCCTTGTCCGCCGCCCGTGACCTGGCTGCGGCGCAGCGCGCGGCCGAAGCGACCGTTCAGGCGAATCTGGGCGACGGCGCGCAGGTGCGTGTCTTCGTGGGAACCTATTCCCCGAATTCGGGGCTGGCGGCGCATATGCGGTTCTCGGCTGTGGCCGCAGGCGAGGCGCCCGACGCCGCCCAGGTGGAGGTCAGCCACCCTGCCCGCCTGTTCTTCGCCCGGGCGATCCTGCGACGGGAGTCCATCCCCGTCACACGCATGGCGACGGCGGCGCTGGAGCCGCAGGGGGCGCCGCTGGCGGCCTTCTCCATCGGCTCCCGACTGGCCCGGCTGGACGGCGGCGTGGCCAACGCCCTGCTGAGCGGCCTGGCGGGCGGTTCGGTCAATCTGTCGGTGATGGATTACGAGGCCCTGCTGGACGCGGACGTGGACCTTCTGACCTGGCTGGACGCGCTGGCGGTCGAATTGGATGTGCACGCCGCCGACTATCACACGCTGCTGGCGACCGAGGTGGAGGCGGGCCGCGCCCTGACGGTGCTGGAGCGCCTGCTGGACGGGCGATCACAAAGCGCCGTCTCTGAAATCGCCCGCGCCACGGACGGGGCGACCCTGACCATCGGTGAACTGGTGGGCGTCACAGGCGGGCTGGGTCGCAACATACAGGCGACCGTCTCGGCCATGGACCTGGCGACCGCTGTTCTGGAGGTGGCCGGCGGCGAGCGTCAGGTTCAGCTGGATCTGGGCGTCAACGCGGGTTTGGCCTCAACCCAGGCCTGGCTGGCCATCGGCGAACGGCCGAACGACGCGCCGTGGATGACCGTGACTGATCGCGGCGCACCCATCATCCGCACCGCCCAGGCCAGGCTCTACATCAAGGCGCGGACGGTCCGGACCCTGTCCGGACTGGCGCGGGTGGATCTGCCGGTCCTTATCGAACTGGCGGCCTCGGAGTCGCGGCTGGTCGAACTGGAGTGCCGGCCTGCCCGGCGCGTGGTGGTGGAAGCGCGACCCGGGGTCGCCCGGGCCTGGATCGGCGCCATCGACGAGAACCGGCTGGACGACTTCAGGACGCCGCTTGAGCCGACCCGGGCCACCCTGCTCTCGGTCTCCGGGCTGGTGACCGTCACCGGCCGCGCCGACATTGAGGCGGCGGACGCCGGCTGGACCGCCCTGACCTTCACCGGCGCGGACATCGACGGCGGCGCGATCAGGACCGTTCGTACGACCGGGGCTGTGTCGGGGCTCGCCTCCAGCCTGCTCCAGCGCCTTGACGTGGATGTGGATGTGATCGGCCTCGGGCTTGGCCTGGGCGGACTGACCCGGGCGCTGGGCGACCTGCTGTCGCCGCTGGGGCCAGTGCTGGACGGTCTGGTCAATCCGCTTCTGGATTTACTGGGCCTGAAGATAGGCGAGGCCGACATCCGCATGCACGGCCTATCCTGCCCCGCCGATGGCGGCCTGCGTCCGGTGCTGGTCGGTTAGGGCCGGCCGCCGCCGCCGGCGATCCAGCCGTCCACATTGGCCTCCAGCACGTTCAACGGCACGGCGCCGTCCGCCAGCACCACGGCATGGAAGTCGCGCACGTCGAAATCATCGCCCAGCGCCGCCTCCGCCCTCTGGCGCAGTTCCATGATCTTCAGCTGGCCGATCTTGTAGCTGACCGCCTGACCCGGATTGGTGACGTAGCGCTCCACCTCCTTGACGATGTCCAGCTCGGACAGCAGCGAGTTCTGCTGGAAATATTCAATGGCGTCCTCGCGGCTCCAGCGCAGGGCGTGAATTCCGGTGTCGGTCACCAGACGCACCGCCCGCCACAGCTCGAGCGACAGCCGGCCGAAGTCCGAATAGGGGTCCTGATAGAACCCCATCTCGCCGCCCAGCCATTCGGAATAAAGGCCCCAGCCCTCCGAATAGACGCCGTAGCCGCCGAAGCGGCGGAAGCTGGGCACGCCCTCCAGCTCCTGGGCCGCCGCGATCTGGAAGTGATGGCCCGGCGCGCCCTCGTGATAGCTGATGCCCTCGATCTGGGGCCGCAGCACCTGGGTCATGTCGGCCAGGTTGACGTAATAGATGCCCGGCCGCGATCCGTCCGGCGCCGGGCGGTTGTAGAACGCCACCGACGCCGTCGCCTGACGCCATTCCTCCACCGCCCGCACCTCAAGCTCGGCTTCGGGCAGGGTGTGGAAGAAGCGCGGCGCCGCCTCCATCGCATTGGCCACATGCTGGCGCGCCTCGGTCAGATAGGCTTCGCGGCCCTCGGCGGTGTTGGGGAACTGGAAGCGGGGGTCGGTCTTGATGAAGGCGAAGAAGTCCTGCAGCGAGCCTTCGAAGCCCACCGCCTCCTTGATCACCTCCATCTCGCCCTGGATGCGGGCCACCTCGTCCAGACCGATCTGGTGGATCTGCTGCGGCGTCAGGTCGGTGGTGGTGGAGGCCGCCACCCGCTGGGCGTAATAGGCCTCGCCGTCCGGCAGGCGCCACACGCCCTCATTGCTGTCGGCCCGGGCCTGCAGCGTCTGAAGCGTGTCGATGATCTGCTCATAGCCGCGCAGCCACGGCCCGGTCAGGGCGGCGCGTCCCGCCTCGATCAGGTCGGCCTTTTCCGCCTCGGACGCGTCCAGCGCCGCCACCTTGCGCTGGAAGTCGGCCCAGACGGGATTGTCCGCGCCGTCGTCAAAGGGCGCGCCGGAGATGACGTTGCGGGCGTCGCCGATGGTGGGCTCGAACACAAAGGCGGGCGAGACGATGCCCATTTCGGCGGCGTTCAGAACGTCGGCGGAAATCTCGCCCATGACCCGTTCGGCCTCGATCAGGCGCGCGATGTAGGCCCGGGCGTCGTCGACGGAATCCACCCGGTGGCTGTTGATCATGAACACCGGCAGCGAGCCGGTGGGATTGCCGTTGGCCGCGAAGGTGAAGCCGTGATGGCGGAAGGGGAAGGCGGCGCGCTGCTGTTCGACGCTGTGTTCGAACAACCGCCAGCTCAGCTGGTTCTGATGGTTCAGGGCGTCGTAGTCGAACTCGGCCTGCAGGCGGGCCAGATGGCGCTCGGACATCTCCATGCGGCGCACGGCGGCGGCGTCGGTGTAGTCGTTCAGCCGGTCATAGTCGCGCTTGATGCCCAGGGCGGTCATCTGCTGGGGGCTCTGGGCGATCTGTTCCTGGAACGTCTCCTCGAAGAACGCGAGGAGGCGTTCGTCCTCGGATTGGGCCTGAGCCTCCGCGGCCGCCAGGGCGGTCTCCTGCGCCATGACCGGCGCGGCGGCGGCGAACACGGTCACGATGGCGGTGGTGAGCAGAAGACGACGCATGGGCGTTTCCCTGAAAGGCTGATTTTTCTGACGGGTTCACCGTATGGACCGGGTCCGGTCGCGGCAAGCGCTTGAGGCCGGGCGCGCGCCGGGGGATAGAAGCCCATGACCCAACCCGCCGACATGACCTACGCCCGCTACCTGACCCTTGATCAGGTGCTGGGGGCTCAGAACCCGCTGAGCGACCAGCACGACGAGATGCTGTTCGTCATCATCCACCAAGCCAAGGAGCTGTGGCTCAAACAGATCCTGCACGAGATCGGCTACGCCCAGACGCTGGTGCGGGCGGGTGATCTGACCCCGGCCTACAAGAGCATGGCCCGGGTTTCGCGCATCCAGAGCGTCCTGACCCAGACCTGGGACATCCTGGCCACAATGACGCCGGCGGATTATCTGCGCTTCCGCGATTCCCTCGGCACGTCCTCGGGCTTCCAGAGCGACCAGTTCCGCCGCATCGAGGCCATGCTGGGCCTGAAGGACGCCCGCTTCCTGCGCTTCCACGAGGACCGGCCCCACGCCCATGCGGCGCTGAAGGCGGCAATCGAGTCCCCCAGCCTCTATGACGACGCCCTGCATCAGCTGGCGAAGGCCGGGCTGCCCGTGCCGGAGGCGGTGCTGAACCGCGATGTCAGCCAGCCCTATGAGCCCAACCCCGAGGTGGAGGCCGCCTGGCTGGAGGTTTACCGGGACACCACCCGCTGGTGGGAGCTGTATCAGCTGGCCGAGAAGCTGGTGGATCTGGACGACGCCCTGATCACCTGGCGGCACAAGCACGTCATCACCGTGGAGCGCATCATTGGACGTCGTCCCGGAACCGGCGGCACCGAGGGCGTGGCTTATCTGGCCAAGACTTTGGAGAAACGCTGCTTCCCCGAACTATGGTCGCTGCGCACGAAACTGTAGGCGCGCCGGACCGTTGGGAGGGGAGCAATGGAAGGACTTTGCCATGGCCCGCTCCCTGATCCTCGCGCCCGCCCTCGGCGCCCTGCTGCTCGCCGCGTGCGGCGACAACAACGCGCAAACCCCGCAGCCGCCAATGGACGAAGCCGAAAGCACGGCGCCCCTGCCTGACCAGCCGCTGGTCGGCGCGGGCTGGTCTATGGTTTCATCCGGCGAAGGCGTGGCTCTGAGGCTGGAGGAGGGCGGCGAGCTGATCGCGGCCCTGGCCTGCATGCGCAACCCCGCCGGACTGCGAGTGGAAAGCGACAGTTTCCAGCCGGTCATGAGCGAGGACCGCTTCACCGTCGGCGCGGGCGACGAGGCCTATGCCCTTGCGGCGGATCTGGAGGCTGGGCGCGAGCGCGGCGTCGAGGCGTCCGGCGAGATCCCCGCCGACCTTCTGGATCGCATCGAAGCCGGCGAAGAGATCGCCTTCAACTACGGCGCCCAGAACCTGGGTCCGTTCCCCGCGATCCCCGAGGCCGACCGCGCCGCCTTCGCCGCCGAATGCCGCGAGACGGCGGGCTGAGGCTCGACCTTCGCCCATTCGCCCCATAGGCTGACCCGGTTTCCACAAGGCAGAGACACGGCATGGCCATGAACAGGCGCGCATTCGGACTGATGGTGGGGGTAACCGGTGTCATGACGGCGGCGGGCTGCGCGACCGGACCCGGAGCGCGGGCGGGTTCGGTGCGGGAAAGCCGGTATGGCGTCATTCCCGACGGTCGCCCCGTTCGAGCCTTCGACCTCATCGGCGCGAACGGCATGACCGCCCGGATCATCGAATACGGCGCCGTCGTGGTCTCCCTGATCGCCCCGGACCGGAACGGCGTCATGGGCGACGTGGTGCTGGGGCTGGACACCCTCGAGGACTACATCGAGCGTAACCGCAATTTCGGGACCATCGTGGGCCGCTACGCCGGGCGTATCGCGGGCGGGCGGTTCCAGCTGGACGGCGAGACGATCCAGCTGGACACCGGAGGCGGCGCCCATTCCTCCCACGGCGGGCCGGACGGGTTCGCCAAAAGGCTGTGGCGCGGCGAGGCGATCCATGAAGACTTGGGGCCGGGCGTGCGCATGACGCTGATCAGCCCGGACGGGGATCAAGGCTTCCCGGGCGAACTCACCACCGAGGTGATCTATCGCCTGACGCCGGGCGGGGCCCTGCGCATCGACATGACGGCGACGACCACCCGGCCCACGGTCATCAACCTGACCCATCACGGCTATTTCAACCTGACCGGCGACGGCTCGCGCCCGGTGCTGGACCACGAGCTGATGATGGCCGCCGACGCCTTCACCCCCTTCGACGCCGACAAGGTGGTGACCGGCGAAATCCGGCCCGTGGCGGGCACGCCGTTCGACTTCCGCCGGGCCAAACCCATCGGCCGGGACATCGACGCCGATGACGAGCAGATCCGCATCGGAAACGGCTATGACCACAATTTCGTGGTGCGCGGCGAACCGGGCGATTTCCGCCTGGCGTCGTGGGCGCGCGATCCGTCCAGCGGCCGGGTGATGGAACTGCACACCACCGCGCCGGGGGTGCAGCTCTACACCGCCAACGCCATCCGCGACTGGCCGGCCAAGGGCGGGGTCGTCTATCAGCCCCGCACCGGTTTCTGTCTGGAGCCCCAGCACTATCAGGACAGCCCCAACCGGCCCGAGTTCCCCTCCACCGTCCTGCGTCCGGGGGAAACCTATCGCCAGCGGCATGAGTATCGGTTCGGGGTGGTGGGCTAAGAAGGCCGGCGCGCCAAAGGCCGCGAGCGGATACAGTCTCAAGCGCTTCCTCGAAACGACGGCACGCCCATGATCAGCACTTCCGACATAGATAACCCGCCAGACATTAAACTCGGCGGTCTTTCTCTTTGGGTGGAAGGGCGAGAACGCCCCGAGGATGAGGATTTTTGGGACGGCAACTGGCTGCTCATCCGCGCGAAGGTGGAAGCACACAACTCATACGTGGGCGTGAGTGGGCCCTGGCTGCGTACGGACGAGATCGCTTCTTTTCTCAACCAACTCGACATCATGTCGAACACCGTGAAGGGAAAGGCGGAGCTCGCTCCGATCGAGCCTTATCTGAAGGCAACACTCGAAATGAATGCGACAGGGCAGATCACAGCGCGCGTCGACGCGACGCCCGACCATATGTCTCAACGGCACACGTTCCACTTTGAGCTCGATCAGTCATTCCTTCCTGAAATCATTCGCGGATGTCGAAACATTCTGCTGAGATTTCCGACCAAGCGCTCACAAGCATGATCACAGATGAGCCAGACCTGTGCGTCCCAATGGGAAACCGAGATGACGCCGCCCTTCAGCCCAACCCCTTGCAAGACGGGACCATTGGTTCTTTAAGCGCGGCCATCTCCCCGCCTTGCCCGGAAATTTCGCCATGTCCGCTGATCGCGCGCCCAAGAAAGTCGTCCTCGCCTACTCCGGCGGTCTGGACACCTCCATCATCCTGAAGTGGCTGCAGACCGAATACGGCGCGGAGGTCATCACCTTCACCGCCGACCTGGGCCAGGGCGAGGAACTGGCGCCGGCGCGCGAGAAGGCGCTGAAGATGGGCATCAAGCCCGAGAACATCTTCATCGACGACCTTCGCGAGGAGTTCGTGCGGGACTACGTCTTCCCCATGTTCCGCGCCAATACGGTCTATGAGGGGCAGTATCTGTTGGGCACCTCCATCGCCCGGCCGCTGATCGCAAAACGCCAGATCGAGATCGCCCGCCAGATGGGCGCCGACGCCGTCTGTCACGGCGCCACCGGCAAGGGCAACGATCAGGTCCGTTTCGAGCTGGGCTACTATGCGCTCGAGCCCGACATCCGGGTCATCGCCCCCTGGCGCGAGTGGGAGTTCAAGTCCCGCGAGGCCCTGCTGGAGTTCGCCGAGAAGCACCAGATCCCCATCGCCAAGGACAAGCGCGGCGAGGCCCCGTTCAGCGTCGACGCCAACCTTCTGCACTCGTCCAGCGAGGGCAAGGTGCTGGAGAACCCGGCCGTCGAGGCGCCCGAGTTCGTGCACCAGCGCACCATCAGCCCCGAGGACGCGCCGGACACGCCCACCGTCATCACCATCGGCTTCGAGAAGGGGGACGCGGTCTCCATCAACGGCGAAGCCATGAGCCCGGCGACACTGCTGACCGCCCTGAACCAGTATGGCCACGACAACGGCATCGGGCGGCTCGACCTGGTGGAGAACCGCTTCGTCGGCATGAAATCGCGCGGGGTCTATGAGACGCCCGGCGGCGCGATCCTGCTGGCCGCGCACCGGGGCATCGAGTCCATCACCCTGGACGGCGGCGCCATGCATCTGAAGGACGAACTGGCGGTCAAATACGCCCACCTGATCTACAACGGCTTCTGGTTCTCGCCCGAGCGCGAGATGCTGCAGGCGGCCATTGATCACAGCCAGCAGAAGGTGTCCGGCACGGTGCGGGTCAAGCTGTACAAGGGCAACGCCACGGTCATCGGCCGCGAGAGCCCCAACAGCCTGTACGATCAGGAGCTGGTCACCTTCGAGGACGGCGCCGTGGCCTATGACCAGAAGGACGCGGCCGGGTTCATCAAGCTGAACGCCCTGCGCCTGCGGGTGCTGGCCAAGCGCGAGAATCGCGACCGGGACTGAGCAGTCTTGGAGCAGGGCGGTCGGTAGGGCATTCTGGCGGCTGATCCTGCTTCCGGAGTTGTCGCCATGCTGACCCGCACCCTTCTGGCCGCCACGGCCGTCTTCGCCCTCGCCGGCGCCGCCCAGGCCCGGGACACGGCGGCTCAGCCGGCGGCCCCGGCTTCCGCCCCGGCGGCGATGGACGAGACGGCCTTTGAAGCCCGTGCGGCGCGGTTCGAGCAGCAGGTCGACCAGATGACCCGCGAACTGGAAGCGGCCGGGCAGGCGGGCGGCGGCGACCGTGAGGTCACCATGGCCTCGGTGGATGAGATCCTCGCCCGCTATCAGCCCGAGTTCGAGAGCTTCGCCCGCGATTTCGAGACGTTCTTCAACGCCCAGATCGCCGCTTCGGACGATGAACAGGCCCGCGCCGAACTGACGACGGCGCGCGACACCACCATCCCGGTCATCCTCGCGATTCCGGGTCAGATCCGGGCTGGGGCGGAAGCTCAGTTCGCCGCCGCGTCGGAAGCGGCGGCGGCGCCGGCGACGCCCGAGACGGAATAGGCCCCGCCCACCTTAACGCGTTGTCACTTGCCCGAGGGCGGTTTCGGACGAATTGTGCGGTTGTCGGACAGGGAGACCGCCATGCGCCTCATCGCCATCGCCGCAGCCACCGCGATCATCGCCGCCCCCGCTTTCGCCCAGGACGGCGAAACCCGCTCCATGGCGGGCGTTATACCCGGCTATGAGCCCAGCGCCTTCGAGCAGGATCTGAGCGACATGGAATCCCGCATGGCCGCCTTCGGCGCCAAGGTCGAGGCGCTGGACGAAGACCAGACCCTGACCGAGGCGGAGCGCGAGACGCGCATGGCCGCGCTCTGGACCGAATACGGACCAGATGTGATGGCCTTCACCGCCTCGGCCGCCGAGATGGGCCTGAACACCGCCGGAACCATGATGCAGACCATGAACATCGGCGCCATGGTCGAGGCCGCCCTGTCCCAGGCCGACATCGCCGGGGCCATGGCCTCGGTCGAGGTTCAGGCGGCCCTGGCCGAAGCCTTCGCCGAGATCGCTTCGGCGCAGGCCCAGGTCAGCGCCGAAATGTCTGCGGACGACGATCACGATCACCCCTGATCGCGCTTGACGGCCGGACGGGCGCCGCGCAAACGGCGGCCATGACCGCCCTGCCCGTCGACCCCCACCTCTATCTGACCTTCCTGGGGGTCATGGCGATCATGGCCATGACGCCGGGCCCCGCCAACGTGTTCGCGGTGGCCACCGGCATGCAGAAGGGCCGGGCCTCGGTCTTCATGGCCGTGGCGGGCATGAATGCGGCCACCCTGGTGTGGTTCTCCGCCGCCGCCCTGGGGCTGGGGGCGCTGGTCAAGGCGTTTCCGGAAGCGTTCAGGGTGCTGGCCGTCGCCGGGGCGCTCTATGTGGCCTGGCTGGGGATCAAGGCGATCCGGGGCGCCTTCCGCACCGCCGCCGAGCCGTCGGAGATTCCGGTCAGAAAGGGCCGCAGCGCCTTTGTTGACGGATTCACCGTCCAGATCGCCAATCCCAAGGCCATCCTGTTCTTCACAGCCGTGCTGCCGCCGTTCCTGGACGTGAACCGGCCCGCCGCGCCGCAGCTGGCCCTGTTCGCCTGCGCCACCATCGGCATGGACGTCATCACGATGACCGCCTACGGCATGGGCGGAGCGGCCTTGAAGGCCCGCATGACGGACCCCAAATTCCAGCGTACCTTCGGCCTTGGGGTCGGGGCGCTTCTGCTCCTCGCGTCGATCCTTATTCTTTTGAGATTATAAGGACTTCCTCAGAGGCGGAACGGAGCTGTTCATCCGCCGTTCAGTGAGCGGCGGACATAATCGGGCCCAAATGGGAGAGAGTTTCATGAAACGCGTCATCCTGGCGACCGTCGCCGCCCTGGCCCTTACGGCCTGCGCCACGGCGACCCCCTACCAGCCGGCCAGCCCCACCATGCGCGGCGGCTACTCGGAAATGCAGATCGAGCAGAACCGTTTCCGCGTCGGTTTCGCGGGCAACTCGGTGACCTCGCGTGACACGGTGGAGATGTACCTGCTGTATCGCGCCGCAGAACTGACCGCCCAGGGCGGCTATGACTGGTTCCAGACCGTGGACCGCGCCACCGATCGGGACACCCGCTATGTGGGCTCGCCCGATCCCTTCTACAGCTCGCGTTACGGCCGCTACTGGGGTCCGTCCTGGCGCTTCTATCGCGGCGGTTTGTGGAGCCCGTGGGGTGACCCGTGGGGCCGGGATTTCGATGTCCGCGAAGTCACACGCTACGAGGCGTCCACCGAGATCGTGCTGGGTCGCGGACCCAAGCCGAATGATCCGAACGCCTTTGACGCCCGCGAGGTTCTGGAGAACATTGGCCCGCGCGTGGTGCGCCCGTCCATGAACTGATCGGGATCGATCAGAACAGTCTGAGCGTCTTCATCCGCCGCTTGTTGACATGGTCAGCAGGCGGCGGTGTCGTTTCGTCCGCATACTCGCCCTTGAAATAGAACCGCTGCCACGCCTCCTTGGCCGCATCGGGATCGCCGGAGGCCAGGCGCTTGTTGAAGCTGGTGCGCTCGCGGTTCCAGGCGTCGAACTGGCCCTTCATGGCCGGGTTGGCGTCCAGGGTCTTCATGACCGGCTGGAACTGCTCCATCTTCTTGTGCTCGACGATGGTCAGGAAACAGAACGGCTCGCCTTTGGCGAATTTCACCCGGCCGGGCCGTGTGAAGATCCAGTTCATGGTGAAAGGAAACGGCAGCCAGTCGGTCTCGATCAGGCCGGTCAGGGCCTGAATGCCGTCCTTGACGTGGTTGGGGGCGCCGGACGCGATCATCGCCCAGCCCGGCGGCGTGCGGAACAGATAGTTGGGGTGCATGGTCACCACCCCGCGCGAGAAGTGCGACTGCACGAAACCTGAAAAATCCGGGTGAGGGCGATCCGGCGTCAGGATGATGTCCGATTGCGACGGGCCGCCGTTCCACTCGGCCGTGAAGCCCATGGGGCACAGCAGCTCCCACCCCGTGGTGTTGGCCATGCTCAGCGGCAGACACCGGTAGGGGTGGCGCGAGGCGTAGGCGTCCATCCAGTCTCGCGACGGCCGTCCCGGCACCATCTCGGGCGGACGGGGCGACATGGGGTAGCATTCCAGTTCCAAGGCACGGCTCCGGCGGTCTAGTCTGAATGGCGCGCGACCCTATCCCCGCCGCCATGATGCCCTCAAGCCGAAACCCGCATGACTGATCCCGCCTTCAACCGCTCACGCCTGCTGGACTGGTTCGCCGAACAGGGGCTGGGCGCCGTCACCCACGATCATCCGCCGGTGTTCCGCGTGGAAGAAGGCCACGAGATCAAGGCCGCCATGCCCGGCGCCCACACCAAGAACCTGTTCCTGAAGGACAAGAAGCAGCGCCTGTGGCTGATCTCGGCGCGTCAGGACACGGTCATCGACCTGAAGTCCGCCCACCGCCTGATCGGCGCGGATCGCCTGTCCTTCGGCAATGAGACCCTGATGATGGAGACCTTGGGCGTACGACCCGGCTCGGTGACGGCGTTCGGACTGATCAACGATACGGACCGGCGCGTGACCTTCGTGCTGGACCATCGTCTGGCCGAGGCGGACCTTGTCAATTTCCACCCCCTGACCAACACCGCCACCACGGCCATGACCCAGACCGACTTCCGCCGCTTCCTGACCCTGGTCGATCATGACCCGCTGATCATCGATTTCAGCGCTTCCGCCTGATTGCACTTCACGCCGGGGGCGACCATCTGGGTTTGAACGCGTTAGACTGACCGACCACACTTGCCGGAACCGACACTGATGACTTTCGCCGACCCGCTCGCCGCCAACGCCGCCGACCCAGTCAAGGACGGCTCGGACTCCGAATTCATGACCGATGTGGTGGAGGCGTCGAAGACCCAGCCCGTGATCGTCGATTTCTGGGCGCCCTGGTGCGGGCCGTGCCGAACCCTGACGCCCGCCATCGAGAAGGCTGTGCGCGCGGCCAAGGGCAAGGTGAAGCTGGTCAAGATCGACGTGGACGCCAATCCCGCCTTCGCAGGCCAGTTGCGTGTCCAGTCCATCCCCACGGTATACGCCTTCAAGGACGGTCAGCCGGTGGACGGCTTCCAGGGTGCGATCCCGGAAAGTCAGATCACCGCCTTCATCGAGCGCCTGACCGGCGAGGCGTCCGGTTCGTCCGATCTGGACCAGATCCTGTCCATGGGCGAGGAATCTCTCGGCCTGAACGATCTGGGCGGCGCGGCCCAGGCCTTCGCCCAGGCGCTGCAGCTGGACCCCAAAAATGAAAAGGCCATCGCCGGCATGGCGCGGGTCTATCTGGCCGACGGCGACGCGGACCAGGCCCGCCAGACCATCGCCATGGCGCCGGACCCGTCGAAGGAGCCGCTGGTCAACAGCGTGCGGGCCCAGCTGTCGCTGGGCGCCGGCGCCCCCGCCGCCCTGACATCGGATCAGGAAGCGAAAGTCGCCGCCGCCCCCGACGACCATCAGGCCCGCTTCGATCTGGCCCTTGCCCTGGCCGCGGCCGGTCAGCTGGAGCCGGCGGTGGATCACCTGCTCAAGATCGTCGCCGCCGATCGCGACTGGAACGAGCAGGCGGCGCGCAAACAACTGCTGACCATCTTCGAGGCCGCCGGCCCCACGTCCGAGATCGCCCGCGACGGCCGTCGCCGCCTGTCCTCCATCCTGTTCGCCTGATCCGATGGGGCACAGCTACATAAAGGCCACGGACCTGCCCCAGGTGATCCCGGTGTTTCCGCTGGCGGGCGCCATCGTCCTGCCGCGCGGCCAGCTGCCCCTGAACATCTTCGAGCCGCGCTATCTGAACATGATCGACGACGCCATGGCCGGCGATCGGCTGATCGGCATGCTCCAGCCTTCAGGCGGACCCGACGCCTTGCCGGCCCTGTCGCCGGTGGGATGCGCCGGGCGGATCACCAGCTTCGCCGAGACCTCGGACGGGCGCTATCTGATCACCCTGACCGGGGTGGCGAGGTTCCGCGTGCTGGCCGAACTGCCGGCCCAGACACCCTATCGCCAGACGCGGGTGGACTTCGATCCCTTCGCCCTGGACCTGAAGGCGCCGGGCGAGAATGAGGAATTCGACCGCGGGGATCTGCTGGCGGCGCTGCAGGGGTATCTCAGCCCGCGCGGTCTGGACATCGACTGGGACGCCGCGCGCGATGCGCCGCCCGAAGCGCTGGTCAACAGCCTGTCCATGGCCCTGCCGTTCGAACCGGCCGAGAAGCAGGCCCTGATCGAGGCTCTGACCCTGAGCGACCGCTTCGACACACTCACCGCCCTGCTGCGCATCGACGCCGCCGAACCCGGTGACGACCAAGCGCCGACCATGCAGTAGCTCTTCTCGTCATCGTCATTCCCGGGCTTGTCCCGGGAATCCAGAGACACGGCCCCGTCCAGGCTTGTTCCTGCCCTGTCGGCGTTTATGGATCCTCGGGACAAGCCCGAGGATGACGGCTAGACAGACATCGCTGAACGAAAGACGCCTCAACAATGTCAGAGAATTTCAACACCCCCGCCACCGTCGATCCCCGCCTGCTGGAGGTGCTGGTGTGCCCGGTCACGCGCGGGCGTCTGACCTATGACCGGGCGGCGGGCGAACTGATCAGCAAGGGCGCCAAACTGGCCTTCCCCATTCGCGACGGCGTGCCGATTATGCTGGCCGAGGAAGCCCGCGCGCTGGACTAGACCGCCTCGCCCCGCAGCAGCCTGGGCAGATCCCCTGCCCCGCCGCCGGCCTCGGTCATGAAGGCGCGGCGCAGGGGCGCGATGCGGTTGACCGCCGCCATGCCCACGCCGCGCGCCAGACGCGTCAGCAGATCATCGTTCGAGAACAGCCGCACGAAGCCGTCAAACCCGGCCGCCAGGGCCGCATTGTCGAACCGGCGCCAGCGGGCGTAGCGCTCCAGCACCCCGACCGCGCCGATGTCCTCGCCCAGGCGCGCGGCCTCGGCCAGCACCTCGATCAGGGCGGCCACGTCCTTCAGCCCCATGTTGAGCCCCTGCCCCGCCACCGGGTGCACCCCGTGGGCCGCATCGCCGATCAGCGCGACACGCGGCGCGACGATGCGCTCGGCCAGCGACAGGGACAGGGGATAGACGAAGCGCGGCCCCTCCACGCTCACCGCGCCCAGAAACTCGCCGAAGCGCCGGTTCAGATGGCTCAGGAACGCCTCGTCAGACGCGTCGCGCAGGGCCTCGCCCCGCCGCGTGGTCTCGGTCCACACCAGGCTGGCGCGGCTGTCGGTCAGGGGCAGGATGGCGAAGGGGCCCGAGGGCAGGAAATACTCATGGGCCACATTGCCGTGGTCCCGCTCCATGCGGACGGTGGCCACCACCCCGCTCTGGCCATAGGCCCAGCCGGTGGTCCCGATCCCGGCCGCCTCGCGCACCACCGACTTGCGCCCCTCGGCGCCGACGATCACCGGCGCGCTCAGGGTCCGGCCGTCCTTCAGCACGGCGTGGGCGGCGAATTCCTCGATCCGCACTGCCTCCACGGCGGCGGGCGCCAGCACCGGCACCCCCGCGGCGCGCACCGCCCCGGCCAGGGCCGCACGGATATGGCGGTTCTCGATCATGTAGCCCAGCGGCTCGCCGCCCGTGCGCTCGCCGATCTCGTCGGCGTCAAACCGCAGGAAGGCGGGCAGGGCCCGGTGCGACGCCGCGCCCGGCCGCGTCCCGTCCGTCACCAGAATGCGGTCCATGCGGCAGGCGTGCGGCTCCAGCGCCTCGCCCACGCCCAGCGCCTTCAGCATGCGGAAGCTGGACCACGCCACCGCCGTGGAACGGCCGTCGAAGGTGGGCGCCGTCTGGTCCTCGAACGGGAACGGGTCCACCAGCACCGGCTTCAGCCCGGCCTTCGCGGCGGCCAGGGCGAAGGTCGCCCCGGCCATACCGGCGCCGGCCACGATGACGTCGAGATCGGATAGGTCGTCCTGGCTCATGATCTCCTTGTCGCGCCCCCCTGCGGCCGCGTCCAGAGGCGGCGCCGTCGCAGGGGCTGGTAAACGCGGGCTTAACCCTGCGCGGGCGATGATCGGCGCAGTTGTCTTCAGTCCCACCGGAGCCCGCCCATGTCCGCGGCCCTCGCCATCGGAACCCGTGTTTTTGACGGCGCCCGCATCCTGTGGGGCGCGCCCATCGCCGTGCGTTTCCGGGGCGGCTTCCTGGGCATCGCGGCGACCCTGCTGCTGGCCTCGCTGGTGTCGTGGAATCCGGCCGATCCCAGCCTCAACGCGGCGGCGGCCACCGCACCCACCAACTGGATGGGCGCCAACGGCGCGGTGTTCGCGGACCTGCTCTATCAGTCGCTGGGGATAGCCGCCTGGCCCGCCGTCCTGCTGATGCTGGCGTTCGGCCTGTCGGCGGCCTTGGGCGAGGTGGTGCAGACCCGCCTGCGCCCGACCCCGCTCAAGGCGCTGGCCGCCGTGCTGGGCGTGCTACTGCTGGCCGGCGCCCTGTCAGCCCTGATCATTCCGGCCATCTGGCCGCTGGCGGCGGGCCTCGGCGGCCTGTGGGGCGACGCCCTGCTGTGGGCCCCGACCAGCCTGTTCGCCTTCGCGGGCATTCCCTTCGCCGCCGCCTTCGCCGGCGTCCTTCTGGCGATCGCCGCCGTGGCCCTGCTGGCCTGGACCTTGGGCCTGCGCTGGCGCGACCTGACCGAGGTCCGCGTCGCCCGCCCGGCCCCCAAGGGGGTGCGCAAGGCCCGCGCGGCGCCCAAAGCGGCCGCGAATGTGCGCCCCCGCGCGGTAGCGCCCGAACCCGAGATCGATGACGCCCCGGCCGAGGCTTCCCCGCCGTGGGAAGAGCCCGCGCCCGCCGCCCGCGCGCCCAAGGTGGCGGGGGTCAAGGCGCCGCGTCCCGCGGGCCGCGAGCAGAACGAGATGCAGGGCGCCTTCGACTTCGCCCGCACCGAAGGCTTCGAACTGCCGCCGCTGGGCTTCCTGTCCAAGCCCAAGACCCGCGTCGCCGCCGTGGACGAGGAGTCCCTGAAACAGAACGCCCAGATGCTGGAGAGCGTGCTGGCCGAGTTCGGGGTCAAGGGCGTCATCGATCAGATCCGCCCCGGCCCGGTGGTCACCCTCTACGAACTGGCGCCCGCCCCCGGCGTGAAGCACGCCCGCGTGGTGGGCCTGTCCGACGACATCGCCCGCTCCATGTCCGCCCGCGCCTGTCGCGTCAGCGTGGTTCAGGGCCG